>JAKQFA010000002.1 GCA_029556335.1 Methanobacteriota archaeon
AAGAGCTAGGCATCTCTGAAGAACACGACGGCATTATCATCCTGGATGACGAAGCCCCGGTGGGGCTGCCCCTGGCAGATTACATCGGCGATGCCGTGCTCGATATCGCCATCTTGCCCAGCACGGCCCGCACGGCCAGCATTTTGGGCGTGGCGCGCGAAGTAGCAGCCATCACCGGCCAGCCGCTGCTTGATCGGGATTTGATGGAGTACCAACGGACCCGGGAGGATGTGCACCTAAAGAGTGCCCTTTCCTTGGTAGGTGAGTTAGGAGCGGCTTTTATGGATAAGATTGGGAGCCCTGAGGGCCTGGATTTACTGGAAAAACATATTAACGGCTTTGAGGATGTGGAGGATTTAACACCCGGGGATTTGGAAAATATTGATCTGATCCGGGTTTATCTTAACCAGGCTAGGGGCTGATCCCCTATGCTGCATAGGGTTAAAAGACGGCCCAGGAGCAAAAAGAGAAATCAAGCTGATAAGGCCCGGGAAGTTTTGAATAAATCCCTCCAGACCCGGGAGGCCCTAATATTGGAGCTTAACAGAACCGAAAACCTGAAGGAATACGATTTTTTAATTGGATTACTCCATGAAGTCGAAGAAATGGAGGAAAGAGCCAAAAAGACGATTAAAGAAACCCTAAGGGGTAACAAATAAATAAAAAAAAATAATTTAGGAGTTGATTAATCAATGGATAATATAAAACTACCAGAACCGGACCCTGTGAAAATGGAACGGATAAGTGAATTAAAAGCGGAAATTCAGGAATTGAAGGCGAAAGCAACCCGGGACGGCCCTAATAAAATAGGTGGCTATAAGGACGGTTTAAAAATCCTTCAAAGAGAAGCTGAAGAACTAAGACAAAAAGCCGGCCTTATGCCTGAGTTATTTGATAAAGAGTATAAAGCTAAGCTTAAGGAAATTAAGAAGGTTGAAAACTTACTCTTAACGGCTGAAAAGGAAACCGAGGCCCTGAAGACGGAATACTTCAAGTTGGAAGGTGAGACACTCCGAAACTTGGAAAGTGAGACATATATTCCCTACTTCATAGAGCTCAATCATCTCTTTTGGGATCTTCAAGCGAGGGCTTTCCAGGAAAACAACCCCGAGTATGATCAAAAGTTATATGAACTTTCCCAGTTGATGGATAAGCCACCGGTTCTTAAATATATGAGGGTTGCTAGGAGGACCAGAAGGAGACCCGGCCGGGTGTTGCTACCAGGTGTTAGGAATTTTCTTTAAAACATGTTCCTTTATTTTTTTAGTGGTGGTGTTTAACTTATGGCAAAATCTAATTTAAGGAATGAAACAATCCTCCAATTCTTAGCAAACCAAGAACAGATAATAAGCCTATTAACAAGGATAGCGGAAGCCCTGGAGGCCCAGTGAATGGCAGATAAAAAGAAAATGACCCAAACCAGCCGCCACCACTGGGAAAAACGGGGGTTCTCACTCCACGACCACCCCCCACGGGTTGAGGTTCTTAAAAGAAACTTAAAGCATGCTGAAAGGGAATTATCACAGGTTAAGAAGAGTTTGCCCAGGGTGGAGGCCTGGGTCCGGGCCGGTGTTGATCCCCTTGTTGGTCCGTCCTATGACATCCAACTTGACAATCTACTTACTAAGAGGCTTAACCTGGAGGCGGTGATCCGGTCCTTGCAAGTGGAATTAATGGCAATTGAGGAAACAAAATAGAATAAAATAATTTTAATGTTTTTTTGGGCTATGAATTGGGAACATAGGAGCCTTACCCACAATTAAATTAAAAATGTTCTTCATTCATGGATAAGGCACCGGGGGGCACCGTCCCAATAAGCCATATAAAATTAGTATTTGCCCCCCAAACCTCCAATTCCTGAGAGCTCCCGATCTATGAGCTTCTTGATTGTGAGATCATATTTTTCCAGATAATTTTTAACTAATTTATCAATGGCTTTCCTAACCTCTGGGCTGCAATCCTCCCGGTTTGTTAGGTGGAGGTATAAGATCATAAGGTCAAATGACCGTTTTATATTATATTCTATGTTATCGATTTTTTGGTGTATATCACGGATCCGTTCTTGGTGTTCAGTCTCCAGGATGTCATCATTATTCATAAGCCCCTTAACCCCCGCCTTGTTTTTGTATGTGTTTTTTAATAACCCGTTGGCAATCCTCATATCTCTCATATAAAATAAGATAATCCTCTAAAAGCTCCTTCAAGTCATCTATTAACTTTATGAGGTCCGGACCATAAATAAGAGCTATCGGATCCCCCTTCTTGAAACCCTCCAGGCTTTTAGGATCTAATAGTTCTTTTTTATCGGAGGCGTACATTCTAAGAACGGGCCTTTTTGTCATCTATTCCACCTTTCCCGGCTTCTTCTTTGTTTCGTCTATGTTGATCGGTTCGTCAAATGGTAAGGGTAATAAATCGGAGGGTGGTTTTTGCAGCTGCATAAGACTCTCAGGGATCCCACCCCTCAGGCGTTCCCACCATGATCTTTTTTTTAGGTCCTGGATACCAGCCCAGGCCACCCCAATAAAGGCAATGGCTTTTCTTATTTCAAGTTCTTTATCGTCAATACTTTGTTTTAGTTGGTGGTTGCTTTCGGTTAGTTCCTGGAGTTCCTTTTTGGTGCGTGTTTCGGCTTCTTGATATAGGGTAAGCTCCCTTTTTAGGTCTAAGAAGTCTTTTTTCCATAATACCACCACCGCGGGCGGGTCCGTGTCCTCAGGACACCCCCCGAGTTTCCCAGTAGATGATAATAAAACCCGGCGTTGGTATCCCTGGCCCGTGCCCCCGGGTGTTTTCCTGGCATAACATTTAATAAAACTTTCTTCATATTCCACCAATGGCACCACCACTTATTTATTACATTATATTATCTGAGGGTATTTATGATAACCACCCGGGGTGGTGGTGGTTATACCTGGGAATATATGGGAATCATGATCCTTCTACTTCGTTAATCAGAACTTTAACGAAGTAAATATTAGCTCAGGATCTGCATACACACCCCGAACCCTGGGAACCCATAGAAAGCCCCAATCCCTGGCAGCCCTTAAAATTGGTGTTTTATTCCCGTTGGTTATCAATGAGAATATCCTATGATCGGGGGTGGTGGGTTTATAAAAAATAGTGGATTCCTATCCTGGCAGCTGGTAGAATGATCAAAATTTGTAAAAAAGTAGTGTAAAGGGTTAAGGTCTTATTTTGTAAAGGGTTGTAAAGGGTCAGGCTGTTAAGGTTAAAGTGGAATTTGTTAAGAATGTTAAGGTTAAGAGATTGATTTTTTCCCATGAATTGGGGCACCCCCATATACTCTCCCTTGGTGGTGGTGCACCCCTGGAAACCGGGGGGGGGGCCCGTTTTGTCATGGTCCCTTTAATTCTTAGCTAAGATACTACACCCCGTAGATGTGTCTTTTTTTTGTCAAATAATATATTAAATGACCGTGAATCTATCCCTTAGTGTCTATTAGATAGTGATTAAGGAACCCCTTTATAATGGGTCTTTATGATGGTTAAAGGATGGTACCGGGAAAGTAAAGGGATAGGTGGGTAAGTATGTTTTTAGTGGCACCATCCAATAAATATAATGGTAGTTGGTAGGGTTCCCACTTGAGGGATTCTTATTTTTCTTCTTCTTCTATCCATAATAAAAGGGCTTCTTCTATTCCTTTTCTAAGATAACCCCTTTTCCATTGAAACTTAGATCCTGAGAGCTCCC
>JAKQFA010000011.1 GCA_029556335.1 Methanobacteriota archaeon
TTATATTATATTCTATGTTATCGATTTTTTGGTGTATATCACGGATCCGTTCTTGGTGTTCAGTCTCCAGGATGTCATCATTATTCATAAGCCCCTTAACCCCCGCCTTGTTTTTGTATATGCTTTTTAATTACAGCCTGGCAATCCTCATATCTCTCATATAAAATAAGATAATCCTCTAGGAGTTCCTTCAAGTCATCAATTAAACTTATGAGGTCCGGGCCGTATATCAAGGCGATCGGATCCCCTTTCTTGAAACCCTCCAAGCTTTTAGGGTCTAGTAGTTCCTTCTTATCACTGGCATACATTCGGAGAACGGGCCGTTCTCTTTTCATCTATTCCACCTCTCCCGGGGTGGTTTCATCTTCCAATAAGATCAGATCCTCAGGTAATGGGAATATTTCAGAGGGTGGTTTTTGCAGCTGGATAAGACTTTCTGGGATCCCACCCCTCAGGCGTTCCCACCATGACCTTTTTTTTAGGTCCTGGATACCAGCCCAGGCCACCCCAATAAAGGCAATGGCTTTTCTTATTTCAAGTTCTTTATCGTCAATACCTTGTTTTAGTTGGTGGTTGCTTTCGGTTAGTTCCTGGAGTTCCTTTTTGGTGCGTGTTTCGGCTTCTTGATATAGGGTAAGCTCCCTTTTTAGTTCTTGGTTTTCATGCTCCTTATCATCTATAACCTGTTTTAGTTCTTGTTTTAGTTGGTGGGTTTCATCTTCTTTATCCTTTAAATCTGATTCTAACTTATCCACCTTACCGTTCAGGTTATCGACTTCTTTTTTAAGCCGTGTTTCGGCTTCTTGATATATACTAAAGCCCTCTTTTACTCTTAAGAAGTCATCTTTCCATAACACCAACACCGGCCGCGGGTCCGTATCCTCAGGACACCCCCCGAGCTTACCGTTACTTGATAGTAAAACCCGGCGCTGGTATCCTAATATTTCACCATCCGATCCTTTCCTGGCATAGCATTTTATAAAGCTTTCTTCATATTCCAC
>JAKQFA010000013.1 GCA_029556335.1 Methanobacteriota archaeon
GTCGGGGAAGGTTTCAATTTGTTTTTTATCAGGATCGAACCAGCGGGTGTAAATATCCACATTGATACCATCTTTAGCCAGTGAACGAGCAATGTTCAGGACGTAGAGAACCTGTCCACCCGTGTCGATTTTACCCAACTCTGGGACCGGATCAAAATACCCATGAGTACTCAGCATACAAATATTATGGAGTTCTTTATTTTTCGTTTCCATGGTCAATCCTCCTTTAAATTGAATCAATCCTAATATTGTATAAGTAAATTAAAGTTTAAGAACTTAACTAAAAAAAGAAATCTTAAAACCAGCAATAGAATCAGAACTATTATCTACTCTCCCAAAAAAGTGTCAAGAGACATGTAAGAAAGAGATTAACTGGATACTTCTAGCTGGCCTCTTCAGTATATAGTGAGGAAGCTTGACATCTAAAAGGAGTAACATCAGCTTTCCAGGTCCCTGTCATAAAAATCCATTAACCTTTGGGCAACAGCTTCCCAGCTGAAATTTTGCACCACTGTTTCTCGTCCCTTCTTTGCTATTTTCCGGGCGAGTTCTTCATTTTCCAGGAGTTTTATTATGGTGTTGGATAGTTCCTGAGTATTGTAGGGGTCGATTTTCAGGTAGTCCTCGCCGTTTGATAGGTTTTCCTGTATACCCGCATATTGGGAGATGACAGCTGGCACCTGGCAAGCCATGGCTTCCAGGGCAGCCATACCAAAGGGTTCGAACCTAGCTGGCAGGACGTAAAGCAGGGCATTTCTATAAATAACTGGTAAGAATTCGCTAGGTATACAACCCCATAGCTTAATATTTTCCTGTGAATTTTCATCCAGAAAACACTCTATATTTGACAGAACATCCAATCCATCCTGATCTTGACAATCCCTATCCAAACTAATGAGCAAGTGCAGATCTTCAAACTCCCCCCGGACCTGCATAAACGCGTTCAGGAGTAAATCATGTCCCTTGGCCTTAGATGTCCTGCTCAGCATCAGTATATATCTATCGGGAAGATCAAATTCCAGTTCCTCTTCACCGGGATTAAGGGGCCGATATTTGTGCACATCCACACCGGGGGGGATGAACTCCATCCTTTTAGGTTTGTAATGGTACAACTCTTCTATCTTAGCCATCTCTTCATGACTGTTAACTGTCTGGCCTGTAACCGACTGGAATATGCGCAGCTCCTCAGAAATCCTGTGCTGGAAGTTATACTTCTGCTCCATCTCATCCGGGTCTCCCCCCACCATCTGTTTCTTCCAGGCCCCCAGGGAGTGGGCAGTGAAGTAGACGGGCCTG
>JAKQFA010000029.1 GCA_029556335.1 Methanobacteriota archaeon
GAACTGGAGGGGCAAACCACTCTTCCAGTTGGCTAGTATGGCACAGACACGGGCAGGTAGCAAGGCCCTATCTAATGTGTTACGGTGGGTTGTGGCACTTGAAGGAATAAGTGGCACACCTGCGGAGGAGATGACCCGCACACCCAAAAATAATAGGAATACTTCACCAGCTCCTCCCTCTCCGGAGCCACCAGCACCCACTAAAAAAACTGCTAAGAAACAAACCAAACCAGCAGAAGCGGAAGTCCTGCCCAGCTACCAAGAACTATCCAAAAAATGCAAACCACTCACCATGATCCTAGAAGAAATGGACGCAGCTGATGAAGAACTCAACGACATAGCCATAATCGAAGCCGGATCTATGATGGTGGGCAGGCAAGACCTTACACCAGGGGATTTGAAGGTGGTCAGGAAAGCGTTACAGGGGGCCTAGTCCTCCCATGTTTTCTAAGAACCTATTTGCAAGTGACCTGGAATCAGCAATCGGCAGGGTATGCACCTTCCACCTGAAACCAGGTCATCCCATCGGAGAGACTATAACTGCCAGGGTGACAAGTGCCAGGATGAGCCTAGGTGATAATTTGTATTTGTTTGTGGAGTATGAGGGTGAGAAGTTCTTGTTGAAGAGTAGGGATTTCACCACTTTCAAGATACCCAGCCAGGCAGGGGTGGAGGAATCTCTATGACCACACCCCCTCTGGATAGGTGCCGGCGGTGCCTCATACCACTACCCACCAACTACGATGTACTAATCATGGACGCAGAAGAAGGAGTCACAATATACCGGAAAACCTGCCCACTATGTGGAACCGACCACGACACCACTCTGGAGGCACCCGGATGACCAACACCCTCAGCAGCCTATTAGATCCCATTATCCTTTTTTTGATGATCCTGGTGGTAGTCGTAACCGTGGGCATCCTAGCAGTAGAAATCAAGTACCTGGAGTGATTAAATGGATAAAAGAGAATATTATGGTCATCCAGTTCGTCACGACTTG
>JAKQFA010000041.1 GCA_029556335.1 Methanobacteriota archaeon
AATACACAAAAACATTCCCGGAGCTACACCAAATGAAATTACATCAGAAAGTGAATCAATGTTTTTTCCAAAACCAAAATGATCATTGCGTTTTGTCTTCCTAGCCACCCATCCATCAAGGGAATCAAATATCACTGCTAAGAGCATTAACTGGGCTGAAAATATATAATAACCATCTAAAAGCATTAAAATTGATAAAAATCCAGTTGATGCATTTAAAAGTGATAGTAAATCTGGTGCAGCTAAATAATCTTTAATATGCATTGAAAAAAACTCCAATATTATTATAATACAAATTATTATTCATATTTTTATGTTTATTCAATGCACACCACCCCTTTAACACGCCTTTAAATCGTGTTGATCTATCAGAACATTCTAGCAATGATGGTTTCCCCTGCTTTTGATTTTTGGCCCTCACTAACCATGACCTCTGAATTGGGGGTGGGAATTATTAAATCTACCCTTGATCCGAATTTTATCATTCCCAATCGATCCCCCGACTCAACCCAATCACCAGGACCAACATACGATACAATACGCCTAGCTAAGAACCCTGATATTTGAATTATCCCCAACTTCCCATATTCTGAATCTATTACTATTAAATTCTTTTCATTTACAGTATGTACACTTCCAGATGCTATTTTGAATTTTCCTGGATAATATTTGGTGGTTACTACTCTGCCAGATATGGGAACACGGTTAACATGTACATCGAAGACAGACATGAAAGTACTTACCAGTATGCCCCTTTGCTCTTTCTCTAAAATATATTCCATCAGGGGATCATCATAATTAACGGTTTTTATGGTATCAATTTTCCCATTAAAAATCCTTCCATCTGCTGAAGCGAGTATTAACCCTTTACCCTCCGGTACAGCACGGTGGGGGTCCCGGAAGAATTGTAAAAGGAATACAAGGGCTGCGAAAAATATGAAGGCCAAGTAAGTATATCCGAAAAATAAAGTCAAAAAAGCTAGAGATAACAAAATACCTGCTTTTTTTATAGTCCCTTTAACAAACATTTTCTTTCGTCACCAGCTTTATAACTCTTAACTTTTTTATCCTCTTTTCATATCAAGGTGTCCATTATCCTATTTATGAATATGTTGTGATTACTACTAATGGAATTCTTAAGAAAAGTTTAATTTATAACAAGGTATATATTGGGAAATTAGATGGAACACTGCGTAAAATAAAATGAATTTATTGTAACTAAACACTACTTATATTAATGTAAATTAAATAATCTTGACTGTTTTGATTGAGACCGAATATTACACGAGAAAAATGCAACAGCAACAGGGGATAACTGATCCTAAGAAGTGAAACATAAATGATAGAGAACAAAATTAAAATCCTCAGAAGAGCGGCTAAAGTTTCCACTATTCAAGATTCGGATGAAATATGGTGTGTCATCGCCGGGAACGAGGAAATGGTCAACAATGTAGCTTATGCTGCTATAATGGATAAAGATCGTGTGGAGATCCTCTATAGAGAACACGTAATCACAAAAGAATCTTTTGTTACAAAAAAATTTGATTTCATCATGCTCTACGGAGATATAAATAAAATAAGAGATCTGAGTTTGATTTGTAAAGAAAATGGTGGTGCTTATCTAAAAATAGCCCCATATTACGTTGAAAACGAACCTAACCTCTTTTTAACAGTTGGGCCTGAAAATAAAATAAAAAAGTTTGTGGGAGACTGTGAAAAAGAACAGATGCGCCTATCTTTCCTCATCGAAGATCAGACCACCGGATTCATTGAAACAGATGTATACATCACCGATAAGTTACCTACTCTAATCAGAAATACCATTGATCCATTGTTTAAGATGGCAGATGTGGCATTGTCCACTCTCCTAATATCCGCTCAAGAGGATCAGATTTCCACAATCAAGAAAATCGCCAAAAAAAACCGTTTATTTATAATAGACTTTAACAAAATTTTGAAGGAGGATTAAATATATGTTCGATTTTTTAAAAAATAAGGATGAAAAAGTAGATGTTAAGAAGCAACCCCTTTCAAATACTTTGGGTATTGATTTAGGGACTCTTAACACCGTAGTAGCGATGCCTTCAGGAGATAAATTCGATTTATATAAAATTCCATCTGTAGTAGCTGTTAAAAAAGAGGAACCAAGCTACGTACTGGCAGTGGGAGATGAAGCCAAAGCGATGTTAGGCCGGACCCCAGAAGATATTGTAGCCGTTCGTCCACTGCGAAAAGGGGTAATCGAAAGTATTGCCCAGGCGGAATCTCTCCTGGTTTATGCTATGAATCAGGGCTCAGGTGAAAGTCCGGAAAGCATTGATCGAATTGTAATCGGTATTCCTGGTGATGCATCTGAAGTGGAAAAAAAGGCTGTGGAAGATATTGGAAGAAAAGCTGGAGCCAAATACGTGCTGGTAATTAGTGAAGGACTTTCTGCAGCCATCGGTGCCGGATTACCCATAGCAGAAGCCTCAGGCACCATGGTGATTGACCTAGGGGCAGGTTCCAGTGACATAGTGGTGATTTCACTGGGAGGAATCACAGACATCGAAACCATCCGTAGCGGTGGGGATGATGTTGATACTAACATTGTGGAAAAGGTGAAAGAACTCTTCAAAGTAGAAATTGGTATACACGAAGCAGAAAAAGCCAAGATCCAAGTGGGGATGGTGCACTGCAATGCAGAAATGGAACCACTAAACACCACCGTCATTGGAAAGTCCATGGAAACCAACAAACCACAGAAGGTTGAAATTGACTCAAAATTGGTAGCTGATGCTGCTGAACCCCTGATCATAAAATTAATTGATTCATTATCTCGGGTGTTGGAGAGGATGTCTCCCGAATTAATTTCCGGAGTCTACAACAAAACCATAGTGGTGGGTGGTACTTCACAACTTCATGGCCTTAAAGAAAGGATTTACGAGGAAGTTGGGGTTCCAGTGGAAATCTCTGATGATCCCATGACTGTGGTGGCCAAAGGAGCAGCTATAGTGGCAGCAGAACCCCGGGCTCTGGAACCGGAAGTAAGATTAAAAGCAATGAAATAGTCCATAGCCAAATGAAGCTACTTGGAATAGACGAGGCAGGACGTGGGTCTGTGATAGGACCCTTGGTACTGTGTGGTGTTGCCATTGATAAAGATAGGCTGCGATTTCTGGAACGATTAGGCCTTAAAGACTCTAAAAAAGTGGCTCCTAAGAAGCGATTGATCTTATCCCGGAAGATAAAAAAGATTGCTGAATGTCATTTGGTTAAAATATCAGCCCAAGATATTGATTTACTCCGTTCCAGGGATGTGAATCTGAATCAAATCGAAAAGATTGGGATGAATCAGATAATCAATGCCGCTAAACCCCACATCTGTCTGGTTGATTCAATGGATGTTAAACCAGAAAGGCTAACCAGGGAACTGGAAGAAGTTAATCCCGAAATAAGGGTAATTGCTGAACATAAAGCAGATGACCGGTACCCCATCGTTGCTGCATCTTCCATTGTAGCCAAGGTCGAAAGGGACTTGGAAATTCACAGAATCCGTAACGAATACCAAGATATTGGGTCAGGGTATCCCAGCGACCCTCGTACCATAAAATTTCTCCAAGAAAGATCTTACCAGGATCTTCCAGACTTTGTTCGGCGTTCCTGGGCCACAGTCGAAAAACTGAGGGGAATAAAATGATTTATGAGTTTTTCAGTGGTGGCGTCAGTACCATCCTGGAGATGTTTAAAAGTGGAGGTCTAATAACCTACATAATCACCATAATAGGGATTTATGGAGTTTTTTATTCTCTGGAAAAGATTTATTACCTGCGTAAGATTTCCCGAGTTGAATTTCCCCAAATAATGGGCGTGGTAAACGAATCCATGGAAAGAGGCGGATCTCTGGAAGCCCTGCGCGAAATTGGAAGATTTCATAATCCTATTTCCCGTATCGTGGCTGAGGCATTGAAGATCGGTTACCGTAACAAAAGTGAAGTGGAAGATGCCATGGAACGCGTTTTCATTGTGGAAATGAGTCGAATGACCAAGGGTCTGGATACTATACGTACCATAATTGAGATAGCTCCTCTTCTGGGACTGATCGGTACTGTAATTGGAATGTGGTATACTTTTAAGGCATTAGGTATGAATGCCAACCCCACTGCAATGGCGGAGGGTATCTATATTGCGCTTATCACCACTATTGTTGGTTTAGCTGTGGCTATTATAATCTTACCCCTCTATTCTTACATCAACAGTCAAATTGAAGGTGAAATTGACAAAATAGAAATTGCCAAGAAGATGACTAACTGGAGCGCGGCAGAAATGCTGATTGCCGTACGTGATGAAGTAGATTGCTCTATAGATGCATTGAATGATGCAAATGGTGTTTTAGAAGTGAAACCTGTTTATAATAATCCTAAAGCCAATATTTGGGTTTCCATCAATCCCCACATGCTGGAAAAAAGTATTGGAAACATCGTTAAAGAAAGGTGCAAGGAAGATGCTCACATTGTGAAGAGTAAGTTGAAACAGTGAGGAATCCATCATGGCCATTGACACCCGTGCCTATAAAAACAAACTACGCTCCAAACAAGCTCGAATAAGTTTAGTTCCACTTATTGATGTTATTTTTACTATTTTAATATTTTTGATGGTTACCAGTAGTTTCCAAGCAGTTTCAGATTCTGCCGGGGGTAAACCTGAAATTTCGGATACCAGTGGATCCTCAGAATACTACCTGATCCCCATGTCTGGCTTGCACACCGTCACTGTGAACGGAGTGAACATGTCCAGTTACATACGCAACAGTGCAATTGCAGTGCATACCAACGTAATAGACCAGGGTGAAATCACTATCAAACCTAAAGAGGGGCTCATTACCATCGTTACTCCTCCCGGAATGCCACTGGAAAAAGCGGTGAGCACTCAACAGTAAATTATGGAATCATAGTCCAACAGACCCATCTATATACAATCTATATATACCGTGTCTAAGACACTATGTCTATCAAAAGCAATCTAGAGGGTGATAAATTGTATCTAGGGAGAATATTAGCCGTTGGAAGTAATGAAGAAGGTAGTTTCGTTGCCTATAGAGTTTCAAGCCGTTCTTTTCCTAACCGGATTACCAAATCCTTCCCGGAAAGCGTGGCAGTAGTTCCAAAGGAAGGATTTGAAAAGGACATTTTTAAAAGTCCCTACATCGCATACAACTGTATCCGAATTGTAGATGACATAGCTGTGGTTTCCAATGGTTCTCACACTGATGTTATCGCCGAAAAAATCGCCAGTGGTATGACCATCAGAGATGCCTTGGCCTTGTCACTTTTAACCATGGATTATGAGAAAGATGATTTCCAAACTCCACGAATAGCTGGAGCATCGGTTCTGAATGGGGCATCATACATTGGCATAGTTACTGCTGACAAAGTAATAGTTGATAAAGTTTTAGAGGGGGAATCAAGCTACATAGCCACATATGAACACACTTATCCCCAGAAAGTGGATTTTGAAGCCAATAACTCCTCCGATGCAGCGGCATTCATAATGGACCAGGGTAAGTTTTCCGAATTCACCAATCCAGTAACATCAGCCGCAGCCTTTGGAAGTAAAAAATGGGAAATAAGCTCACTCTGAATAATATGGAAATCAGGTTAATCGGTCTTCCTGGAATTCCCCTCCTGCAGGAGGGGGATGACCTGGGCGAAATCATACTGGAGTCATTTGGAGCTCTAGATTTGGCCATTGAAGATGGCGATGTGTTGGTAGTGGCAGAAACTGCTGTGGCCAAAGTAGAAGGAGAAATTATCGATTTAGATTCTGTTATTCCAAGTAAAAAGGCGTTTGAAATAGCATTGGCTACGGGTAAGGATCCTAAGTTGGTGGAAGCCATAATAGGTGCATCAAAGGAGATCATAAAAGTCGGTCCTGATTTCATTATCTCCGAGACCAAACATGGATTTGTGTGTGCCAATGCAGGAATAGATGAATCTAATATAGAATTGGGATTGGCTAAGCCTATACCTTCCGATCCTGATGCTAGTGCATCTTGTATCAGAGATAAAATTGAATCTATCACTGGTAAAAAGGTGGCTGTGGTGATTTCGGATACCCAGGGTAGAGCATTTAGAGAAGGAGCTGTCGGCGTGGCCATTGGAATCTCCGGAATGGACCCACTATGGGATCGTCGAGGAGAAACTGATCTTTATGGTCGAAAACTTCAAACCACCACCATCGCTGTTGCCGATGAACTATCAGCAGCAGCATCAATTGTTATGGGTCAAGCCCATGAAGGACTTCCCGTAGTTTTAATAAGGGGAGTCGACTACTTCAGTTATCTTCAAAATGATTCATCGAAGGCCAAATCCCTTATTAGACCAAAAAAATATGATGTATTTAGGAAATAACTAAATTTAATATAATATTCGAGAAAGGAGTGTAAATATGCCTGTTAACCAGATGGAAACCAATCTACAAGCGATAACCACCACTATAGCCTTCCTAGAGAAGGAGGATTCTTGCAATCCCGAGCTTCTATCCAAATTAAAAGAAGAAAGGGATCGGCTTTTACGAGAATTGAATGTTCATCACATATAGTTTTTGGAATAGGAAAGAGTTAATTAAATAATTATCCTATTACATAAGACCATCGCGATACAATGATTACTGTCTTCTCCGGTGGAACCGGAACTCCTAAACTACTGCAGGGGATGGTGGAAATCATCGACCCTGCAGATGTCACCGTAATTGTGAACACACTGGAAAATGAATATTTCTCAGGAGTTTACGTGGCAGCTGACCTGGACACCGTAATGTACACCCTGGCCGGGATGATTAACCAGGAAACATGGTATGGAATTGAAGGTGACACCTTCGTAACCCACGATACTCTAAAACGTATGGGGTGCCCTGAAATTCTGCGAATAGGTGATGAGGATCGTGGCATAAAAATTCAAAAAACGATTTTAATGAATAAACATCCCCTCTCTGAGGCTGTTGAAATCCAAAAAGAAAGATTAGGAATCAAATCAAAAATTTTGCCCATGAGTGACCAGGATTCCAATTTAACCATCCAAACCACAGAAGGTAAGATGGATTTCCACCAATTCCTGGTGGAAAAACAGGGCCGTCCCCACGTCTTGGATATAAATTATGAACAAGTTGACTCGGCTCCGGGAGTTATAGAAGCTATAAAAAATTCAGAAATGGTTTTAGTAGGGCCGTCAAATCCCATAACCTCAATTGGACCCATAATATCAACTAAAGGCGTTATGAAAGCTCTTAAGAATGCTTATGTAGTGGCGATTTCTCCTATTATCGGTGATCGACCAGTTAGCGGCCCAGCAGCAAAATTCATGGCTGCACTGGGATACGAAGTGTCCTGTCTAGGAGTTGCCCGTATTTACCAGGATTTCCTAGACAAATTTGTAATAGATAATATCGATGCCCATTACAAAGATATAATAGAAAAACTAATAACTGAGGTTGTGGTAACTCAGACCAAGATGAACAACCAACAAGACAAGGTGAAGTTAGCGAGGATGATTTTTGGGTGAAATTTTATGATACAAATGACTTTGATTCAAATTGATAACTATGGTCCCTGGACTGTCACTCCTTCTCCACGGGCCGAAGCAGATCTTCAAATTTTGCAATCAGAACTTTACGCAGATATTCAGCGCCAATTCGCTGCTAACAGTGGTTTGGTCTTTTTCACCCGCTTCGATAACATGCTGGCAGTAACCAATGGAGTGGGAGCCGAGGAACATCTCCGAATTCAAAAATCCATTGGAAACCGCTACCCCATCACAGTGAGTATGGGTATTGGGGCAGCTGAAACTCCTTATGAGGCCCAGAGAAAAGCTAGTGCAGCCCTGCAGAAGTATGGGGGAGCTCAAAATGAGAATCGCAAGGAGATATTGGCCATCGATGGCATGGTTAATTCTGATGAAAGCTTCGTACAGATTGCCCATATAGACATCAATGGCATTACCAACTCTTTAACGGACATTATTCCTGCCTATGACACATCTTTTATTGTTAATCGTGTTCAACACTTTTTAATGAAGAAGTTAATCGAAAAAGGTTCTCTCTTATTTTTCATAGGCGGTGACAACTTCATGTCCCCCTGCAATGGTCTTGATCCTGAGGGAATATTGAAGATCATCGAAGAAATTGAGGATGAAATTAACATTGCCCTTAAAGCAGGAGTTGGAAAAGCTCCCAATGCTGAAAAAGCTGCTAATCTAGCAGATCTAGCTTTGGAAGAGATAAGGGGTGGTTTCACCTACAAATTGGTTCATGTGATGAAGGAATAATACATAAACTAAATATTTATTTTTCTTCAAACCCACATTATAGGTGCATTAATTGATAGTACTAGCGCCCATGGCGGGCATTACCGACGGTGCCTTTTGCCGGGATATTTCCAGGGAAGGATTTGATATGGTAACCCTGGGGGGTTACAATGTCGACCCCCCCACCATCCAAGCCGGGCGCGAAATTCTATCCCGGGGAAGGCCAGAGTTTTTGGTGGAGGAGGAATTACTCATACCCTACCTGGAAGATCAGGTTAAAATAATCCAAGAGGAGTTTGGAGGCTTTATTTCGGTCAATCTGAGATCAGTTACAACTGAACCAATTGTTGAGGTTTCGAAGATCCGCGGAGTGCAGGTGGTGGAAGTTAACGCCCATTGCCGTCAGAAGGAAATTACCAACCTGGGATGCGGCCAAGCCATGCTCCGGGACGTCTCCCGTTTAGAAGAATATCTTCGAGAA
This sequence comes from Methanobacteriota archaeon, assembly GCA_029556335.1. GTDB lineage: Archaea > Methanobacteriota > Methanobacteria > Methanobacteriales > Methanobacteriaceae > Methanobacterium. The sequence goes on from JAKQFA010000041.1 coordinate 8,761, forward strand.
ATAACCCAAAAGGCGAAATCTATGGTTTCAGTTAAGATAAGGGCCAATGTTCCAGGAGTTAATGAAGTGGAAGTGGCAGAAGCAGTGGAACGTTCAGGTGCAAATTATATTCATGTTGATGCTATGCTTCCTGGATCTAATTCAGCTGATTTAAATATTATACGTTCTATTAAAGAAAACACTTCAGTTTTTATCATAGGTAACAATAGTATTAAAGATGTTGTATCTGCCCATGAAATGTTAAATGCTGGAGCTGATGGTATATCCATAGCCAGGGCAGCTATTGGAGGGAGTTTGAACTTTGAACTTTCACGGATATAAACGTCAAAGTTTATAATAGAAATGATTAGTAAATATTATTTATATAATCACGAACTGATTAGAATATATATTCATTATAAATCATCAAGGTGGTTGCATGTCTTTTATAGAACTAGAAAATGTCACCAAGTCTTTTGATGGCGTGAAGGTCCTAAAAAACTTAAATGTCAAAATAGAGGAAGGAGAAGTACTAGGCATCTTGGGAAAGAGTGGTGCAGGTAAATCCGTTCTTATTAACATGTTAAGGGGAATGAAGGATTATCGCCCAGATGAAGGTAGCATAAAATATACCGTAGCATTTTGTCCCAGTTGTTTCCGGGTGGAAGCACCTTCTTATGACGGAAAAGAATGCGGATGTGGCTGTGATTTCCAAGTACAAACTGTTGACTTCTGGAATTGTGACCGATTAATATTCGCTGCCATTAAAAGAAGAATTTCCATAATGTTACAGAGAACATTCGCCCTTTACGAGGACGATACTGTAATTGACAATGTTTTGAAATCGATAGAGGGACATGAAGAAGAAGAAAGTACCTACATGGCCATAGAACTTTTAGATATGGCTCAAATGACTCACCGCATCACCCATATCGCCCGGGATCTCAGTGGAGGAGAAAAACAACGGGTAGTTCTGGCGCGGCAGATAGCCAAGGAGCCCATGATTTTCTTAGCTGACGAACCAACCGGTACCCTAGATCCTAAAACTGCTGAGGCTATACACGACGCTCTCATCGAAGGAGTGGTGCAACAGGGAACCACCATGATCATTACCTCTCACTGGCCAGAAGTGATGAAAAAACTTTCCACCCAAGTTATATGGTTAGAAAAGGGTGAAGTAGTAGAGGAAGGGGACCCTGAAACCGTAGTGCAGAAATTCTTGGATCAAGTACCCTTACCTGAAAAAACCGAAGAATTCAAGGCCGGAGGACCTATAGTCCGGATGGAAGGAGTTAAAAAACATTACTACTCCATAGAAAGAGGAGTTATTAAAGCTGTTGATGGTGTGAGCCTCACTGTTGATGAAGGCGAGATATTTGGGGTGGTCGGTTTAAGTGGTGGTGGAAAGACCACTTTATCACGCATACTGTACGGTTTAACCGATCCCAGCAGCGGTATGATTGAGATCCGCCTGGGGGATCAGTGGATAGATATGACTGAGAAGGGTCCTTTTGGTAGGGGAAGAGTGAAGCCGTACTTGGGAATACTTCACCAGGAATACAGCCTATACCCACATCGAAACGTCCTTGGCAACCTTACCGAAGCCATCAGTCTGGATTTACCTGCAGAATTCGCCAGGATGAAGGCTGCTTATGTCTTAAATGCGGTTGGATTTGATGAAAACTATGCTGAAAATATTTTAAAGAAATATCCTGATGAATTAAGTGGAGGGGAACGCCACCGCGTGGCAATCGCCCAAGTTCTTATTAAAGAACCAAATGTAGTTATTTTAGATGAACCCACCGGTACTATGGATCCCATGACCAGAGTACAGGTGACTGATTCCATCCACAAAGCCCGGGAAGAACTTAACCAAACCTTCCTGATTATATCTCACGACATGGATTTCGTGCTGCATGTATGTGATCGGGCCGCACTGATGAGGGGGGGAAAGATTCTCAAGCAAGGAAAACCCGAAGACATAGTGGAAGATCTGAGCCCAAGTGAAAAAGAAAAGATGCTAAAGGAGGATTAGGATGGCCTGGGCTGATTCGCCGTCGCATGTATGTAGAGGAGGGGATAAAAGAGCATTGACCTTTTGTTGTCCCCCAGTTAAACCCTGTCCCATCTTACACACCCTTGAAGATGCAAAGATAACTCCACAAGAGTACGTGGACATCAAAGAAGATTTCGGGAGAAAAACTCGACTAGGTCATGGAGAGGGAACTTGCTTCGGATCCCTGGTGTGGTGTTGTAAACCTTCCAAACCCTGTCCCCTGCGAGATATGGTAATGCGCAGGATCAACATGTCTAATGATGAATATTTAGAACTGAAAAAAGAGTTATCCGAAAAATTAGTGGGGAAAACTGAATCTAGTGCAGAAGAAAAGGTTAAAGGACTTGCAGAAGCCTTTAATGTTTCGGAAGATGAAGCCCGTCAAACCTTACAGGAGTGTGGAAACGACCTTAGAATGGCCATGAAACTTCTTCAAATGAAGAATTTGGAGCAATAGGATGGGATGGACTCCTTTATTCCTGGATATGACAGATTGGCACGTGCTGGTGATTGGTGCTGGGGAAGTGGGAGAAAGGAGAGCCAGAAGATTCCTGGATGCCGATGCACAAGTCATCATAACTGGTGGAAGAGTTTCTGATGACTTAAAATCCAAGGGTGCCCTGGAGAAACCCCTCCACCAGTGGGAAGAGCTGGTGGACTGGGCGGACTTGGTGGTGGTGGCCAGTGGCGACAAAGCACTGAACCAGGAAATTGGGGAAATGTCTGCTGGAAAACTTTTAAACCGGGCAGATAAACCAGAATATGGAAACATGATCGTTCCATCTTCCTTTTTTATAGGAGATGTGCAGATATGCATTTTTACCCAGGGAAAAAGCCCCCTCATGGCCCGGCAGTTAAGAAAAAAAATACAAAAAGTAATAAATCAGGAGGATGTACTGCAGTTAGAGTTACAGCATTTCACCCGGGAAAAACTAAAAGGCCAACTCCATAATCAGAAGGATCGTCGCCAGTTACTATACCAGATACTAGATGATGAATATATTAAAAAACTATTGGCAGAGGGAAATTTGTTGGCAGCACAAGAAAGAGTAGCCCACATTATAGAATTAGACTCTGAATCTAAGCCCACCAGGTCCAACGAGGAGATATCGTGATTCTTAATATCAGGATCGACCATAAAACAGCTGAAATCAGTCAGATGGAACAGTTGAATCAGCACATGGAGGGTATTTTTCAGGAAATTAATCAAAACCACTCTGTGAACGAGTATCTCCAGATAAAAACATGTAATCGCCAGGAAATGTATCTGGTAATAGATAAATGTGATCTAAATTACCACTGGGGCGATTTAGTGGTTAAAAAAGATGATGAAGCCTTAGAACATGTTTTAAGGTTAGCATCTGGCTTGGAATCCATGATTGTTGGTGAGGACCAGATTCTGGGTCAGCTCAGGGATGCTCAAAAACAGGCCATTAAAGCAGGCAGTTGTGGGCCCATACTAAACAACGTGTTTACCAAAGCCATCCACGTGGGCCAGCTTGTCCGAAAAAAAACTCACATCAATGAAGGGGCAGTTTCCATTGGATCAGCAGCGGTGAGGCTGGCTGAACATGTGCATGGTGATCTTAAATGCAAAAAGGTGCTGGTTATCGGAGCCGGACAAATGGGCACCCTGGTGGCTAAGGCCCTGGTAGTTAAAAGGCTTAAAGCTATAGTAGTGGCTAACCGTACCCATGATCGGGCATTGTGCCTGGCAAAGGAATTGGGAGGTTCAGCTATCTATTTTGATCGTTTAGCAGAAGCTCTGTATGATGCTGATGTAGTGATCAGCGCCACTGGAGCACCACACCCCATAATAACCTATGAAAAGCTCAAGGAAGCTGTTCCAGTAGAAACCCTGGGTAAAATGGTGATGGTGGATATTGCTAATCCCCGGGATATCGATGAACGGGTGGCAGAACTAGGAGTACGGCTTTACAATATTGATGATCTGAGGGGAATTGCACGTGAAAATCTTCAGATGCGAGAAAATGAAGCTAAAGCTGCTGAAGCTATTATTGGAGAAGAATTAGTTCTTCTAAGAAGATCCCTTAAACACCTGGAAGTGGAACCACTGATCTCAAGTATCCGCAACCAAGCGGAAAAAATGAGAATCAAAGAAACAAAAAAGGCCTTGAGAATGATGGGGGATATCAATGGCCAGGAAAAAGTGGTGGACGACTTGAGTCGGGTTGTAGTGGATCGCATATTCTCGGGTATCATCAAGAATATAAAAATTGCCGCGGAAAAAGATGATAAAAGTACTTTAGAAGTTGTTGAGCGCCTTTTTAGCAATGGATAAATTTAAACTTTTGACATAGAAAAAAATGAGATGTTAAGCATACATCTCTTTGGGCTCTTTTTTATCTTTTTCATGATGTTTAAGGGCATATTCAATGTGTTTCCAGGTCAAAACATCATCATCGCATGAAAAAGCTTTATGTAAAGCAATTTTTAGGATTCTATCCTTAATATCTCGTCCAGACATTCCCCGGGTAATTGCAGCTAATTTTTTAAGATCAACATCCACTTCCAATGGCAGGGAGACGGAGTACAGTTCCAGGATGGATAATCTTTCCGATTCATCAGGTAGGGTGAATTCAATCTCCTCTTCAAATCGACTCCGCAATGCCTGATCCAGAAGGGGCGGATTGTTAGTGGCACCAATGGTTACCACTCCCAGGTTGGGGCTTATTCCATCCATCTCTGTGAGGAGAGCATTTACCACCTCAGAAACATCCCCTCGAAGGGATTGATAGCGTCTGTCCAGGCCTATGGCATCTATCTCGTCGATGAAGATCACCGAAGGTGCACAACTGGCTGCCATTTCAAATAAGTCATGTATCTGCCGGGCTCCATCGCCAACATGCTCTCCAATCAGAGTGGTAGCTTTAACCATGAATAACGGGATTTTAAGCTCACTTGAAAGGGATTTGGCTAGCATGGTCTTACCGGTTCCAGGAAAACCATGAAATAGAACATTTCTAGGCGCCCATTCCCCAAATATTTCTGGGTCCTGCAGATACTTCATGATGATCTTGCACTTAGTTTTGGCTCGTTCTTGGCCAATTACATCCTCCATTAGGATTTTACTTTCAACTCGTTTTATTTCACGAACTTCAGGAAGTTCCATCAGCAATATGTTGGTGTTTTTGGTGATTCGTGAATTTTCAGGATGGGCTTTAATTATTTTAAATGCAAAATCAGGTAACAGTTTCTGGTCAAACAGGAAAGAACCCTCGTTTGCTGTGAATCCATCCCACTGATCCTGAGCGTAGAGTTCGAAAAGTTCTTTATCGAAGATTTCAATTTTAGGACTCTCCACCAAGTTGCACAGAAATGGATAGCCAATGGATTGCAAAACCACTAATTTACACTCTTTTTTAGTTTCTTCACAATTGCTTAATTTTTTTTGGTCTGATAATACGGAATCTGGAGTTATGTTGTTAAGTTTCAAATAGAATACCTGCCGATATATTTTTTAAGCGTTAAACTTAGTTTAATCCATGAACAAAATTTAGAATTTACTTTTATTTCTTGATAAGCCAAGATAAATATTTTCCCCAAGTTCTTTTCTCCAAAGAAAATTCTCTTTAGTGGTATATAATAGTTGGAACCACAAGATTTATATATAGATTGTTCGGATATAACAGAACATTCGGCTTATGCCGAACAAAAAAATGGTGATAAGTATGCAAAAATTTCGATGCGTGATATGTGATTATATCTATGACCCTGAAAAAGGAGACCCAGAGAGTGGTGCAGAACCCGGAACCAGCTTCGAGGATTTGCCTGACGACTGGCTATGTCCCCTCTGTGGTGTGGGAAAAGACCAGTTCGTGCCTGTAGAAGAAGAAAAACCCAAAGAAACGAAAAGCAAGAAAGAAACTCTAGACATGTTCTGTTACCAGTGTTCTCAAACTGCCAGGGGCACGGGATGTACAGTTAAGGGAGTCTGTGGAAAAGAACCCACCGTGGCTCGTTTACAGGATAACTTGTTATTCGCAATTAAGGGGATATCAGCTTACCTCTACCATGCCCGAGAATTGGGTTACAGTGATGACGAAGTGGATGCCTTCCTAGAGAAAAGTTTCTTCTCCACCCTCACCAACGTTAACTTCGATGCAGGTAACTTCGTGGACCTGGCTCTGGAAGCAGGTCACATGAACATCAAAACCATGCAACTTCTCAAAAAAGCCCACATAGAAACCTACGGTGAACCCGTTCCTACTGAAGTTCCGGTGGGTGCGTTTAAAGGCCCAGGAATTCTGGTGACTGGACACAGCCTCAAAAATCTGGAAGATCTATTAAAACAGACTGAAGGAAAAGGAATAAACGTTTACACCCACTCAGAAATGTTACCCGCCCATGGATACCCCGGACTGAAAAAATACACACATCTAGTGGGTCAACTCGGCGGACCCTGGTTTGACCAGAAAAAAACCTTCGCCAAGTATCCAGTGGCCATTCTTGGAACCTCTAATTGTGTACTTTTACCCAAAGACGAATACAAAGAAAGGATGTTCACCAGTGGAGTGGCCCAACTACCAGGAGTGCAACACATCGAAGACAACGACTTCACCCCCGTGATTGAAAAAGCCCTGGAACTTGGTGATCTAGAAGAAGAACCACGTAAAACAGTTTTAACCACCGGATTCGGTGCATCCACCGTGCTTTCCCTGGCTCCTAAAATTAAGGAACTGGTGGAAGCCGGAAAGATCAAAAGATTCTTCCTGGTGGGCGGCTGTGACTCCCCACTACCCCAAGCCAAGTACTACACCGAGTTCGTAGCAAAACTGCCCCAAGACACCGTGGTACTCACCTTGGCTTGTGGAAAGTACCGATTCAACGATATGGATCTGGGAGATATTGAAGGGGTGCCCAGACTCATCGACTTGGGTCAGTGTAACGATGCCATAGTAGCCATTGATATAGCAGTGGCACTCACCGAACTATTCGGAGTTGAACTTAACGAACTACCACTAACCCTGATCCTTAGTTGGATGGAACAAAAGGCAGCAGCCATCCTATGGAGTCTCTTGGCCCTGAACATCCAAAACATGTACATAGGACCCATACTGCCGGGTTGGGCTAATGAAGATATTATAAATGTTTTGGTGGAAAACTATGGCCTGACACCAATCGGGGACCCAGAAGAAGATATCAAGAAAATAATGGGGTCATAACCCCATTTTTCTTCTTGAAAAACCAATTCCTTATAATAAGATCTACATGAGTTGATTGTATGAAAATCGTTAAAACCAAGGAGATGCCCATAGTCGACACTCCCCATAAGGTGGATGCAAGAAAACTATATGATACGGAACATGCCGTGACCGTGCACATCACCCTACAACCTGGTGAAAAACTCATCAGGCACATAACCCCGGTGGACGTTTTTTTCTACGTATTAGAAGGCACGGGTATAGTAGAAGTAGGTGATGAGAAACAAGAAGTATCCAAGGACACCCTCATTGACAGCCCTGCCCGTATTCCGCACTGCTGGTACAATGAAAGCGAAGGGGTCCTCCGATTTTTGGTGGTTAAAGTTCCCAAACCCCTTGAAGAAACCAAACTGTTGTGAAAAGGAGGAAAGAAATGTCTGATGAAGATTTTGATGAAAGAGCATTTGAACAAGCCCTGAAAGGAAAAATGGGGTGGAAATGTTCCTGTTCCCTTGAAATTGTGGATAAAAAATCTGAACTCAAAGAAGTAACTTGTAAAGGATGTGGAAAAACTTTCAAGACCAACCGGGACACGGATTATTGTTTTAGATGCGATAAACACTAACTCATCAAAGCTAACTGACCATGGAGAAAAGCAGGGATAATAAGATGGCCAAATATCAGGAACAAAACAGTCATAGCTATGAAATGGAAATATTCTCTACATCAGAGGGTTTACAGGTAATTAAAAGTCCTTTACGGGTTAAAATATTATCTATACTTCGAGAAAAGGATCTGAGCTTTGACGAAATCGTGAAACTATCGGGCCGGGCTAAATCAACTGTTTCAGGCCATCTCAAGGAACTATCACAGGAGGGAATAATCGGATCCCGACCACATCCCACCGACGCCCGGAAAAAGATTTTCTTCATCAAATCTGGCTACGTGGGAAAGCTCCACCGGCGGAACATGGAAGAAGATCTTAAAGAACACATAAATCGTTACATTAAAAGTGAAAACAATCCCTTCGAATTCTACCGACTCATATTCCACACCATCCGGGTTTCCCTCATGAACCAGGGCGTGAATATCGACCCCATCCTGCACGATGCCGGTTTAAGTGTGGGTGAAGTGCTATACGACCAACTAAAGAGCCCCACTGAAGAACAATTTTTACAAAATATCGTCCGATTCTGGGATACCCACAATCTGGGAAAACTGGAAGTTAAAAACACGAAACCTTTGATTATCAATGTAAAAGACTGTTTTGAATGCAGTGGACTGCCCCAACTAAATCGACCCGCTTGTGCTTTCGATACAGGAATATTAGAAGCCATATTCAGCAGATACTATGAAAAAGAGGCCAAGGTCCAGGAAGTAGAATGTCACGCTATGGGGAGTGGTTACTGCTCATTCGTGATTGAAATTTAATCACCTTCAGGATATTTAGGGCATTGATTCATACATCGCTTTCATTAGAAGTGCATCCTTCTCCAGTAAGGGACTTTCACAGATAACTGTGACCAGCCAACCACATTCCAGAATAGATTCTAGCAATGGCTCCAGTGGTGGGCCATATTTTTCTTCCATTAAAACATGATGCCGCCTTTCCCCAGCCCCTGTGTACTCGATTTTAGTAAAGTGGGAGTGCAAGATATTAATCCCTAATCCATCCTCTAATTTTGTGAATATACGGTGATAGTCATCTACATCTTTTAAACATCCCTGATTTCTGGCATGTACATGGGCAAAGTCTACCGTTGGCTGAAAATGTTCAAACGACTGGCATATATCTATTATTTCTTCCAGGCTTCCTAGTTGGGATCTCTTACCGGTGGTCTCCGGCCCGAAGGTAAATTTAGTCACACCCAGACCATCCAGTTTTTCCAACAATGCTTCAATGGTATTTTTACATCTTTTAAGCGCCTCTTCAGGGGAATATGATGTGTAAAAGCCGGGGTGGAATACGATACGATAGGCGTCCATCCACTCTGCAGCCCGGGCAGACTGCACCAAGCGCTGCACAGACCTTTCCAGCACATCCTCCTTGGGTGAGGACAAGTTTATGTAGTAAGGTGCGTGCATGGAGATCATTACCCCATTCTCCTGGGCGTTGACTCCCAACTCCCGGGCAGACTGCTTCTTAATACGCACTCCGTATGTGGCTTGGTATTCATAGGCATCAAGCCCTATACTATGGATATAGTCACAAACTTCCACTGTCGGTCCAGTGAATCCAATTGGGTTGCCTGCAGGCCCAAAATATGCTTTAGCCTTCATTTAGATAGTTCTTGATTGATTTTCTTGAGTTTGAAGAAAAATTCGGGTTCTAAGTTATCCCGTTTTCCGGATAATATATGCATCTTGAGGGGATTATTCACCATATACCCATTTAGTTCTATTTTTTTGCCAAATGTAATCCCCAAATCTTATACATTAATCCATATTATCCTTGTGGGCAAATAGTGCCGCCACCGCTCCCTCTGAACAGGCCACCACCCACTGTTTTATGCCGCCTGTGATGTCACCTGCAGCGTAGAGCCCGGGGATACTGGTGCGCTGGAATTTATCCACCTTGATATATCCTTTTCCATCTAACTCTACCCCGGCACTTTTTGCCACCTCATTGAGCGGTTCTTCACCTATGGCTATAAATACTCCGGAAGTTTCCACCACCACATGGACATCTTCCTTCCGATTATATAGTACCACCTCATCGACAGCTGCATCCCCCTTAATTTCCTCCACCACGGAGTCCCAAATAATGGGAATATTTTTTTCTTTCAACTTTTCCTGCAGATACTTTTCAGCCCTTAGCTCATCCCGCCGGTGCACTATGGTAACTTTACATCCCATGCTCTCTAGGTACAAGGCTTCCTGGACTGCTGCGTTTCCACCTCCAATCATCATAACATCTTTTCCCTTGTAGAGGGGCCCATCACAAGTGGCACAGTAACAAACTCCCCTTCCTATGAATTCTATTTCTCCAGGCACTTTGAGTCTTCGATGACGGCTGCCTGTGGATATGATCACGGCACGACTTCGATATTCGCCTTTAGAGGTGATGATCTCTAAATTCTTGTTGTTTAAAACGGTTATATCCTTAACTTCTTCCATGTTCTTTATGATTACATGTTCTTCGGCCTGTTTTTTTATGATCTCCAGTAAATTCTTTCCAGAGATCTTTTCGAAACCTGGATAATTCTCCATGGCTGGTACCATGTACCCTGATCCTGAACCAATCATCATCTCCAGGATGATGGCTTTCATTCCCTGTCTACCGGCATAAATAGCGGCAGTTAATCCTGCTGGTCCTGCTCCAACAATAACCAGATCATACACCCCCATACTTAGTCACCTACTCCTGATTTTGTTAATTTCTTCCCTGAGGAGTTTGTTAACCAGTTTACCATCAGCTTTACCCTTCAATTCCTTCATGGCCATTCCCATCAAGGGACCTGTGGCTGCTGATCCCCGTTCCTTAACCATCTCTTCCTGGGAAGCAACGATCTTCTGAACAATATTTTTAACATCCTTTTCTGATAGCATTATTAGATGAAGCATTCTTGCGGCATCTTCTGGAGTTACAGATTCTTCTGCCACTTTTCTGATGACGGGGCTGATGGCTTCTTTAGTAATTTTACCATGCCCCACCAGTTTAAAAATTTCCATAAAAACTGCAGTTGACAGTTCATCCACTTTTAATCCTTCTCTTTTTAGTTCTTTTAATGAATATGCTAAGGTTGAGGCAATTATAGTTGGATCCAGTTCACAACATCCTATTAGTTCTTCGAATTGGTCTGATCTATTCTGTCTAACTAACTGGATTGCCAGATCTTCACTCAATCCATATTCTGCGATAATTCTTTCCTTCTTCTCGGCAGGAAGCTCCGGCAAGTTTGATCTGACCTTTTCCAACAGTTCTGATGATATCATCTGGGCCGGGATATCGGTTTCAACGTGCATGCGACTAGCAGTGGGTAAAGGCCGGAGATACTCGGTGTTAGCATCGTCCAGGGACTTACGAGTTTCTTCAGGAACCCCTATAAGGGCAGCTTTGGCTCTTCTTTGTACCTCCAGGAGTGCGTTTCTGGATCTTTCTTCTTCATCTGCCACTAGGATAAATGCATCATATTCATCTAGATCCAGGAATTCATTAACTCTTTCCACTTCCTGGGAAGTGATGCCGTAGGCTGGTAGTTCGTCGGTGTGGAATATACCGGCCACACCCATTTTTTTGGCATATCCCGCCAGTTCCGTGCCGAATCTCCGGCCAGGCTGGACTTCTTTACCAATTAAACCCCTAAAACCTTTAAGTTTTATGGTTAAGACTTTTCCCTTCTTATTGATTGCATTGAAAATAATTTTGGATTCTGTCTCCTGGAACAGGTGACTCAAATCATGTATTTCATCAGATACTTGTGCCCCACGTCGTTTAAGTTCATCACGAATTTTTAAAAGATTAATTTGCCTTTTAACTTCGTTCTCCACCATACGAGGCATCAGATCCAGGTCCTGGACACCTTTAATCTCTACCCTAGCCCCTTCAGTGATGGAAATATTAAGATCCTGGCGTATAGTTCCCAATCCCCTTTTCACCCTGGTGCTGCGCAGCACCTGGCCGATCTGGTATGCTACTTCCCGCACCTGCTGGGGATGTTTCATGGAGGGGTCGGTAGTGATCTCCAATAGAGGGATTCCCAGCCGGTCCAGGCGGAATTCTATCATGCCCCTTTTCTGCCCCATACGTCGAGCAGCATCTTCTTCTAGGCAGAGGTTCTCTATAACCACCTTCCCATATTCAGTGTTCAGGTAGCCATCAGTGGCTACTAAACCAGTTCTCTGAAATCCTCCAGTGTTACTACCATCAATAACCTGTTTGCGCATGGTGTGGAACTCATCCACCACGTTCATATTTAAAAGTGATGCTATGACCAGTCCAATTTCCAGTGCCTCCTGGTTAAGGGGATGGGGTGGCTCATCATCAGATTCCACCAGGCAAGTGTAGTGGGAATAAGTATCATAGAGGAAAGTTAGTTTACGACGGGATTCTTCAAATGCAGCCCGGTCAATCTTCCCCAGTTCACTTTGGGTGGGTCTTAAGTTTCTTAATATCCGATATTCAGGTTTTTTATCAGTTAACTCACATTCACATGGACAGAATAACTTGGTCTTGGTGTCGAGTTGTTGATGTATCTCCAGGCCCATTTTGAGGCCCAATTCATCGTAATCCATCTTAATCACCATTTATAAAGTTAATTACCAATACGGGCTTCTCTATTCTCCGTAATCTTTTAAAAAATGTTGACTGGAGGATTTATCACTTAATTCTCCCCTCAAATTGCTTTCCATGATTCTCTTAACCCCATCTCGGTCCCGGGTCTGCCCCATAGCCCACATGAGTTTCACATAAGCTGTTTCCGGGAGCATGTCCCCAGAAGGAATAACCCCTGCCTTAAGGAGTTGGCGACCGCTACTGTAAACGTTGAGATTAGTTCTGCCGTATAGACACTGGGAGGTCATCACCACCGGGATTTCTTCATCAGCAGCCCTATGCAAGGAGGGCATCACATCCTCGGGACAGTGCCCTAGACCTGTTCCTTCTAACACCAGCCCCTGATAACCTTTATCAATATGGTAATCAACAAGATCCCCAGATACGCCAGGAAATATCTTTATTAATGCAATTTTTGGTTCTAGCGAATCATTAACTTCTAATTTGTATTCTCCACGTTTTTTATAGGAGTAATATTGGTCCATGACTTTGACCCTGCCCTCTTGAATTCTTGCCAAGGGGGAGCTGTTGACACTCTGGAAGGTATCTCTACGGCTGGTGTGCATCTTCCTCACCTTGGTTCCCCGGTGCAGATAGGCGTAGTTATCATTCTCATTGGCATGCATACAGACCATCACCTCAGATAGGTCTGATCGAGCTGCAGTCACCGAATTCATGAGGTTCAAAAAGGCATCAGAGGATGGTCGGTCAGAACTCCGCTGAGCACCGGTTAAAATAACTGGCACTGGTGTTTCCAGGATAAAACTCAGGGCCGCTGACGTGTAATGCATGGTATCGGTTCCATGAGCTACCACCACTCCCTGGGCTCCTTGGTTAATTTCATCAGCAATGGAACGGGCGGTTTCTACCCAATAATCCGGCTGCATGTTTTCGCTTAGAATGTTCATTATGGCCTTACCCTTTATGTTGGCCTCATCCAGAAGCTCCGGTGTGGCTCTTAAAAGATCTTCAGCAGTGAATGCAGGGTGAACAGCCCCAGTTTTGTAGTCAATAATGGAGGCCACGGTTCCTCCAGTAGAAATGATTGATATATCCATTTTTTCTGGATCTTTCTGAAATTCCAGTGGGGCAAACTCAATTTTAGGAGCATCACCCCTTTCAAGGAGCTCTAAACTAGTTTCAGATATATTAATACCAATATTATATCCATTATCCAGTTTTATTACGATATGTTGATCATCAGCATCTTCAGCCCGGTCCAACAACATTCCCTGGTATTCTAAATCTCTTTTTTTGATTAAAATGCGATCCCCTATATTTATATCCTGTGATTCTAAAAATTTTCTGGCTAATCCTTGATAATTCATAGCATCCCTCGTGAAGTCACATGAAATAATTTATCCAGATATTGCTTGTTTTTATGTGTTAAAAAATTTTTAAACTTTGATTCCATAATTTTTTTCAACTACACTATACAGTTTTTATCCATTCTAAAAAAAATGTATTCACCTTTCTCATTTTTTTCTAATTTTACAAATTAAAAAAGTTCATATTTGAACTTTGTACATTACTTAACAGTTAAATTGTTTATTTTAGGAGTTAATTAGCTCATAGTTTTTCATCTTCTTCACTATCACCCTAATCATAAAAATCATTACATCATTTTAGTTCCATAGGATCTTCATTGTTCTCCTGTTTCTGAGATACAAATGATGAATGATGAATCAATTATTTTATACCTTCAACCTAAACTTTAAATTTATCTTAAAAAGCTCGATAAATAAACCTATAATCTTGCAGATCCCAACTGTTTTGTGCGAAGATCAGCAGTGTACTATTTGTTTATATGCTTAGCTTCAAACAAATAGTTGGCATATAGCTTCTTCAAGCATCATACAAGTAAAATGGTAGGGCCGCCAATGGAAGAACTCTCCATCAATTCTCATTGACTTGCTGATGTATAGGATGAATCTAATCGTAAGGTGGAAGAAAAGGATCATGAAAAACTTCTACTGAATATCCCCAAAAAAATGAAAAGTGTAGAAATGGGTGAAAGTGGCATGGATATGATTCGTGAAATGTTTTGATAAGCTCCAAAACGTAGAGATAGAAAGTTTATACATCATTTATGCAATATGAAACCTTAATTACCTTATGCTGAGGACATTTTCCCTTTGAACATCAAATCATTCTTTAATTTTGATTTCCAACCCCACTGGACAATGATCAGAACCCATCACATCAGACATGATGTAGGCATTCTTCACCTGACTCATAAACTCCTGATTCACGAAGAAGTAATCTAGACGCCACCCCACATTCCTCTCCCGGGCCCGGGTGCGGTAACTCCACCAAGTATATTGTTCCGGTTCTTTATTAAACTCACGGAAGGTGTCCACGTAACCGTGGCTTAAAAACCTGTCCATCCATTCACGCTCCACCGGTAAGAATCCTGAAACCTTCGAGTTCTCCTTAGGCCTAGCTAAGTCTATCTCTTTATGGGCAGTATTCACATCCCCGCATACCACGATGTTACGCCCTTCATCCTTCAACTGGTCAGCGTAAACTAAGAAAGAGTCATAAAAGTCTAACTTATACCGTAACCTTTCCTCAGACATCTTACCATTGGGAAAATAGATATTAAAAAGTACAAATTCCCCGTAGTCAGTGATGAGGGTTCGTCCTTCCTGGTCAAATTTGCTGATGCCCAATCCATGACCCACTTTTTCCGGTTTTAAACGGGTGTAGGTAGCCACCCCACTGTACCCCTTTCTTTCTGCTTCTGAGGTATAAAGATGGTAATCATCCATATTACGTATATCCTTAGGGAATTGTTTCAATGTTGCTTTAGTTTCTTGCAAGCATAAAACATCGGGTTTATCATTTAATACCCATTTTTTAAAGCCTTTCCGGTGGACAGCCCTAATACCGTTTACATTCCATGATAAAATCCTTATGGTGCTCATAAAAAATCTCCATATTTCTTTGAATCTGCAGGATTGTTTTTCATAAGTGATTTAAGATCCCAATAAAACCTATATCTCCCATGTTTTCCTTAAAAAAGGAATGTAAGGAGTTTTATTCCTTTACCAGATTATCATGAGTCCATTTGGCTGCTGCTTCCAGTATTTTCAAATTGACCCCTATCAGCTGTGGCTTACGATGAAAGGTATGTTCTATGGCACTTTTGAATACGTCAGGGGGAAGTTCTAATAGGCCCAGTTCCATTATAGCTCCCAACATTACGGTGTTCCCCGCCTTCTTAACTCCATTATCCTTGGCAATTTTAAAAGCTGGCACACCAATGGCCTTAACACCTTTGGGTGGATCAAATTCACCTACTTCGGAGTCATAAATAATGTAACCACCATCTTTAACCCGATCCGAAAATTTGTTAAGGGCTGGACGGTTGAAAGCCACCAATACATCGTTATAGTGAACATAGGGCGAGCCTATGTCCTGTCCATCTATGATCACTGTGCAATGGGCCGTTCCACCCCGCTGCTCAGGGCCGTAGGACGGATAGTAGGATACGTGCTTTCGATCTTTGCAGGCAGCTTGAGCCAGAGTAAGACCCAGACTCAACACTCCCTGTCCACCAAAACCTGCCATTTTAACCACTTTACACTGGAATTCTGGGTCGTCAATGGCTTCCATGGTACTCTCCTGATCCACCTCGAAGATGTGGTTCAGTGCCTCCAGGCTGAAATCACTTTGGGCCCGGCATAATGGTTCTACTTCATGACTTCGGTTCCGAAAGTTCTTCAAAGGAAATTCTCGGGCCATTTCATGGTTTATGAAATCTTCTGTCCCCTTAACATCCAGTCGGAGGTTGGTGGGACAGGGTGATAGTACCTCCACAAAGGCATATCCTTTACCATCCCTCTGGATCTCTAGAGCTTTCTTCACGGCCCTTCTTGCTTTACGTATGTGTTTGGGATCCGAGACTGATACTCGCTCGATAAACACAGGAGCTTGCAAGTTGTCCAGAAGTTCACACATGTGCATGGGATACCCAGTATAACTGGGGTCTCTTCCGGTGGGGCAGGTGATTGTCTTTTCACCAACCAAGGTGGTGGGTGCCATCTGCCCACCAGTCATACCATAAACTGTGTTGTTAACGAAGAACACTGCCATCTTTTCCCCCCGGTTAGCAGCCTGTATAGTTTCATTTAGACCTATAGACGCCAGGTCTCCATCTCCCTGATACAAAATCACAATGGCATCATCTTCTGCACGGGACAGGCCCGTTCCCACCGCAGGCGCCCTGCCATGAGCCACTTGCACATGGCCACAGTCGAAGTAGTAGTAGGCGAAAACAGCACAGCCCACCGGACTGGTCATTACCGTACGGTCCTGGATCCCCAGTGAATCGATAGCTTCACCTATGAGTTTATGGAGAATTCCATGGCCACATCCCGGGCAGTAGTGGGTGGCGGTAGGGGCGCTGCCCCCCTTGCGGGGGTACTCATCCAAAATGGCTTCCGGTTTTTTCAACACCTTTTCCCTACTGATCATTATGATCATCTCCACTGAGCTCTCTAATCTTATCCACAATACTCTTCTGGTCCATCAGGTTACCTCCCATTCGATTAACCAGTTCCACTGAGCGTTGACATCTAATGGCCAGGATTATGTCCTCCATCATCTGGCCGTTACTCATTTCCACTGAAATAAACTTACAATTCTTTCGTTTAGATATGTTTAGAAGTTCTTTTTCTGGAAAAGGGAAAAGTGTCTTGGGACGGAACAATCCCGCCTTCAAACCATTTTCACGGGCCCAATCAACTGCGGATCTAGCGATGCGGCTGCTAATACCATAGGCAACCACCACCACCTCCGCATCATCCATGTAATATTCCTCATAATCCACTTCATTTTCTTTTATTTCCTGATACTTATCCTGTATACGATAATTAAATGATTCTAACTGGTCAAAATTCAGGAATATGCTAGTTACTAGATTTTTTCTGGTTTTCCGGTTACCACAAACTGCCCAGGAGGTATCTATCTCTGGTTCAAGGGCCTCTTCAGGAAACATCAGGGGTTCTACCATCTGGCCCAGCACCCCATCAGCCAGGACAACCGCCGGGTTTCTGTATTTTTCTGCCAGATGGAAAGCTTTGATGGTCATGTCACACATTTCCTGCACTGAATTAGGTGCCAAGACAATGTTACGATAGTTCCCATGCCCACCCCCCTTAACCAGTTGGGTGTAGTCTGATTGTTCCGGGCCAATGTTACCCAGCCCAGGACCAGCCCGCATGATATCCACAATGACACAGGGTAGCTCTGCTCCAGCTAGAAATGATATTCCTTCCTGTTTAAGACTGATCCCCGGACCAGATGATGCAGTTAAAACCCGATGTCCAGCTGCAGCAGCACCATAGACCATGTTTATGGCAGCTTCTTCTGATTCAGCTTGTAAAACCTTCCTTCCCACCATTGGAAAGTACAATGAAGCTTCATGAAGTATTTCTGTGGCTGGAGTGATGGGGTAACCAAATAAACAATCACACCCCGCGTACATGGCCCCTATAACCACTGCTGTGTTTCCTTTGATTAACTGGGTTGCCATTACTCTTCCTCCTGTAACTGTGCCTTGCGTTCTTTTCTAGGGATGTGCACCTCCACTGCTAGTGGTTCAGGGCAAGTATAGTAGCAGTCCCCACAACCTGTGCATCCCTGGCCACTGTACACTGCGTAGTGGTATCCCCTCTGGTTAACTTCATCACTCATCTTCAAAACGCCTTCTCTACAGGCAATTATACATCTTTCACATCCCTTACATTCTAAATTATTAATAACAGGATAGGGATCTTTTTTTTCTTTGAACATAATAGATCTTGCATTCATTAAGTAATTTGAAGTATTTGAATAATCTTTGTATGGCCAGATTCCTGGTTATGAATCTTTCTGATCCTTTTCTCTTATCTCAATCCTGCGAATTTTTCCGCTGATGGTTTTAGGAAGTTCATCCACAAATTCCATCACTCGGGGGTATTTATAGGGAGCAGTAACCTGTTTAACATGGTTTTGTATCTCTTTTTTTAGATCATCAGTAGGTTTATAACCTTTAGTTAAAACCACTGTGGCTTTGACTACTTGTCCCCGAATCGGATGAGGAACCCCAGTTATTGCGCATTCCAGAACAGCAGGATGGGATATGACTGCGCTTTCCACCTCAAATGGACCTATGCGGTATCCGGAACTCTTTATCATATCATCGTTTCGGCCTACAAACCAGAAATAGCCGTCTTCATCCATCCAAGCTGTGTCTCCGGTATGGTAGTATCCATCATACCATGCCCTTTCTGTTTTTTCTTTATCACGGTAGTATCCGCTGAAAAGACCCGGTGGTTTGCCATCGGCAGTTTTTATCACTATCTCCCCCTCTTCACCCACTTCACAAGTGTTTCCATCGGCATCCATCAAGGAAATTTCGTATCTGGGTGAAGGTTTCCCCATGGATCCTGGTCTGGGTTTCATCCAGGGAAAATTGGCAATGCAAATCACACATTCGGTTTGCCCAAAGCCCTCCATTAGTTGCAAGTCCGTGAATTTTTTGAATTTATTGTAAACTTCAGGATTTAAGGGTTCCCCGGCAGTCACCGCGTATTGAAGGGTGGAGAAGTCATACTGTGAGAGATCTTCCTTGATGAGGAAACGGTAGATGGTGGGTGGTGCACAGAAAGTGGTGACTCCGTGGGTCGAGGCCTTCTCCAGCATCTGCGCTGCATCGAAGCGATCGTAATCGTATACGAAGATTGCTGATCCAGCGATCCACTGCCCATAGATCTGACCCCACATGGCCTTGGCCCAGCCAGTGTCAGCCACTGTATAGTGCAAGCCGTCTTCTAAAACATTTTGCCAGTACTTGGCAGTTATAATATGGGCCAGTGGATACGTGTAATCATGCATAATCATTTTAGGCATGCCAGTAGTTCCTGATGAGAAATATATTAGGGAGATGTCCTCATTACTATTCTGATCCTCCCTTGAAGGACGTTGGAATTCGGGGGACATATTATTGATTTCTTCGCGGAAGTTAAGCCATCCATCCCTGTCCTGATCTCCAACAAATGATTTTATGAGTTCATAATCCCCTAATTGGGCGCAGGCCTCATCGAAGTACTCCGGCACCCCCTCTTCCGCAATGCAAACCACCATCTTTATTCCAGCCTTCTGTAGCCGGTACACGATGTCCTTGGTCTTCAACATATGGGTGGCAGGAATGGTGATGGCCCCCAACTTGTGAAGCCCCAATATGCAGAACCAGAAATCGTATCTGCTTTTAAGGGTGAGCATAACCCGATCTCCAGCTTTTACCCCATATTTCGCAAAGAAATTAGCAGCACGGTTAGAGTACTCCTTCAGATCCTTAAAGGTGAAGGTGTAATCTTCATCGTCGTTGCACCATACCATGGCCTTTTTCTCAGGGTAGAGGCATGCATACTCATCCACCACATCGTAGGCAAAGTTGAAGTTATTTGGTGGCTCTACGTGAAAATTCTCCTTGTATTCATGATAAGAATCGAACTCAACTTTGTTAACAAATTTTTCCAGTAACGAAGACATTTCACCACCTCATAAAATTATGGCCAGGAACTTGGCCGGTTGATTGTTAA
>JAKQFA010000051.1 GCA_029556335.1 Methanobacteriota archaeon
TGGACATCAAACTACAAGACAACAACGGCAACAACCAAAACCACACCACCACCATCAACGGAAAACAACTCAAAATAACACCAACCACCAACCTCAAAGAAGCCACCAAATACACCCTAACCATAAACCAAGGAGCAGTAAGAACCACCACCAACAAAGAAGGACCAACCACCACCACAACCTTCACCACCATTACCCCGCCAGTGGTATACTCCACTCCTGGGACTGGGAGTTACTGGGCTCCGGTTTCAGTGGTGTTGGCAGCCAGTGAACCAGCCACCATCTACTACACCCTGGATGGTACTAGTCCCACTACACGTAGTGCCCGGTACTCTGCTCCCATCTACCTGGCAGCTTCCAGGACCCTGAAGTTCCTGGGTATTGACAGGGCCGGCAACCCCAGCCTCATCAGCACCCAACACTACAGCATCTACGCCCTGCAGAGCTACAGGTACTGGACCTATGTCCGGGTGTATGGACGGTACAAGTACAGCTACAAGGTTGCTATCAAACGTTGGTACCGTAAAAACGGTAAATGGAGATACCACTACAAGTACATCACCAAGACCAAATGGAAAAAGGGATGGCACTATGTAGGCGCCTGGAAAACAGGAACAAGATGGGTCTTAACCTAAAGGCCCTGCCCCATTTTTTTCTCTTCAACTTTTATATCTGAAAAGCTACGAATAGATTTTCATTATGAAGCATTCCCCAGAGATGGAGCTCCTGGTGGTGGTGGTTATGGGTCTGTGGGGACTCATCTTCCTGTGGCTCATCATACCCCAGCCAGTGGCAATGTTCAACTACCTGCCCCTATTCCTGTTCTCCTATGTACTAGCCATGATTCTCCCTGGTTACACCTTTCTAAGATTCACCAAGCCAGGTATGGATTTCCGTACACACCTGGAGATGGGCCTACTCCTGAGTCTGGTGTTCCTATTGGTGGTTACTTCCCTGTTCATCTTCCTTGAGATCCCACTGGCCATTTCCTATGCAGTTTCAGTTCTGATGATACTGAGCCTAGTCATGGCCATCCTGACCTACCTGGGGGCCAGGATGGAGATGAGAAAGTCGCCGCCTGAGGAAAAGACAAGCCCCCATGATCCAGGTGCAGACACCACACAACGGGTTCGAGAGCCTGTGCCTGAAGCTGATGAGAAGACCCAGGGAAGCTTGGAAGATCCCTCACTGGGAAGAACCCGCCTCACACCACCCCCAGGGGAGGTGGAGCTTATCATCCCCGGCCATGTGCACCCTGGAGGAGGGGATGGAAAGATTAAAGCCAGATCCACCCGGGAAACTGGGGAGAAGTCCACCCTGAAGTTGCCCTGGATCGAGAGGCAGAAGGAGTTGGACAGGAAGAAAAAGTAGAAGCACTGGTAATGGATGGTAAAGGTATAATTACCATAAACTAAAAATACAATTTTTTAGTCCCTTGGGGTAGTGGTAATCCTGTAAGGCTCTGGACCTTTCGACGGCGGTTCGACTCCGCCAGGGACTATCTCTTCACATCTGCACCTCATTTATTTTGGGTTTTTTTAGAAAATTATAAGAAAGTAACTGTACCAATATAGGTGTGGAAACCTTTTTTTAAACCCATTTCTATGGGGGGTGGGCTTTAGTTATGAAGCTGAGAAGATCAGGTATTGAGGTGGTGGGGGATGTGCCCTGGTCCACCCATTTCTGCCAGTTTTACCAGAGGAGGGAAGACTTGGTGGAGGTACTGGTTCCCTACTTCAGGGCTGGTTTAGAGGACAATGAATTCTGCTTGTGGATCGCCTCGGAGCCATTGGGGGCTGAAGAAGCCAGGCAGGTCCTGGTGGATGCTGTCCCCGGTCTTGAGTGTTACCTGGAGAGGGGTCAAATGGAGATCCTCAGCTGCCAGGAGTGGCACCATGGTGGTTTAAACCCCGGGGAGGTCATGGAGGACTGGATTGGCAGGCTAGACCAGGCCCGGTCCAGGGGTTTTGATGGTTTGAGGCTGGGCGGCAAGATCTTCTGGGTGGAGAAGGGTGTGTGGGCTGATCTCATCCAGTGCGAGGAGGTGCTGAACCAGGTCCTGGGAGGATACCCCATGATGGCCCTTTGCACTTATCCCCTGGATAAATGCTCCTCCAGGGATGTCCTGGACATCATCAGCACCCACAAATTCACGGTGGCCCGGAGGGATGGATTGTGGGAGCTGATGGAGGGGGCGAACCATACCCAGATGGATCTGCAATCCAAGGTAGAAGCTGCCTTTTCCAGTATCAACGAGGCGGTGATCACCACCGACACTGCCGGGAACATCATCGACATGAACGAGGCCTTCGCCCACTTCCACCGCTTCCCTAGTCTGGATGAATGCTCCCATCATCTGGATGATTATCCCCATCTTTTCAATGTCTACTGGCCCGATGGCACCCCCGCCCCCCAGGATAGGTGGGCGGTGCCCCGGGCATTGGCGGGTGAGCAGGCCTCCAACATCGAGTACCTCATTGAAAGAACCGACACTGGAGAGGTGTGGAACAGTAGTTACAGCTTCGCCCCCATAAGAAACAAGGAGGGAGAGATCACCGGTACCGTGGTGCTCATGCGGGACACCACCAAGGCCAGGAAACGAGAACTGGAACTGAAACGGGTTAACGAACGCCTGAACATTGCCTCCCGAGCCGCGGGGGCTGGTATCTGGGACTGGGATATTGAAACCGGGATGATTGAATGGTCGCCCCTGATGTTCGAACTCCTTGGACTGGACCCCCAGACCCCTCCCTCCTTCCAGGCCTGGGAGTCAGTGATACACCCTGAAGACCATGGGAA
The DNA here is from genome assembly GCA_029556335.1 of Methanobacteriota archaeon. GTDB lineage: Archaea > Methanobacteriota > Methanobacteria > Methanobacteriales > Methanobacteriaceae > Methanobacterium. The sequence continues at coordinate 2,800 of JAKQFA010000051.1, forward strand.
AGCCAGGGAACAAGTCACCATGGCAGTGCAGAATCATACCTTCATGGACAACCTGTACCGGATCATAAAACCCGGCGGGGAGGTGAGGTGGATCAACGACCTGGGACAAACCGAGTATGACCAGGATGGCCGTCCCTTGTGGATGACTGGCATCTGCCTGGACACCACCGAACGGAGGGAAATGGAGCTGAAGTACCAGGAACTGGTGCAGAATGCCCGGAGCATCATCATCCGCTGGGACCTGGAGGGGCGTTTGAATTTCTTCAACGAGTACGCTGAGGAGGTCTTTGGCTACAGTTCCCAGGAAGTTCTGGGCCAGTTGGTGATGGATGTGCTGGTGCCAACCATTGACTCCAGTGGGGCGGATCTGGGGAGGCTGATCCAGGATATCATCAGCCAACCAGAAGAGTTCACAGAACACGAAAACGAGAACATCACAAAGGATGGACAGCGCATATGGATCCGGTGGATGAACAAGCCCATCTACAATGGCCATGGGGAGATCAGGGAGATACTGGCCGTGGGGATGGATATCACCATGCGCAAAGAGGCGGAGATGAAGCTGCAGGAAACCTTGGATAACCTGGAGAAGCTGGTGGAGGAAAGGGCCCAGGAGTTGAAGATCTCCAATGCCTACAACCGTAGCCTAATTGAGACTGCCCTGGACCCCCTGGTCACCATAGGCGCTGATGGTAAGATCACCGATGTGAACCGGGCCACCGAGAAGACCACGGGACGCTCCCGGGAGGAACTCATCGGCACCGACTTTGCCGATTACTTCACCCAACCCGAGGATGCAGAGAGGGGCTACCAGAGGGTCTTCCAGGAGGGGGAGGTTAAGGACTATCCCCTGGAGATCAAGCACCAGGATGGGAGCATCACCCCGGTACTGTACAACGCCTCGGTTTACCATGACGAGGATGGGGAGGTGGTGGGTATCTTCGCCGCGGCCCGTGACATCACTGAACGTAAACAGGCCGAGGAGGAGTTACGGATCTACTGGGAGAGCCTGGAAAAGGAGGTTCGGCTCCGCACCGAAGAGTTGGCCCGTTCCAACTCCGACCTGCAACAGTTCGCCTACATCGCCAGCCATGACCTGCGGGAGCCGCTCCGGATGATCAGCAACTTCCTCCAGTTACTGGAGAGGCGCTACCAGGACCAGCTGGACCAGGACGCCCAGGACTTCATCTACTACGCCGTGGACGGGGCTAAAAGGCTGGACGAGATGATCAACTCCCTCTTGGATTACAGTCGCATCGCCAACCAGGAGATACAGCGCAGCCCGGTGGACTTCCAGGAGGTGCTGGAGGAGGTTAGCTTCAACCTGAATGTCCTCATCCGGGAGAACCAGGCCAGGATTGACTGCCAGGACCTGCCTATCCTGGAGGCTGATAAGACCCAGATGGTGCGCATCTTCCAGAACCTCATAAGCAACTCCATCAAGTACCGGGGGGAGGAAGCACCCTGGATCAGAGTCAAGGCCCGGGAGGAGGGGGACCAAGTGGTCTTCAGTGTACAGGACAACGGCATCGGCATAGACCCCCAGCACCTGGAATCCATCTTCACCATCTTCAGCCGCCTGCACAGACAGGACCAGTACCCCGGCACCGGTATGGGCCTGGCCATAGCCCAGAGGATCGTGCACCAGCACGGGGGTGAGATCTGGGCCGAGTCAGAGGGGGATGGGAGTACCTTCTACTTCTCCCTACCCATGTGGCCATAGGATAAGCTGCTCTCTGCAGAGCCATGTTACCCCCTATACCCATGGAATAAGTTAAAAAAAAATTACAGGGTCATGGATCATTTATTATCCCAATGAATTGTTAATTACACATATAGAGTAGATCTACACCATAAACACTTTTTTTTAACCAGTTTGGATTAGCAGATTCTATTCCAATCATCCATTTGATATGGTGTAATTGTCATGGTGGCTGCATAGATTAATTATGGTGCGGATCCCTAAATTTAAGCATTAATATTATGGAGATACACCAAGATGAACCTCGAATCACCCCGAAGCCGGATCCTGGTGGGTTTCCTTGTACTGGGAGTCATCGTGGCCTTATGTGCCTACTATGCTGCTGAATACGAGAATCACCTGGAGCATCCCTCCTACCGGGCTATTTTAGCCGAATACCCGGAGGGTGAAGTGGTACGGGTCTACGGCACCGTGGTGGAAAACTATCCTGGCGGCTACCAGATCCAGCAGATCTACCACGGCCAGGTGGTGAGCGTGGAGATAAATGGGACTCCAGTGGCGATTGGTGACCGGGTGGACCTCTTGGGGGTGCTGGGGCCGGAGTACAGCATCATTAGTGTTGAGAAGATCTACGTTAACCAGATGTGGAAATATCACTTCCTGATCATCAGATCCTTCCTGGTCCTCTTATTCATGATCTTCATTTTCCACCGTTACTGGTACCTGGACTCTAGAAGGTTCCTGTTCCGGAGGCGCTAAAATGCCGGACTGGATGGTGCACGTGGCCGTGGCCTGGACCCTCTGCCGTGTTTTAAGGTTTAGGCACACCCAGTTCGACACCCCCAACACCATCCTGGTGATGGTGGGGTCCTTGATGCCGGACGTGGTTAAAATAGTGATGCTCTTTAATACCATGGGCCATGACTGGTGGAGTTACATCTACGCCCTTCACCAGCCCCTGGGATCCTTCCTGGTTGCTGCCTTTGCCTGTCTGTTTTTTGAGAAGAAGAGGGATGTTTTCCTGTTTTTCAGCCTGGGAGTACTAAGCCATTACGCGTTGGACCTGTTCCTGCTGCAGATAAGTGGGGGTCTGTACCTGTTTTTTCCCTTCAATTGGATCTGCTTCAGCCTGGATCTGGTGCCCAACGATGATTACACTGTTACAGTGGTGGCCTTGGGGGTGGCCCTGCTGGTCTACGTGTTGGGTAGGTGGGTGGAGAAGAAGCAGGATTTTTTAGGTGTGACTAATTAGGGATCCAGGACCCTTATGGATCAAGAACACCATTTCTTAAGCCTCGCAGATTTTTTTTATATACAGCATCTTCGCGGCTATTTCCTAATAAATCGAGATTTACCAGTTCGCCCCCTGGGTTGGGTTCCAGGAAAATCCTTTTTTTTTAATAGTATGAATGGTGTTACAGGAAGCCCCCCATCTCCTTGACCAAAAAAAGTATTGTTTTAATACGAAGTATATAGAAAGTATTATATAAGTGGAGGTGCTCATCTAAGGTTGGACGAGGGATTGTGTTTCTTGTCAGACAAAAACCCAAAACCATTGCACTTTCTGACCCCCAAAAAAAAATATTCTCGTCCATTCCATCTATTTTCCATTCCATCCCCGGAAAAATGATGGATAAAAAGCCTACCAGGCTACCTCCTGTTTATGGAGCACCATCATGGTGCTCTGTAAACACCTAATTCTTTTTTATGCTAATCTGCCCTGAGTTGTGGCCTGGGGTTATGGGATTGAAGTTCCCTGGAGTTAAGGTGATCCTCTAATTCTATTGGAAAGTTAAGTCCAGGAGTCAACTCCCCAGGTTGGGCCTGTAGGACCTGGCTGGTGGATAAAACTTGTGTGAAACCCATCTGCTGGCCTCTGCTCTTCCCATAAAAGAAAGGATCATCCCACCTCTGTCTAACAAATGATGGATCTCATGGCCTTATGGTACCATGGTGTGCAGGGGGACTGGGTTGATACTAGTAGAAACCTGTTTTCTCCCCCGGATTGTGGGTTGAGATAACTATTCCTTTTGGAAGACTATTAGGTAGTGGGATTTAGTTCCGTCTTCCAGTTCTTCACCCACCTCGGTGTCCAGCTGGACCATCTTCAGGCCATGCCTTTTGAAGGCCTCCTCCACTTCCCCTGGGCTCTGCTTGTGCTTCAGGGGTGGTCCGTAGCCGGTGTCCATCTTCTTGTAGTCCATCACCGCCACTCTGCCACCTGCTTTGGTGATCCTCTTAAGCTCGGCAATGGCTTCATCGGTGTTCTCTAGGAAATGGTGGTACACGTTGATCATGAGAATCACGTCTACAGTTTCGTCTTCCAGGTCTACTTCCCCTGCTATGTCCCCATGGATAGGTACTATGTTGCTTATTCCCCTTCTCTGCACATCCCTTTTCAGATCCTCTATGGAGGGCTGGTAACTGTCCAGGGCGTAGACCACGGCATCATCTCCCAGCATCTTCTGGGCATGGATGGCTGCGTGTCCATCGCCACAACCAGCATCCATGAACACCTCATCCCCCTTTAAATTCAGCCTGGACAGTACCTCCCTGGCATCTATAAAGGACTCTGATGAGCAGCCCCGGATGCGGCGGCCTTTACTCCTTTTTTTGGACATTCCTATCATGCTCCTAAACAATTTTATCATTGTTGATATCTTCAGTTAAACCAGATAAAAGGATGGGATTGGCTGGGTGCACACCACCCCCAAGTCTTTCTTTAGTACTGTGAATGGTTAACCCAATTATGACTATGGGGGGATCCTTTTCTGGAGCCGGATTATGGTTAGATTGATGGTTTTAGAAGATTCCCCCTCCAATATCTGAGGTCCTGGATCATTTTTCCTGGACATCTATTATCAGCATCTACCTGGGGGATCTTAAGGGCTATCTGTTATTTACGGTTTTTTTCCTGGGCGCAGCCCCGGCAGATTTCCTCTTCATCCTTCTTTACAAAGGACTCCCCACAGATCTGGCAGATGGCCACATCTTTTTTGGCCTTCACCGGCACCTGGACCTCCACATACTCCCAGGTGTACACGTCTTCTCCTGCCTTTAAAAGCTCTGATATGGCTTCTTCATGGGGCACCTTCCTCTGGTTCATGTACCAGGCGTGGAACACCGGGTACTTGATGGTCTTGGCTGGGTCCAGGAATATCCTCACACCCTCCACGTATTCCTGGCCAGGTTTTGCACCCTTGTTTATTGTAACCGCCATTTTATCATAATCCAGGACCTTTAATCCCTTGTTTCCAATGGTGCTCCCGTGCAGTATCTGGAAGGGATCGGGTAGGCAGTTGTAGGTTTCACTGGTGACGTATATCCGTTCTCCCTTCTTGATATCCAGTAAGCGTGTGGCGATTTGCAGCATCTGCAAGCCTATGAAGGCCCCGGTGCTCAGGTATCCATGGAAGGGTACTAGTTTATCTATCTGGGACCTCATCTCTGGGTCATCTATTTTGGCTATGATTTCATCCATACATAATCCACCTCGGGTTCTAGCTTTTCAATAAATATGGGGGGGACCTTGGCCTCCTAGTGGGTAATGGTATCATGAGGGGTGTGACTTCTCCCACCAGATGAGAACCCACTTGGAGTTGGTCCGGGTGTAGGTGAGGCTTCCATCGGAGTTTCTGGTCAGGACCCTTTCCAGGTGCTTCTTTATTATGGATTTTTCCCCTTCATCCAGGTCCCCGATCCTCCATTTAATCCTGTCCAGGGCCTCGTCCATGTTGGAGTAGTGGTTGCGGGTGTTTGATTTTAAAAATTCCACGTTGGCCTGGATTCCCATTTCGTAGAGGATGTTGTAGACCAGGATGTACTCCGGGTTTTGATGGCTTTCCCTTCCCAGGAGTTCGGCCATTTCATTTTCAAATTTGCGGTTGTCCACTCCCCAGAGGGTGATGTAAACGTATTTCCGGGCGATCCTGTCTAGCTTCTCCAGCTGGGCTTGGATGTCTGCTATGCCATTCAGGGACCGGGATGCCACCACCACATCGTGGTAGCCTATTTCCTGGGCGTCCACCTCCTCCAGGCCCTTGTTTATCATGTGGATGTTGGAGGGGTGGCCTGCTTTTTTGCCTAAAAATTCCAGCATTCTGGTGGAGCTGTCCAGGGCAGTGACTGACCTGGCCTTCTGTGCCAATGGAATGGTTATAGCACCGTTTCCACAGCCCACATCCAGCACCGTGTCGTTGGGTTCTATTTTTATCTTGCTGATGAACTCGGCTGGGTAGTCATCTTTATCCATCCACTCGTTGAATTGAGGGGCGATGCTGTTCCACAGATCCTTCTTTTTAGGGAGTTTTTCCACCTGTTCCTTCCACAGCTGGTTCCAGTCCACTTTGCAGGGATTTTCAGGTAATTTTTCATGGGTGATGGGCCTCACCTTCCAGTTCTATCTCTAGGATGTGGGTGCATATAAGGTGTTGGGGGTGTTAACCTTGGGGTGTCACCACCACACGCTCTGCAGAGTCCCCGTAGATGTGGTAACCAGAACCTCCCTCAGCCAGGGTATCCAGCATCCTGTTGGGCTGGGTTATTATATCCCCTCCCAGTACGTCCACTCCCCTCTTGAAAAAGGCGGAGGGCAGAAGACTAGCCGAGGGCCCCATTACCAGTACCTGGGCATCGTGGCGGGCCAGCTCTAGGATGCCCTCCAGGGTACCGTTGAGGAGGGTGGTTCCAGTAACCACCAGTAGATCCGCATCTGGCACCACCTCCTGGGTTCTCTCCGGGGGGGCGTAGAATGGGAGTTCATCTCTTTTCAGGGTTCTTTTATCCAGCTCTACAACGGAGAAGGGCTTTCTCCTTGCTTTCAGTATCCTTAAAACCGGTGCAATGGCCCCTATAACCACGGGGTGGCTCTTGTCATCCAGCTCCATGCAGTCAATGGCATCCACCCCCACCTTCATATCGAAGCCCTCCACTAAGCCCTGCTCCCAGCAGTAACTGGAGAGTGCGGATAAAACCGCTACTCCCATGGTTCTCTTCATGGGTACCGGGGATAGTGCGTCGTCCAGGTATTTAGGCACCGACCTCCGGGTTAACCTCCCGGCATTGGGCATGGACCGGGCGGAGCTGGGACAGCACACTGCCTCGGGGATTTCCTTGATGGGCGTGGCACAGATACCGGCGTGGCCTGTGTTCAGGCGCACCCCAGTGAAAAATATGCCAACCACCGCCCTCTCAACCCGTACCTCAGCTACGTCTAAGTGATTTTTAACTTCCTTCACGGTTTCTTCCAGAATTTCAGAGCCTTTCTTATTGGTAATGTTATCATCTCCTTCCATGGGGGTGGTGTGGTGATGGATTCTTTTTTTTTGGTTCCATCTATCATTATTCTTTTGAGTAAAAAAAAAATTTCATCACCCAAGAACTAGGATCTTATACTATTTGTGTATAATCATTCTCAGATCCATCCTAATTATTATTATCATTCTTAGCACAGCAACCCATCCCCCATCAGCTTCATCCACCAGACCATGGGGCTTTGTTTCATGGACCCAGCAACATCCCCCCTCCCAGATGGGGGTATAGTGGTACCTGGCGTTGGTTGGATGTGAAACTCTCACTTTCTGGATGTGTTTAGGCCGGGCTGGCCAATTACTACTGTTAGGTTCGTTGGTTTCTCTTTACTTTAATTTTTACTACTCCATCACTATCTTGGGGCTTGCTTTTCCAGGACACAAGGGTGTTGTAATAAAAATTTCCTGATAATTATGAAAATAGTAATACTAAATTATGAAAAAGTATTTATAAGGTGGGGTACAACTCTCTATTGTCAGGGACCATGACCCCACCAACTGGAGGGATCTGTTCAGATGAACATCCCCTCCCTAGTGCAGGGCATCTAAAAAAAAAGCAGCTCAAACATCCTCAGTCTAGATGCCCTGGCCCTTACATATTATTTTATTTACCCTCCTTACTGGAAGTGGGGGCATTGCCATGGCCCCCTCCTTCCCCTGGATATTTTTAATTGGATTATATCTAAAAAAAAATGGAGATGGTAACTTGTGTGAAAAACCAGATAAACTGAAGGACCTAGTTTTAGGGTACCGAAAGTACACTGAAAAGACACAAAAAGAGTTGGCCGAGGAACTTGGAGTGCCCCGTGATATTGAAACTGCCCTGGAATCGGGATCATACAAACACCCCACCCCACGCTTAATGGATGGGATCTGTGAACTGACCGGGGCATTTGATCAGGATGTCCTGGTACAGATAGGGAGGGGCTATCGACTCGAAGATGAGCTGGGTCCAGATATGAAATACTTTATACGGGGCCTGGAGAAAGTTAGGGGAATAGACTCCACAGAATTACAAGCACTCCCGGCTAGTAAGTACTACAAGATACTGGGCAGCGTAAACATGGATGAGTATGAGGTTATCCAGGCCGGGCATCTTTAACTACACCCCCCACTTTTTTTAAATTTTTTTTTGTTCATCTATAATCAGGGTGATGCTTCCCCTCTACTTATTTTGGGAGGTCTTCCTCACTACTTCGGGTATGGTGGATGTGATGAGAAGGATTGAATTTTATGATCCCTGGTCCTTTTTTAGGCGCATCATCTCCTCCCCACCCTTGCGGAACCGATAATCCACCTTCACGATATCCACATCACCCAGCCGTCCTATATCTTCCATTATTCTTTTAACGTAGGGTGATCTATTCCCATATCCACTTAAACTGACAATTGGATAGATCCTGACTTCTTCAGCCACCCTTAACATCTCCTGGATGGATTCAGTGTGGAATAGATAATCCAGGCGGTCATCATAGAGAAACAGTAGATGGGAGGAGAGGGCCAAGTCGAAGTGGCCATCTGTAAATGGGAGGTGGGGTAACTGGCCCTGGACGTATCTTTCAGGGTGCTTTTCGTAGTGGGTGATGAAGTTGTTGCAGGTTTTTAACCGGTCCTCAATCATTTCTTCTGAATTCTGGAAGAATCCCCAGTCCACCTTCTGATCCAGGCCAGAATGGACCTGGAGTAGGGTGGAAAAATCGTGGATGAATGTTTCCCTGAGCTGCTCTAGATCCATCCCGTACAGGACATCAGTGGCTGTAGCATTAATTCCATTATCACAGGCCCATGCAGTGAAGGAGCTGGCCCCGGCTGCGCAGTCCAGTACCCGACGATCTTTCAGAAAATCATGATCCAAGTTGAACATGGACAGGTATTCCTGGTAACTCCGGCCCAGGAACCAGATCTTGTCTGGGGAGTTCATCATAGAATTTTTTCCATGTGCACGGTTTTAAGATGGTTCCCGGTGTCAGCTACTACCTGGTAACCGTTTTTCAGCCAGAAATCCAGGGACCCCTGGACGTTCTTATGGGTGTGGAGATAAATCTTTTCGTAGTGGTTCTCCCGGCAGAAATCCTCGGCCATCTGGACCAGGGCAGAGGCCACTCCATTTCTACGCCAGGGCCTGTCCACGAATACTCTCCACAGGCTGGCTGTGGTCTCTGGTTGGTAACGTTCCTTAAACTGGGGGAAGTCCTTATCGTAGGCCCGGATACCCATGGTGCCCATCACAATTCCCGGGGTGTGGTGCACCGCCAGGAAGAAGTTGTTACGCTGGGGTTCAAGGTAGTAGGATTCCAGGTCCACGATGTCCTGGTGGTACTCTGGGATGTGACCGTAGCCAAATTCATCCTGGATCATGTTAAAAAGGAATTTTTTAACCTGATATGAATGTACATGTTCTTTTAGCAACTCTTTTATTTTGAAATAGCTCATACTAACTTTCCACCCCAAAACTATTGTAATACTTTTTTCTGGTTAACCACGAAATAAGTAATACTTATGCCATGGTTTATATTAAATAAAGGGTGAAATAAGATATATAAAATTTTTCATAGTAATGTACCAGGAAAAGGAGAATAGAAATGAGTTGCTACCAGTACTGGGATAAAATAAAGGCCATAGCCAAGTCCCTGAAACAGTATCAGGACACTAGGTTCCAGGACCTGCCCCCCCAGGAAATCATACCCCTCCTGGACCAGGTGGAAGAGATAGCCCATGACCGGGTTATTGATTTTGACTCGGCCAGGCACATCCTAGATGATGAGAAGATGAACCAGGCACTCCAGATCATCCGAAGATTCTACGTGGAAATGGGCTCCCAGCTGGAAACTGCCAAAGCCCAGGAGATATTAGAGTCACCTGACCCCTGGGCTACACTGGAATCCTTCCACTTCTACCCCCGCTACCAGGTCCTGGTGGAAAACGAGAACAAGCTGGTCAAATTCTCTCCAGAACAGAAGGTGGCCTTCATAGGTGGCGGGCCACTCCCCCTTACTGTTATCCTGTTAAACAAGCTCTACGGAGCCAGGTGTGTCAGCATAGAAGTATTGCCCACGGTGGCCCAGCTATCCCGCCAGGTGATACAGAAGCTGGGAATGGAATCCCAGATCCAGGTGCTGGAGGGAGATGAAAACGCTGTGAAGGAAGTGGATTACACCGTGGTCATGGTGGCTGCCCTGGCTGAACCCAAGGAAAGAGTGTTCTCCAACCTCTGGGAGGCTCTGGATTTGAATACCCCCGTAATTTACCGTACATATACGGGTATGAGGGCTATTCTATACTCGCCAGTAACAGAAAAGGCCACCCGTGGTTTCCACAAGGAGGTTATGATTCTGCCCTCGGGTAAGGTTAACAACACCTCGGTGCTTATCCGTAAAGTGATCTAAGATGCTCATGAATCACCACTACCTCAAGGAGCTGAAAAATTGCCAGCTCTGCCCCTGGAAATGTGGGGTGAACCGTCTGGAGGGTGAGAAGGGAGCATGCCTCATGGGACTCCCGGAAGTGGCTTACACCGGACTCACTCCAGTACTGCAGAGTTATTCAATTACCCTCCTGGGCTGTTCCTTCCGCTGCCTATACTGCAACGCCTACCGCATATCCCAGTACCCGGATAGTGGCTGGCGCTACCGTGGCTACGTGAAACCCGAAGTCATGGTCAGGGAGGCAGTGGGTGAATTTAAAAGTTCCCTGGGCCGGGACCTGGGGGTGAAGCGGATCAGCTTCACCGGGGGGGAGCCCTCCCTGCACACCCCCTACTTGGAGGAGGTGTCCCGACTGATTCAGCTGCAACAGCCCGGCCTGGAGGTGGGAGTGGCCACCAATGGATTCTGCACCACCAGTACCATGAAACGCCTGGCACAGTTATCCAACTACATCAACTTCGAGATCAAGGCCTGGGACACCGAGTTGCACCAGGCCATCACCGGGGCCCCGGTGGAGCCTGTGCTGAGGAATGCCAAGTGGATTGCACAGGAACATCCAGAGAAGATCCGGGTCTTTCGTACCGTGGTCATACCAGGGATAAACCAGGCCGAGGTGATTAAAATCGCCAGGTTCATAGCTGAACTTGATCCCACCCTTCCCTACCGGCTGGTGGGGTTCCGACCACACTTCATGCTCTACTACCACCCCGCCCCCACCCGTGCCTACCTCCAGAACCTGGTGGAAGAGTGCCGGGAGGCGGGACTGGAGCAGGTTGATTTTTCTGGCTACTATCCCGGGAGTATGATGTCATTTTCTGGACATAACGGGTTGAAAACCACCTACCAGCATCTTAACCAGGCCGGGTGCTACCGTAAACCACGTAACTGTGGAACCTGCCCTGAAAATCATCACTGCCCAGCCCTGGTTCTGGAGCCCTGGACCAACCCACCCCCTGGTTAATACCATCCCCCCTTATTAATCCGGATTCATAATACCAAACCCCCCATTTATATTAATAAGTAGGGTGTAAAAAGAGGAATAATAAGAGTTACACTGCAACGGCAGTATCCAAACACCCCCGAGGAAACTAGACCATGAGTATCATTGAAACCAGAGATCTAGACTATCACTACCCAGATGGAACCCACGCCCTGAAGGATGTTAACATAAACATAAAAAAGGGTGAAAGAACTGCCTTTATAGGATCCAATGGGGCGGGGAAATCCACCCTATTCCTGCACTTCAACGGAATCCTAAGACCATCCTCGGGTAAGGTAGTAATTGGGGGTAAACCTGTTATAAGCCAGAAGAAAGAGCTCATGGAGATCCGGCAGAAGGTGGGCCTGGTATTCCAGAACCCTGATGACCAGCTCTTTTCTCCAACTGTAGAGGAGGATGTGGCCTTCGGCCCCATGAACATGGGACTCTCCATGGAGGAAGTGGAGCAAAGGGTGGATGACTCCCTGAAGATGGTGGGTATGCAGGACTACAGAGGGAAGGCACCCCATCACCTCAGTGGTGGCCAGAAAAAAAGGGTGGCCATAGCTGGGATCCTGGCCATGGACCCGGAAATCATGGTCTTAGACGAGCCCACCACTGGCCTGGATCCCTATGGGGCGGCCCAGATCCTGAAGATCCTCTACCAGCTCAACCAGGAGGGTATGACCATCCTCCTCACCAGCCACGATGTGGACATGATACCCCTCTTCGCCAACCGGATCTACGTGATGCACCATGGAGCCATAGCTGGTGTGGGAAGCCCTGAGGAAATATTCACCAACCTGGAACTGATCAAGGAGAGTCACTTGAGGCAACCCCAGGTGGCAGATCTGCTCCGCCGCCTCCAAAATGATGGTGTAGGAGTGGATGTTAAATTGACTGTGAAAGAAGCACGCAAGGAACTGTTGAAGGTAATTAAGAGGGTGGAGTTAAGGTGATGATGTAAATGAACTACCAGGAAAGAGTGCTGGAACTGGCAAATAAGCTGGAGAACTATTCCCCAGAGGAGATTACTGACACCCCCCTAGAAGAGCTTCTGTCATTCCTACCATTTCTGGAGGAAATAGTCCAGGATACAAATCCCACACATAATATGGATGGTGGGCTAGAAAATGCATTCCAGGTTATCCAGGGCTTTTACAAGGGATTGATAATTAGAATGGAAAAGGATCAGGCCCGGAAGATTTTAGCCGCTACCAAGCCCTGGCCCTGGCTGCGTAACTATTATTTCTACAAAGACTACCAGGACTGGGTAACCAGGGAACAGTCACTAGTTGAATTCGCACCCTATGACCGGGTGGCCTATATTGGTGGGGGTGCTTTGCCCCTGTCCCTGATACTCTACCAGCACCTCTTCGGGATCCGGGGGGTTAGCATTGAAAGGGATCCGGAACTGGCTGAGTTATCCTGGAAAGTTCTGCAAAAGTTGGATCTTGCCTCCCATGTCCAGGTGATCCACGGGGATGAAACCTTCCTGGCCGAGATCGAATTCGAGGGATTTATAGTGGATGCCCAGGCCCAGCCCAGAAGACAGGTCTTCAATCATCTACATGCCGCCACCATCCCGGAGGCTAAAATAGTCTTCCGCAGCTACTATGGACCTCCCATACTCTGCCCACCGGTACAGGCAGAGGATCTGGCCGGCTTTGAAAGGCTGGATCAGTGCCCACCCACTGGTAGGGTTAAAAATATTTCAGTGGCGATCCGGAAGCTCTGAGTTGGAGTGTGTCATTTTACTTAAGGAACAGTTCCATCACCAAGAGCCAATTATTATTACTAATTTTTTTATAAAGCACATCCTGGTATTAATAATAATCTGGGAAAAGATATTATATATTTTTGAATTTAAATATCTACCCTGAGTTAATCTTAGAAAAAATTCAGCATACTTCGAAGACCCCATTTTATTTTCTGGACAGGTGTGAAGGAAGTTCCTCTGCCCCTCGTCTATCTTTTTTTAAAAAACCTGGTGTATTATTTTAGACCCTTGTTTCCAGTGTAACGTAATAATATTCTACGAAGTATTACCACCTTTTTAAAGGACCCACCCAAAGTTCATAATACTAAATTAATAAATAGTATTATATTGGGGGAAGAAACAATCATATCTCATATAATAAAACCCCAGGGAGGTGGATGCCAGCCAAGAATGGTAATAAAACAAGAAATGACAAAGTAGCACAGAATTTTAAAAAAACCCTAAGAACATACCATAGAGGTGAGTAAAATAAGAAAAAATGATTATAAAAAGCATTTACTGCTTTTAGCCCTGACTCTGGGCCTGGCTGTGGTGCTCTGTGGGGCGGTGTCCGCGGGAACTCCTCTCTTGGAGAACCAGTCAGGTACAGTATCAGGGGACTTGTACGTCAACGCAAGCGAATACTGGGCACAAACCACAGGTGGAGCAACCAACGAGGTTACACAAACCAACACCCTACCAGACTATACCAGTATACAGTCAGCTAAGGTCTATGTCAACGTCTACTCTGGCTCAGGCAACAACAACTGGCCGGTGCGCACCACCACCAAACTGGATGGTAAAGGAGACGGTACCTACGTAACCCTGGGCACCGAAGACATGAACATCCCAGGCAGCGCGGATGGAACAGTCTACTGGCTAAACGACCACACCATGCGGGTTTACAGCGACTACCAAACCTGGTACGATGTCACCAACCTCATCACCAGCAACAAACCCACCCTATACGTGAAAACAGAACCCATGGGCGGAGACGGCTACGACGGCCGCATCAAAATGCTAGCCCTGGTGGTGGCCTACAACGACGGAGACACCGACAAAATACATTACTGGGTCCTAAATGGACAAGACTGGACCACATCACAATCAAGCTCCACCTTTAAAACCAGCAACTTCAACGGACAGGTAGACGCAGCCCAACTCAATACCATAGCCCTGTCCAGCACCGACGGAACATACCAAATCAACAGCAACACACTAACCGGAAACCTAATAAAAACAGGCTCCTACTACAAGGAACACAGCTGGGACGTGAAAAACCACATCACCCCCGGACTTGACAGCACCCTGGGCTACTCCAACGTGGGAGCGTCATTTAAAATGAACCTGGCCACCCTGGCTGTCCGGGAAAAAGCAGCACCCCTATCCAATGTGGATCTGACCATCGCTGGATCCGTGGCCTCGGTACCCAGCACCGCCGTCTTTGCCAATGAAGCCAACACGATAAGGGTTACCGACATCAAAAACCAGGGAACGGACACCGCCACCAATGTCGTGGTAGCACTGTATGCCAGTGACACTGGAAACACACCGGTGGCCTCGACTACCATCCCCAGTTTGGCTGGTGGAGCACAGACCACCCTGGACCTGGTGGACCCAACCATCCGCACCACCGAAGGAGGCACCATAACCTACACCGTCGTCCTGGACCAGGATAACCTCATAACCGAAACAGATGAAAGCAACAACCAAAAAAACAGTGCAAACATACCACTAAGATACAACGGATACAAGGGTAAACGGTACTGGACAGGTGGAAGCGACATCACCACCCAACATACCTACGACATAAGGGGAGACCTAATATACTACACCCAACCAGCCAGTGCCTACAAAGCCGTGGGCTGGACCACCCGCACCGAAACCTGGACAGCCACAGACCTGCCAGTACCCAGCACGGGTACCGTGGAAAAGGCCCTGCTTTATCTGTCCTACAACTGGGACACCACCCCAGGCGGATACCCCAACCTGGTAACTACCTTCAACGGGAACACCCTAAACCTGGGAACACCCTACCGAGACTGGAGCAACTTCGGATTCTACGCCGACTACAAGTACGGCCTCTACGTAGTAGACGTAACCAGCCTAATAAACAAAAACGGAGACAACACCCTAACCATGGCACCCGGCACTGGAAACACCAACGCCCTGTACCCCAGCACCCTAGCCATCATCTACACCGACCCCAACATGACCAGGAAGATGATCTACCTCAACGAAGAATGCGATGAACTAGCAGTATCACAAACCAGTTACGGAACCACCCCAGAAGAAGCCACAGCCTACGCCATCTTCAACGGAGTAAACACCAACAACATCAAAAACGCCACACTACACAGCTTCGCAGGCAGCGCCGGACCCAACGAAGGAAACCTACTATGGAACGGGAACAACCTACTCAGCAACGCCTGGCAAGGAGCCAGTAACACCGCTTCAGCCCTAATAGCCGACGTAAAAAACTACCTAAGCACCAACAACCAGGCCGGAATCCAAGCCACCGACAGCGGCGGCATGCTCGCACTACAACAATTCCTGGTAGTGGAATACTCTGATGCAACACCAGTAGCAGACTTCACCGCAACACCAACCACCGGCAACGCGCCACTAAACGTGCAGTTCAACGATGCTTCCACCGGAGAAGTAAACAGCTACCAATGGGACTTCGACAACGACGGAACCACCGACAGCACCCAACAAAACCCAACCTGGACCTACACCACACCCGGAACCTACACCATCAAACTAACAGTAACCGGACCCGGAGGAACCGACGAAGAAACCAAAACAAACTACATAACCGTCAACACACCAGCCGGACAGGCTGATCTGGTGGTGACGGATATTAAAGCTAACAGTGGAGCTGGGGAATTCATGTTCGCCAGCGAAGCCAACGTGATAAGTGTCACTGTGAAAAACCAGGGAGATGCAGCCTCGGCTGCTACCACCGTGGATGTGAACATCGACGGAACCACCACCAACGTGGACATCCCAGCCCTAGAAGCAGGTGCCAGCCATACTGTAACTGTAAATGACCCCACATCAAGGACTGCCGGTGACAGTGTGCCTGTATCAGCCACTGCCGACCCCAGCAACAACATACCCGAAGCCATCGAAACCAACAACACCCTCACCGTCACACTAACCGTCTACAACAACGGATACAAAGGCAAAAGATACACCAAAGGTGAAGATTTAGAAACCAAACAAACCTGGGAGGGCAAATACGATGTGGTGTACTCCAACGGAAACTCAAAATACCGTGGCAGCGGCCACAACAACTGGGTAAATCCATACACCACCACCTGGACCAGCACCGACCTGGTAATACCCTCCACTGCCACCGTAGTTAGCGCAAGACTCTACCAGGGCTACACCTGGAACACCCCCGGAGGAATACCTGACTTCATAGCCACATTCAATGGTAACACACTATCTGCACCAACACACCACAGCGACACCAAAGGATTCGGAACCAGCAACTACCCCTCAGGACTACTAGTCTACGATGTAACCAGCTACTTCAACACCGCAGGAAACACCCTGAGCATAATCAACGGAACCACCACCGGTGCAACAACCGGCCTGTACGGAAGCTACCTCATTGTAATATACGAAGACCCCAACACCAGCACCAAAAAAATCTGGATCAACGACGGAGCAGACATGCTATACAGCGGAACCGCCCGTAGCGTGACCAACGAAGAAGCAACAGCCTACGCCACCTTCAACAGTGCCAGCACCACCAACCTAGGAAACGCCAAAATCATCAACATCCTAGCCTCAGCCAACGAAGCAAACAAAAGCAAATTCCTCTTCAACGGCAACGAATACACAGGATTCTGGAACAACTACCTCAACGACCCACAAATCGGCTTCAGCACCTACGACGTAACCAACACCCTACAAAACGGCCTAAACACCGCCGGACTCCAAAGCTACATAGACTCCGGAAACGGAGACAACATGGTAGCCCTAAACAGCATACTAATAGCGGCCTACACTGACGTTCCTGAGGCTCCTATTGCCCAGTTCACGGCTACACCCCTATCAGGTGACGCACCACTAAACGTGCAATTCAACGATGCTTCCACCGGAGTAATAAACAGCTATGCTTGGGACTTCGACAACGACGGAACCACCGACAGCAC
>JAKQFA010000052.1 GCA_029556335.1 Methanobacteriota archaeon
TCTTCAACCAAAAACCCCAATAATAATAAAATAATTTAATAAAATCATACCCCAAACCCCCTCAGAGGAGACACCCAAACATGACCCAAAACCCACCTCAACCCTGGGAACGACAAAAAGGAGAACGAAGCAAAGCCTTCAAACTATTCACCCTCTACCGTGACCTAGGCCCGATCCGATCCGTGGAGAAGGTCAGGGAACTATGGGAGCAGGAGTATAATCAGGAATTGAGCCGGGCTATGGTGGAGAGGTATTGCACTAATAACAATTGGGTATCCCGGGCTGAAGCGTATGATGATCACCTGGATAGTTTGGGCCTGCAGGAGCGGGAAGATGATATTCTGGAGATGAATAAGAGGCAGGGTGATGCTTATAAGGATTTTCAGGATGAGATCCAGAAGATCATGCAGAAGGAGAAGTCAGCTGATACTTTGAGCCCTAATAAGTTGAATGATTTGACCCGGGCTTTTGAGCGGGCTGCTAAGGGTGAACGCTTGGCTAAGGGTGAGGTTACTGATAGGCAGGAGAGTAATGGGGTTAAGCGTGTTAAGATATCTGGTAAGTTGGATAAGCCTGAGATCCGGGCTGGTCTTACTGAGCTTATTAGTAAGATGAGCGGTGAGGGATGGGGTGGAGATTGACCCCCCGGGATGGATCCCGGGCCCTGTTCCTGGGAACTGTTTTGATACTTTTATTTTGTTATTATGAACTCACCGGCCTCACTGGTTTTATCCCGGGGTTATGCCTGGGAGCGGGTGTGTTCCTTTTTTATGATGGCTTAGAGGTAGTTAGAGGAGGCTGATTAAGTATGGTTAAGAGTGATGAAGAGAGGATGAGGGAGCGGCTCCTGTTTAATGTGAAGGAGAGTTTTGATGAGACTGACCTGGTAAGTGATGACTACACCCTGACAGGATCTTATGGGGATTATATGGGAGTGGGGATAGTGAATAACAGCACTGAGAACCCGCTAACCCTAACAGTGGGGGATATTGATATTCCAGTCCCTGCAGCTATGCCCTGGTATGGGGTGTTTGAAACTGAAGACACGATCACGGTGACCGGTACCGGCCTGGATTTTGATGCTTTTATTGAAGGATAAATAAAAACCTGGAGGGGTGAATTTTAGATGCCTGAGTTCAGTGATGACTTTAGTGAGGCCGCTTTAGACTCCCGGTATTGGATTCTGAATGATACCTCATATCTTTATAATCCGGGGTGGGGGGCCGGTGCCCCTAATGGAGCGGCTCTGGATACTGTAAATGACCGGTTGAAAATGAAGGCTTCAACCTCCTTTAATGGGGGGTATGCTGACTTATTCCTTCCCTTGGAGGATGGATTCACTCTCACTTTTGACGCTTATGCTAATATTACCAGTGGGGGCCTGTTAGTATGTTGGAAGCAACTAAGTGGGGATAATAGTTATAATATAAACTGGCAGTTGGAGCAGGCTGGTAAGATAGTTGTGAGTCACCGTGTAAATGGGGCTTCAATTGTATTGGGCACTTATTCAG
>JAKQFA010000003.1 GCA_029556335.1 Methanobacteriota archaeon
GTGGTCCTTGCCCCGTAGTACGTGGCTCACCCCCAGTAGGTGGTCGTCCACTGCCACCGAGAAGTTCATCATTGGGTACACCCGGTACTTATCTTTCAGGAGGGGGTGGGGGTGGTCCACGATGCGCATGGCCACCCAGTCCCTGATGGCCGGGTTTTTATGTTCCAGATCCGTTTTGATCCTTAAAACTGCCCCTCCCTCCCCGTATTCAGGCATCTTCTCCCATAAGTTTAGGTTCTCCTGGGGGCTCATCCCCCGGTGGGGGCAGGCCACTCCAGAGTCCTTGAGTTTCTTGAACTCATCCCCGGGGCAGGTGCACATGTAGGCCGCCCCAGCCAGGATGGCCTCCTCTGCCACTTCGTAGTAGATTTCCAGGCGCTGGCTCTGCACCACCTCCTCCTGCCACTCAACTCCCAGCCAGGCCAGGTCCTCCTGGATCATCTTGTAGGCTGGGGGGTACACCCGGCGGGGGTCGGTGTCCTCCACCCGGAGTATGAGCTTGCCACCGTAGCGTTCCTGGTAGGCCTGGTTCAGGATGGCGGCCCGTGCATGGCCTATGTGGAGGGGTCCGCTTGGGTTAGGGGCGAATCTCAGCACCACCCCATCCTCGGCACCGGGTAGTGGGGGCAGTTCCCTCTCCCCCTCCCCTTTTTTCTCCGGGGCCTGGTGTCCGCCCAGTTCTTCCAGCTTCTCTTCCTGGGACATCTGGGACATCTGGTTGACCTGGGCCACCACCTGGCTGGTGAGGGGTCCTATCCTTTTGGCCTGGCTGCGCAGTTCAGGGTGCTGGGCCATGATCATGCCCATGACCGCCCCATTCCGGGCCTGTCCAGAGTGGCCAGTGGCATTTACCAGGGCGTACTTAAAGACCAGTTGACGTAGATCATCATCATCCATCGCTATCCACCTAAGAATTAGTTAATCAGAATAAATAGGGGGGACTCTTTCATGTTAATCCCGGCCCCCCCTACATGTGAACATTAGTGGCTTCTCTCCAGTACGAAGTCTGCCAGCTTCATCAGGGCCTCCCGGGCCGGGGTGTCCTCCAGGATCAGGAGTAGTTTCTTGGCCTTTTCCACGTTGCCCAGGGCGATGTCATGGGCGTAGTCTATGCTCCCATACTCCTGGAAGATCTCTATAGCCCGGGCTACGCTCTGGTCGCTTTTCTCCCTCAGGATCCGGATGAGCTCGTCCCGGTCCTGGGGTTTGGCCTTCTCCAGGGTATGCACCACCAGTAGGGTTCTTTTCCCCTCTGCGATGTCACTGCCCACTGGCTTCCCCAGGTTGTCCTCGTCGCTTGTCACATCCAAGTAGTCGTCCTGTATCTGGAAGGCCAGGCCAATAAGCCTCCCATACTCGGCCAGGGCCTCTACCTGTTCTTCGCTTCCACCACCCAGTATGGCGCCGGAGCGGGTGGCGGCGGCGATGAGGGCGGCGGTTTTCTTGTAGATCATGTGGAGGTACTCCTCCTCTGACACGGCCAGGCGGTCGGCGAAGCCCATGTCCAGGGCCTGCCCCTCACAGATATTCACACAACTATCAGCCACGGTCTGCAGGGCCCCCACCACCAGGCGACTGTCCATCCCGTCTGTTTCCGTCCACAGCACTGTTTCGTAGGCCTTGGAGAAGAGGGTGTCCCCGGCTAGGATGGCCATGGCCTCCCCCCAGATCTTGTGCACCGAGGGCTGGCCCCTTCGCTTCTCATCCTGATCCATGATGTCGTCGTGGATGAGGCTGAAGGTGTGGATGAGCTCCACCGCCGCCGCGGCCTTCAGGGCGTGCTCTGCACTGCCCCCCACAGCCTCGGCTGATAGTATGGCCAGGGCGGGGCGGATCATCTTACCCCCTGCATTGAAAAGGTGCAGGGATGCCTCTTTAAGTTCGTCTGGTTCCACAGTGGACAGGGCGGTTTTGATCTCACCCTGCACTTGGCTTAAGTACTTGTCCAGTATGTCTACTACTTCCAATTAAACTCCCCCATTGAATACTTGTGCCTGCCCGTTTCGCAGGATGTGGATATCGTTACCCAGCTTGTAGCCCTCCTCCTCGGCCAGTTCAGTGTAGCTGGATATCATCTCCAGGTGGCCATGGGCGGGTATGATGTGCTGGGGGTTGAGCATGCGTATGAAGTCCCGGTGGTCCTCGGGTCCAGCGTGTCCTGAGACGTGGGCGTTAGTATATATCCTGGCACCGCTGCCTTTAAGTCTTCGCTCCATGAAGCTGCGGTTGGCCACGTTCAGGGGGTTGGGTATGATGGGGGCGGAGATAACCACGTTGTCGTCGCGCTGGACATTGAACTGGGTCTTGCCACTGGCTATCCTGGGGAGTAGGGCGTCGGGTTCTCCCTGGTGGCCGGTGGCCACAATGATGAAGTTCTCCCGTTTATCCTCCACCCGGGCCAGGGCCCTGTTCACGGCCTTGGGGCTGCCGTAGACATGGGCGTTGTCCGGGAGCTTCAAAAGTCCCATCTTCTCGGCTATGCTTCCGAAGCGCTCCATACTCCGCCCTAGTAGTAGGATTTCGCGTTCGCTTTCCTGGGCTATGTTGCAGATGGCCTGTATACGTTCGATGTGGCTGGAGAAGGTGGTGACTATGAGTCCGTTCTTCTCCTGCATAGGCTGCTTCATGATGTCCCGGAGGGCTACCCTGGCGATCTTCTCGCTGTAGGTTTTCTCCTCCTTCTTATCAGTCATCCGGGTGGTTTCCACTATAAGGGCCAGCACCCCCTGGCGTCCCAGCTCCCGGAGGCGCTGGTAATCTGGGGGTGGAGATATCATCTGGTGGTCGTCGAATTTGAAGTCCATAGCATAGACTATGATACCCTCCGAGGTGTGGAGGACGGGGTTAACGGTTTGGGGTATGCTGTGGGTGGTTCGTACGAATTCCAGGGTGATGTCTGGTGATATCTGGCACTTCTCCCCTGGGTTCAGGACCTGGAGGGGGTTGTTCACCTTGAACTTCTTCTCCCCCCGGATCTGCTGCTCCACCAGGCCCAGGGTGTAGGGGGTGCCGATGAGGGGTGCCTCGTAGCGGTGGGCCAGTTTGGCCACTGCTCCGATGTGGTCCAGGTGGCCGTGGCTGAATACTATGGCCCGCACCTTACCATCCACCTCCTTCATCAGGGTGTCATCAGGGATAACCCCCCTTTCAATGAGATCCAGGCTGTGCATCCGGTCGATGACGGTGTCCTCGTGTATGTGTATCCGGTCCAGGTTGATGCCCATGTCGAAGATGATGATCTCCTCCCCCACCTTCACTGCGGACATGTTCTTACCCACTTCCTCGTAGCCTCCTACAGCTATTACTTCCACACTCATAACCATGACCTCCTTGCGTAGTGCTGGGTTTCATATCCCCTTTCTCTGAGCCAGTCCCGGGTTCCCCCCTTAAGGACCAGATCAGCCCTTTTCAGTTCCTCCAGGTTACGGGCCCCCACCAGGAACATGGCCACCCTGAGCTCCCTTAGGAAACGTTCCAGGTAAGTGTTCAGGGTTTCCTCCCCCTGGTAGCAGGCCTTAAGTACTGGTAGGGCTATTCCAACGGCACTGGCCCCTAGTGCCAGGGCCTTAGCAGCGTCCAGTCCGCTGCGTATACCCCCGGAGGATATGACTGGTATCTGCACCGTCTTAACCGCCTCCACTGTGCAAGCGGCGGTGGGTATCCCCCAGTCCCAGAAGAGTTCCCCCAGGCCCTTGTCCCGGGAACGGTAGGCCTCCACCGCGGCCCAGCTGGTTCCCCCAGCCCCGGCCACGTCCAGGGCAGCCACGCCCATCTGCTCCAGGAGGTGGGCTTCTTCTCCACGTATCCCGGCCCCGGTTTCCTTAACCACCAGGGGCAAGTCCAGGGACCTGGCTGTTTCCTGGATGCGGTCCAGGTATCCCTGGCTATCCAGGTCGCCCTCGGGTTGTATGGCCTCCTGTAAGGGGTTGAGGTGCACGGCCAGGGCATCCAGTTCCATCATCTCCACTGCGGCTGGGGCCAGTTCCAGCTGGGCGGCTCCGATGTTCCCCCAGATCAGGGTGTCCGGTGCCTCCTCCCGGGCCACGGTGTAGGTGCTTTCTAGTTCCGGGTTTTCTATACCAGCCCGTTGACTGCCCAGTCCCATGCCTATGCCGTGCTGGGAGGCGGCGCTGGCCAGTTTCCGGTTCACCTCCCGGGATTGGGGGTGTCCCCCGGTGATGGCGGTGATGATGAGTGGGGCTTCCATTTTTTTGCCCAGCAAATTCAGGGAGAGGTCAATGTCTCCCAGGTCTAGCTCGGGCAGGGCCCGGTGGACCAGTTCCACATCTTCCAGTCCGGTTTTTTTATGGTACTCCACATCGGAGTGGAGGCACAAGCGCAGGTGCTCCAGTTTTCTGTCTGAAATCATATTTTCTTATTCCTTCATTGGTCTTTTTTTTATCCAGGTACCCGGTACCTTGTCTCCCATAAGCGCCCTTTCCAGGAGTCCCTCCACGTTAAGGTTGATAATCTGGGACTCCACCTCTTCCTCGGCTAGTTGTAAGAGTTCTTTCACTTTTCCACCCATACCCCCGGTGACGTCCATGGTGTGGGCTCCCTCCAGGAAGTCCACATCGTCCAGTGAGGTTACCAGTGGTATGAGCTGGGCGTTGGGATGGGTTTTGGGGTTCCTGTTGTAAATTCCGTCAACGTCAGTGCCCAGGATAACCTGCTCCGCCCCTAGCTGCTGGGCCAGGTACTGCAGGATCTGGTCTCCGCTGAGCACTGCCATTTTAATCTTCAAGTCCTGGTCCAGGACCACGTCCCCGTAGAGTACGGGTACCAGGCCCAATTCCAGGTACTGTCCTATTAGGTCTGTTTCGAATTCCTCTATTCTCTTATGATGAGTGTGAATGAATGATGATGGTGATAAGGGTACTGCAGGGATCTTCTGGTCTAGAAGGGCCCGGCACACTTCCAGGTTAAGCTCCTGCACCCCCTGGTGGGTGATGCTGAAGCCCAGTCTTTTACGGGCCAGATCCTCCCCATCCAGTATGGGGGCTCCGATCTGGTAGTGGTAGGCGTGGCGGTGTCCGTAGGACCCGGCGCCGTGTACTATGAGGAGGTCCTTCACCCCGGAGTTGGCGATCTCCTGGCTGATGCGGGCCAGGTTCTCCTGGTGGAGGGTGGGCTGTTTTTCCTCCTTCCTGGTGATGACGCTGCCCCCTAGTTTGAGTATGATCATTTTATCATGGTACCTGTTGGGTGGTTTTTTCCTACTCCAGCTCCACTCCCACTATGGAAAGTTCCACTGGGAAGGCTTCCTCCTCCTCTCGCAGTTTACTTAAAACGGCGTCGAAGTGCTCCGGGGCGTAGGCAATGATGGCCCCTCCTCCCCCGGCACCAGTGATCTTGGAGCCCAGTGCCCCGGCAGCCCGTGCCTGGTAGGCCATAGTGGAGAGTTCCATGGTGTTAACACCCAGGGCGTCTAGTAATCCGTGGTTGATGTTCATCAGGCCCCCTACAACTTCTTTTTCCCCATCCAGCAGGGCCTTCCTGGCCTGGATGGTGATCTGTTCCATGGCTTCCAGGATGGGGTCCACCACCCCTGGGTAGTGGCTCCTTTTCCGGCGGACACCTGCCACCAGTTCCCCGGTGTTTCCCCGGCTGCTGGTGCAGGCCACCACCAGGGGTAACGGGCCAGGTACTTCCAGGTTCTCCACTTCCCCATCCCTGTTGAGGTGCACCAGGCCCCCGTATGCTGATACTGCGGTGTCCAGGGGGCTGGCTGCACCCTGCACCAGCTGCTCCACCTGGTGGGCCTGCTGGGCTAGTAAACCCCTGTCCAGGGCCTGGCCCTCTAGCTTAGCTAGGGCTGCCAGGGTGGCTACTGTGACGGCGGCGGAGCTCCCCATACCTGCCCCTATGGGTATCTCCAGTTCCACATGGACTTCCAGTCCACCCTCCAGCTCCGCCAGTTGGATGGACTGGAGGATGTAGTTCAGTATACCCTGCTTCCCTGTGCCGGAGCATTCCAGTACTCCATCGCCTTTGATGGTGCCTGTCACATCCAGGCTTGGTACGGTGATCTGGATGTGTTCCTCTTCCACCCTTCTGATCTCCACCCGGGCCTGGCAGTTGACAGCCATGGCCAGGGCTGGTTTGCCAAAGACCACGGCGTGTTCTCCAAAAAGAATGATCTTGCCTGGTGCTTTTGCCACGGCTCTCATGCTCAATATTCCCCTTAGCGTATCACCGCCGCGGCGTATCCCACCACTTCCTGGTAGTTGCCGCTGGTCTCTCCACTGGTGGCGTATTTAAGCACCTGGGCCTGGGTTGCTCCCATTAACTTGGTGGCGATTAGGGTGGCGGCCACTGGTCCATAGCCACACATGTTCACGTTGTACTTCTCCACCACTTCCTGCATGGCCACCTCATCCAGTTTCTCCAGGGCCTGGAGTACTTTTTGGTCTTCCATGGCAGCCACCTCCTGGGCTTTGTAGTGGGTGAGGTCGGTGCTGGCCAGTACCACCACATCCCTCCCTGTGGCCTTTACAGCCTGGTGGATTGCTTCCCCCACCTCCTGGCTGGTCTCCAGATCCTGCATCATCATGGTGAGGGGCACCATCTGGAAGTCCTCCTCCAGGTACTGGAGGAAGGGGAGCTGCACCTCGATGCTGTGCTCTTTCAGGTGGGCGGTGGGGTCGTCGTCGATGATGGGGCTGTGGTTGAGTTCACGGGCCAGTTCAGAGTCTATCTCCACCACCCCCAGGGGCGTTTCCCAGGCCCCGGTGGTCATGGTGGACACCAGGCTGCCGAGGCCAGTGTGGTTGGGACTTAGGATTATGAATGTCTCGGGGAATCCGTCCCTGGCCAGTTCCAGGTAACTGTGGGCTGCCACTGGTCCGGAGTAGATGTAACCTGCGTGGGGGGCCACCAGTCCCTTGATGGATCGGGCCTGGCCCCTGGCTTCAGGTAGGGTGCCTGGGCCCAGCCTGTGCTGGTAGGACCAGCGGATCCTCCGCTTCAAGTCACGGGGACTGGCCTCGTAGAAGGCACCGGCCCATGCTGCCTTACGGGTGTGGGACAAATATAAAACCCCCTGTACTTTAGATCTTGAGTTCGAATTCGGTGGGTGCTACATCCAACTCCTCGTCCTCAGCTAAGACTCCCTTGGAACGGAGCATCTGCAGGGCCAGGAGCCAGTACACCAGGGCTATGGCCTTTCTTCCCTTGTTGTTAACGGGTATCACGATGTCCACGTTGCCTAGGAGGTTTTCGGTGTCGCACAGGGCCACCACTGGTATTCCAATCTGTTTGGCCTCGATGATGGCCTGGAAGTCGCTCCGGGGGTCGGTGACCACCAGTACCTTGGGTTCCAGGAACTTGGCGTACTGGGGGTTGGTTAGGGTTCCGGGTATGAACCGACCTGGTATGGCGGTTACCCCTGTTACCTCTGCGAATTTACGTACCGGGGCCTGTCCATACTGCCGGGTGGATACCACCAGGATGTCGGATGGATCGTACTTGGCCAGGAATTTAGCCGCAGAGATTATACGGTCATTGGTTCCACGCACATCCAGGACGTAGAGTCCGTCGGTTCGGACCCGGTAGATGTAGTGTTCCATGTCCTTGGTCTTCTGCTGGGTTCCAATGTGCAGTCCAGCTGCTAGGTACTTATCAAGTGGGATTAGTAGTTCTGACAAATTAACACCTCATAATAATTAACTATGAAAAGACCATCTTAGTCTTCCACTTTCACGGCTTCGTTGGGGCACACATCCATGCATACTTCGCATAGGCTGCAGTCCTCCACGTTCTGGACCACGACTTTATCGCCATCCAGGATTAACACTTCCATGGGGCACACATCCACGCACTCGGCGCAGTCAGCCCCTTCACACTTGTCTTGGTCAATGGTTACTTTAACCATAAATATCTTCACTCCATTTCATTTTCACTCTAGGATCTGAGAAACTCCAGGTCTGCCATCTGGGCACTGCTGAGTTCCTCCTCGATACGTATAAGTTCGTTAAGTTTAGCTATTCTCTCACCGCCCATGGCCCCGGTCTTGATGATGGGGCAGTTAAGGGCCACTGCCAGGTGGGCTATGGTCTCGTCGGTGGTTTCACCGGATCGGTGGCTTACCACCGGGGTGTAGCCATGGGTTCGGGCCAGTTCCACGGTCTGGTAGGTGTCGGTGAGGGTTCCGATCTGGTTGGGCTTGATGATGATGGCGTTACCAGCACCCACCCTGATTCCTTCCTCTAGGATGGCGGCGTTGGTTACGAAGGTGTCGTCTCCACAGATAAGGCACTGGTCCCCGGCCTTCCTGGTTAGCTGGGCCAGGCCCTCCATATCACCCTCCTGTATGGGGTCCTCCACGTAGTACATACCGTAGGTGTCGATGAGTTCTGCCACGTATTCCACCTGCTCGGCTGTGTCCCTTTCCACACCCTCCTTGCTGTAGATATATTTTTCCTTCTCCGGGTCCCAGAATTCACTGGCTGCCATATCCAGGCAGGGCTTCACCAGCACCCCGGTTTCATCGCTCACCTCGCTGCAGGAGCTGGCCTGTATCTCCAATGCCTCCTGGTTGCTGAGGTTAGGCGCCCATCCACCCTCGTCACCTTTTCCTCCGGTGAAAAGTTTGTCCTTGGCTTGTATCTTCTCCCGGATGCGGCGGTGGACGGCGGTGTTGGTGAACACTGCCTCGGTGATGTCCTCTGCCCCCACTGGTAGTACCAGGAATTCCTGGATGTCCGGTGCGTTTTTCCCGGCGTGGGCTCCCCCATTTATCATGTTACCCAGGGGGTAGGGGATGCTGGTGGGGAGGTTTCCGCCCAGGAACCGGTAGAGGGGTAGGTTGTAACTGGATGCCGCGGCCTTGGCAGTGGCCATGGACACCGCCACGGTGGTGTTACCCCCCAGGGAGGATAGGTTCTCGGTGCCGTCTATTTCCTTTAAAACCAGGTCGATCTCCCTGAGGTCCTCGGCGTCCAGGCCGATGAGCTCCGTGGATATAACGTCCTCTAGTTCTCCTATTATCTTATCAACCCCTCCTTCTGGGAAGGCCACCACTTCACGGGATCCGGTGCTGGCACCGCTGGGTGCGGCTGCCCTTCCAAATCCGTTCCAGGTGATGACATCCACTTCCAGGGTGGGGTTTCCTCTGCTGTCTAAAATTTTTCTAACCCGGATGTCTTCAATAATACTGTCCACAAAAACACCTCATTTCATAAAAATAACTGTTTATTAGGGTTTTCAGGCTTATTAAGTGGGCTTACTCAGGGCCATGCCGGACTTCCAGGGGAATCACGTTCTCTTTAAGCTCCCGGATGGCGATGTCAATGGGGTCCAGTGAACCGGTTACTTCCACCATGGGTTTAGCCCCCATGGAGAGTTGTAAAGCCCGGGCACCGATAATTCTAGCCCTCTCAAAGCGGGTGAGTTTACTCTTAGTCATTTTCTCTCCATTCTCCTAAAATTAGGTGAATTTTTTCCTTAGTTATCTAAATGAATTTAAATGGGGCCGCCGAGATTTGAACTCGGGTCTCCAGCGTTCCGGTGTTTTGACCATCCCCGTTCCAGTTGAAGAAACTAGAAACTTCCTTCAATGGCTGGGAGGATGGACCAAGCTACCCTACGGCCCCTACCATACTTCTACATGAGATATGAGCATCCGACGGCAACAGTAACGTTTAAGTCCCAGATCATCCAGGACTTTTTTGGAATCCTCGCCATCCTGGACCCGTTTCTGGTACTCGTCGAAGTAGGCGGAGACCACCTTACCACAGCTCAAGCATCTTATGGGAATCATTATTTCCTCTTTTTATAATATAAAATAATGGGGTTATTAATTCTATCGGTAACTCTTCTGTTGACGCGCCCGGGCACCCCTTCCACCGTACTTTTTGGATTCTGTCCGGCGGGGATCACCCACCAGCATGGTCCGGTCGTACTGGTTGAACTTCTCCTTGAGGTCCATGTCCCCGGTCCACTGCACCAGTCCCTTGGCAATTACCATGCGGGCTGCTTCGGCCTGTCCCATTACTCCGCCACCCACCACGTGTACGTCGATGTCCACCTGGTCCACCAGGTCACCGGCCAGGGTGAGGGGTTCCTTGATTTTGAGTCGGGCCAGCTCGGGGTGGTAGTACTCTACGGGTAACTTGTTGATTCGCACCCGGCCCTTTCCTTCCCGGACTTTGCCCCGGGCAATGGCTGTTTTTCTTTTTCCACTGGTATGGATTACCTTCTTCATGGTTAACACCTTTAAATCTAAAATTTGGCTCCTAGTAGTTGGGATAGTTTTCCCAGCTCCACTGATTTGGCCACGTTGCAGGGTACTGCTTCCTCCACTGGGGACAGTTCCTGTCCCTGGAACTCCTGGGGAATGCCCAGGTAGACCTTCAGGAGCTTGTAGGCCTCACGGCCCTTGGCCTGCTTGTAGGGCAGCATGCCTCGCACTGTCCGGCGGAATATGTCGTCGGGTCGTCGGGGGTATTTAGGCCCCATCCTCCGGGGGTTGGAGATGCTGGCCCGGTCTATTCGTTGTTTGTACTTGGCGTAGGCCCAGTCCTTGGTACCGGAGATGATGATCTTCTCCGAGTTGAGGATGGTTACTTCCTCTCCATCCAGGAGTTTCTTACTGACGATACTGGCCAGTCGGCCCAGTATCAGTCCTTCTCCATCAATAATCATTTATAATACACCTTCTTTTATTCAATCATCCTTACCCCACTTCCCTGGGGGTTTTCTTCCAAGAGTTGATAGATATCCAGGCATTCGCCTCCGGCTCCGATTATCTTTTCAGCTGCGGATTGGGAGAAGTCCAGGGCCACCACCCGGACCTTATGGTCCAGGCTGCCACTCCCCAGCACCTTACCCGGCACCAGCACCGTCTCATCTGGGGAGCTGTGCCGGTTTATCCGGCTGAGGTTTACTTCCGCACCCTGGCGGGTGGGCTTCTCCAGGCGCCGGGCCACTTCCTTCCACAGGGCGGCCCCTTCCTGGTACGATCTTTCCTTGAGGATCTCTATGATTCGCATGATCTGAGGGTTAGTTTTAGTCATTTTAAACTTCCTCCTTGTTATAAATAGTCTAGGATCTTTTCTGCCTTCTGGAACAGTATATCACAGGCAGTGGTGAGGATTTCCCAGGGGGGTAATGATCCATCGGATTCTATGCGGAATATGAATTTATCCCCCAGTCCCTCCACGGTTATGGCCTGGTTAGGGCAGTCCTTGGAGCAGGTGCGGCACATGGAACAGTTTTCCAGGTCCACCACTTGGATCTTGTTCTCCTTTTCATCAAAGAAGTACACACCCCGGGGGCACTGTTGGGCGCAGAGTCCACAGGCCTCGCACTTATCCTGGTCAATGGTGATCTGGGGGTAGTTCTTGTAGGCACAGGTGGTGGTGGGTTGCCATTTGGCGTGTTCTATTCCTGTTCCTAGCTGGGCTATGGCCTCCAGTTCCACTTCCTCACCTTTCTGGAGTTTCACCAGGGGTATGGTGTCCAGGACTGGTTTGACCTGGGGATCCGATGATTCCAGGTCCCCGGAGTACAAGGTCTTGGGTCCCTTACCCTTCAGGGTCAAGGAAACACTGCAACGGGAGCAGTGATCTCCACAGTCGCATTCTCCCCGGGGGGTTATTGCTTCCAGGTCGGTGGTGAGGGGCACCATCCCCAGCCGGTGGGCCAGGGCTTCGTCGAATATGCGGGCTTCGTTTTTCAGAAACAGCACCTCCTCGATGGCCAGGGTGGGTACCTCCACCATGACTATCCTCCGGAGGGCGTTGACCAGGGACACTTCCACCCCTTCAATCCTAAACACCAGTTCCTGGTTGTCCTGGCTTATGATTTCTATCTCCATTCTAGACACATCATTACTTAGTTAGACCCTTCTACCCCGCTTGCCACCGGGTCGTCCCGTTCCATCGTGGGGTACGGGGGTGACGTCCTCAATTTTTCCTATCCTCATTCCAGCCCGTGCCAGGGCCCTGATGGTTGCCTGGGCTCCTGGTCCAGGGGTGCGGGGTCCGTTGCCTCCTGGTGCTCGGACTTTTATGTGTAAACCTGTGAATCCTTTTTCCCTAGCGTCATCAGCAGCACGACTGGCTGCTTCCATGGCAGCGAATGGTGATGATTCCTGTCGATCGGCACGCACCACCTTACCACCAGACCACTGGGTTATGGTTTCTGCTCCAGTGAGGTCGGTGATGGTGATGATGGTGTTGTTGAAGGACGAGTACACGTTGGCTACTCCCCATTTCTCTTTTCTTTCAGCCATATTTATCACCTGTTATTATTCCTTTCCACCCTTATTCTCCTGGGTGGGCTTTTTTATCTGCTGTTCCATGGGTGAGCCCGGGTAGAACCCGATGTGCTCTTCTTCTCCACGCTTCACCAGGTAACCCGGGGAGTTTATTTTCCTCCCCTGGAGGGCTATGTGTCCGTGGACCACCATGAGACGGGCCTGTTTCACGGTGTGGGCCAGTCCCTGTTTGTGGACCATGGTCTGTAAGCGGCGGCGCAGCACGTCCTCCACAGTCAAGTCCAGAACGTCTTCCAGTTTTGATGACTCGGCCATGATTCCGTTCCGCGTCAGACTGCCCAGGAGTTGTTCCCGTTCCCTCTGGGTCTGTTCGCTTTCAGTACCCAGGAGTACTCGGGCTTCCCTCCGGTACCTGCGGATCTTGGTCTCCGCCTTCCAGATCTCTTTCTTGTTTTTAAGTCCGTATCTGTTCACCAACCGGTTTTCATCCTTGATACGGTCGGCGTTCCAGGGGTGGGATGGTGTGTCGTAGTTTTTCCTTGATTTTCTGGGATGTCCCATGTGATCATCTCCGGTCTATCCTCTTCTTCTCCTTCTAACTCCCACTGAGGAGCCCTTACGGAAGGTGGCTTTGGTGCGCTGGCCACGTACTGGCAGTCCCATTTCGTGCCTTCTTCCCTTGTAGCTTCTGGTCTTCCTCATACGGTTCAAGTCATCCCGGAGGCACAAGACCAGGTCGGATTCGATGAGGTGGAAGTCCTCTCCAGTGGCGTAGTCGTTTCTGCGGTTGAGCATCCAGCGGGGTAGTTTCTCCAGTTTCTGTGGGTTGAGGATGACTTCCTCCAGCTTCAGCACATCTTCGTCAGATAGGTACCCGATTTTCTGGTCGGGGTCGTACTCCATTATAGAGCATAAAGCACCGGATAATGCTTTTCCAACTCCTTTTATACTGGTTATTGCGTTTATTATGGTTTTGTTCCCGTCTACGTCTTTACGGGCGATCCGGACCATGTGTTTAAAATCTTCTTCCATGTCTTTTTTCCTCCCAGTTGGGGGTTCAGGGCTCGGGGGCGGATCATCAGCTCCTCCACCATCAGGGGTGGGGGTCTGAAACTTCTAAGTACCTCCAGCCCTATTCATTACTCCTAATCGTACAAATTTCCTGCCTATTTTAGTATTTAAGGGTTTTTGTAGTTTTAGAAACGCCGGGACTGGGATTTGAACCCAGGCGGAGCCAATGCTCCACAAGATTTCCAGTCTTGCGCCTTACCAGGCTAGACTATCCCGGCATGTTGAATATTATACCCTTATCTTCTTTACATTCTGGTAAGTGTATGGTAGAAATAGCAGGTCTTCACTTCCACATGCGTGGATATGTTCCAGGTTCCATAAATACCTTTTTTATATCTACCATGATCCCCTGGGAGAGTTGCTGTATCTCCCGGGATGGTTGCAGTGTCAGGCCAGCAGCCACCAGTTCCCCCTTGAGGGTTTCCACCCGCACCATGTCGCCTGATTTCAGATCCGGGGATAGGGCTAGTATACCCCCTGCAGCCAGGTCTGCGCCGTGGCACAGGGCATCCACTGCCGAGTCCCGGACCACCATCAGGGGGAGGTGACTGGCAGCAGCTTCCATGGGCAGGAGGCACTCCCGGAGTAGTGTTTCATCACCCTCCTGCCAGGCCACGTAGGCATCGGTCAAGTCCTGCAGGGTGTGCAGGGTGTCCTCCTGGAAGGATCCTACCCTGGTGCGGCGCAGCTCCGCCATGTGGGCCCCCACACCCAGGGCCTCCCCTACGTCGTGGCAGTACTTACGTATGTAGGTACCGGCTTCGCAGCCAATACGGAAAAGTACGTCCTGTTCATCCATCTCCAGGATGTGGACGTAGTATATGCTTCGCACCCGCAGTTCCCTCTTCACCGCCGAGCGGAGGGGTGGGGTCTGGAATATCTTTCCTGTGAATTCCTCCAGGACCTGGCACACCCGGGCCTGGGCCACGGGGTGGTGGAGTCGCATTAGACACACGTACTCCTTGGGTGCTGATAGAAGTAACTGGATGGCCCGGGTGGCATCATCCACTCCCACCGGCAAAACCCCGGTGACCCGGGGGTCTAGGGTGCCGCCGTGGCCTGTTTTCTCTGCCCGGAGGATCTTCTTAACCCAGCTGTCCACCTGGTGACTGGTGGGCCCCATGGGCTTGTCCAGGTTGATGATGGATTTGTGCAGGTGTTCCTCCATAGGCCGCTTTTTTGGGTGGCACCCGTAGTTGGGGTTGGTTTCAGCGGTGGCCTTATGGAGAAGCTTGGTCATGAAGGTCCTCTCTCCGGTTTAAGCCTCGGATTCCAGTTGTTTAACTATCTCTTCTGCATCGTCTGATTTGAGTTCCAGGGATTGGGTGGTGGGCTCCAGGTGTTTGATGTTGCACCTGCGGTTCTTTATGGAACCTCCCACTACTTCCACGAATTTTTCATCGATGATCTCCACTATCACACATTTCTGGCCGGCTTCTCTACCGGCGGTTTTGATGCATACTCTTCCTACTTCTATTGCTGGCATCATATCACCTCTACTGCTTTTTCTATGATCTGGGCCACGCCTGGGGCATCGAATCTTTCGGTGTTGATTATGAGGTGGTAAACCTCCATATCCCCGATGTCCAGGTTATGTATCTCCTGGTAGCGTTGGGCCTCACTTTTTTCTCTGGTTAATATTTCTTCTCGGACCAGCTCCACTCTTTTATTCTCCCGGTGGCTGATGCGCACACTGCGGATATCCAGGGCTGCGGTGAGCCAGACTTTCAGGGGTGCCTCCACGAAGTAGGCGGATAAGCGTCCCTCCACAATGAGGTTTTCACTCTCCCGGGCTTTCTGGGCCTGGCGCTGGTCTATTTCACGGTCAATGTCAGTGTTGCCCTCGGCGAATTTGCTGAAATCCAGTACATCCATTCCCCTCATGGCAGCCATCTGACGGAATATGTCTCCGGCTGAGAGGTAGGGTATCCCCATTTTCTGGGACAGGATGCTGGCCACGGTGCTGGTTCCAGTTCCAGCCAATCCTCCGATGGTGATTATCATATATCTCTCTAGGACCGGGCCTCTTGCTTGTAGATCCGGCGGGTGCACTCTGTGCAGAGATATCCACCATAGGGCCGGTTGGGCCTTCTCTTGGATTTGGCTAATTTTTTGATCTGGTAGGGCCTTCCCCGTGGCACTCCATGGAGCAGTTTACCACACTCGGCACATAGGTGCTTGGAGGGCTTTTTCTTCTTGTAGCGGAGGACTGTTTTTCCTCCTGGGGTTTTCTTATAGGTTCTCTTATATGATCTGGACCTGTATCTTAACTGTGGCATTTTAGATCTTTCCTAAACAATTTTTTTTTTGTTCGTCAAATTTTTTTTTGGTGAGCGTTAATTGGAGTTGGGGCTGCCAGTCCTCCTGGATGTATCACCCTGGAGGAGGGGTGCATCCCCTGTGACTTGTCCCTACATTCCCCCTTTAAGTCCCAGGAACTTTCTCCAGATGAGGGAGAAGGCAAAGGAACAGAGTATGTACCATCCCAGCCATTCAATAGCCATCACCCCGGCGGGTACGAAGTCGGAGGGTTGGTACAACATGTGGAAGAGGGGTACCAGTAGGGTGTAGTAGGTTATGGTTGGCACCTCCATGTAGAAGCTGGTTATGGCTGGTACCGAGGCCATCCACCAGAAGACCAGGAGGATGGGGATCATGGTCACCAGCATGGGCTTGAAGCTGTTGCCCATCATTTCCTGCTGGAGCTTCATGAATTCAGCCTGCTTTTTCTGGACCTTGGCCATGGCAGCCTGGTCACCTGACTTCTGGGCGGCCATCATCTCGGCCTGGTAGCCCTTCATCTCCTTCTGCAGAAATTCCAGGCGGTCCTGGTCCACCAGTAGCTTGTTGGCCAGGGTGATGAAGAAGGCCACCAGGGCGGCGATTATGAATACGGTGAGTATGGGTCCCAGGGCATCAATCATGGGCATCAGTACCGTGTTAAGGGCCCCGAAGATGGGGTCGGTTATGAATTCTAATACCATTTTTTTCTTCCTCTCAAGCAGTTTGCATTAATCAGGTTTATATGTATCATCCCAGGCTTATCTTAAGGCTTCCCGCAGGATCTCCACAGCCTCATCCAGGCCCTGGTTGTGGTTGGGTATGATCTTGACGGTGGCCCCGGTGTACACGGCGTAGGACATGGCTGCAGCCCGGTTCATCTTCTGGTGGAGGTTTATGGCTTCCAATCGTTCGGTGTCCCTGCTGCGGGTCACATCTGACACCCGGCGCATGAGTATTTCATCACCATCAGCCTCGATGAGTATGAACTGGTCGGGTTGCAGGTCCTCCAGGACCCAGCGGGGTAAGCCGGGCATAAATCCCTTGGGGGTTTTTATGGTGCAGTGGGTGTCCACGATGATGTTGTTTTCCCGGGAGCGTTTCCGTATCTCCTGGGCTGCTTCCATCTGCACCTGTTTCTGCACCTCAGGTTCTAACTTGCGCATGCTGTCCCGGTGTTTCACCAGGCCCTTACCCTGGGCTATCTCCAGCATGACATCCCCGTAGTTCACATGGACGTAGTCCAAGTCTTCCAGGGTGTTTTCTAAGACGGTTGTACTTCCTGATCCAGGTATTCCTGCTATTACCACGACTTTCATCTTTTATTCACCACCTAAGAAGTTCCGGAGCATGGGGTGCATGTCCATTAGTTGTTCCTGGGCTATTTCCTCGTAGAGTTTGTAGATGATACCCACAGTTAGGAGTACCCCGGTACCTCCACCTAATGCTCCGGTGAGGTCTGCTCCGAAGGCCAGAAGCCCTACGAAGGCCCCTCCCATAATAGTTATGATGGGTATGTACTTTTTGAGGATGCGCTCAAACTGGACGCGGCTACTGCGGAATCCAGGTATCTGCATACCCATACCATGTAACTGTTTAGCCACCTGTTTAGGTCCGATGCCAGATAGTTCCACCCATAACATGGAGAATATCACACAGGAGATGATGAAAACCACCCCGTAGATCACCACCTTCAAGGGATCGGTGAAGAGCACTCCCAGGCCACCGGGGACTGTGAGGTAGTAGGCCACTCCACTGATGGCCCGTCCATTGGATATCTCCCCCAGGATGGGGAAGCCCAGCTTCTGAAACAAGGCAGCGAATAACTGCACGTTTAAAAGCAGGGCGCTGGTTAAAATAACCGGCATGTTACTGGCGTATATGAATTTAAGAGGATATTTACCCCGGGCTCCCTTCACTCCTCCGTAGCTGAGGGGTATCTCCACCCTCATACTCTCGGCGTAGACCACGATGAAGAACACCACCACCACAGCTATCACTGGGAGTAAGAGGGAGAAGTCGGGTTGGCTGGTGGTGAGGGAGTAGAAGAATTGGGGTAGGGCCCCTGATGGTACACCGGGTTGTCCAGGTACAGATAGGGGGTTGAAGGATCCTACTATGATCTGCTGGGCTACTCCAGCTGCGATGAACAGTCCCACCCCACTTCCGAATCCCCACTTTGACACCACCTCGTCCAGGAAGATGATGAGTATCCCACCGATGAAGATCTGGAGGGTGAGGATCCAGGCCAGTTCCGGTGAGGATGGTGCCAGGGTACGGGTGAAGACCAGTACCGCGGCTTCAAATAGGGTGAACACGATGGCCAGGGTTTTCTGCAGTCCCTGGAAGAAGGCCTTGTCCTCGTGGGTGGACAGATCCAGCTTAAGTATGCCACCACCCACCAGTAGCTGCAGTATAATGGAGGCCGATACAATGGGCCCAATACCCAGGGTGATGATGGAACCGAATTCACCTGCCATCACGGCACGTAACTGGGCGAACTGGTCAACTGCAGTGGGGCTGAGGCCGAAGAGGGCTATCTGTCCCAGTATGAAGTAGAGGATTAGTATGACCCCTGTCCATTTAAGTTTCTCCTTGAAGGGCACCCGGTAGGTAGGGGACCTGACCTGGGGCAGGAAGGAGAAGATGGGCTGGATTATTTCCTTCATGTTCAACTCCATTTAAACGTAGGTATAACTATCTAATTACAGGTTCACGGCTTCTCCGCCTGCTTCTTCGATTTTGCGCAGGGCGCTTCCTGAGAACAGGGGAGATTTGATCACCAGGGCCTGGCTTAGTTTTCCACGCCCCAGTACCTTGTTGTAACCCATCTTAGCGACATCTATTACTATTTTACCCTCTTCCTCAGTGGCCAGTCCATTTTTCACCAGTTCCTGGGCTTTTTCATCCAGATAGTCCAGGTTGACGGTTTGTGACTTGAACACTGTTTTCCGGGGTCTTTTGAATCCGTGCTTACCAAAGTGTTGGGGATCGTACTTAACCACCCAGGACCACATGTGTTTGTGCAGCCCGGATTTTCCTCTTCCACCACGGTGTCCGGCTCCTCTCCTCTTCTTGGAGCAGCCCCCACCTATAGTTCGGGATCCTCTCATTTTATTTATTTTACGACTTTTCCTTATCATAAACTTCACCCTAAAGTTGTATTCTTCATATAGACGGATCACACCATCCGCTTTAAGAGGTGGTTTATATCTTCTCCCCGATATCCCAGGGTCCCGCCCTCGTTAAAGGCCTTTTTAATATCCTTGTATCCCTTGCGGGGTGGGTGCAGTCGGAAGACCGGCTTCAAGCCCACTTCTTCCAGCTGGGCTTTCTCTTCCAGCAGGGCCTGGGCCAGTTCCTCTAGGCTTTTGTACCCGGTTTCTTCCAGGTACTCCAGGGTTACCTTCTCCCGGCCGGGTAGCATGGCCCTTTTCTCCAGGAGCTCCTCCAGGGTTTCCTGGCTGATCTCTCCCCAGGTGATGTAATCCTTTGCTTTACGGAGCATGCCCAGGTAGCTGGGTGTTTCCGGAACCAGGACGGCGTGGTTGATGCGGGTCAGGCGTAGCATATCCAGGGTGTCACTGATACCCCCCTTGATCCCGGTCCTGCCCCTTACTCGTACTGCGGCCAGCATGTTACACACATACTCCTAGATTTTTAAGGTCCTTAGAGGAGGCTTTTACCCTGGTTAACTCCTTTAAAGCGGCGAATACAGCGTTGGCGTAGTTGATGGTGGTCTGGGTTTGTCCACTGGTGTGGCTCCATACATCGTCGATTCCACCCAGGCCTAGGATGGTTTTACCCACGTCACCGATGGCCAGTCCCACTCCCCCTGGTGCAGGTATGAGTGTGACCCGGACACTGCCGGCTTTACCTTCCACCTTGAAGGGTACGGTGTGCTCCCTTCCACAGATGCATCCCCAGTCACCACAGCCCCTTCGGACTTTGATGATGTTGAATTTAGCGTTATCCACTGCTTTTCGTATGGCCGGGCCTACTTCTTTGGCTTTGCCCTGGCCTAATCCCACGTAGCCGTTCTTGTTTCCCACGGCTACGATGACCCGGAAGTTAACCTTTCTTCCTGATTTGTGCATGCGCTGCACCAGGTTAACATCCATAACCTCTTCTTCCAGGTCGGGTAGGAGGTGGTTGATGATCTCCAGTTCCATGATGGGCAGTCCACGGTCGAAGATCTCATCGATGGATGTGATGCTGCCTTCCTTTACCATGCGGCCCAGGTTGGTTTTGGGCTCCCATTCGGGTTTCTCATAGCTTTGGTTACGGCCACCACGTCCGTTTCGGCCACCGCGGCCTCCACGTTTTTGCCCGCTTCCTCCGCGGTTACCCTTTTTGCCTCCGTTTGTCATAATTTTTCCTCGGCTTCAATTTTTTCTTTAATGGATTCAAAGTGATCCGGTAGCTTCTCCGGTGCCAGGCCCTTTTCTAGGTACTGGGAGAATTTTTTCTCCAGCTCTGCCTGGTCCAGGGACTGGGCGTAGGCCACTGTTTCCTCTCCCCTGATCCTCTCCTCTGAGGGGAGGATGGACTCGTTGTGGGGAATGTTCATCCCAGCGTCCACTGCTCCTTTAAGGGCGGCGTAGATTTTAGAGCCGTTGATGGAGGTTTTTAGTCCCAAATCCAGGACGGCCCCCTCTATACCCTCCTTCAGTGCCTTTTTACCGCACAGGTATCCTGTGAGGTAGGCGGAGGAGGTGTTTTTTCCACTGCCCAACCAACCCAGGTCCTTGATTTCCTTGGAATGGGCGGATACCAGGGTGTGATCTCCTTCAGGGGCTACCTTGATGATCTGGACCAGGGTGTGCTGGCTGCTTAACCTAACCACCAGTCGACACTGGTCTAGGCTGATGAGCTTTAACCTGGCCCCGTAATTAGTTTTTCCTTCTCTTCTTCTCTTGAATGCTACTTTATATCTTGATCCTTGTGCCACTTGCATTCCCCCATTATCTTAGTAGGTCGTGGTCCCGGGCGTAGGTTTTCATGTAGGATTTACTGCGGAATGCTCCGCCCTTGGCCATCTTGTACAGTTTACGGTAGGTGGTCCGGTTGATCTCCCGGTTATCCCTCATGTCCTTCAGGTCCGTTCTCAGCGCCCTGATGGTGGTCATCCAGGCCTTCTTCTTGGGGTTTCTGGCGCCTTTAGCACCTTTGATACTTCCCCGGCCTTTTCTTTTTCCTTTACTTTTTTGTTGTGCTATCTTCTTGGAGCGGTAACTGCTGATCCCCTTCTTGGGCCGGGCTTTTATGGTGCCGTCGGCTATGAGTTTCTTAACTCCTTCACGGGTAATGGCTTGGGACACTTCTTCTGATTGGTCCGGGTCGATCCATACCCTGTTAACTCCTACTTTCAGGATCTCTGCAGCTAGCCTCTTTTGAGTTGTAAGATTCATAAAGAAACCTCCCCTTCAACCCCATTTGGGGGTTGAGTTAAAATTTCTACTCTCCACCCCGAAAAATCATTCCAGGTGGATGGGATGCGCATCTAATACTATTGTCCCGGGCATCCCCATTTTTTTCCTTTCTTGTAGTATCACTTATTGCTTCGCCTTTATTTGTAAACAGAACCACCCCATGTGGGGGGGTGTTATTTTACAAATGCTTCCTTAGTTCAGGATTTTCACTCCCAGTTCCTTGGCCCTGGCGAGTATTAATTCCCTTTTCCGGTCACCTATGGTGGAACTGATACGGGCTGCC
The DNA here is from genome assembly GCA_029556335.1 of Methanobacteriota archaeon. GTDB lineage: Archaea > Methanobacteriota > Methanobacteria > Methanobacteriales > Methanobacteriaceae > Methanobacterium. The sequence goes on from JAKQFA010000003.1 coordinate 21,287, forward strand.
TGGTTCTCAGGGTCCAGTCCCTCCAGTTCCTTGGGGTTGGATATCAGTACATCCTGGTATCCGGATGGGTGTAGTCCGCGGGTTTTTCTGGGAGTTCGGTATCCTACCGTTGGCATGGCTGGTTTTCTGCCTTCGTATCGACGGGTTTTACTGGTTTTCCCCCGGGCTTTTCTCCATTTAGTTCCCAGTTTCTTGTAGCGGAACCATTCCTGTCTCCTGAATTTTGGTTTGTTCATAGGATCACTCCTTAGCCACCAGGTAGATTCCATCCTGGAATACCCGGGGGTCTTTTCCCTTGATTTTAGTGGCCTGTTCAATGTTGGCCATGGTCTGTCCCACGTCCTCCTTGTTTACTCCGGAGACTGTTACCTCGTCGCCCTGTATTTTTACCTGGGCACTTCCCACCACCTTGGCGGTGCGGGGGTAGCGTTCCCCCAGGAAGTTTTCAATAACTACCTTGCCGCCTGCTAGTTTGACGGTCATGGGAAAGTGAGCGTAAACAATTTTCATCCGGTATGTGAAGCCCTGGGTCAGGCCCTCCATCATATTAGTAATATGGGCTTTGATGGTTCCCAGCATGGCTTTATCCTTCTTCTTGGGGAAACGGGCCTCTAACACCACTAAACCGTCTTCTTGACTGATTTTTACGTTGTGATGTTTGAATTTCCGACTTAGCTCCCCCTGGGATCCCTTCACAGTCACCGTGTCATCCACGGTGACTTCTATGCCCTCAGGGATGGGTATTTCCTCCCTGATAACCGCTGCTAAAGCCATTGTTATCACCTAATATACATATACCAGTAACCTGCCGCCTATACCAATCTCCTTAGCCTCGTGGTGGGTCATTATACCCTGGGAGGTGGTCATGATCATGATACCGAAGTGCTTGGATGGCAGGTACCTTTTTTCGAATTTCTCGAATTCATCTTTTTTAACGGCATGTCGGGGCTTTATAACGCCACATTTGTTTATATTTCCTTCTAATTCGACCATGAACTGTCCGGCTTTGCCGTCGTCCACGTATTCAAATTCACCGATGTATCCTTCCTTTTGCATGGTCCTTAACACATGGCCAATCATCTTGGAGGCAGGTCGGATCTTGCACCGATTGTTTCCCTGCATCTCGTTGTTGCGCATGTTGGTAAGGGCGTTTGCTAGAGGATCCATAAGAGTCATAGGTACACCTCAATTGTACTTCTTAAATCCTATTTTTGGTGCGAGTTCCCGGAAGCACTGGCGGCAGAGCATTAATCCGTATCTGCGTACCAGGGCAGAGTGATCCCCACATCTTCTACATTTTCTGGATGCCTTTCCATATTTCCTTGGCATGTTTTTCACCTTACTTAATCTTCACCTGGAATTGCTCCCGCATGTACTCCTGGGTCTCCTCGGCGGTGACCTGGTGCTTGGGGGATACCTGTTTCCGTTGGATTTTCCGTCTCTTAATCCGGTAACCCGGTTTTTCAAAGGTTATTGAAACGTTCATTCCGAATATTCCAATGTCCGGGTCGTAACGCATGCCAGGTATGTCAATGTGTTCCTCGATTCCAAAGGAAACATTTCCGTTCCGGTCAAATTGGCTGGTGCGGAGTTTGTTACCCACCCCATCCAGGACCATCTTCACGGCATCATGGGCCTTCTCTTCACGGAGGGTGACTTTGCAGGCCACGGGTTGACCCTTCCTGATCCCGAACTCGGGGTTGGTGATCTTGGAATAGGTTCTCACCGGCTTCTGGTGGGTGATGGTTTCCAGGAGCTTCTCAGCCCGGGCCAGTTTTTCTCCGGCTTCTCCAACACCGATGTTGATGGTGGCCTTGGCTATTCGCACCTTCTGCATGGGGTTCATCTACTTACCCCCTGGTAGTGTGATCATTGCCTGGTCCTTACCCAGTACGAAGACGTAGTCCTGCAGGGTTTGGAAGCTTTTCCCATCGCCTGTTTCCATTAGGATCGTGTTTGGCATGGATGATTTGGTGATGTTGATTTCTTTGATGGTTCCCAACTCCCCGATGTGCTTTCCACCGGTGATAAAACCCAGGGCACCGTTTTCCAGCTTCAGATGCTGGGTTACTTCCTGTTTGGGAACCTGCAGTACCACCACGTCTCCGGCTCGGTATTCGCCCTCGACTAGACAGTTACGTCCGTCGTGGAGGTTCAGTTGTTGTTTCCCTCCCCTGATGGTGGTTTTGTTCTGGATCCGGCACAGTTTGAAGTTCTGGTTCTCTTCACTGATGGGGTGTAAGACCAGTCTCCCCTTATCATCAGGGAGGACCCGGTAGGTTTTTCCGGTTTTGGGGATCTGGATTACGTCCATGAATCCCACCGGGAACTTGTAGTCCTTACGCACCGTACCATCCACTAGGATCTCTCCCTGGTTGATGATCATCTTGGCTTCCCGGGCGGTGTCTGCCAAATCCAGTATGTCCCGGACCACCAGTAGGAGGGGTAGTGAATCCTCTATGGCATGGGAACCTGGGCTTGGTTTCACAGTCCAGGTATCCTCTTTGGGGTGTATTGGCCAGTGTTCAGGTGCTTTGTATCTTTTCAAGTGTTTTCTTGATCCCATTTTGGCCATTTTTATCCCTTCCTCTCGGTTATTTTATTCCGTTTTTCATCATCCAAATTGAGCTCCAGTATCATGGTGTTGGAGGGATGCACCGGGTGGTACACCTGGTTTCCATCTGGTTTCTGTACTGATACTCCATCGATGAAGAGCTGGTAATTTTTGGGGTCCACATTTTCCACCTTTCCCTCGTGGCCCTTGAAGTCTCCCCTGAGGATCTTCACGGTGTCTCCCTTACGAACTGGGAGGGCCCTTCGGTCGTGTTCTTCCCGGAGCTCCGGGCTGAGGGTAACGCCCATATACTTATGGCGCTGGTGTAGGGGTGCCCTGTAAAATGATTTCCTCTGTTTTCTTGGCTGTTTAGACATTAATATCACCCTTAGACAATTATACTGGCGGCACTTCCCACCGATGGCCATCGGTCAGCGGCTTCCTTGGCCACTGGCCCCCGGATCTCGGAACCCTTTAAAATTCCTTCCGGGCTTATAATAACCGCAGCGTTGTCCTCGAATTTAACTCGCAGGCCATCGGCCCGGCGGTATTCTTTTTTCTGTCTTACTATAACTGCAGTGGTTACTTCTCGGCGCATGTCTACGGATCCCTTTTTCACCGAGATAACCACCATGTCCCCTACTCCGGCACTGCCCAGCCTTCGGCGGACGCCCTTGTAGCCTTTTACCGCCACAATTTCTACTTCCCGGGCTCCGGTGTTATCCACGCAGCTGAGTCGGGCGCCGATGGGGAGTGATTTAGTAACTTTAGATGTAGTGGCCTTCATTATTTCTCCTCTTTAACCTCCACCACCACGAAGTGCTTGGTCTTACTTATAGGTCGGCACTCCGCAATTTTCACTGCATCACCGACTTTCACTTGGATGCAGTCTGGTTTGTGAACGTTGATCTTGGACTTTCTCTTCTCGTATCTTTCATATTTTCGTATGTACTTGTAGAAGCTTCGCTCTACAGTGATGCTTTTTTCTGCCTTGTCACTGGCAACCAGTCCTTCCAGTATCTGGCCCCTTATCTTAAGGTTACCATGGAAGGGGCAGTTGGGTCATCACATTTTTCTTTTGGTTCGGTTACTTCAATGCCAACCATCAATATCACCCATGCTTTTTGAATCTCTTTTTAATCCTATCTTCCGGGCGTGAAACTATTATTCTGCCCTCTATTTCGACTGTACCACCGTCAGGTAGTTTAAAATGGAAGGTTGAAGTTTTTTTAGGGATGGTCTTCTCCCTACCCTCACCATCTTCCAGGGTGAGGGTGTTTTTGGTCTCGTTAACAACCTTTCCTTCCAGTCCGGTGAATCCCTGGTGGGTGCTCCGGGCCACTCGTACCCCTAGTCCTACCAGTTCGTGTCTCATGATGTTTTGTGGAGTGATCATGCCTACCATCCCCTGCAGCCTATTGACTGAGGGTATAGGGCTTGCAGATTCCCGTGAGGTAATTCGTCTAACGGATCTCGATTTCATCGGTTGAAAAACCCAGATCAGATAGGACTTGCTTAACTCTCCTTTTATGATCGCCCTGCAGTTCTATTTGTCCTTTTTTTGCTGTTCCTCCACAGGCACAGCGATTTTTAAGTTCCTTGGTTAGTTCCCTGATGTCTATGTCGTGTTCATCAATTCCCTCGATGATGGTCATCAGTTTTCCGAATCTTCTCCTCACCGTGTAGACTTTAACCTTTTGTATCTCCCTGGCTATCTCTTCGCATACGCAGAGTTCCTCGGGAAGACCACAAACCTCACAGACTTTCATTTATGTCTCCTGTTGGATTTCATTCATGATGGTGATTACCCGGGCAATGGTTCTTTTGAGCTCCTTGATTTTTCCAGGATTCTCGTAGACACCTGCCGCGGCACTTTTGGATATGTTCCGGGCGTATTCTGCCCGCAGTTCATCCAGCTTCTTCTGGATGTCCTCTAGGTCCATGTCCCGTATTTCCTTGCTCCTTAATATTACCATCTTGCTACAACCTTTTATAATTTATTATGAAGACTTAAATAGACTAATTAAGATTTCTCTGCCTTTGTTTCATCTTCATCCGCTGATTCCGCACCCTTTTCTGGTGCAGCTTCCACGGTTTCATCCGATGCTTCTTCAGCTTCTTTTTCTTCTAATGGCTCGTCTGCTTCTTCTTGCTCATCCTGAGATTCCTGTTCAGGAGCTTCAACTACTACCTCGGATGGTTCCTCTTCAGGAGCTTCAACTTCCCCGGCAGCTTTCTCTTCTACTGATTCACTCTCAGGGGTTGGTTCCTCTTCAGGTGCTTCGGCTTCCTTTTCTGGTTCTTCAGCTTCTGTGGGAACGTCCACGGCATCTTCCGGGGCTTCCTCGGTGATTTCTTCCAGGATCTCGGCAGATTCTTCGGTGACTTCCTCTTCCACTTTTCCTTCCTCAGAAGTAGCTGGGGCTTCCTCTTCGGTGGGTTGTAATATGTCCACCTTGTCGGGTAAGACAACACCCGGTGGCATGATCCGGACGCATATGCCCAGAACTCCTGGTTTGAGCTGTACCGTGGCGAATCCATCGTTCACATATCTGGTGGCTGGTTCTCCACATTTTTTGATGTAACCATCGGAGAATTTGGCTGTGGCAGACCGGGATCCGCGGATCTTTCCAGAGATGGATATCTCCACTCCCTGGGCACCGGATCCCATGATCCTCCGCAGGGTGGAGTAGGCCACTCTTCTGAAGTGCATGCCCCTCTGCAGCATGGCCGCGATCTTGTGGGCCATGATCTTGGGGTTGAGCTCCGGAATATCCACCTCTTTAACTTCTACCTGGGGGTTTTCCAGTTCGTAGTTGTCCTTCAAGTTTTTGGTTATGGCCCGTACGGTTTTACCACCGCGACCTATGACCATCCCCGGCCTTTCAGCGTAGACCACTACCATGGTACCCAGGGGTGTTACCTGAATTTCCATTCCACCGTAGCCTGCTCTTTCCAGTTCATTTTCCAGGTATTCGTCGATCCTGGTTCTTTTGAGTCCCTCGGTTACAAAGTCCTTCTCGATCATGTGCTCTCCTCTGCCTCGGCTAGTACAACTTGCAGGTGGGTGGTGGGGGTGTTGAAGGGGGTGGCCCTTCCAAACGCCCGGGGTATGTAGCCCCGGATGACGTATCCCCGGTGGCTGGATATGTGAATGATTTTCAGGTTTTCAGAGTCCATTCCGCGATATTCGGCATTGGCTTCGGCGTTTTCCAGTACGTGCAATACCTCGCCGGCGGCTTTAACCGGATACCTGCCGGCAGGCCAACCTGTGAGTCCCCGTCGGTGCCCAACCTTCTTGTTATGGCGCCGGAATGGAACTGCTCTTTTCTTCTGGATAACATCTTCCAGGTACTCCTTGGCCTCGTCCAGGTACATTCCCCTGATTTCACGGCAGATCTCCACTGCGTGTTTGGGGGATATTTGCAGGGCCCGGCCACTTGCCCGGGCAGTTTTTTCCTGACCCTCCGAACCTTGGTAAGCGTATTTAACTTTAGCCATCTTAACTTCTCCTTATTTCAGGGGCACGAACATGGATGAACGGGTTGCCCCCATACCTGGATCCCCGTGGGTTACCTTCTGTCTGGTGACTGCGAACTCTCCGAAGAAGCAGCCGATCATCTCGGGCTGTATCTGCACATCCACGAATGATTTACCATTGTAGATGCCGAAGGTCATGCCCACCATCTCTGGCAGTACGATCATATCCCGACAGTGGGTCCGGATTATCTTGGGCCTTCCACCTCTGTCTCCCTCTTTTTTCAGCTTCCTAATCTTTTCTAGTACCTTTTTCTGCCGGGGTAGGAATCCCTTCTGCAGGGATCTTCTTTGCCGGGCTGGGAAGAGCTGGATAACATTATCCAGCGGCATTTCCTGCAGTTCTTCCAGGGTGTAACCACGATATTTGAATTCTTTCCTCGCCAATTGGCCTCCTCCTTTTATTTTCTATGTTCCCTTGTTTTTTTTATTTTTAAATAGTCCAAGGAGTTTATCTCCTTTTACCAGTTCTTCGAGCAGCGATGGAACCCACCTTTCTACCTGGTGGGGCGTGTCTGGATACAGTGGTGGGTCGTCCTGGATGCTGGCGGTTTCCACCACCATGGGGGTGATCCACTGCATTCATTGCTACACCACGCACGCTTACGTTCTTCTTACCCTTGGCCTTGGCGGCGTAAAACTTGTTACCAGCCTTGAGGAAGGGTTTCTCCCTACGTCCTCCCCCGGCTACCACACCGATGGTGGCTCTGCACTGGGGGTTGAAGGCCTTCAGCTCGCCGGATGGCAGCTCAACTACGGCCTTACCCACGTCATGGGTGATAAGAGAAGCATGAGTACCTGAGGACCGCACGAATTTGCCCCCATCACCGGGGTGTCGCTCCAGGTTGTACACTGGGGTTCCCTCTGGTATCTGTCCCAGGGGTAGTGAGTTTCCTGGACTGATGGGTGCGGATATTCCACAGGCAATTTCATCATCAATCTGTATACTTTCTGGTGCTAAAATAAACTGTTTTTCACCGTTTTCGAATTTAACCAGGGCCACCGGGGCGCTTCTTCCCGGGTCGTGCATGATATCGGCCACTTTCCCCACGAGGCAGCCCTCTTTCTCCACGTCATCATAATACCGGTAGGCGATTTTGCCCTTGAAACGGTGGGACGCACTGCGGTAGGTGGGAGTTCCCCTCCCCCTTCTTTGAATGATCAATCTTTTTCCCATTGTCTTTTCCTCCTTAGAATACGCCCATCTTCATTGCGATGTCCTCGGCACTGTGCTCTTCGGATAGTTTCACGTAGGCCAGTTTGACACCACGGGAGGTTATCTGGGTGTTAACCCTTTCCACCTTCACTTCGTACATTTCTTGGATGGCATTTTTGACCTGGCCTCTGTTAGCGGTTCGCCGAATCACGAAGGTTAATTCGTTTTTTTGGTCAATGGCGTTCATACTTTTTTCAGTTAAGTGTGGTTTGATTATGATACTGTAAGGATCCATGGAAGCCACCTACCTGTTTTTGAATAGTTCTCCTAATTTTTCCAGGGCAGAGGTTGTGTACAGGGTCAGTCTTCCTGGGTGGGTTCCGGGTGCTAAAAGTTCGGCGTTGAGGTTGTCCACCACCACCACCTCTACTCCAGGGTGGTTTCTGGCGGCTTTGCTTATGCCCTTGTCCTGACCCACTACCAGTAATGGTCCCCGGGGGGTTTTGTACTTTCTTCCCCTGGTTTTACCCCTTCCGGATCGTGTGTTTTTTCCCTTCTTGGCCCGTACCACGTCGTCCATGAGTCCCAGTTTCTTGAAGATCTCCCTGGTCTCCCTGGTCTTTTTTATGCTGCAGATCTCATCATCCACCACCAGGGGTACCTGGGGCACGTTTCCTATCTGGTGGCCCCGGGCCTCCACCAGGTCCTGACTAGCGGTGGCAGCCACTGCTGAGCGTATGGCCAGTTTTCGTTCTTTCTTGTTGATTTTCTCGGTTATGGTCCGGGCCACTCGTGGTGGGTGGGCTCGTCTACCACCGGCAGCCTGGGGCACGAAGGCCGCCTTGGAACCAGCTGGGTGTCGGGAACCCTTTACCCTGGGAACCATGGCCACTCCCCGTCCAGCCCCGTAAGACTGGGCGGTGGTCCTCTTTCCAGCCATGGGATCAGTTCCCCAGGGCTGGATGCGTGCGGCTTGGGCAGATAGCACCGCTCTTTTTATGAGGTCGGGCCTGTATTCTTCAGTGAAAATCTCGGGTAGCTCCATCTCGTCTACCACTTCACCTTCTAATGAGTATACCTTAACTTTCTTCATCCCAATCACTTTAAACAAATGTTACTAATAATTAGGCCCCCTGTTGGGATGCCGTGCTGATGTTTGAAATTTGAGGAACATCATCCTGTTTACCATGGGGACGTGCTGCTTTTCTTAACATGACCAGTCGCTTGGATGGTCCGGGCAACGAACCCTTAACTACGATAAAATCGTTTTTCACCAGCCCGTACTTCACGAAGCCACCAGCGGGGTTGATGTCACCGGCGTCCTTGGCTTCTCCAATGCGGAGTATCTTCTTGTTGTACTCGGTTCTCTGATGGTAGCCCATCTGGCCAGCCATGGGTACGGTCCACATGGTTCTTTCCGGACTCCAGGGACCTATGGAACCCACGTGTCGTCCCTTGCTACTTCGGGCTGCTTTTCCGTACTGGATACGAACGCCCCATCTTTTAATAACACCCTGAAATCCTTTTCCCTTGGTCACAGCCACTGCATCGGTGTGTTCACCATCAGAGAAGGTGTCTTCAGGTTTAACTTCCTTACCCAGCATTGTTTCAGCGTATTCTAGTTTGGCTTCTACACTGGTTCCGCCTACACCACATTCCAGGAGTTCTGGTTTCTTCTTGGGTACACTGGCATCTTTGGGGTTGGTGTGTATCAACACCCTGATGTTTGCTACCTGGTCCAGCTTTTCTTTGAGTTCAGCCAGGCGTGCGTCGGTGCTGCTTTCCCTGGGTAGGGTGATTTTACGGGAGAGCTCCGAGTCCAGTTCCGGGGCCATGATGTCGGTCATGGCCTTGATTCCGCGGTCTGTTTTACGGTAGGCCCGGATACCCATCACTACCACGGGTGGTGCCTCCAGGACTGTCACTGGAGTGGAGACCTCCATTCCTTCGGTGGGGGAGTTCTTCTCAGTGTCGGTCATGATGACGTGGGTCATGCCCACCTTGTAGGCGGGGAATCCCAACAATCCCGGCTCTTCTCTTTCAGGCCAGGAGTGTACCCGGGGTGCTTCCCGGATCGCTCTTTTTCTAGGACTGTATGCAACTGATCCTTTTCGGGGTTGATGATGTCTAGCCATTTAAATTTACCTCCTTACAAATTCCAAATTTCCAATAATATAACTTTTCCAATTAGAGTTAGGTCTATTTAACGATAGTCCAACCTACTCCTATCCAGGGTAGGCTCTTTAAACCGGACTTAAGCGCTTCACAAGTCTAAGAGCAAGTTAAACAAAGATAAAGTCGCTAAAACCGCTTCTTCAGTTCTTACTGTTTTGGTTCCCTGATGGGGAATGGTGTTTAACTCCAGGTCAAGAACTTTCCTGGTTTCCCCATTTAGATCATGTAAGCCTGAATAAGGACCACCAAACAAAATAGCCAGGTGTTTGGAGCCCTTTAAATCCTCTTTTACTTCGTTGAAAACAGAAGTGATGGGCTGACCAAGGCGTGAGGTGCCCACCACCAGGTCTGGTTGGGGCTTCAATGCCTTTAAACTATCCTGCAGATCCCGATAAGTAGCCAGGGTTTGGTAACCCCAGTATACATCCGGCTCATCGGGAGTTATCAGGATCTCCTTCGCCAGCTTCTCTACCTTAAAGTTTAAAACCCGGTTCACACTGAGCTTTTCTTTACACAGTGCCAGCCGGTCAGCACCAATATCAACCAAGGTGCCTCTCTTCATCCTCTTTACCGTTAATCCCTGCCTGTAATCACCCTGATGAAGTTCTCCTGTGGGGTGATGGGGAGTTCGTAGCGGTGGGAGTATGCCCACGTTCCTCAACTCCCGACTAATGGGAAATACCTGTTTACGCAGGTATTGTGGGGTATTCATATAATTGAGGACATCACTAATAAACTTTGTCCCTTTGCGGTCCTGGTCATCGCTGTATATTACAATGCGATTAACACGGAATAGGGCTGCTGATCTGCTAATCAGCCCTACTTTGTAGGTTCTTACTTTTAAATCTTTTGATTCCCCTATGAATGAGGATGGTATGAAGATGGAGATCTGAGGTTCTTCCATCTTATATGGTCTATATATATTGGGTAATATAGTTTTGTGGAGCTAGGAAAATTGCTCCAATATACAATATATTAGGATCTAATGTCCACATCCTTTACCTGGCCAACTACTAGGGCCTTCACATCCACAACCTCTTTCCCTATGATTTCTTCTTTAATCCCCATATCCCCTGTAACAGGGATAACTTTACGGGTTGCTTCTTCCCAGGGTAATTGCCTTGAACTGTTTAAGAATTGCATAAAAAAAGTAAGGGGCTTTATTTCAAACCCCTGTTTCTTTCACTTCACTACTAAAGCAGCTATCCCCCCAATTAACAGCATGAATACTGCTAACCAGGCAAACCAGTATACCAGCAGGGGGAATATCCAGATTAACAGTCCTATAATGATGGCAAGTGCTATCATCGTTCCGCCACTGGCTTGTTGTGTTTCAACCATAATATCACCTCAATTATCCTGTGTGTTCAATATTTTTTTTCACTGGAGTTCTAGTTTAATACCGCCAATTACGGGTGCTAAGAAGTTGTACAGCAGGGCCACAATTGCGGTTAGTATAAAAGTCCCTATGAGGGCTTCTATAGGCCATATAATAATCAGATACAGGGCCCCCATGGCAGTGATTGAACCAGCCACTGAATTCACAATCGCCGCAGTTTCATTGTTCATATTGATAATCAATGTGCTCAACTGATATATTGCTGAATATCCGATTATGAACCAGATCACACCGAATATGAAGGATAAAATCAAAGAAATCACTGATACAATGAGTGAAACAGCGAAGACTGGTAGGGACTTTACTTCTTTAGTTACCGGAGTCTCTTTGCTCTTTTCCATTATTTTTCACCTCCCCTAGACTTTCCAGAAGGGGTAGTTGTTCCTTCCCTATACAATGTATGTACGATTTGTATTAAATATTTAATTGAAATAGGGTGAAATTAGGTGAAATAGTGTGCTGGACCATTTATGAAAAAGGGGGTGGAAATATTTATACCCACCCTAATGGAGGTTCCACTTTCATGGAAATTACAATAAATATTCACCTCCACCAGGCATATCAACTAGTTTCATCTGCACCATCAAGTCATCAGTGACCCTTCCCAGTGGCGTGAATGGATTACTCATCTCTCAACTTCTTATTAAGCCCCCATCAACTCCGCTCCACCCGCAACACCACCACATCCACCATACGCTGCTCTTCCTGGTGGAAGTTATAGATCCGGGGTAGGGGAAAGGAGTAGAAGAAGCGGTGGCTTATCTTAGCATCCAGGGCCTTCACCAGTTTCTCCAGGAATGGCTCGGTCTTTTTAAGGTGGAAGGAGTACACCACCGGTGCCAGATCCAGGGCCTTCCTTAAAAAGCGTCGATCAGCCTCCCTGTGCTGGGCCCTCTGGGCACCGAAAGGGGGGTTCATAATGACTGTGTCCCCCTCTTCCTCAAATTCATCCACATCCAGGGCTAGGAAGCGGACCTTGACGTGGAGGCGTTCTGCCTGTTTTCGAGCTACCTCTATGGCCTTTTCATCCACGTCCACCCCCACCACCTCCTGGGCCCCCATCAGGGATGCGGCCAGTGAGAGTATTCCGGTTCCACAGCCCAAATCCAGGACCTTAAGACCAGCAACATCCCCATTGGTGGCTGCATTCCAGACCAGATCCGCGGCAATGGAGGCTGGGGTCAGGTACTGCTCCCGATCCGGATCAGGATCAGAATGGCCGGGTACGTCTTGCAGGGCCATTTCCAGGTGACGTTTTTTAGTGAACATGTTACCAACTTGTATTTCTATATTCAAATCCTTCTTATAGGTTTAAAGAACTGGGGAGTTAGGTTTAAATCCATAATCAGATATAGTTAGAACCATATTAAAAGTTAATAAGTTTAACTGGTGGATTAAAAAACCTGCCAAAGCCATAAAGGAAGATATCATGTTTAACAAGGTCTTGGTTGCCAATCGCGGCGAAATCGCAATAAGGGTGATGCGCGCCTGCAAGGAATTAGACGTCAAGAGTGTGGCTGTCTACTCCGAAGCCGATAATAACTCCCTCTTTGCCAAATACGCCGATGAAGCCCATTACATCGGGGGACCCTCCCCTGCGGAGAGTTATCTTAACATCCCACACATCATAGATGCTGCTTTAAAGTCCGGAGCCGAAGCCATACATCCAGGTTACGGTTTCCTGGCGGAAAACCCCCAGTTTGGTGAGGAGTGTGAGAAAAACGGCCTGAAACTCATCGGCCCTCCTGGATCCGTCATCCGGGATATGGGCAGCAAGATCATCTCCCGGAAGCTCATGGAGAAAGCAGGGGTCCCGGTGGTCCCTGGAACCAGTCGGGGGGTTACCGACCCAGATGAAGCCCAGGAAATAGCTGGTGCCATTGGTTATCCAGTTATTGTAAAGGCCTCTGCTGGTGGGGGTGGTATTGGGATGCGCACCGTCTACGAAGAGGACGAACTTCTCAGGGCACTGGAATCCACCCAATCCGTGGCTGGATCAGCCTTCGGAGACTCCACAGTCTTCATCGAGAAGTACATCGAGGAACCCCGCCACATCGAATTCCAGATCCTGGCCGATGAAGGGGGCCATACCATACACGTGGCTGACCGGGAGTGCTCCATCCAGAGAAGGCATCAGAAGTTAATTGAGGAGTCACCCTCACCCATCATGACCCCCGAGTTACGGGAGCAGATGGGCTCCGCTGCGGTGAGGGCAGCAGCATCCATTGGTTACAGTAACGCCGGTACAGTGGAATTTCTCTACTCTGATGGTGAATTTTACTTCCTGGAGATGAACACCCGGATCCAGGTGGAGCATCCCATCACCGAGATGGTGACAGGTGTGGATCTGGTCCAGGAGCAACTTAAAGTGGCGGCAGGCCAGGAACTTAACTGGGAGCAGGAGGATATCATGATACGGGGACATGCCATCGAGTGCCGTATCAACGCCGAGGACCCCCTGATGGATTTCGCCCCTAACCCTGGGAAGATAACTGGTTACCGGTCTCCAGGTGGATTGGGCGTGCGGGTGGACAGTGGGGTGTACATGAACTACACCATACCCCCCTACTACGACTCCATGATCTCCAAACTCATATCCTGGGGTAACAACCGCCGAGAAGCCATAAACCGGATGCGCCGGGCTTTATCAGAGTACGTTATCCTGGGGGTGAAGACCACCATACCCTTCCACCAGTCCATGATGCTCAGCCCCCACTTCCAGGAGGCCAAGCTGCACACCCACTTCGTGGATGAGTACAAAAAGGAGATCATGGCCAACATGGAGAAGGTGATAGCTGAGGACCAGGCCCGTGTGGAGCGATTGAGATCAACCTTCCTCCCCTCCAAGAAGGTGGCTGCGGTTTCAGCTGCGGTGAACAGTTACATGGCCCATGACGTGGCTAGGAAAAAGTGAAGAGTGGTGATTTGATATGGTTAAAAAGAAGATCCTCAACAGCCTCAACCAGGTTTCGGGAGAATACCAGGAAGAAGAAGAACTAGCCACCCAGGCCGGGATAAGCGTGGATGAACTACGGGATGAGATCCAGGCCATGGTAGGGGATGGTTTCGTGATAGAATCTTCGGAGGAAGGATATAAACTGGTGGAGATTCCCAACCGTCTGTTACCCTACCAGATCCAGAGGGGCCTGGATACCAGTTACATTGGCCATGATATTCGCCTCTTCTCCGAGGTGGATTCCACAAACCAGGTGGCGAAGGACCTGGCCGAGGAGGGTGCCTCCGAGGGAACCATAGTCATCGCCGAGGTGCAAAGGCGGGGTAGGGGTCGTCATGGGAAAAGGTGGCTTTCCCCGGAGGGTGGTGTATGGATGACCATAATCCTCCGCCCGGAGATCCCCCCAGCCAAGGCTCCCCTCTTAACCCTGTTAACTGGTGTGGCCGTGGCTGAAACCCTGCAGACAGAGTGTGGATTGGATGTGGGGATTAAATGGCCCAACGATATACTCATTGGTGATAAAAAAGTCTGCGGCATACTCACCGAGGCCGAAGCTGGTAAGGGGAACCTAGAGTATGTGGTGGTGGGTATAGGTATCGACCTCAACGTGGATCTGGATGATTTCCCCCCAGAACTAAAATACGGGGCCACCACTCTACAGAAGGAACTGCAAAAGGAGATCTACGGGGTGGAAGTGGTGCAGAGATTCCTTAAAAACTTTGAAGAACTCTACGAACAGTTCAAAGATGGCCAGTTCCCTGAAATCCTATCCCAGTGGCGTAGACTATCTAAAACCATAGGTAGATACGTGGAAGTCCATAAGAAGGGTCGCACAGTCTATGGAGAAGCGGTGGGAATTACCAAAGATGGTGTTCTGATACTGGAGTTGGATGATGGCACCCTGAAGAAGGTGATATCCGGGGAATGCATTCACCTACCACACTAATACGTTCCCAGCCCCAACAAGACATGTAGATAATATTTGTCATCCTTTTTAAAGTAAGGAGTTAAAGATGACTCGATACAGGTTATTGATACCCCTCCTAATTATCCTGTTAGGAGTCATATGGTACTCCAACTCCCAGTTACCATTTTCTTCCTCGGCCTATCTTCCTGGTCCGCAGTTAACAGCTGCAGACCGGGTTATGATCGTGGCAGTCCACCCCGATGATGAGACCATAGCCACGGGAGGGCTTATAAATTACTGTACCCTCCACCAAATCCCAGTCAGGGTGGTGGTGTTAACTGATGGTGGATACAAAGGCACGGCAGATTTACGGCACAACGAAACCCTTAACGCCACCAGTGTTCTGGGTCTTCACCCATCAGATGTGACATTTTTAGGATTTCCTGATGGAAGCTTGTACTACCTTTTCAATCATAACTGGGACCTGGAAAACCCCTACCTAAATGGCCAGGGGAGTTCCAGGGTGAATTGTTCCTATGCCTTTAGAGAAAACCAGACCATATGTGGTGTCCATCTAGTACAGGACCTGGAGGAGATTATAAACCAATTCCAACCCTCGGTTATTATCTACCCTGATGGCAACGACCAGCAAGAGGATCATAAGTCAGCACAAGCCTTTCTAGAATACACTACTCTCCATTTAAATTACACCGGCAAAACCTGTAATTATCTGGTACATTTTGCCTATTCATGGCCTTATCCAAGGACTTACAACCCTGAATACAGCCTTTTACCCCCGGAACAGTTCGAAGATGCTAACTGGAATGTTTTCCCCATTAACACCATTATGGAGCGAAACAAAGAAGCAGCCCTGAAGAGTTACCACTCCCAGGTAGGGCTTTCATCCTATTTACTATCTTTCATCAGGAAAAACGAATTGTTTTCAAGTTATGATACTTTTAACGTGAAATTAGATGGGAACACTTCCCAGATTCTCTATTTCACTGACCCGGCTGGGCAGGAATATAATCAAAACCCCCCTCCTAACTTAGACCTGAAACAGGTGGGCGTCCAGGTCCAAAACAACAAGTTGTGGCTGTATCTCCAAACTGCGGCACCACCCTCTGCCTCGGGGTATTATTGTTTCAGGATAGTGGGTCTGGGTAGCTCTGTAAGCCGTTGGGACATTCAAATCCACCAGGGACAGGCTAAGTCCCTGAAGGTTAACAGTCAAAGTGAAAAACTGCAAGATCTTAAAACAGAGGTACATGGAAGCAAGTTAACAGTAGAAATTCCTCTGGAAAGCTTTGAAAAGTCAGATAAGATTATTCTAAGTGCATACACTTCTAAAGGCCAGGGAACTGTGGATCCCAGCCGCTGGCAGGTAATAAATGTGAAAAAATGAGTTATTCCACCATTATCAGAGCTGAACCATCCCTATTTTCTTGTACACTGAAACAGGCCCTGGTAATCTCTTCTGCTACGTGAATGTTAGTTAAGGTGTGGGGTGTTATCTGGGCCACCTTCACCCTGGAATCACCAGCCAGGGCCAGGTAGGGAATGATCTGATCCGATAAATGGCTGTCCAGTGGGGCATCCCTCTCCAGGTGGAAGAGCAACTCCCGGGCTGCATCCTCCCCCACCTTCTCTGCTCTTTTACCCCTTTCCCCCAGGGCACTTCCCCCCACCCGTCCCTGGCCTTCACTCCATAACACTATTCCCGAGCCTGGGCCCAGGGCATCCTGGTTGACCTCCACCCTTATATCTATATCGTAGCCCTCATCACCTAGTATTTTCCGGGCTCCATCTGCCTGTCTGCGGGCCACGTGGCCAGGCAGGCGGGTGGCATGGGAAACTCCCCTGATACGTTTCACCCGGAGCTGGGTGAGGGTGAGGGGCTCTAGTTGGGGGGTGGGGGTTATCATCATTTCTACCTGTCCCCCTCCCCGGGGGTAGTATCCTCTCCTTTCGATCTCCAAGTGGGCCTGGTATCCCATGAGGCCCAAGAGTGGTAAAGTAACATTTTTCAGGTAATCCATCAGGGGGGACCAGCGTACATCGGTTCCACCCCTGACAGTGACTCTGAAGGGTGAATCTGCCTTCACAGCCGGGATCATGATTGCCTGCAGTACCAGGCTAATGCTCCCTGCAGTTTTTACATCCACGGTGATGTCCTGTCCTTCTATCTTTCCGGGATGGAACTCGATTTCTTCGGAGCCAATTTCCAGTCCCTTCATATGGGCCTGGGAGAGCTGGCCAATGGCTTTTACTGCGTGGAGGTGCTGGGGCATGAGGCCTGTTTGGGGGCGGTTGGCCCGGATATGGTCCAGGTGTATTGATCTGCCGGTGAATGCAGCCAGGGCCGTGGCCACCCTGAGCAGTGCTCCTCCCCCTTCCCCATAGGATCCTTCAATTTCTATCATAGCTGTGTTCACCTGTACAATAACATGGGACTACTGGTAGAGCAGTCTACGGCAGGAATCCAAGTCATCAACCATACCAGAAAGAGTTTCCAGGGCCCGGTGTAAGCTACGCGTTATATCCCCATCAGTCAGGCGCTTGGCATCATGGGAGGCCAGATCCAGGCGTATAGTGGCTGATGCTCCCGGCATCCCCACGGCGGGGATGGTTAGAATATTTTCCTCCCTTAAAAGGAGCATGGCCAGTAACATAGACACATCCTGGGGGCTTAGTGTGGTTTTAGCCTTAACAAGTTCCATCACAGCGTCTGGGGTGAGCATCACCCCGGTGGGCGTTTTCTCTAGGCCAGAGCAGTCCCGGGATAGCTGAGTGTAGAGGTGGTCCTTCCTTTCCCAGGCCATCTTAATATGGTGGGGTTTATAATTCTCCAGGGCCCGGACCATAGCAGCCATGATGGGTGGCTGTGCTTCCAATCCAAACTGGTGGGCTTTGTCCTTTACAAAGTCGATTAAAGTAGTTTTCCCCGACATCAAACCCCCCCGGGGTCCTTCCATTAACTTGTCAGTGCTGGTGATTACCAGATCCGCACCCATGTCAGTGGCTCGGGGTTGTCCATAGATTACGGTGCGCAGCCGGGCCCCGGAGGCATCATCCACCAAAACCGGTACCTCCTGCTGGTGGGCAATGCCCATGGCCTTTTTAAAGTCCTCCTGACTTAGCACCTGGTGGTCCATGGTGGAACCAGTGATGACCAGTAACGAGGTGCCTTCCCTTAATTCCAGTTCCTCACCCACAGCCAGCTCCCGGTAGGATGCACCTATCAACTGGCAGCTGCGGGGTATGGAGGGGTGGGAAGGCCTCTCAGGCAGATAATGAACCACTTCCTGGCCGGGTTTCACCAATGCCAGTATCGTAGCCAGTATACCGCTGCTGGTGCGGTTAAGAGCCAGTACCTTCTCACCGCCCAGGTGTTTTCTGCCCCAGAAATCCAGATCCTCCTGGAAGAGGGCTGGTCCGGCGTAGGTTTCCAGGAGGTCGATGTCATCCTGGTTAAGGGGGAAGCCCCCGGCCAGGCCAGTGAGGTCGTAGAGCTTTTCCCGGCCATTTTCCCTCACCAAGTCGGCGATGTAGTGCAGGGCTGTTTCCCGTCTTTTAATTTCATCCAGTGAGGAGTTGACCAGCATAAACTGTTCCCACCAAAAATCAGTCTATTTTCTCCCGTGGTTTTTACGGCTGTCTTCCGGGGTTAACACAATGGCACTGTCTGCCGAGTTCTGTAAGGCAGCGCTGAACCCGGGCTCGGCACCTATGACTATGGTTTCCTTACCATTTTCCTTGGCCTTATTTATTATAGGTAGAAAATCAGCGTCACGGGTCATGAGGGCGATGACGTCGATGTTAGGATTGTAAATAAGTTCCATAGCCTCCACGGCCATGTAGACATCGGTGTCACCAGCAACCACAATGGGGGTGAATCCCTGGTTAACTATGGCTTCTATGAGTTTATCAGAGGCGTACTGGTTAAGAAGAACTTTACCCACCCGCATGTTCCCATACTCAGCGATTATATCCCGCACCAGATCCAGATTAAGACTGAATTCCTTGCGGAGCATGTTAGGACCATCCACCAGGAGGCCTATGTTCTTACCCCCGGATTCGCTCCTTTTTAATGGTATGTAATCTTTAAGAGAGGTTAACCTCTCAAAACTACGCATTTTTATCACTCCAATCGTTGCAATTGTTATAAAAATCAGGGGTTTTGAAAAAAAATTGGGATAACTCCCACCCCTATCTATCTTAAAATAACTCAAACCCAAAAGGGTGGGGTGGGATCTGCTTATTTATGGCTAATTAAATTTTTCAACTTCCTGACAATTTTTTTAATCTCTACATATCTTATGATTTTCCTGGATTATAATAATTTTCATAAAAGAACAAATAAATTTCAAAGCCCCCATCCCTATTTTGCCCTGAAAAGATCATCAAATCTTATATTAACCATAAATGGATTAGAAGCTTTTAAATCGTAACATAACCAAATAACCTATTTTCATTCCATTTCCGCATCAAATTCATCTTTAAAAAGTTCCTTAACCACTTCCAGCTCGTTACCAGACAGAGAACATATTTTAACTTCATCTTTATCCTGAAAGTAGTACTCCGCGTTGACTATTCCCTCAGCATCACCCATGTACAGGTATAATCCATTCACATACTCCTCTGGATTAGTAGATGGTAAAAATACCTCTATTCGGATCAGGAGGGGTAAGTTATCAAGGAATTCCTGTTTTTGGGCCTCGTTTTTTAGGGCAGCTTTGAACTCTTTCATACGCTTTTGAAGTTCTTTGTTAACCTTGGAATCAGCGTCACTCATATATTCACCATACATAATCTGAACTTAGTTTAATGGTCCCCTGTTAAAGATTGGTCTCTAACAAGATGGAATCCATGTAGGAGTTATAATGGATTTACTTTTAATATTTATCCTTTGAGGAAAAGTAGTGGAGCTTACCCCAAGCTAAGCCAGGAAGGGTCAGACCATTTACCATCCCCTATTCCTATCAATACCGATAAAGAGGACCTTTAAGAGCACACCACATCCACCAGAATCAGTGATGGGTGAAAAGCAAAGTGTCGCCTGATCTTTGCAACTACCCACCTCAATCCCTGCAGGTTAGACCACCACCCCGGTGACTTCATCTAATCCTTCACAAAGAAAATGGGGACTCGGTGGAGACTTCATTTAGAACCTTTTCTATCTTTTCATTATTGGGAATGGCCAGCCACACGGATCCTTCAGCACCAGCCACCCCACCAGCCGCCACCAACTTTGCCTTGGCCCCTGTGAGGAATTTTATAGCCTCTATTTCGGTGAAAACCTCTCCTGGCACTGGTAACAGGCGGGGTCCCTTGAGGCCTGGCTGGTTCAATTCCACTGCCAGTTCGTTCAGGTCACTGCTCACTCTTTTTTCCAAACCCACCGGTAAGATAAGCCTCACCCTTCTACCCACCACCCCTGGTAGGGCGGCGCCTATGGTACCTGCCTGGGGGTGGCCGATGAAGATGGCGGCCTGTTTAAGATCCAGGTTAAGGGCGTTAGCCCCCTTCAAGATGATGTCTCCCTCTTTTAAGGAGTCAACCACATCGAATATCCTCATTCCCTTTTCCCAGACCCCATCTGTGATTATCACATCTCCTGGGAAGCCAGCGTCATCAGCGTAGCGTCCATCCGGATTCACAGGAGCCCCTGGTGGCAGCACAATTCCCCTGAAGAATCTTTTTCTGGAGAAATCATTTTCCTGACCCATACTTTTCAATATTTCTTCGGCCACGTAACCATTGGTGGTGCCAGCGATGATTGCCAGGGTGCCGGATCGAAGTGTTTTTTTAATTTCAGGATGTTCCATCAGGGCTTTTGCAATGAGTCTTTTACCTGCTGCAGGGGTGATTAGAAACTGTTTCATGATACTAAATGATTCTATGAGTTTCTATAAGTTACGGAATCCACCTTCCCCGTTGTCATTTAAAGGCGGAGCCAACCTTTAAAAAAAATTCCCTTACCAATGGATACAAATTTATCATCAGTTACTCTTCCATGGGTGTTTTTCACCTCCTGATAAGAATTCAATGCCATTTTAAGAGGTGCTGCAAAAATTGATAATCAAAAGTAGGCTAAAAAGTATTAATGACATAAAAATAATAGGGCATCAGTATACGTTGTGAGGATGATGATCGATGCCCTACTATTGGTAACCTGAACCATGGACCCATGGCTTATAAAAAAAATTACATATTAAGTACACGGGTTTATGGTAATACTTTATTATTTCTTATCATATAATATGATTAATCATTACATATATAGTTAGTGATATGTTACTGATCAATTCTCCAAAAAAAGCAGAATATTTCTGTAAAAAGATTAGTAATTGTTCTTTTAACCTTGTAGATGCACTAAAATCCAGGTATGCAGTGTTGGTGTAGATAGTTCACACCGTGTGCAATGTAAAAATATATTAATCATCAAAATCATACTAAATATTGTCCTGGATACTGAGTATTGTTAACAACAGGAAAATGGGGGGGAAGCTTTGTTCTCATTGGTAATTCCCACAAGAGGTTGGGGGTTAATCTGCCAGTTGATTCTGGACCAGTTATTGGATATTAACATAAGGCATTTTTCCATTTATTCAGGCTATGAACTATTTTACATCCTATTGTTCCCATCTTTCCAGGTAAATATTGCGAATTCTGCTTCTCCTGGCTCAATAATTATTCGAAATTGTGATCTGCAAAGGCGAGGTGAAAAAGATGGATAAAGAGCTATACGTCAAAGAGGCTATACAGAATAGGGTTGACTTCGTGGAGCCCTTAAAAAAAACTGGATACAATATGGGAGAACTCCATGCCTTAAAATGGGTTCTGAAACTTTTAAATGATGAGATACTGGTGTATGATGAGGAAACTTACTGGAAGTTGATGAAATCTGAAAAAGATTGCCCTACCTGTAATGCCATACTACTACGGGTAACGGGAAAATATAATGGGACCTATGAATCCTATGCTCCACCTAATGAGTATGGAAGATCCCTTAAGGAACATTTAACAAGTGTAAAAGAAGCTGATGGATGCATGGGAGATACATGTATCGAAAAAGATGGAGAGAAAATAGTAATGATCTACTCTGAGAATAAATGACTGCCCTTTAAATGATGAGCGGATTCATAAAATTAGATTCCTAACCCAACGATTAATTATTGATTCTTGTTTAGTTATAAAACTAGTTAATACCTAATTTTCATTAGTTTTTAACTGAAATAGTTATTAAGTCAACACCTCCAGAAATGGGGAAGCTTTAAATACATCTTCGGACATTTTACCATATAGTGTCATTATATGACATTAAGGTAAATTATGTTATTTAATGACAATTAATTTAGAAATGTCGTTATGAAGGGATTGGAATGCCCATATCAGACAGGAAAGAAAGAGAAAAAGAAATGCGGCGAAAAGATATCATCGACACAGCCGAGAAATTAATCTTTGAAAATGGTTATGAAAACATTACCATGGCTGACATAGCTAAAGGTAGTGAATTAGCCAGAAGTACATTGTATCTCTATTTTAAAAATAAAAAAGAGATATATCTATCCATATCTATTAGAGGTACGCAGATTCTAAACAAAATGTTCAAAGAATATTATAATAGAGGCGAAACAGGACTAGAAAAGGTTAAAATGCTCATGATTGCATTTTATAAATTCTATAAAGAATATCCTGGCTATTATGATGTTAACTGGCTTTCATACCCCGTTGCATTTAATCATGATCTGCCGAAAATGAAAGAAGTAAAGAGAATGAGGATGGAAGGCTTTTCATTGTTTGGAAAAGCACTTCAAGAGGGGATAGAAGATAGGTCCATTAGATCCGATATAGACCCTGTGAAAACAAATCTTGTTCTAGCTTTGTCTATACAAAATGTGTTAAATCTTCCCCCTACAATGGAGTTGCACATGAAAAATAACAATCTGACCCATAAGGAGCTAATTGATTATACCATGGACCTGATGCTGCATTCATTAGAATAATTTTATGGGGGAGATTAATATGCAAAGTAAGAGCAAAACCAAGAAAAAAAGTTTCATATCAAAAGATACTGTTAACTGGAAATTGTATTTAATTTTACTGGGTGCATGTATCTTTGGAACCCTGGCGGTACTGCCGTATACTCTCACCCTTCAAGGAGGATTACTGGAAAATTCCACGGTACCCTTGTACTTCATACTGGCTGCTCAGATTATCCAGAGTATAGTCCTGTTCTCAGTTACCATATTTATTGGCCTGTTACTCTCTAAAAAGGTTGGACTGGAACTACCCATACTGGAAGGATGGCTGGGGGGCAGGGAAGTTAAAAACTATTTAAAATCCGTACTGGGAATTTCAATTGGGCTCGGTATCCTGGCCAGTATCATGATAATAGGAATTGACTATTTGTTTTCCTCCACCGGACTGACCAGTAGTATTGTTATGGCCCAGATAATCCCCCCCGCCTGGCAAGGACTCCTTTCATCATTTTATGGTGGAATAAATGAAGAGATCCTCCTCAGATTATTCCTGATGACCCTAATTACCTGGATAATCTTTAAGATCAGAAAAACAGAGGAAGGATATCCTACCCACACCGGTATGTGGTTAGCTATTATCTTAGCCGCACTTATTTTTGGTATGGGCCACCTGCCAATGGTCATGGCCCTAGCTACCCTTACACCTCTACTGGTTATGAAAGTGATAATCTTAAATGCAGTGGGTGGAATTATATTCGGATGGCTATACTGGAAAAAAGGTTTAGAATCCGCCATGATATCACATTTCTCGGCGGATATAGTGCTGCATGTGGCTCTACCACTGGTAGCAGTGATTTGAGTCATCAACAATTAATTTCATTTTTTTTAAAAGTTTTATAAATAAAATCCAGTGCCAAATTTTATTTGCATAAATAAGTCACAAGAAAAGTTATCAGTGGTTTTCAGGTAAATTGCAGGCTACTAAATATCAGATCAAAGTTCTTCTTCTGACTTTCATAGCTATTACCAGCAGTTATTAGTATCAGGGTGTAGATGTTATCATTCCTCTCAAAAGCAATGATCCTAGCTTCTGAGATGATTCCTTCACTAGTTCTGGTTAAAGAGGTTTCATTGGCCACCACCCCGGAGACGTTGGTGGTTCTTTTCCTTGTGACTTTAGCTCCCTTCTGGGCCAGTCTTTGCTGCACATCAGTCACCGTGGAATTAAGATTAAGCTCTGAAGTTTTTGGGATCGTAATATAGATAAATGCCGTGCCCTCGGTAATATTTAAAGATTCTAACTCTTCCAGTGTACTGGACTCGTTAATGTACTTACCTGCTGTTGGATCAGTAACTATTACCCCTTCTACACCAGCAACTTCGATACTTCTGGCAATCTCCCATGTATCTGGATAGTTAAAGAATACTGAACTGGAATTATAGTAATTGGTTTTTTCTTCATCCGGATTTTGAATGGTGCAACCAGATGCCAAAACCACCATTACCAATAGTATAATCAGCCCCAAGGACTTCTCCCTCATCCAACACTCCCCTGTCTTTATAGATTAACTTAACACAAGAAGACAAATATAATTTTAGATTACAGATAGTAATAAAAATAGCCAAGATAGTAGATCATCAGCGAAGTAGTAGTAATAATTTACTTCGTTATAGGTTAATATTACGAAGTTAATTTTTTTCCCAGCACAATCGGTGCAGAATTTTTTTTTAGAGGAGTTTGCATATGACACCAGAAACATAGTACAAGGTATAGAATGGAACTCTAGATCCATCGTGAATTGATTTTTTTTATGGTGAGGACCATGATCACCGCTGGCCAGGACCTGTACTGCCACCAAAAACCAGGAGTTACCGGAGCCGTAGTCAGGTATAAGGATAGAAACTGTGTATTAACTACCCAGCACCTTTTAAGGGTGGGAGGTTGTGTTGTAGGGGATGGGGTAACCCTAAATGGATATAAGGGGTGGGTGCTGGAGATCTGGATGGACTATGACCTGGCAGTCATCGAAGTCCAGGCCCCCTCCTCCCAGATGAACTTCTCCTTCCTGGGGGAGCCGGAGTTGGGGCCGGCCTACACTCTGCATGGTGAGGTGGAGAATCACTGCCAGATCATGACCATGGGAAGGACCTACCATTACCTGGCCTTTGCCCACACCAATCTTCCCCTCCCAGGTGACAGTGGATCACCGGTGATCCAGAAGGGGAGGGTGGTGGGTGTTTTGTTATCGGTTTTCTACAACAACGCCGCTGGTCTGGCTGCTTCACTCCAGGATCTGCCACTGGATTTAGGGAGGTGATAACTATGAGTACATCTATTCCGGGCCTGGTGGAACTGCCTGAGTTCAGGGATCGCGTAAGGGTTTTCCAGGACCGGGAAGAGGCTGGAAAAGTATTATCAAAGATGTTAAGGGAGTTTCGCAACACGGATACCCTGGTACTGGCCATACCCTCAGGTGGCGTGCCAGTTGGTGTGATTCTGGCCCGGATACTTCACCTGAACTTGGATGTGGCGGTGTCCAGTAAGGTCACCCTTCCCTGGAACCCGGAGGCAGGGTATGGGGCCGTGGCCTTTGACGGTACCGTGGTCCTCAACCATGATCTTATTGAGCGGCTGGGACTGGATGAGGCCACCACCAAGCAGGGCCTGAACCTGACCAGGGATAAGGTGAAAAGAAGGGTGCAGAAATTCAGGGAAAATAACAAGCTGGATATCCGTGACAGGAGGGTGATACTTACCGATGATGGCCTAGCATCGGGTTACACTTTACTAGCCGCCCTCCAGGCACTTGAAAACCAAAAAGTTAAAGAAAGGATTGTAGCCACCCCCACCGCCCACCTAGATGCATTGGAGATGTTAAAATCCCATCTTGATACTGTTTTCTGCCCTAATGTTCGTAGTGGGTGGAGTTTTGCCGTGGCAGATGCCTACCATTACTGGAGTGATGTGGAGGAGGATGAGGCAGTGGCGTTACTCAAAAAATTCCGCCAGGAGAAAGAAAGGTGGAATGAAAAGTAGATTATCTAAAAAAATGGTAGGGGCACAGCACCACCCCCAGGTAAAGATCATCAAAAACCTCATATTTCCAGTGCACAGGGTACATGGACCAGGGCATTTAGGTGCATTTCTAGAAAAATATTAGACTGGCTAAAAAAAATGCCACCAAAGGGATAATAAATTGAAAGGTGATAAAATACTAGTGAGGTGAAAAAAATATGCCAGGCACTACTGATCCCCTGACATCCTTGAACTTCATATTTTGTATAATAATTTTGATCATGGGATACTGGGGTTTTCGTAAATATGAGGAACCCCTCCTATTCTATATTGGTATGGCCTTCGGACTTTTCGGAGTGTCTCACCTGGCACTGATTAGCGGATACCCCAGTAATTTATGGGTGCTAATACTGATCAGGACTGTGGCATATTTACTGGTTATATTTGCCCTGTTCCAAGCCATAAGGCGATGATGGATATTTTTTAAATTAACTATCAATTCCAAAAAGGATTTGTTATTACACAAAATGCTATCCCATCAGGGGACTAAGATCCTTGTTCACAGACGGTGGAACCAATCCTCATTTTATATACATTCACGGGAAGTTTAACACATGGAGTTACTATTATTAAAAGACGTGGTCATCATATTGGGGCTGTCAGTTGCGGTGCTTCTACTTTTTAGCCGGATAAAAATACCATCCATCCTGGCCTTCTTTGTAAGTGGAGTGCTGGCCGGCCCCCATGGACTGGGACTTATCAGTTCCGTCAGCCAAGTAGAACTTATAGCTGAACTGGGTGTTATATTCCTACTTTTCACCATTGGATTGGATTTTTCAATGGATAAATTCTCCCAGATAAAAAGATACGCCCTAGTGGGGGGCTCCCTGCAGGTGGGGTTAACAACACTGACGGTGACTATGATAAGCCTGGCATTGGGCTTCCCCATATCAGAATCTATTTTCATGGGACTATTGGTTTCCTTCAGCAGTACCGCCATTGTCCTAAGGATCCTTCAGGATAAAAAGCAGCTGGACAGTGTCCATGGACGAACCGCCCTGGGGATTCTTATCTTCCAGGACCTGGCTGTGGTGGTTGTAATCCTCTTAACCCCCCTCTTGGCTGGCTCCCCATCCAATAGCCTGGGTGATTGGCCGCTGCTTATAGGCCTGGGTGTGGGACTGGTGGCCTTCACAATCATCAGCAGCCGCTGGCTGGTGCCCTGGCTGTTACATTACATAGCCCATTTCAAGAGGAGAGACCTGTTCCTTTTAACCATCATCGTGATCTGCTTTGGAATTACCTGGATCACCACCGCCCTGGGATTATCCCCGGCATTAGGTGCATTTTTGGCTGGCCTTATAATATCCAACACTGAGTACAGTTACCAGGCCCTGGGTAATGTGCTGCCCTTTCAGGATATATTTATGAGCATATTTTTCATCTCAATTGGTATGCTCTTAAACGTGGGCTTCCTCCTGGAAAATCTATTCCTGATACTCCTCTTAACCCTGGCAGTTATACTCCTCAAATCCATAATTGCAGGTATTGCCACGGCATTATTGGGACTGTCCTTCAGGGTTATGGTGCTGGTAGGATTAATGTTAAGTCAGATTGGGGAGTTCTCCTTTATCCTGGCTGCAGAGGGGCAGCTCTTCGGCATCATCACTGAGCCCTTCTTTCAGATGATCCTCTCAGTCTCCATCCTGACCATGTCCCTGACCCCCTTCTTTAAAGACAGGGCCCATCAGATATCAGGGAGCCTGGAGAAGATGTTACCATTATCTGACAGGATACGCCGCGGAGCATACCCCCTACCCACCCCCCAGGATACTCCCCCAGAGGACCATCTCATCATCGTTGGATTTGGAGTTAACGGGAAAAACATGGCTCGTGCTGCCTCCAAGGCCCAGATACCCTACGTGGTGTTGGAACTGAATCCCCAAATTGTTAGAAATGAAAAAAAACATGGCCAACCAATCTACTATGGAGACGCTGCTCAGGCTACAGTTCTGGAGCAGCTGAACATCCATGAAGCCCGGATCATGGTGGTGGCCATCTCTGACCCGGTGGGAAGTCGTAAAATAGTGGATATTGCCAAAAAAATTAATCCTAACGTCTACATAATCGTCAGAACCCGTTACATTTATGAAATCGATGAACTGTACTCCTTAGGGGCGGATGAAGTGATACCCGAGGAATTCGAGACTTCGGTGGAGATCTTCAGCCGGGTTATGAAGCAGTACCAGTTACCCCCTGATAAAATCAACCAGTTCATCCATGAAATCCGATCCGATGGCTACGGAATGTTCCGAACCCTCACCAACTGGGAAATCAATACCTGCAGTATCAACGATGCTTTAACTGATCTGCAAGTCTCATCCTACACTATTGAAGAGGATAAACTGTTAAAAGAGCTCCATCTGGAAAGTCAGGGCTTGACACCCATCGCCGTGGCCCGGGGTAAGCAGACCCTCCGAAACCTGGATGACAATTTTCTGCTGGAACCAGATGATGTGTTGATCTACACCCATCAGGCCGAGGTAGAGTAGTTTATCATAAATTGTCTCCAGTATCCTCCCAAGCATCCTGAATTGCATATCCAAAAATTTTATCACAGAATATATATTAATAGTGGGTGGCGAAGAAATTTTAGGTAATGGTTTTTGAACAGTTCCTCCTGGTTGCATCCTTGTTGATTTTTATCAGCATCATAATCAGCAAATTTCCTACCGACTGGGAATCCCATCCCTACTCTTTTTCCTTTTAATAGGCATGCTTGCTGGTTCTGAAGGACTTGGCGGTATTTATTTTGATAACCCAGTGATTACACAAGCCATGGGAACAATAGCACTAGTGTTCATCCTTTTTTCCGGGGGGTTAGATACCAAGTGGGGGGAGGTCAGACCAGTTTTGGGGCAGGGGATTGTGCTATCCACCCTGGGAGTTTTCATTACAGCAGTTGCCGTGGGGCTGTTCATAAACTGGGTCACCAACTGGCCCCTGTTACTGTCCTTACTCATCGGATCCATTGTTTCCTCCACCGATGCAGCCGCTGTGTTCTCCATTTTCTGTTCCCATAGAACTGGTCTTAAAAATAACATTGAACCCCTACTTGAATTAGAAAGCGGAAGCAACGACCCTATGGCTTACTTCCTCACCATCACCCTAATACATCTTATCTTAAATCCAAGCACATCCCTGCAGTCCATGATCCTGTCACTAATTCAGTCCATTGGACTGGGAATATTGCTGGGTGTGGTCTGGGGGAAAGGATCAGCAAAACTCTTAAACAGCATCAAACTACAGATCACCGGGCTTTATCCTGTCCTCTTGATTGCACTATCTGGCCTGATGTTTACGGTAACCTACTTCATGGGTGGGAATGGCTTTCTAAGCGTCTACATTGGGGCCATGATCATTGGAAATAGTGATTTTCTCCATAAAAAAACTCAAAAAGAGTTTTTTGATGCGATAGCCTGGTTGTGGCAAATTTTCATGTTCATGATCCTGGGTCTTCTGGTGTTTCCCTCAGAAATCATTCCAGTAATGGGTATTGGACTTCTCATATCATTTTTCCTAATACTGGTGGCCCGGCCCCTCAGCATCTTTTTATGCCTGGCCCCATTCCAGGCAGGGTTTAAAGATAAAATTTTAATATCCTGGGTGGGTATAAAGGGTGCTGTCCCCATTATCCTGGCCACCTTCCCCATAGTGGCTGGTATTCAAGGGGCTGATATGATCTTCAACGTAGTTTTCTTCATCACCATTACCTCCGCCCTGATCCAGGGATCCACCATTTACACCCTGGCCCGGTATCTGGGCTTGAACCAGTGATAAAAACCTGGACATAGAACTGCTGCGAGGCCTGAAATGAGGTGTTGGCCTTAATTTTAAGGGGATAGGAATCTGTTCATGGTGGTTAGGGCATTATCTACCGGTCAAAGTGGGAGCAACACCAGGGCGCCAAGGTTGACACCAGATCTGACTGCCTGATAAAATCTTGTCCCCTAGTACACCATATCAGTTAATGAAACTATAGGTTCTTCATTTTAAAAACCATAAATTAATTTACCAGAACAATAAAGTTGCTACTATGGTTAAAACTACCCCTGCAGATACTATTCTAGAAAAAATGGATCCGGAAGTTCAGAATGCCTTCAAAAAACTGGCCCAAGCCATCCACAAGGAGGGAGCCCTATCCACCCGGGAGAAAACACTTATAGCATTGGCCTCTTCAGTGGCCATTCGTTGTCAGGACTGTGTGAAGCGGCATGCTAAGCTGGCCACCCAGGCCGGTGCCAGTCAGGAAGAGCTTTTAGAAGCCGCAGCCCTAGCTAGTCTGGTGAGGATGGGCTCTGGTTTAAACACAGCCTCCACCATTGTGAAAGATTAATAAACTATATCAACCATCCCCCTATACTAAACATAAACCATGGTTCAGATATTTTTTGATTAACAACCTTTAACCATCCCTTTCTATTAAATAGGCCTTAATTACTGGAAATGGTAACAGAATTTGCCATTGGTGTTGATGTGATAATCAGGAGGTTTGTATAGTGAAGTACAAAGCCCTAGTCCTGATCCTGGTGGGACTCGGAGTCCTGGCCGTCATGGTCCTCTTCATTGGACCGGCTAAGATAGAGGACGCCATTAAACTGGCTGACCCCTGGTACCTAGCCCTGGCTGTGATCCTCCAGTTTGTAACCTACGGCCTGTGGACTTTAAGATGGTCCATTAACATCCAGTCAGTGGGGTTGTCCATTGAAAATCGGGACCTTCTCCCCATGCTCCTGGTGGGCCTGGCCGTTAACAACATCACCCCCAGTGCCCGGGGGGGAGGAGAACCAGTTCGGGGTTACATACTGAGTAAGTACACTGCATCTTCCTTTGAAAAGGCCTTTGCCACGGTCATCGCTGACCGGGCCCTGGATACCATCCCCTTCATTGTGTTATCGGTGATCACCATCATAGCCGCGGCTTCACATCTGAATTTACCAGGCTATGGATTGTACTCCATCACCATCGCAGTGGTGGTACTGGTGTCCGGGTTCCTGGTACTACTGTACATGGCCTTCAACCTGGAATTCGGACGTAAAGTATCCTTGTGGATAGCAAGGGTCATAAAACGGTTTTCCAGGAAGGAACACGCCCATCTGGAAGAAAAGGCCCTGAAGGCAATTTATGACTTCCAGAACAGCATGCGTATCATGGGAAAAGACAAAAACGTGCTGATCAAAGGCCTGGGCCTTTCCTTTCTCATCTGGTTTTTGGAGATCCTCCGGGTTTACATTATATTTGCGGCCTTCAACGTGGACGTATCCCTACTGGTCATAGCTGAGGTCTTCATCATATCCACCCTCATCGGATTCATACCCCTACTCCCGGGTGGTCTGGGGGCGGTGGATGGACTGATGATTATACTCTTCTCAGCAGCAGGCATACCCCCATCCACAAGTGCAGCAGCCACCATCATAGAGAGATTAATATCCTTCTGGATGACCACCATCCTGGGCCTGATATCTTTACCCTACTTCGGGGCCGCAGCAGTAGAGAAGGTGTTCAAAAAGGGACATTGACCATGACAGCCCCCCCACAGGACCTGCCAAGATCCGGGGGTTCGCTGCCCTGTTCCTCCCCAGCCACCATAAACTGCACCAGGGTCTGGTAAGGGATGGTACATGGTGAAGTTCCCCATGAGAATATTCAATAATCACCCTACCATATTAGTATTAAGTGGAGGTGTAGAATTGCCGGGTATAGGGGAATTGGAAAAAATCCTGGAGGACCTAGGAAAAGCTGACCCTGAGTCATTCCAGATTTTCAGTGACATTTTTCTGGTTGAATCCAGCCAGGGTAATATGTTGTTTCCGGAAAGCTTCAAGGAAAAGGCGAGAGAATACTTTGGAATTAAAAAAGATGGCCGAGTCATTGAATCCCAGGACCAGGTATTGGGGCGCCTGGAAAGGCAGGGCATAATCAGCATCTACAATCACTGGACCGGGGAAGGATCCCTGTTCAATTCTCTCCGGGCAGAAAGGCCAGGTATAAGCAGGGATGAATGGGAGAATGAGCTCCGAGTCATTGATGAACAAGTAAAAAGCAGCACCCCTGGCTGTGACTTTTGCCAGCCCGAAAAATACACACCTGAAGATGTTTTCGGCAGGATAAAGGGCAGACACTGTATAACTGGAGCCAACATTGCCAAATATGATGCCTGGAGTAGTATCATATTTTTCAACCGCCACCACCCCCTCAGGTTCAACTACAAGGAGGTGGCTGATTACCTGGAAACAGGGTGGTCCTGGTTTTTAAGGGTCCAGGAACAGGACCCGGATTATGGATATCCCACCTTTTTATGGAACTGCCTCCCCCGGGCTGGGGCATCACAGATACATGGCCACGCCCAGATACTCATGAGTAAAAGGCCTTATGCTAAGTTCAGGGCATTGTTGGATGGTGTAACACGGTACAGGCAGGAGAAGGATAGGGATTACTTCCAGGATCTTTACAGGTGCCACCAGGCAGTGGGCCTGGCCACAGGAGATGTGGACTTGGGGGTTATAGCCAGCCTGACTCCGGTTAAAGAAAAAGAGCTCATCATCCTGAGCCAAAAATCGCCCTACCAATCTGATAGGGTTAAGAAAACCATTTACTCTGTTCTTAGAATATTTTTAGATGTGCTGGGTGTGACCAGTTTCAATCTATCCATCATGGGGCCGGGTCTTGACCAGGAGAAGGATGCACCCCACCTAGTGAGGATGGTTGATCGGGGGAGTATGTTGAAGAACACAAACGATATAGGGGCTATGGAGCTTTACGGCAGCAGCGTCATAGCCAACGACCCCTACCAAGTGATTAAGGCTCTGAGGCAGTGAGGAATTCCATGTCCAGATACCTATTCCAACACCTGGATGAGCTTGAAAAGTTTAAAGATGATACCCGGACTGGTATTGTTACGGATGTTGATGGCACACTCAGTGAGATAGCCCCCACCCCTGATGGAGCGGTGGTCAGCCCGGATATGAAGCACCAACTGGAGCGGGTTAAGGATAAATATGGTCTGGTAGCTGTCCTCAGTGGCAGGTCTGCTGTGAATGCCAGGAATATGGTGGGTGTGGAGGGGATTCTCTACATCGGAAATCATGGCCTGGAGTATCTGAAAAACGGGGCCAGCCACGTGGATCAGGAGGTGAAGCCCTACCTTTCCCAGGTAAAAGAAGCGGCCCGAAGCATCAGAGAACATCCCTCCTGCCCCAAGGAGGGCGTGTTATGGGAGGATAAGGGGGTTTGCTACTCCATCCATTACCGTCTCGCCCCCGACCCAGAGGAGGCTCATGAAAGGATCTTGGAAATAGTGGAAGATCTGGATGGTGTTAAGAGTCTTAAGGTGACTGAGGGCAGGAAGATCATCGAAATAAGACCCCCAGTAGGCTTTGATAAGGGCCAGATCATGGAGAGGCTGGTGGATGAGAACAAGCTGCAGAAGGTAATCTACCTAGGTGATGACATCACCGATGCAGATGCATTCACAAAATTAAGGGAACTAAGAAACAGTGGGAAGGTAGAGGGGGTGGGGGTTCTTGTAGTTTCCGATGAAATCCCACCGGAAGTGAAGGACAGTGCAGACTTTCATGTTCACAGTGTGGATGATGTTTTAAAATTTTTTAAATGGATTAACCACCCCTGATATCTTTTTAACCCAAGCACTACCCCTTTAAGGGGCAAATAATTGGTTAATAATTTTTTATGAATAATTATTTATGAATCAGGACCCATACATTATCTCCTATGATAAAAGCGGTTATTATGGCCGGGGGCCAGGGGACACGACTACAACCCCTCACCTTTGTAAGGCCCAAACCAATGATTCCCCTTATTAATAAGCCTATTTTGAGTTACTCCCTTGACAAACTAAAGAGTGAAGGATTTAGCCAAGTCATGGTTACCCTAGGCTACATGTGGGACCATGTGAAGGAGTACTATAAAAAGAATCCTCCTGGTTTGGATCTGAAATACACCATTGAAAAATGGCCACTAGGAACAGCTGGTGGTGTGAGGAAGGCTCGGAAGTACCTGGACACCACCTTCGTGGTTTTAAGTGGTGATGTAATAACCGAAGTGGACCTTAACCGGGCAATACTCTATCATCAGGAAAAGAAGGCCCTGGCCACCCTGGTCTTGACTAGGGTTGATGATCCCTCCCATTACGGGGTTGCAGACCTTGATGATGATGGGAAAATAGTGAATTACCTGGAGAAGCCCCAGCCAGGAGAAGCCTTCAGCAACCTGGCCAACACCGGTACCTACATAATGGAACCAGAGATATTTGATTACATGGAGGATCAGAGGGGAGTCATGGACTTCTCCCAGCATATCTTCCCCCAACTCATCAGGGATGGTAAGGCCATCTATGGCTATCCCAGCCAGGGATACTGGAACGATGTAGGACGTCCGGAGACTTATTTAAAGGCCACCAGTGATTTGTTGAACTCCGGATCCTGGGGTATCCAGGGTGAAAGAATTAAAAAGAGGATAGGGAGGATAGGGGATATATGGCTGGGTGAGGATGTGGAGATGGGAGAGAGGGTTCACATGGAAGGTCCGGTGGTCATAGGCGACGGGGTGAAGATTGGCTCCGGTACCAAGATCTCGGCTGCCACTGTCCTGGGGGAGAACGTTACCCTAGGGAAAAATGTGAGCATACATGGATCAGTCATATTCTCCAACACCGTAGTGAATGACAACGTTTTTCTGGAAAATTCCATTGTGGACAGGCAGTGTTTTATTGATAAGGGCTCCCTGGTCGAGAATGGCGTGGTCATCGGTTGCAGAGTGGAGATTGGAATGAACTCCATGATAAGATCCTTCCGGAGAATAACCCAGGATGTCAAAATCTTTCCAGGGTCAATAATCGATTCTGACTATCTTATCTCCGCAGAATGAGGTAATTTATCCGGTATATGGAATTTAAAGGCCTATTTTTTTATACACACCATTTACTGGACAGTTTTAAATAAGTCAAGCTACATATATAGTAATCGATGGTGTAACAAGGAGGGGGGGTTGAATTGTGGAATAGGTCATCCCCCATGTTCTTCTGGTTGCCCAAATTTTTTTTTGGATAGGTAATGATCTATGTCGCTGTACGTGAAAGAGATAAGAGGAATTGTGAATTCAGAGATCGTTAATGAATTTGCTTCCAACCTGGGAACCTACATTGGAAATTTTCTAGGACCGGGCAGTAGAATAGTGGTGGGCCGGGATATGGGGGCACCCTCCCAGATGATAAAACGCTCCCTTTCATCGGGAATACTTGCAGCTGGGGCAGATGTTATTGACTTTGGAGTGGCGCCCATACCAACCATAATCTATGGCCAGAATCTATACGGGGCTCAGGCCACCATAACCATCACCATGTCCCACTTGAGGCCCGAAGATATAACCATAAAGATATTCAGCGCCCACGACATTCCCCTAGAACAGAGGCACGTGGAACGGGTTCACTGGAACGAGATAGG
>JAKQFA010000017.1 GCA_029556335.1 Methanobacteriota archaeon
CGGAATCAGAACCATTTTCGGAATGAAGGGTTAGCAAGGATCTCCTTGAAAAGAGGGGTAACAAGTACCCCCTTAAAAGTAGGGTTTAATAAGGCTTAAAAAGGGTTAACAAGGCCCCACCCTTGAAAAAAAAAGGTTAATAGGGCTTAAATTTTATCCAAGATATCCATATCAACCTCACGAAGTGTGTCGCATCCCGTGAGTATCATGGCCCGGGTAAAGTCAGCTAAGACATAGTCGAAGTACATCTTAACTGCCTCAGTTCCCCCACCAACGCATACCTGTAAAAGGGGACGGCCGATAAGGGCTATATCTGCACCTAACGCCAGTACTTTCAGGACATCGAACCCGGTCCGCACGGTCCCATCGGCCAGGACAGGTACCTTACCACTTATCTCCTCCGCAATATCCGGGAGCACCTCTGCCACGCCTAGGCCGTAATCTAAGACCCTACCGCCATGATTAGATACGTAGCATGCGCTGGCACCGGAATCAACCACCTTAACCGCGTCTTCTGTACTCATTATGTCCTTGAAGATCACTGGTTTATCTGTGGAGTCCACCAGTTCCTTCAGATCATCTTCACCCTTCCGGTACACACTTTTATCGCTGCGATCCCAGTAGGTGGACCCGGCACCTCCCAGATCAACTCCTATGGCAATTACGTCCAGTTTTTCTGCAAGCTGGAAGAGTTCAAACAGCCGTTTTTGGGACATGGGTTTGAAGAAGGGGATCCCATAACCATTGTTCTTCCCCACAGTAGTCACACCTAAATCTTTAGGTGCGCTGGAGGTGGTCCCCACGGTACCGATGGTTCCAAATTCCTCTGCTCCCTTTAAAAGACCCCAGTAGAAGTCTTCCTCGGCCATGGAATCGTTCATGCTGTGTTTTACGCCGGATAAGGGTGCGCCCATTACCGGGGCTTTGATCTCCCATCCCAAGAATGATGTGGACATCTCTGGCTGGCGGTGGGGCTTGACCACCTTCATCTTCAGCCGGTACTCTGCCAGGGCTTTGTAGTTTGCTTCGAAGTTTTTACCCTGTCCAGCACCTCCCATGCCAATGGGGGCGCCATACTTCTGCCCGCCGCAGGTA
>JAKQFA010000036.1 GCA_029556335.1 Methanobacteriota archaeon
ACTCCCTGATCCGCAGAAGAGAATCATCCTCCGAAGCATTATCCACCACCACCACATCAAAACAAGGATAATCAACCCAAAACAACGACTCCAAACACTCCACAGTATCCTCCCAACCATTCCAATTAAGAACAACTACCGTAACTTTAGGATCCATGGTTTTTCTCCAAATTTAATCAGTTCTAGAAAAGTTATCTGCATTATGGCTATTAATTATCTTGTGGGTTAACGTTTCTTAGTCAAGACAATCTCAGCTGAAAAAAGCTTTTAAAGATTGTTAAGTAGGAATTTAGGAGTACACTGGAATATTGAAGGGTGTTCACATTATTTTTCCCCAAGACACTCCCAGCCAATACGAAGAGCCCCTCTTTGAACAGTACAAAGAGGTATAGAAATTTGTGACGGTTTTTTCCATTTTTAACCACGTACTTAGTGGTGTTTTTGGTACTTAAAATGGTCATCCTGGGGAGCACTGATTCTTTGGTGATGCTTTGGCCTCTTTTATGATACACTACTGCTTTGGGTGCGAATACAGCTCTCCATCCATTGTTGTATGCTCTCCATGATAAATCGGCGTCCTCTCCCAGAGTCACGTAACTACTGTCCAGGAAACCTATATCCATGAGCATTTCCCTTTTATAAAGTGCAGCTGCGGCCATGACTCCTATAACATTAATATCCTGGTCGTATTGTCCTTCATCAACTTCTCCATGTCCCCGATCCACGATTCTGCCCCAGCTAATGATGTGTCCTGCAGAATCTATTACCCGGGGATCAGTGGCCTTCAATATTTTCGGCCCCACCATTCCCACCCCCTCCCCAACTGTTACATTAACCATTTCAGTCAGAAAGTGGGGATCAACCACGGTGTCGTTGTTTAAAAGAAGCAAGTAATCTGGGTCAAACACTGCCAGAGCATACTCCATGGCAATATTGTTACCCTGTGCAAAGCCATGGTTTACATCGTTTTTTATGAGGGTGAGATGATTCCTGGCTTCTGGTGCTTGGCAGGAGGATTTAGGATGATCTACTTTTTCCCTGATTTTGCTACGGACCTGCTTTTCAGTTAACTCCGTGACCTGGATGGGCTTGTTCCCACTGTTGTAGGTGAAAAAAGCCGAACCCACCACCAGATCCCCCTGACAGTACTCCCTGATCCGCAGAAGAGAATCATCCTCCGAA
>JAKQFA010000046.1 GCA_029556335.1 Methanobacteriota archaeon
ATAAAAGCATTAAAAAATACAATTTTACCTGAAATTGTGGGCAATTGTGATAATTTAACTCCAGATAATATAAATTACATTTTAAACGATCTTGAAAGCATTCACATGGAGATAGATTACCTTTTTAATTTGTCTATCTCAAGATTAAAGCCGGAAGTGATCGAGAATCTCTTAAAAGTCCAAGAATTTATTGAACCAACCGTTAAGTTAGCTAGAAATGATCATCCATTTTTCGATTCGGTTATTCCGAATAAGAACCAATTATTTTGCAGTAATTTAATAAATATCGGTAAAATTTTTCTAAAATTAGATGAAACCTAATGGGGATGTGTTTAGAAAGAATGTTTTTTTTATAATAACTCACAATCTTTAAAATCCGATTATTTTTGTTATGCCTTCAATTAGAATAGGAGCAATCGCACTACTCGCACAACCTTCTAAAATATTTCTTATTGATTTAAGTGCCTCTCTTATGATATTTTGATTAGGACTTTTGGATTCTACTTGTAATTCTATGGTCTTTAAACCCACATTTAATTCACCTTTTTTATCACTATTTAAGTTTAAATTGTCCATTGCATCAGCAATCGACTGTAATATCTCTTTAATATCTTCTAATTTGGAATTATCAACATATTGTATGTTTCCGTCACCCAATTGAACTTGAGAGTTCTGAATTAACATATTATAAGTGACTAAATTCTCTTTGGCTAATTGTTGCTCTTCTGGTGTAAAAACTAAGTCATCTCCTAAAATCCCATCTTTTTCCATTTTTAGAGACCATTCTAAAATTATATTTCGTACAGAATCAAATATTCGCTTTAATTGAGAAACAGAAATAGCTAAGACATCTGGAACAATTTCAACAGTAAAGTATTTTTTAAAAAGTAGTCTAGTTTCTGGATCTATTTCAATATGTATAACCGATTTGGATTTGTTATAGAGATCTTCCAGCTCTGATATTGGTTGAAATAGAATACGACTAGTAGCAGCATTATGTATTTTTTCATTTTCGATTTTATAGTCAGCATATCCGGATAAGGATAAAAATTTCAAAGTTCCATGGACTTTCCTATAATCCGGTACAATATCTCCGGCATTATATCCATTTAATTCAGAATTAATCCAACTTTCAAAATCTTTGATTTCCAATTTTTTAGCTACGACATAAGCTTTTCTAAGCAACTGGGGAAGGTCTATATCTGAATTAATAGCTTCATTTTGTAGCTGAGTGACAACCGAATTCATGATAACCTCTGACTTAACAAAACATCTGTTGCAGCAATCCTTTTTTGTATTTCTTGTTAATTTCAATTTCATTAACCAATCGTTCAATCTTACTATCAATTATCGATAAAAAACCTGCAATTTTTGTTTGTTCCGAGATGGATGGGATTTTTAAATTTACTTTTCCTAAATTACTTTTAGATATCCCCAAAACAGATACACCAGTAGCAAATTTTTTGATTTGTAATTTTACACTCGTATCTAAGAGCATGTAACTTCGATAGCCTTCTTTAGTAAGTCCTGATTTGTCCCTTGCTAATATTGTGTGTAAACCAGCCAGAACCTTTTTTTTACCTATATTTTTTAATTCTACGGCCTTGCCTATATCTTCGTAGTCTTCCGAAGCATCAGCGATAATTAAATCTCCATTTCTGCAGTAACTTTCATCTTTAATTTTTGTTAGATTAATACCTTCATTAATAAAAGGAATATTTGCTTCTTCTAAATCAAGAATAGTTGGAAATTTCGTGTGGATGTCCCCATAGTGAATATTTTGAACTTTTCCTTTCCAATCATTAAGATCAGCTCTTGAAAAAGAATTTGTTAAATGAAATTCAAATATCTGACTCAACTTTTCCGCTTCCCAGTCAGGATAGTCATCCCCATTTTCATCTTTAAATCTTAATTTCTGACTGAAAATCTGCTGCATCATTCCTTTTTTATAAGTTTCCCAAAGTTCTTGTTTTTTCTCTAATTTTGCTATTTTTTCATCTACTTTTGATAGGAAGGAAGCTATTTTTTGTTGTTCCTGAACTAATGGAAGCATAATTTTCAAATTTTTTATATCCGATTTGGTAAGTTGTGGTTGTGCTGATCCGCTTGAAATTCTTCTCAAATTATTTTGCGTTTGTTGTGTTAAGTACCAATTATAAAAGAAAATAGTAGAAACATCATTATGAAGACGAACTATCATCATTTGGGCATTTATAAATCCTTTTTCAAAAATATTGTTTTTAAATGCCACAATGCCCCCTATGCTTCCCCTTAAAGTGACTATCAAATCATTTTGTTCTAAATGTCCTTTTGATAACTCTTTGAACTTTTCCTCAGTGATAAATCTCTTTTCTTTAAAATTTAATTTGTTGTTGACAATATTAGAGGTGCTAAGAAATATTACCCCATCTTCTGCCAAATCTTTATCATTGGGATACCTACTGCTTCTATCTCCATCAACGGTCGTAGCGATTTCTGAAACTTTTTTCTCCTTCCATTCTCCATTAAACTCAGAAAATCTTAATTTAGGCACTCTCACACCAATCACCTTAAAATTGGGGCTTTTATGCCCAACTCAACACAGTACTTTTCTATCTCTGCATCAACAGCTTTGATCTCTTCATCAAATGCTTCTAGTTCTTTTACTACAGCATCCAAGTCAACTGGTTCTTCTTCTTCGAAAGTATCCACATATCGGGGAATGTTCATGTTATAATCATTTTCTCGGATCTCATCCAGACTAGCCGCATGGGCAAACTTTTCAATATCTTCTCTTGCCTTGTAGGTATTAATGATCCGATCCACATCTTCGTCTCGCAGCTTGTTCTGGTTTTTAACTTTTTCAAAGTGTTTAGAGGCATCAATAAAGAAAACATCGGCATCATCTTCCCTGCACTTCTTAAACTATGAATATGATTATCCTGAAATATTTGCAAAACAATTCCCAAGTGGAGAAATAGATCTGTGGTTATGGTATAAATTTAGCGATTATAGTATGAATGAAGACGAAAGTGAGAAATATCAAGCTATCCACAGAGCTAGGCCCTTTCTAAAGGATAATCCAATTATCTATGTTTTTGGTGATATTCCAGAGAAAATAAAGGAAGAATTTAGTGTCGATTTTTATGATAAGAATGCTACTGCTAGTCATTTTTTGGGGAGCAGTCCAGATTATAGGGGCGTTTACCCTCTAGTTTTGTTGAATGCAATTATTGGCTCATTTGCCGATAGTGGACTTACATCTTTGGAGATAGCTAAGAAATTTGGAATATACAAAAAAGATAAAAATGGATACAATACGCCCTTCATCACCCAGATTTTAAAGGGAATAAATGTTAAAGACATTAGAAATATAGATAAATTCTTAAAAGAAGATACCAATGCTACTTACAATAAAATTAAACGAAAACATCCCAATATAAGCATTGATGAAGACATTATTAACTACTTTATCTATTATGCATCCCTAGAAGGCGCATACATCAATTTGTGAAAAATGTTAAGAAATCGAAAACGCCTAAACATCATTTAAAATTAAAATAGATGCTTCTTCTTCCTTTATTGAATTTGGATTTTAGCAAAAATGTTAAAAAGCTTAAGAACAAGAAATATTAGCTTATGCCAAAACCGATAAACAAGCCTTAAATCAAAAAATAAAGTCTATAAACCATTTTCAAAAAACACCTTGCACTATAATATATATTCTTACAGATCTTCTCAAAAACTCCAAAATCTTTTATATCCTACCGATATGCGTATAAATGACTGTAAATCAGAATATACTCGTATATACGTATATAAATACATAAATAAATGAATTAAGAGGTTAATAAATGAAAATTTGTCCTGAATGCGAACGCTTCATGGAATACTATGAAAAAGAAAGATCTAGTACTGCAACTTCTGCGGAAACTTAGAAGACTAAATGAAACGGATGATGAGCATTTATATGTTTGTCAAGGTTTCTACTAAATTCAACCCAAAAATGCACTTACCATAACCTGGGATAGAGAAGGCATAATCCAGTTTGCATTTCTTTGCAGCCATTCATACATTTTTCTTACCTTGGATTTGTCCATATCTTTTTTACCAAGCTCTCTTTCAATAAAGTTAACTTTCTCAATAATTAAATCTCTATTTTCAGGATTTTGTTGATTTATTTCTTCATATATCTGGTTAAAGCTGTTAACTATATTAATAGATACATTTTGAGAATCAATAACTGTTCCTGGGCTATTATGAACAATAGTTTGATGAATTAAAGGGAATTTTTCGTCTAACTGGTTATTATCTTCAACAATATCAATACCTCCACTAGTAATCCTTGAAAGTGGTAGTGACCCATGGAGACGAGTAAGTTTCAAATAGCCTTTATTCTCTAAATAGTTTAGATTAAAATCAATAATCTTATCCTCAACTTGTAAATG
This sequence comes from Methanobacteriota archaeon, assembly GCA_029556335.1. Taxonomy (GTDB): domain Archaea; phylum Methanobacteriota; class Methanobacteria; order Methanobacteriales; family Methanobacteriaceae; genus Methanobacterium. Next base: position 4,428 of record JAKQFA010000046.1, read on the forward strand.
TTTTTTAACGATCCCTGATGGAGTAAGACCTCCAGGATTTTCTATTTCATAATCGTATAATATTTGAAGAATTTTCCGCCTTATTTGATTATTATCCAACATTACACCCCTTATAAGAAGCGAACCGCATCATTCAAGACCTTTTCTGTTTCTTTTTTACTTCCTGCTTTTATTAAATCCAATAATTTATCGATTTCTTTATCATTTTCGGATGTCCATTCAACATTCGACTCTTCAAAAACCATTCTGAAGTATTTTTTTAAAATATCTTTAGATTCACTCCACTCATTGGAATACAAACAGAAACCCCCTTCAAATCACAAATATATTTAATACTCCTTCCTTTAAGATAAATATTCTTGTTTCATGCTACCATTCGCTCTTTTTATCCCTTATTCGAACTATAGTTCCACAATGCTCACATTTTTTCACTTGCAGTGATGGTCTCGTAATTCTTTCCCGTATCTCGTAAACCCAGAGAAATCCACAGAACACGATGCAAGGGAATAATGCAGTGACCCCACCCAGGATGTAGCCTGCTGCACATACAATGCCTGTTAAGCCAATTCCCGTTTGGAGTGATTCATCCATTCTAATCACCCCTGGAGATTTCTCGGATGATAGATTCGGCGACAGAGATGATCTTCTTACCACGATGTTGCAGCTCTTCCTTGTTCCCTCCCCAATTACCGATGTATAATCTGCTTTTGTTGTTCTCAATGCCCAAACATGTTGTAACTATATATGACGCTGTTTCAGCCTCTATCTCCCGCGCAGATCTCTCTTCCGTTTCAAATAAGATGCCATCATCCTTACAATGCCCTAAAGCTATATGTGCCCATTCGTGGATTGCTGTGCTAGCTAAAGATGCTTTGTTGCTTTTATTAGCTAAATTTATATTTTTTCCATCCGTATTTCCATTCGAAAATCCTAGGTTATCTTGAATTTTGATTGGATAGGGGCAGGCTTTAACGATAGTTTCAAAGTCAACGTCTCCTGAAATTAAATCAGGACAACCAATGGTATCAAGAAGATCTTGTTCGGATTCTTCAATTTTGGAGGTCTGTGAAATATGGAATACAGATACAGGGAAAAATCCTTTAACGATAAAAGTTTCATCCCCATTTTTCTCCTCAATTCGTTTTTTGGCAGGGGCTAAGATCCTAATTGATCGCTCCCCTTTCTTTACTTGCCGTCCAAGAGAATTCCAATGTTTATATCCTGCAACTAAAGGGTTTTCTAAGGCTTCAGGTTTCTGGACGATTATTAAAAAAGTATTTTTCATTGAATAGTTATGAAATCCTCTTGTCCATCTATTTACAAATGTTGCTAGCTCTTCTGGGTCTTGGCAGATGTTATCACATAGGACGTTGAGCTTTTCATACATCCAATCTCCAAGTTCCTTCCCTTTCAATTCTTTAGGTATATCCATCTAAATCACCTCTTTTTTTTAATAAATCGGTGAATTAATGGATTCATAGATAAATAGATACATAAATTCAGAAAGGAAGCAGGCGAGGATGTTTTAAGCGGCGTATTGGGGAGTCGAGTGAGTTGAGTTTCAATGTAGAAATGATTTTACGTAAACTCGTTCTTTTAAAAAAAATAAAGTATTTATTTGGAACTTTCGCAGACTTTAGAATAGTCTCTAATGAATTCGCGGTCATTCATAAGGCGATTAATGATTTTCTTTTGTTCATTAATTTCTTTCAGAATATTTTCCATTTTTTTATAGTCATCTGTTTTAAGGGAGTTTACTTTCACCGCGTCAATGCTTAAATGCTCATATACCTTTAAATACTTCTCTTTAAGTTCTTCGGGTTGCACAATCCAATAAGATCTTGTTGTTTCATCTATTCTGTGACCGACTAAGTAGTCTGCCAAGAGTTTATCTCCGGTTGTTCTTATTATGGTGCTAATAAAATATTTTCGAAACGAATGTGGCCTCCAATAACTATAAGCTCCTTCTTCATCGCTTTTAAACCCAACTAGTTTGCCTATCCTCTTTATTTCGTTTCCAATGCCTGTTCTTGTCATTTTGGTTCCTTTGTTGGTTATAAATATGGGGCCATTTAAGCTTCTAATGTGCCTATTCTTGTTTCGATGGTGATATCTTTCCTTTAAATAAGTTATTATTCGTTTAGTGGCTTCTGGGGGTAATAGGAAGTGGTGTCTATAATTAACTTTCTGCCGGACTATTTCAAAAATAATCGTATCCTCTAATATTTCATCTTCATAGGCAAAAAGATCCTCAATTGTTTCAAGTTCCTTTCCAATAGATAATCCAGCGTACTTAATGAATTGACGGATTGTAAGATTCCTAACTTCATTCTGTGCTAGACCAGTGAGTGCCATAGTGTAAATAATAGCTTTATTCCTGGCATTACAAACATCTAACATTTTTCTAATATCTTCTTTAGCTATAAACCTCCCCCTGTTCTTATCAAGAACCGTATCACCTTTATGAGTTTTTATATCAATAAACTGAATATCGTAAGCTTTATAAAACGATTTAATTGCAGCTATTTTATGATTCACGGTACCCGGGGCGTTTCCTTTCTTATCCAAATAATTTTTGAAAGAAAATATATATTCGTTCACAGATCTGTTCATAGGCATTATAGATTCCATCTGTTGTTTCATTCCTTCGTCAATTAATTCTGAAAGACTCTTATCAACAAATTCTTTAAATTCACTAATGGATGCTCGATACATCTTGCATGTACCTTCAGCTAACCCATTACGAGTGAACCATTTCTCTAAAATCAAATTATCGCTCGACATATTATTTTCTCCTTTTCGGGGTATAAAAAAGATGTCGATATTGTGAACCCACAGAAACGAAACTTAAATATTTCGAAAAATAGGCACCGTTAACTTAATTTAATGATAAAAAAACTTAAAATTGATACCGAAAAATTGTATCTTCAATTTATTATTTTTAAATCCAATGTCTTAATCTGATTGAAATTAAGATAACGATAGGATAATTTGTTATTTTTGATCCGCTTTTCTTTACTTCCCCTGTGCTTAAATAAAGATATCAACACGGGGCTATATATTAACTAATCATAGGGTGGTAGTTTTTGGGTGTACCCTGATCCACCTGTTATGACTAGAAAAAACTATATAGAACCAGGTTCTATTTAGAACTAATTAGATTGTGGAGGTTTTCTCGTGGAAAAAGAAAAATATACAACCAACAAGGGCCATCCCTTGGCCAATGATCAGGCATCCATAACCACTGGGGCGGGGTCCAGCTACACTTTACTCCAGGATGTCCATTTAATAGAAAAATTAGCACATTTTGATAGGGAAAGAATACCTGAAAGGGTTGTTCATGCCAAGGGGGCCGGGGCTTACGGGTACTTTGAGGTGACCAATGACCTGTCAAAATATACCCGGGCCAAGTTTCTATCTGAAGTTGGTAAAAAAACAGAAGTCTTTGTAAGATTTTCAACCGTAGGTGGAGAACGAGGTTCAGCTGACACGGCCCGTGACCCCCGTGGATTTGCAGTTAAATTCTACACTGAGGAGGGAAATTATGACCTGGTTGGTAACAACACACCCATATTTTTCGTTAGAGATGCCATAAAATTCCCTGATTTCATACACTCACAGAAGAGAAACCCACAAACTAACCTACCAGATGCGGACATGTTCTGGGATTTCCTCTCCTTAACTCCCGAGTCAGTTCACCAAGTAACCATCCTCTTTTCAGATCGGGGCACCCCCTATTCATTCCGGCATATGGATGGATTCTCCAGCCACACCTTCATGTGGTACAATGAAAACAACGACTACGTATGGGTTAAGGTGCACATCAAGACAGTCTTGGGCAATAAGACCTTTACCAATGATGAAGCAGTGAAAATGGCCGGAGAAAATCCTAACCACGCCACTGAAGATCTGTACAATGCAATTGAGGCCGGTGACTATCCAGAGTGGAAGGTCTATGTCCAGATCATGACTCCGGAAGAAGCCAAAAAATACCAGTTCGATCCCTTTGACATCACCAAGGTCTGGTACCATGGAGACTATCCACTGATTCCTCTGGGAAAGATGGTATTAAACCGTGCCCCAGTGAACTTCTTTGCAGAGGTAGAACAATCTGCCTTCGCCCCCTCCAATTTCGTACCAGGGATAGGTCCCTCGCCTGATCGTCTTTTACAGGGGCGGCTGTTCTCCTATGAAGATACACAAAGACACAGATTAGGTGCTAATTTTCACCAGATACCAGTTAACCGGCCTAAAAATGCCAAGGTAAATAGTTACCAGAGGGATGGTCCTATGAATGTTGATGAAAAGGGAGGATCAGGACCCAACTACTATCCCAACACCATGAATGGACCTGAACCAGATCCTTCATTCGCCCCTCCCGCCCTAGAAGTACAGGCCATAATAGATAGACACACCAGACCCACAGAAGATGTGGACTTTATCCAGGCCGGTGAACTTTATCGCAGGGTCTTAGATGAACAGAATAAAACTAACCTGGTTTCAAACATCGTGGGACACCTGAAAGATGCTAAAGAAAATATCCAGTACCGACAAGTAGCTTTATTCTACAAAGCCGATGAAGAATATGGAACCAGAGTAGCTAATGGTTTAGGTTTAGATGTTTCTAAAGTAAAGTACTTATCAGCCATGAACCAGGAGGAAAGGGTGGAAGCCACCAGGACTTAGATCCGATATCAAAATGAATGGGTAAAAATCGGAATATGACCATTAATTGAATTTTTTTCCAAGTGCAGATTCCACCGCTATTGGCACGGGGGCGTGGCAAACTGGCACGGACCCCAACAACATTTTTTTCCAACCTCCTTCTTCCACATCTTCGAGGACAAAAAAAGGTTTATTCAAAACAGCCAGTACTATAAGGTGCTATAGTAAAAAATTAAGTGTTAAAATCGGGTTTTTAAATATTCTTTTAAATAGACTTCAAAATTAATATTAATAACCGGCTAAATCTAACCTGATCTTGATCTGAATTGTTCTAGTAAAGGTGACACCATGTGGGATACCAGTAACGATTATCGGCTTAAAGTGGCTGAAAAATCTGTTGAACTCTTTATTAACACCATGGACCGGGCCAATCTCAAGGGAAGGTGGAGTAAAAAACTAGCCCTGGAAGCTGCCCGTAAGATGATTCCAGAGATCCAGGCACTGTATTATTCTTACCTCTCCCCGGTTGAAATTGCCCAGAGCACGTACCTGGAAGCACTGGAGGCACGCGTCCAGGAGGTAAAGGAAGCATTGGGAGGAGAATCCTGGAATCGTCAATTCCTGCAAATGGCTGACCCTGGTGAAAGGGAAAAAGTGGAGAACTCATTGGCCAAGATAAATTTCTTCCTAAACACTATATACGGACTCAAGCAGAGGATTCTATTGGGCGAGATAAACGACCCGGTGATGGGTGTTGATATAAAAAAAGGGGAAATTGTCAGTGTGGCAAAACACCCCGTCGCTATAAAACTTTTAATATGTAATTTAAATCTGGGTGAACGTGCCATAACTGTGGTTACCAATGATCTATCCCTTAAAAATGGGGATGAAGTAGCGGTGGCACTGTTACCTCCAGAAAACTTCTCCGGCATTACCAGTGAAGGAATGTTCCTGGGGGCTGAAAAGGGTGTTTTAACTGGTGTAGAGGGTGATGTTGGTGGCATTCCCCGCGGCATTCCATTAGAAGCTCTTAATGAGGTGCGTAACTTGGTGGGAGCATTTTTGGGGCGAAACTAAAAAAAAATGTCAAAGAGCTGCTGATGCAATTTTTTTTTTGAAGAAATTGCGCAGCACCTTGAAATCTATTAATTATCTATAACAACCATGTAGACCTTTTTTATGGCGGTAATCTATTCTACCTGTTTGCTGTAAGAATTAACAGTTCCTAATAATCGTCCTACAAATCCCTAAATTATCATCAGGGGTTGATGGCCACAGTATCACTGATTTTGAATTCTTCCATCAACTTCCCATGGACATGGTTTTTTGGTAATTTCTTCTGATACATCTGGATTTGGTCTTCACCATACATATCATCATCCTATCCAATAACCACCATCTTGGTGCGGGTCATATCATCAAGTGCATATTTAACACCTTCTTTACCTATACCACTCAATTTAAAACCTCCAAATGGCATATTATCCGTCCTGAACGTCGACTGTTTGTTCACAAGAACCGATCCGGCCTCTATACATTTCACAGCTCGTTTGGCCCGATTTATGTCCTGAGTAAAAATTCCGGCCTGCAAACCATACTTGGTATAATTAGCCATTTGGTAAGCTTCTTTTTCAGTTCTAACCCTTATAACTGGGGAAACTGGTCCGAAGGTTTCTTCCCAGACCACCTGCATATCGGGCTGTACTTGATCCAGGACGGTGGGCTGGTAGAATGCCCCCTTTCTTTGGCCGCCACAAAGAAGCTGAGCACCCCCATCAACAGCGTCTTCCACCTTACTCTGCACTGCTAATGCAGCATATTCGTCAATTAAGGGACCCATATCAGTTTTGGGATCCAAGGGATTTCCTACCTTTAATTTTTTTGTTTGTTCTACTAAACTATCCACAAAATCATCCGCCACCCCATCCTGTATGATTATTCTCTTAACAGCGATGCACACTTGTCCAGCGTTAAGATAGGATCCGGCCATGGTGGCAGAGACAGCAGCATCCAGATCAGCGTCATCTAAGACTATAAGGGGGTCGTTGCCACCTAATTCCAGGGTAAGCTTTTTTAAACCAGCTTTATGTGCTATGGATAAACCGGTGGCAACACTTCCAGTGAAGGATATTTTATTGATCAGGTCACTGGTTACCAATTCATCTCCAATTTCACTGCTCTTGCCTGTTACACAGTTAACTGCTCCGGGGGGTAGATGATGCCCCATGATTTCAGCAAGTTTCATGGCAGCCAATGGAGCGGTGAGGGATGGTTTAAAGACCACAGAGTTTTTAGCACCCAGGGCAGGTGCCAATTTATGGATGGCCAGGTTAACCGGATAATTAAATGGAGTAATAGCCGCTACCACTCCTAGTGGAATTTTTATGGTAAAGCCAAAAACGCTTCTACCGGTAATGGCAGCGTCCATGGGTATGGTTTCCCCGTACACACGTTTACACTCCTCTGCAGATAACTGGATGGTTTCCAATGAGCGTTGCATTTCCATCCGTGAATCTCGGATAGTCTTTCCGGTTTCCAGGGTTATCAACTTTGCAAAGTCTTCCAAGTTCTCTTTCAGTTCTTGATGTACATCAATAAGGATACGTGAAAGCTTTCTGGAAGACATTCGCTCCATTAATCTGCGGGCCTGACTAGCAGCCAAAATAGCCTTCTTAACATCTTCAGCACCTGCTAGGGGAACTTCATCAACTGTTTCATTGTTAAATGGGTTAATAACTGCTACTTTATCATCTTTATCAATTAGTTTCCCATTGATCAACATATTCATACTTAACCCTCCGACTAGTGTCTTAGCATAGGCTAGAAGAAAATTAAATAAAATAGAGAATGGATTCAGTGGACAAAAATAACCTTGGGCCTTGGATAAAGATGTTAGGTGTTGCTTATGGTGTTGCCTAGATCTTGAATGTTGTTGGTCACGTTCTGCACTTCAGTCTTGTTAATTTCATCACCCAGACCCTGCAGATAATTCCGGTACACTATGGCGGCAACAATGGCTATAACAATTATGCCTCCAATGATGAGTATCATTTCTGCTCCAGTCTGTCCTGATTCATCATTCATCATTCCGATATTAAAACCCCCTTTCTATGTAAATCCTAGTAATCCGGGTCCTAAACGTGTTATAACATAAAATATGGCATAAGCAGCTGGTACTAAGAGGAGTGCATATTTCACGCCCTTCCGGGCGCTGCCGTACATCACGATACCAATTAATAAACTGGCAATGATGGAGTGTATTACTATATATCCTGTGGCCGACATCATGGCGGCATCCTGCAGTACATTTGGTTTCCCAATGACCTCGATGAATGAAGAATAAGTCATAATCATTCCCAGTGCAAATGGTGCGGCTATAATGGCGGCTATAACTAAGAACATAACGGACATCATCACGTTTGCTCTTCTCTCCCTTTGAAGAGACAATACTGCTCTGAGGTCTTCAGCCACAGTTTCGATCACATCGGCCAGGCTTCCCCCAACCCTTCTACCTTCCAATATCATACGGAATGTTCTGTCAAGATTTTTGGACTTCAGACGCTCCCCCATTGATAACAGGGATTCATCAAAGGTGCTTCCAATCTTAATCTCGATTACAGTCCGTTTAAGTTCATCGTAGAGAGGTCCTTTACCGTGTTTAGAGATATCTTCCAAGGCAGTCTCAATACCTACCCCTGCTCGTAATAATGATGCGATCTGCCTTAAAAAGTCAGGAGTTCCATTTTCTATGGCATCTACTCTTCTTTCCATTAGGAAGAACAACCATACACCTACAAGAATTGCCGGAGCAAATAATCCTAAAAGGATTCCTAAAATAGGATTAATTCCAAAAATCGAAAACAACACAAATGCCACTATTGCTAATCCGAAACCAACTAAAAAAAGTAAAGTTATAAGATCAGAAGCTTTAACGTACATTCCTGCACGTATAAGTGTCTCCTGGAGTTTAACCAGGTACCTATCTGGGAATATTCGGTCCATGGTCTCAGATACTGGTGCTAATGGGGGGGGTATCAAGGCCATATTTTTTCACCTACTCATTAATTATGTTGGCTTATTATATATTATATTATTATAAGTAAGTCACGGTTTATTGATTCTTTCCTCACCAGACAAGTTTATCAGGTCAAGTAGTTCCTAAAAACTCAGGCGTGAATCAATATTATTCAGGACACGGGATCTTTTTCCCACAAGAACCATATCTTCCACTCGGACTCCAAATTCTCCCTCCACATATATCCCTGGTTCCACAGTGATCACCATTCCTGCTTCCAATTTCTTATCCTCTTTTGATGATAATGAAGGCATTTCGTGAACTTCAAGCCCCACGCCATGGCCGGTAGAATGCAGGAAACTCTCACCATAGCCATAGTCAGTTATAATATCTCGAGCCACTTTGTCAATGTAAGAAGCCTTGACTCCTGGTTTAATATTTTTTATGGCTTTTTCCTGGGCTTCAAGGACGATATCAAAAATTTCTTCCTCTTTTTCTGTCTCAACCAGGGTACGGCTGGTGTCAGAGGCGTAATGATTATATACTGCTCCCCAGTCAATCACCAATGGACTTTCTATATTTTCTGGGGAGGTAGATGCGTGGGGAAAACTGGAACGCCGCCCTGACGCCATAATAGTATTAAATGCAGGTTTACTGGAGCCATTCAGCCTCATTATATATTCCAGCCTGGCGGCAGCTTCATCTTCACTGCCCCTCATTTCCACTTCCAGAAAGGATTTTTCAGCAATTTCTATGGCCTTCTGGATATTGTGAACTTCACCTTCTGACTTTATAATCCTGGATCTTTCCACCAAATCTGTGACTTGAATTTTAAACTCTTCACCTATCTTCTTGTAGGTGGCAATATCAAGGGATGGTTCTACTCCCAGATGTACTGGCAATGTCTTTTTTAGCTTTGGTAGTGATCTCAGTTCATCCACTTCCAGGGCAGATATTTCTTCTGCTTCCTTCAAATCTAACTTGGGAACCAGGAGCACGGGATCATCTTTAAGAAGTAAAATTGAGGTACTGGTTGGCCAGTAACCACTTAAATAGGTTATATTTTCTGGTTTGAAGATGAGAAGAGATTCTATTCCTTCTTCATGCATCTGGTTGACTATTTCAGAGATTTCCATGGATCTTCCTCGAAAATAGGGTATTTCTCACAAAATTTTTTATTGGCTTAGATTTAGACATTTCAGATGCTTAGTATTTACTTAAATAGTTGTGTTTCAATTTTCTTTTTAAGATTCTTCTGTACATCGGGAGGGAGTTCTCGGCTTATGGGCTGGGGGATGTAACCAAAATCAGGGTCTTTGAACTTCAATCCCCCAAACGAGACTTCTTCCTTGTAGCGGGGGATGAAATGCCAGTGAACTTCTGGCTTGGGATTTGGCCCACGAAAAGTAGCGTTTTTAAAACAGCTCCAGTTAAAAAGTGTGGGGTTGAATATTGTTCGCAAACTTTCTTCCAGTTTTTTCACAATTAAGCCAAATTCCACCCATTCCTTTGTTTCAACTTCGGAGAGGTCTTTACAACCTTTCTTTTGGGCAACCACACAGGTTCCCAGATATCTCTGGCTGGGCGCCAGGAAAATAAGCCAATATTTGCTTTCCCACATCAAATCCCCATATCCTTGTTTTAATTGGCAGTATTCGCAAGAACTAGTCATTTAGGACACCTTTAGAGTTTTTTTGACAAGATTCTTCGATTTTTTAAATCATGTTCTGGTTGCCATGAAGTCTAAAATATCCATGATGAAGTCTACAGTGATTAACAATATTCTATTTTTAATATTAAAGTAACATTGCGGATCTGAGAAAAATAGTTCAGGGATGTGCTGATCTTAGGATACCATCCTTACAAAATCCAGATTCAGGTGCATTTTTCTTCCCGGCGAAAATTATTATAAGTAAGAAATTGGCTTTAATATTATGGTGAAGTTTACATCAAGAGAAATTAGGGATATATTAATCTCTATGTTGGTGATAGCCGGTGCTTTCGCCTATATATTTAGTGGAAGAAATATAAATATCTTCTTTTATCTAATACCCGTTACATTGGTGTCGGTTGGTTTGGGATTTGTCCTTCACGAGCTTTCCCATAAATTCGTAGCTGTACATTACGGATTTTATGCCGAGTACAAGATGTGGGTGCAAGGTTTAATATTAGCCCTGGTAACTGCCTACTTTGGCTTTGTATTCGCAGCACCCGGGGCAGTTTACATTCACGGAGAATACATATCCCGGGAAGAAAATGGAAAAATATCCCTGGCAGGACCCATGACCAACGTAGCTCTGGCATTTATTTTCATGGGCATAGCCGTTTTTTTCCCTTCTTCAGGCCACATATTCCTTATGGGCACAATGGGATTTATGGTCAACAGTTTTTTGGCACTTTTCAACCTCCTACCTATTGGTGTGTTTGATGGAGCCAAGGTTTTTAAATGGAACCCAGTGGTATGGGTCATTTCAGCAGGATTATCCTTCTTAATGGTCGCTTATTCCATGATGGGAAGGCTAATTTAGGATCTGGTTAAATGTTTAGAGAAATTCCAGTCACGTACTTTGGATGCACACATCGGGCTGTTAATCCAGAAGAAACCATCATTAGGGTTGAAAAGAAGTTAAAATATGCGGGAGTAACCAGGATAGCCGATATCACTCACCTAGACCGGGTGGGAATACCGGTGTACTCTGCCATCAGGCCCGGAGCAGCCGAGGGTGCAGTGAGTGTATACGCAGGTAAAGGAGCTACCAAAATACAAGCCAAGGCTTCGGCTATGATGGAAGCTTTTGAAAGATATTCTGCAGAGTTTCAGGATTCTGATAAGGATAATGTAGTTTCACAGCTCTACGAGCCTGGAGAATGTGTGGACCCTAATTCCCTCATCATCCCCTACAGAACATCTGACCCCCGGTCTGAAAAAATCGAGTGGATAACAGCTCTGGATGCAAGAACGGATAAAAAAAGTCTTATACCCGCTAATGCTGTCTACCATCCCTACCATCCCCAGAGAGGGGTTCATCTTTTCAAGTCCAACACCAATGGCCTAGCATCAGGAAACGTGCTGGAAGAGGCAGTTTTTCATGGATTAATGGAAGTAGTGGAAAGAGATGCCTGGAGCATTTTTGAAGCCCGAAAAAAACATAAAAAAGAAGTAATATGTGATAAAACCGAAAACAAACTTATCAACACCATTTTAACTAAATTCAGGGAAAAAGGAGTGGATATTAAACTGGTGGATCTCACTGCCGATATAAAAATTACCACCATAGCGGCAGTGGCTGATGATAAAGTACTCAAAGATCCGGCTCTTCTAACCATGGGGGTGGGCACACATCTAGATCCAGAAATAGCTGTAATAAGGGCCTTAACTGAAGTGGCACAGAGTCGGGCCACCCAGATACATGGAACCCGGGAGGACACCACCCGGGCGATTTTCATGCGAAAAGCAGGATACGAACGTATGAAACGTATTAACAAACACTGGTTTGGTGATTATAAAGAAAAAATTAAGCTATCCCAGTTGAAAAACAAGTCCACCACATCCTTTAAGGATGACTTGGAAATTTCCCTGGATGAACTTAAGAAAGTAGGCATAGAACAGATTTTTTATGTTGATATCACCCGTCCAGAGATTGATATTCCAGTAGTAAGGGTTATAATACCTGGATTGGAAGTGTACGCTGTTGATCCAGAACGAATGGGAAGAAGGATTATGGATAAGGAGATATCTTAATGTCCTGCTGTGTTTTCCATACAAAATTCATGTACGGATGTATCTTTACCAACTCAACATAGTTTTATTTAAGAAATTTTTTTCCATTATCGGGCTTTTAATAGCTGTATATCCAATGTAATAGGGTTATGAGATATTGTTTGAGAAATTTATGCCTAAAAATCGCAAACTATAATAAATACATCCCCATAATTATCTTCATCAAATAATGGGGTGTAACATGAAAAGAAGTATTGTTTTACTATTTCTGGTTATGGTTGCAACTACCTTGGCCTCGGGATGCACATTTGACACCGGAAACGAGGTGTTTAATGCCAACGGTGTGAGCTTTGATTATCCTTCAGGATGGGATAAACTATCCCCTGAAGATGTATCAATCGGCACCTCTGATGCAGCACCAGTTATTGCCGTGGTAGCAGATCCTAACAGCAAGAAAAACGACGTTTACAAGACGCTGGTGGCATCTCAAAAAACTTCCACTGATCTTCCCCTTTCAAAGGTAGTTAGTTCTACTAAAAATTCTCTAACCAAACAGGGGATAGAAATTGTTTCAGAAAGAAACCTAACAGTAAGTGGAGTTCCAGCTAGCGAACTAGTCTACACAGTAACCGTTTCTGGAGAAGCAAAAAAGGAACGCATGGTCCTATTGGTCAAAGATAACACGGCTTACAGTATTATATGCAGCACCACCGCTGCCAACTACGATTCCCAGCAGTCTAACTTCGACCTCATTGTAAACAGTTTCAAAATAAAATAAACCCAATTTCTTTTATTTTTTTCCTTAATCAATGAAATACTATTTTTATGGGATTAAGCCCATCTATTAGTGATAAATATGAAACAAGTTCTGGTCATCAGAGGAGATCTAGCCATGAGCAGGGGTAAAATAGCTGCTCAAGCTTGTCACGGAAGTATTGGTGCTTACAAGAGGGCTGACAAATTAAAAATAACTAAATGGGAGCGGGAGGCAGAAAAAAAGGTGGTTTTAAAGGTTGAAGATGAAGAAGATCTTTACCAGATCTACGAACTGGTGAAGGCAGCAGGTATTCCCCATTACCTAGTGCGTGATGCGGGACACACCGAACTACCACCTTCAACTGTGACTTGCCTGGGAATAGGTCCTGATGAAGATGCGAAAATCGATAAAATAACCCAAGATCTCAAACTTCTCAAGTAGCAGTGTGGTGTATTTGATGGAGTGGTTAGTAAAGATTGGTGGCAGCCTATTCCCGGGTCATGCCATAAAATTAGCTGAGAGTCTTAAAAATAGAGATGTATTAATAGTATGTGGCGGAGGAGATTTTGCTAACCTTTTAAGACAATATGACCATCAAATTCACTTTTCTAACACTTCCAACCACCATGCCGCCGTGATGTGCATGGATATTCTGGGAATGCTCTTAGCAGATAAAGTAAAGAATGGAAAAGCAATATATTCTCTCGAAGATGCAAAGAATGTTAACAAAGAGGGTAAAACTCCAATACTGATGCCATCAAAGCTTATGCATTTATTGGACCCCCTGCAACACTCCTGGAGGGTGACCTCCGATTCCATCTCACTCTACTTCGCCCACCTCTTGAAGGCGAAACTATTAATAGCCACTGATGTAGATGGTATATACACACGGGATCCATCCCAGGATGGGGCCCAACTACTCAAAAATATTGATACTAGAAAACTGCTAGATTTTGGTGAAACATCGGTAGATGATAGTTTTGCGGAGCTTTTATTCCAGCACCCGTCCGCGTGCTATGTTGTTAATGGAAAGTATCCTGAAAGGGTTTTATCCATAATGGATGGGAAAAGCTCCATATACACATTCATTGGAGGAGATTAAATGGATAAAATAGAATGTACATCTTGTAAACAAGAGATATCCCCTGTAGAGACTTATGTAAAGTTTGAATGTCCAGAATGTCAGGAGATTCTCTTTCGCTGTCAGAAATGCAGAACCTTTGGCCACATGTACCAGTGCAAATGTGGATTTAAAGGGCCGTGATGGCCTTATTTAATTTGATATCTTGAAGATTTAAAAACCATAAAAAACAATTAGGGGAGGAAATACTATGGGAGACGTGGTTGCAACTATAAAACTCATGCCTGAAAGCCCTGATGTGGACTTGGAAAAGATTAAAGCTGATGTGGAAAAATCCATACCATCAGGGACGGAATTACATAAAATTGAAGAGGAACCAATCGCATTTGGCCTGGTGGCCCTTAAAGTGATGGTTGTGGTTGGGGATGCCGAGGGTGGAACCGAACCAGTGGAAGAAAATCTGGCTCAGGTTGATGGTGTTAACAGCGTAGAAGTTGTAGACGTGCGCCGGCTCATGTAACTGTGGGATCAGCCGTTTTTTTTTATTTTTATAATTTTTTTTATATTTCCAGAAATCATTGATTATACTTATACTCTGGATCCATCACCTTGAATAATAATTTTTTACCAAAAAATATTAATTATCGGTTCGTCATAAGATCATGCAAAAAAGATCTGGCTGGTTTCCTACATGGTTGATCTGATCCTGGCTTGTTTTATTGGCATATTCTGCGGTGCAGTAACTGGTCTAATTCCCGGGATCCATGTTAACACAGTAGGGGCCTTTGTTTTCGCATCTTCTACATTCCTTTTGAATTTTCACTCCCCCGAAACAATCTCTGTCTTCCTAATATCCATGTCCATTAGTCACGCCCTATTAGAGTTCATTCCATCCATGTTTCTGGGTGTTCCAGAGGAGGGAACAGTACTATCCATACTCCCCGGACACCAAATGTTGCTTCAGGGAAGAGGAAAAGAAGCCATCCGCTTAGTGGCTTTGGGAGGATTTGGCTCGGTTCTGGTGATTATCGCTTTGCTACCAATGTTTATGATGGTTCTACCTCCACTTTACGGGCTGCTAAAGCCATATATATGGATAATGCTCATTATAGTGGTGGTGGTGATGATAATTCGTCTCAGCAGGGATAGGCTGTCCATGTTCTGGTCATCACTCCTATTCGTACTGTCTGGGATTATGGGCTGGACCCTCCTAAATTCATCCCTGCCCACCAGTGTATCCTTTCTGAGCATGTTCACTGGTCTTTTTGGGGTAAGCACCATGCTTTACAGCCTATCTCAGAACTCGTTTCTACCCGAACAGAATCAACATCACAAAGTGACCATAAACACCCCTGTGATTAGGGGAATTTTTGCAGGAGGAATTGCAGGGAGCATACTCGGGTTTTTACCAGGATTGGGTCCAGCTCAGGGTAGCATGATCGCCCAGGAACTCAGTGGAGGTAGTGATGCCGAGAACCAGAGGGAAGGATTTCTGGTGGCCATGAGCGGAGTTAATGTTTCTGATGCTTTATTTTCTCTAATGGCCATTTATTTGATAGGAAATCCCAGGAGTGGAATAGCAGTTTACGTTAACCACCTCTTAAATGGGGTTAATTTTGCCCAGCTCCTGGTTTTTATATTCACATCCGTAACTGCAGTATCAGTAGCCCTGATCTTGTGTCTCAAACTGGGAGATGCTGCCGGTGAGAACCTGGAAAAATTTGATTATCAAAAATTAACTTGGTCTGTAATCATATTCATGAGCTTCCTAGTAGGACTCTTCTCATTTATAGAACAAGCAAACATTCTAATGGTGGTGCTGACCTACATAACATCCATATCCCTGGGTTTACTCCCACATTATCTTGGTATTAACAAATCACACCTTATGGGGGTACTAATAGTGCCGGCTATCGTGGTTTATATGGGGTTGTGAGGATTCACCCGATTATAATCACTTCATGGCAGATCTCACCCATGATTTGGCTAAATTCCGTAAAATCTACGCCTGGAAAGGGATCTATCACTCCAATATCATACTTTTCGTCTAGAAACGGTTTCAGATCCCGGAGATCAGCACAGTAAACCTGAAAGTTATCACCTTCTCCTATTAATCCCTGTTTTTTTTGGCTAAATTCCACAGGAAAACCGTTTACTCCAAGATTAACACTGGTAATCCAGGCAGCCGGATACCAGATGTCATTAAAAACTACTTTCCTAGCTCCTGACTTAAGGGCAGATATTCCCAAGGTTCCCGGCCCGCAAGTACAGTCCAGAACACTTGGATTCGAATACTGATCCATTGTTTCATGAAGAACAGTTATCTTGGGATTAGATGGCTTCGGGAACTCTATATGGATCTGGCCCTGGTTTTTGTAGATACAAATCGGACCTGATGGGGTTTCTAAAACATCACACCTCAGATCGCATCCTTTCAGCAACTGGTAGGTGTGTGGAGATGACTCTGAATCTGTGACCCCTACTGTTTCTTTTAGATCACCTTTTAAAACACCCCTAACCTCAGGTACCTCTTTATATATTCTCAAGGCAGATTTATGATCAATTTCATCAGTTAACAGGACTAACGAATCTTTTCCCAGGTATGGAGGACTTTTTAATGGATATCCGGGGGTTATAAGTGGGGTTCCAGCGTGGCGTAGGGTGGAATTATTTTTTCTTTGCCCTTCTTCCATCATAATCTTCAATACATGGGCCATCACAGAATCCAAGTGGCGACGTCCACATTTACATAGTTTCCACTGGTAGTCCACATTTTTCAGATCAACTTGTTGGTTTAAAGGCCGAAATTTTTTCAGATCATCTGCCAAGCAGCCTCTGCAGGGTAAGAACTGATTCTTTAAAGTCTCCATCACATCTTCACAACTTTTTATGTGGTGGTCCCCGCAGGAGCACCTGATGTCCATGTGCTTAAATAGGGCAGTCATTTTACACATATCTTTGCCTTTTATCCCATGATCTAGGAAAGTGTGGGAGTGTCAATTAATATGGCCACAAACCTCTTCAATCATAAAACAAATGTTATCCAGAAATTTTATTTATAATATGGGGCATATAAGGTTTTTTTAACCCTTAAAAGATATATCCAATGGGTCCTACCCCTGCTTGCAAGGGTGTTGTGATCAGTTTTTTTATCTTACATGGAAAATATTATTGTAAAGGCAGATAATTTCCAATCCTCTAGTCCCTGGGGTTAGGGGATAATGTGGAGTATGATTAGGCTTAAGCTTAAATATTTGATACGTTATATAAATAATCGAGTTTTATGAGGGACAAGCGCAAAGAGATTCTTAAAGATCTTTTAGGGGAATTTGCTGATGATGATGCAGATGAAGCAGAAACATCAAAAAGGAGTCAAGAAACCTTAAGATCTGATGAAGAGTCTGAAACAGAGGGTAGAGAGGAAGAAGGTTTTTTTGCCAAAGAAGATGACAAATTCAACCTGGATAACCTAATCAGGGAACATTCTAAAAGGGGCTCCAGACGTACCAAAAAAGCCAGGCATATGTCTGAAGCTTTTAAAGCAGAAATTATTGAGGAAGGTCTGATTCCTAAATATAACGTTGCCTTGCCCCGTTTGTCAAAAAATGAATTAGATCTTTTTAGAGAAATCAGGGAAAAGCTGGTTGAAGTGGCAGTGGCCCAGGGTGAGGAATTCCAAGTTGATGAAGATTCATTCACCGGTGAAGTCAAACAATTCCTGCGCAGCAAGGGTGTCAGGGATGTGGATCGGATGGCCACCCAGATATCCCAGGAGATGCTGGGTTATGGCAAACTGGATCCCATGATCAAGGACGATGATCTGGAAGAGGTCATGGTGATAGGAACCGATAGAACGGTATTTGTCTACCATCGGAAGATTGGAATGATGGCTACCAACGTTGTTTTTGAAACTGACGACGATATCCGGGCTATCATCGACGTTATTGCCCGACAAGTGGGTAGGAGGATCGACCAGCAGATGCCAATCCTAGATGCTCGTTTAAAGGATGGTTCCAGGGTAAACGCCACCATTCCCCCAGTTTCTGCTGATGGCTCCACTTTAACCATTCGTAAGTTCCGTAAGGATCCCCTGACCGTGGTAGATTTAATTAACTTCAAAACTCTTTCATCGCACCTGGCCGGCTTCCTGTGGGTCTGTACAGATGGTATGGGTGTGAAGCCCTGTAACGCCATCATAGCTGGAGGCACTGGTTCGGGTAAGACCACCACCCTCAACACTGTTGCTGCCTTTGTACCTCCCAGGGAGCGGATCATAACCATTGAAGACACCTTGGAGTTGCAACTGCCTCACACCCACGTTCTGCGCATGGAAACCAGGCCCCCCAACATTGAAGGTAAGGGTGAACTGAATATGGATACCCTGGTTAAGAACTCCCTCCGTCAGAGACCAGACCGTGTAATTGTTGGAGAAGTTAGGGGAGGGGAAGCCACAACTCTCTTCACAGCTTTAAACACCGGACACTCGGGTATGGGAACACTTCACTCCAACACGGCTAGGGAAACTATAACCCGATTGGTTAACCCTCCTATGAGTGTTCCTAACATAATGATACCTGCCTTGGACTTTATAATCATGCAAAACCGGATGTACAGGTCTGAAGGAGGATCCATGCGTCGGGTCACTGAGGTGGCCGAAGTAGTAGGAATGGAAGAGGGCAATGTCCAGTTAAACCGTGTATTCGAATGGAATAACGTTACAGATAAAGTGGAATATGTGGGTATCGCCAGTCAGACCTTAAGGGATATAGCCGAACTGAGGGGTATAGGCATAACTGAGATAGAAGAAGAAATTGAAAAAAGAAGACTGGTACTGGAGTACCTGGCTGATAACAATATAAGATCCATTCAGGAAGTGGGGCGCTGTGTAAACAGTTACTACCGGGACCCGGATGAGATGATGGATAGAATATTATAGAATCTTCCCAGTAAGAAAAAAGGTGTAAATAATGGTTTTCCAGGGCCTTAAAAAATTTTTCAACCGTATAGGTAATTTCACTGTTGATTCATCCCAAAAAGTGGGTGAAGGGGCTCAGAAGGTGAGTAGTGGAGTTCAAACCCCGGTAAAGAAAATCGGTAAAATAAAAGCTCCCAAGATCAAGCCCCGCAAACCTTCTGTAAAATCTCCTCTCAAACCCAAAAAAAAGGATGAGGCAGAAGGCCTAAAATTCAAGACAGCAGCTACCCGCACACCCAAGAGAAGTATTAAACGTATGGATATGGATAAAGATGAGATCGCCATATTCCGGGAGTTAATTGATAAGAAATATGAGAGGAGGGATGCTGATACATCCACGGAAGAATCACAAAAGACTGCCATCCGCAAAGCATCTTTGGAAGAACTTCTCCGTGAAGAAGAAAAGAAGGGTGTTGATCCTAAATTAATCCTGGGACTGGGTGTGCTTTCATTTGGTATAGTATTTGCGGCACTATTAATTCTAGGTATTGGTCTTGAAATCGGACTTATCTTCGGTATACTAATTATTCTATTGACTGTGTTCCTCATATATCTGCCTAAAATGAAATCAGGGGGAAGATCTACTGCTGCTTCCAGGGAGATCCCCTTTGCCCTGAGACAGATGGCAACTGAACTTCGTGCTGGAATGGGTTTACACGACAGTATGCGATCGGTGGCTACTTCTGGATACGGCCCCCTTTCAGAGGAATTTGCCCGGGCACTGGAGGAGATCAAGTATGGGCAAACAACCGAGCAAGCATTAATGGATATGAGTGAGAGAATAGATTCTGAAGGTCTCAAAAGAGCGGTGTATCAGATCACCAGGACTCTAACCAGTGGGGGGGATCTGGCCAAAACCCTGGGAGTTATTGCCGAGGACACCGCCTATGAGATGAGGATGAAGCTCAAGGATTATGCCCAGAAGTTGAACTCCTTCACCATGATTTACATGTTCATAGCCATTCTGGGACCGGTTATCATCATGGTCATGTTAATTGCGGCCTCCACAGTAATGGGTCCAATGATTCCACCTATCCTGCTACTCATTGCTTACCTCTTCTTCTTCCCAGCCATCGTGGCCTTCATGGCCTTCATGATCAAGAGACTGGAGCCCAAGCTTTAAATCAAATCATTCTTTTCCTTTCTATTTTTTCACACAGAATTTTTTTTACGCCATAGCAATGGGACAATAGAGACAATGGTTAAACCATTAGCTCTGGAAAACTACAGTCCAATTACAGAAGATGTTGGTAATAAAAATTCCAATATTTTTAAGTAAAAAGTAATATTAAATAAGAAAAAAGTATTTATAATGGTGGTTACAAGTTCTATTGTCAGACATCATGACCTGAATTCCCGGAGGGATAAGTGCCATAGTCCCTACAGAAATCAGTGCAGGGCATCTAAATATTATAAAAACCTCAAACGTGCCTCTAGATAGGATGCCCTGCCTATATTAACTTATAATATTTTTACTGGAACTAGGATCACCCTTTAATCCTCACATCCAGGATATTTATTTAAAAATTAAGAATAAAAAAATAGTTTAGGATAGTTTCCTCTTCATAAGGAATGCTCCAACACCTATTCCGCTTAAAGCACCAATCAGAGCGCCGGTCAGGAATGGAGTTAAAAAACCATAACTGGATTCTGTGGGGGTTGAATCTAGGCGGTTTAAACCTTTCCTAATTGTTTCAGGATCAGGATTGCATACAATGATCCGATCGGAAACTTCTGGATGTTGGGCTAGAAACTTGTTAACTGTGTCCAAGTATCCTACGGCTAACACTTTCTTATTGGGATTGGTGAGCAGATGTTCCAGTTCGTGATTGACATCCACGTCAGATTGGAAACTATACACGGTTACATTCATACCCATCTCATCAACTGTTCTTTTTGCAATTGATCCAGTTGAATTATCGGCGATGACAATTGCTGTGGCAGAATCAGGAGTAACATGTACTCCGTGAGCACTCACTGGGATCATCAATCCAAATATTACTACCAAGAACAGGATGGTGGATTTTATATTCATCATGTTTAAGTCCTCCTCTAAATTTTATCCAGGTTTACTAGCTCTGGTTTGACTTTTGATAGAAAAGATACGATAATAACATTGGCAAATCCCTCTATCACAGCAATTAAAAGATAAAATGGTATTAAACTGGCCAGAAGTACATCTATAGTGGCAAGGCCAGCAAAAAAAAGCATCAGGACCTGTACTATGGTGGCTACCATTATTCCCAGGAAGGTTCCCGAGAAAATGCTTAGCCTCCAATTCAGATCCCGAATTATACTGTAAAAGAAGTAGGTGACTACACTGATGGCTACACCAATGGCCAGGGTATTAGCCCCTAGAGTGGTTATTCCACCCATTCCCATTAAGAAAAATTGGATGACCAGGCATAAAAAAGCCACGATCACGCCACTTAAGGGGCCCATTAGAATGGCTACCAGGGGTATTAGGAAGAAATGAATGGGAACTCCCAGGGGTGAGGGTATGGATAGAGAAGAAGTAGCTACCGTAGCAGCGGCAAAGATGGAGGTGTACACCACATTTTTTTCCCGGTGTTCTGTCTTGGAAAGTTTGAACAAGTATATGGCTACGAAGATGAGGGTGATGATCCAGTAAATCAAAGCTTGGGGTAATGGTATTATTCCGTCTGGTAAATGCAAACTAATTACCTCTTTTATATTGAATTTTTAATTCTCATCTTCGACCAGGAGCCCTGTTATTACCCGGTCGAGAAATGAATTCATCGATCTTACTATAAATCATTGTTTACGAATATAACATTTACTATTTAATCCCCCGTCAGTATTACTATAGGGGGATATATCTGAATTTTAGTATTAATTTTTTAGTTAGTATTACTTTTTCTCCATAGATAACACTTCATAGTAATAACATAAACATTATATATAGTATTACTACACACTATGGCTCGACTTTTTAAAAGTCGCACTAAGAATAAATAGGAGGTGAAAAAGGATGAAAAAGCAAGGAACAGTACTAGTTCTTGTAGCAGTCATGGCTGTTTTACTCTGTGGAGCTGTATCAGCTGCAGATTCATCTAACACTGGGGGTGAAGAACTAGGTGAAGAAACTACTTCTGATCAAGCGGCACTCATTGATCCTGTGCTAATTATATCGGTTAACTACAAATACGCGGATGACATTATCAATCCAGGTATAGAAGTTAAAGACTCAAACAACGCCATTGTACAGTATGAAAAGTCAACCTATCCAGACTTCTACAAGTTGAACTTTATTTATCCTGGTGTAACCAACGGCACACTCTTTAAGGTAACTGTTAACGCCCCTGGTTACACTACTCAGACCCAGAACGTGGCAGTAAACCAGGCTGGTTCTGATCCAGAGTTTTATGGAAATGCAGTCTTCAACATGGAAGCCACTAGCAACTACCAGCTGGGCCGAGAAGTCACCAAGAAAGCTGACCAGCTCTTGAACTTCGCCACAGCCGATGATGTACTGTGCATCACCACAGCGGGGCTGGCTTACAGAAACAACATCACCACGGAAGATTGTTTAGAAGGTATTCTGAGTGGCTCCAATGGCAAAATCAGCTACGGACAGGGTAACCTGCTGACTTTCCAATCAGTCCGAACAGATCCCGTGGATTTCTGTTTCATTGTTAAGAAAGGCGCTGTACTTACAGCTGCATTCTTCAAGAACGGTTCACTAAACCCGGACTATTTAGGTACCTTCTCAGCCATCGATCAGAACTTATGGGAAAAAACTATAACACCAAAATTAGGTAAGAACGCATTCGGCTACGTAAGTCTGGCTCATGCCTGGAAAGAGGGACTCTCCAGTGATATTCTAAGACAGGCCGCCTACCACGGCCACGTGTGTCTGGGAACCATAACTGGACAGGCCATGGTTAGTACGCTTCTGAAATACTATCCACCAGGTGAGTACGGAAATCAAAACGAATTAGAAGCCACTGTTTATCGAGCCATCAGTGTCCCCGGAGGATCAGATGACGATGCCTACATCTATTCCCTTGATTTAACTACTGGGAAACGTTCCTGGGTGGGATATTCCACTGCCGAGGATAACATGGTAGGTTTCATACGCTGGAGTGACACCCTTAAGAAGGGAACCCTCATAATCATGAGGTTCAACGAAGAAAAAGTGCTTCAGGACTACAAAAAGGAAACCAGCTTAAACGCCTATACCGGTATCGTTGGAGAACTGAATTTCAACACCTGGTTAATAAAGAAACTGGAAAATGATCCCGACAGCTTAGTTGAGATACTATACGTATTCGAAAACATCACCCCAGAGATCCACAACAATCTAACCGGTGGAGCAGACTCCAAGACGGTAGTTACCGATGCTTTAGGGCTGGATATGACCTACATACTTGGCTTAGGATTGACTAACATCGCTGACAAGAAAAAAGCCACTAACTACGAAACCGGAAACCTATCACTTGATACAATCAAGAACATCGGTATCAATGCAGCCAACATGGCCAAGGAACTGTTTGAAACCGAAAATGGAGTTAAACTGGAGAAGGATGACCCTAAGCTCACGGTCTTCACAAGTGCCGGTTACGTACGGATCAAGGGCCAGGTCATGGATATGACCATGGATGGAATATACCAAGTTCTTGGTTCCAGACTAAGCAGAGCCACTCTACTACCAGTGCACACTGCCCGACACAATCCATTGTACTTCCAATTCAGTTATGAAAATCCCAATGGAACTGTGACCAGTAAAAGCATATACTACGATCCAGAAACCGGAGCATTAACTGCTAAGAACGAATCTGCCTGTATAATCGACCAAGTGATACTGTATGATCCACCATATGATGCCCTTATGGCCTGGTTATGGCACAACCACGTCTGTGGAGGTAGTTCACCAGGATATTTGATTACTAACTACATCTACGAAAACTTCCCAATTGGAGAAGATGAAAGTTACTCGTTAATTGGTAACTCCATCAGCTGCAGAGATGACATCTACTCCTATCTCCTAGGAATATCCCCAGGATTAGGAACTTACTATAGCCAGAGAATGACCAGTAAAACCACAGGAAACGATATTCTGGTTCTCAGTGTCTACGACAGCAAAACCAAAACCAGAAGAGTAGCCATCATAAACTGGAAAAACCCTTCATTTGAAAAGGGTTCCAACTCTTATGAAGAATACATAAGGTTGTACTGGGGTGATACTTCATCACCAAATCTGAAGTCTGCACCAGTAATTTCCTTAACTGCAGATACTTGGGTAACGGAAGAAGAGTGGGCTAAAATCATAGCCGGAGGTGAGGGATCACTCAATACTCTTGAATACATTAAGGGCCTACCTGTACGTAGTCAGCAGGACCTTATAAAAATGCAGGGAGGTTCCCAGATTGATGGTCCAACCATCCCGGGAACTGAATCCAGTGGATCCGGTTCTTCCCCAGGATCAAGTATCATATCCCGCGGAGGATCAGTTGGTGACTCTGGAGCCGCAGTTAGTGCTGTGTCAGTTAGTGCTGCCGTAGGAGAAGAAGCTGGTGACAGTGGAAAAGCCTACGAAGTAACCCAGGCAGGCTCTGAAGGTGCTGGAAATTCACCTTGGGGTACTGCTGCTATCGTTGGAGTTATGGCAGTTTTAGCACTGGGAGCATTTGGATTCCTGTTCAAAAGTGGATTCCTAGGAAGATAAAACCATTTCCCCTTTTCTTTTTTTTTGTTAATTTGAACTCTTTTTTCCCAACCATTTGGTATTACACTTTGAAGTGAACAGCACCAATTGTAATAACACAAACCATATATATCATATTACTAATAGCGTTATAACAGTCAAAGGAGAGGGTGTGATTAAAACTATGAAAACAGAAGCAACCGTTCTAATATTCGTTTTGGTCCTGGCTTTAACTCTTGCCGGAGTTGTAAGTGCCCATCCTGGTCATGGCACTCCTATAGAGGTTCCTTCCGAACCTTCAAATCCAGATCCTGGATCCTCGCCCCCTAAAAGTACTTCCCCTCCCAGTGCATCTGATTCCAAGACCGTTACTAAAACTGGTACCACAACTACTCCTACTGGAAGTGGACCAGCCGAAACAGAACCAGGTCAAACTGTAGCTACTCCAACCAGTAGTGGAACAAGTAATCAGAGCACTGAAAATGTGTCTGCTTATGAGAGTGGAGACCCTGAAGATCTCAATCCGTCCTGGCCTATTTCTGTCCTGTTTGGTGTGGCTGCCATTATAGGTGCTGTAGGTGTACACTACAGAGGGGAACGCTTAGGGCTCTAAAATTTTTTTTTATTTTTTCCATAAATTAATTCTATATTTTTTTTAAATTAAGGGATTGATAGATTTTATTTTTGGATAATTGCTCTGGATAGATGTCTTTTAGGGACTATTGTCATTGAGATCTTAGGGCAGGGTTCATCTGCCGTGATTTTACTCCATCACCATTTAAGATTTACTTTAATTTTTTTCACGTTTAATAGATAAATTTATATTCAATTATTTTTTAATTATATTAAAGTATCTTTGAATAACTGTGTTGTGGAAAAACGAAAATGGTGACAAGATGAAAAAACAGGCGATTCTATTAGTAACAACAGTTGTATTCACCTTACTTCTGTGTGGAGCGGTATCAGCAGAGGATCTAAATGGAGGTATTGATACAAGCCAACAGGTGAATTCAACAGATAATCTAAGTGTAACAATGGATGATTTGGAATATGATCAAGATCCCCGAATTTACGGGATAGTAAAAGAAATTTACAATGAAAGCTCTGGAACCTACACTAAGCTAGTTGATGCTATTCCAGTTAAAGGGGCAGCAGTAACTATAAAAAATCCCACTGATAACTCGATAATTGCCACCGGAACCACTAATCAGAATGGAGAATATGATATCTACTTTTTATCGACTTTGACAGAATTCAAGGTGGAAATAGCGTACTCAACATACAAAACCTATTTTAAAAACGTCATCCCCACCGGTACTCCCATACCAGAAACCCAACTCAACCACACTTTCATGCCAGATATTGCAGTGATATTTTCACACCCTGAAAAAGCAGCCGCCATCAAAATGCTCAATAATCGCAGGTTAATCCATATTGATGGATGGTATGGTACTTCAGATAATGACTGGATAGTGGAGTACGTGAATTTCGCATACCTGGACATGATGATGCCAGGATCAGGTTGGGGAGACTCATGGTATGATGAACTCTTGAAAAGCCCTGCCAACGCTAATTATATGATTTCCCATGCCCATGGGTTCCCATGTGATACTGACACAGACCCTTATGGTGGAGATGGACTACATATGTTAGGTGGCCATGACACCAGCGATACTGAAAATACTCTTGAAAATACTTATATGGGTTCTTACTATGATTTGGCTACTGATGATGCAATTCAAACCAATTTCCAGTACATGGTAGAATATATCTATTATTTACTCGGTGAAACAACCATTAATCCCACCCAGAACGGGAAAAGCCCAATAATGGCTACACCTAACTGGGGTTTGTACCATCCAGACTATCCAACTAAAGTAATAGCTGCTTTCCCATCGCAAGAACAGATTAAAACATGGATAGAATCCAATTTTGGATATACATCTGATGGTAGTTTAAAATGGACGAAAGAAGATTACAGCAACTGGTCAGAAACATCAAGAAATACCGTTTACCAGGAATTTGAAAATTGGTATGACGCCACTAAAACCGACATAACCAGTCCTTTTATAGTAATAGTCAGTTACGGCCCGGGTGGGGAAACTATTAACGCCCTGATAAGAGAATATGAGAATCAAGGTCGAGCAGTTTTAAACCTTTTTGCCCGCGAAGTAACTCCTTCAGCAAGTAGCTTACTAATGGAATTAGTTCTTGGAAAAGATGGTAACGGGCCATTAGGTCGGGGAATATCTGCAATTACATCATTGTACAGTTTCTCACTTAACTACGCAAATCTCGCTGATAATGGTGCCTTAAGTGAACTTGAAAAAATTAATTTAGAGGTCATTAAAGCCCTCCAGCTATCCGATATGAACAGTTTAACCAACCCACTGGGGGCTCAATCAGAATGGATCTACGCAGTGACCTACCCCTACTTTGAAGGGATTTTCAGTCCGGTAGTGTTATCTTACACCGATGAAAACGGAATAGAACATCCCTTAGATGCAGGAGTGCAAAAAATAGTAACTTTAACCAACAAATGGGCCTTACTCAAAGAATTATCCAATTTTGAAAAGAAAATAGCCATAATTCTCTACAATTACCCGCCAGGAAAAGCAGAAATGGGCGCATCATACTTGGATGTTTTCCAGAGCTTGCATGACCTTCTAACAAAACTAAAATATGAGGGTTATGATCTTGGAACCGAAGAAATACCCACCCCTAATGAACTGTACACTCTAGTTGCTGAATTCGGTAACAAAGGTAGCTGGGCACAGCCCCTACTAGATCAATATGTAAATAAGTACCGAGAAAAACTACAAATCAATGGCCAACTGGTAAATCCAGACACGTACCATTCCTGGTTCAACCAGTTACCAGCAACCCTACAGTTGCAGGTTATAGAAAAATGGGGTAATCCTCTGGGTGATATCATGGTTTCATCAGGATCAATCGTTATACCTGGTATAGTACTGGGCAACGTGTTGATCACAGTACAACCCAGCAGAGGATGGGAGGAAGTCGAAAACTACCATGATGAATACCTACCACCACACCACCAGTACATAGCATTGTACAAATGGCTGGAAGAAGCCTTCAATGCCAATGTAATGATACACATGGGGACCCACGGAACCATGGAATGGCTCCCAGGACGGCACGTAGGGTTACAGGAAGATGATTGGCCATTCCAATTATCTAACATACCTAACATCAATCCCTACATAGTTTCCAACCCTGGTGAAGGTTTGGTGGCCAAGGATAGGGCTAACGCACTAATCATAGACCACATGACACCAGCCATGGTCCGTTCTGGTTTGTACGGTGATTTGATAGTTATGCATGACTTGATACACCAGTATCAAAACGCTTTGAACGTGGGTAACTACCAGATTTTACCAGCATTAGCAACACAGATAACAGTAAAAGTTAATGAATTAGGCCTAGAATCACAGGCAACAGGACAAAACTTTGAAGAATGGCTGGATAAAATCCATCTATTGTTACATGAAATCGAAAAGGATATCATACCCCTCGGTTTGCATAGCCTCGGGAAAGTTCTAACTGGTGATGAACTAGTGGAAGAAGTTTTCACAATAGTATCATCCATGACTGATATCATGGATCACATGAAAACTGAACTTTATCCAAGAATAACAGTTAGCTATTATGACATGCACAAAGTAACCTTGTATACAGATGAGTTAGATGCCATAGATAACCAGATTAGGGATTACATAGAACGAATAGTGAATGGTGATGAACCAACCAGTTTAAGTGTCACCAGCACTGATTTACTGGATGACTTACAATATTGCAAACAAATCATTAACAAAATAAGGGCAAACCAGGAATGGGAGAGTCTTTTAAACGCCCTTAGTGGTGGATTTGTCACAGCTGGTTTAGGGGCTGATCCGGCCTATGCTGATGTTTTACCAACTGGTAAAAATTTCTACAGTGCTAATCCTAAGAAAATGCCCACTAAGGCAGCATGGGAAACAGCAAAAATAGTAGTAGATCAACTAATAGTTGACTACTACCAAAAACATGGAAACTTCCCAGAAACCATTGGAATGGTCATGTGGGGCACTGAACTACTACGAACTGATGGTATTGCCATTGGTGAGTTTTTGTACCTTTTAGGTGTCCAACCGATTTGGAATAGCAATGGGGATGTGCAGAGTACTCCCACCTTAATTCCACTGGAAGACTTGACCGTCACCATTGACGGTGTTACCATGAAGAGACCCCGTATTGATGTTTTCACCACAGCAGTCACTGGAAATGAGATCTGGATCAACCTCATGAACAATGCTGTTAAACTGGCTGCAAATGCACCAGGAGAAACTGATAAAGAAAATAACATTAAAAAACATCTTCTTGAAAATGATTCTCTAGATCGTGTATTTGGTCTCAGAGGGCTGGTTTTAGAGGGAACTGGTGTCTGTGATTTGGTACCTAATACCAGTAAATGGAGTACCAGTGATGATCTAGCCAGTGTATATCTTTCCCGGGTTTCTTACGCTTGGAGATCAACTGATAACGGTATCCAAATTAGTCAGAATAGGAACACTTTCCAGTATTTACTAAGAAACATGGACATGGTAACTCAGACCATTGATAGTACCTGGAGATTACTGGACACTGATGACTACTATGACTGGTTTGGTGGAATGTTCCTTGCATCAACTAGTTTAGGTGGAAATCCTGATGCCATACTGGCAGATATTAGAAACAAAAATAATGTGATAACCAGAACAATAAAAGAAGAAGTTGAACTGGAGATAAGATCCCAGCTTCTTAACCCAACCTACCAGGATTCGCTGCTGGGCACTGCCAGTGGTTGGATAGAGTATGCCTCCCGTTACGAGAATTTGTTTGGGATGCAAGCTACCACAGGGTGTGTTTCAAACAAGATGTGGACAATGGCTGCTCAAAATCTCTTAAATGACCGTTTCACTCCAGTCACTGACTACCAAGCCTCTGCTACCCAGAGCATGATAGGGTGGGTTATTGAAGCTGCCCGTCGAGATATGTGGCAACCCGATGCCCAACTCCTGTCCACATTAAAGGACAAATATATACAAAGCGTCAATGAGTATGGGGTGTGTTGCTGCCACCACACCTGTGGAAACCTGGCCTTCAACCAGTACATCTTAGTAGGTTCTTCCCTAGGCACAGCTCAATTACAGCAATACTCTGCAGTTGTGCAGGATGCTACCGGCGAATTAATCACAAATGGCACTTCTGGAAGTACTGAAACCTCGGCTCAGAATGGGCAGACCGGACCAAATTCTAAAAACACTAGGGGTGATGAAACGTCCCGAGGAAGAGTTTTGCTTGGTGATGTATCTGCAACCCAAGTCACGTCCACATCCGAGCCACAGGTAAGTGGAGGGGATGGTAATGGTTATGAGGTCAGCATGGTCAGCCCCCAGGGCTCACCCCAGTCCAACATGCCCTTGGTGGCCTTGGTTGGGGTACTGTTACTGGTGGGACTGGTGGGCTTAGGCTACTTCCGGAGCAATATACAGGGGTGGTTCAGGAAATAACCCTGTATTCTTCTTTATTTTATATAATATTAATAATACTATAAAAAAACTGGAATATTGTATTAAAATATTCAAAAGTATTACAAAAAATCTCGATTAGCTAAATAAGTAATAATATAAATTAAATAGAAAGTATTATAAAGTATTTGGCCAAACCTTATGGTGATTAACATGATGGAATTACTATGGAAGCTGGGAATATTATCAGTGGTACTGGTTTTTGGGGTTAAAATTGGTCTGGCCATGGGATTTGCTGGCTTATCCAGGAAAGTAGCTGCAGCTATAATCCTAGGATATGGGGGAGGCATACTCTTACTAACCTACATTGCCAGTGGTTTTGTAGATCAGCTTCAGGGATTTGTATATGATTATAGTTCGATCTTGGGAATTGCCATGGCCGCTATCATCCTCTACGCTGGATTTCATACCCTGAAGGAATGGAAAATAAACGAAAAAAACAGTATCAGCGCCACTTGCTTGGCTATGATCGCTCCCTGCCCCTGTTGTTTTGGAGCCGCAGTGGCAGCCATCATCATTGCTGCACCCATGATCGGTGCCTCGGCCATGGTGGTGGGAGAATATGCCGTTTTAACTCTCATCGTAGTCATGACGGTATGTTACCTCATCTCTGGACTAATAGGGCGAGCATTAAACAAACCCTATCCAGTTTTGCTAGGTAACTTCATGTTATTTGCTGGTTTCTACTTTTTAACTTCAGCTATTGTAATTCCCAATTTTGGCACAGTTTTAAATCAAGAAATGAGTCCTTTAAACATTCCTGATCTCTGGATGTTTATATTCGCCCTGCTGATCGTAGTAATATTGGCAGTGGCTGGCTATTATATGACTAGCCGTAAAAGTCCTCTTTTAAACCAGAAATCAGACAGCACATCAGAAATTCTCAAAAAAAATACATAGGGTGATTAAATTATGGTAGCTATTCCAGGCAGTGAAATATTAGGTTCAGCATTACACGTCATATCCCAAAGCCTACTAATACCGGTAATTATTGGCCTTTTGGCCTTTATGATCTACGCCATAGTAAGCTTCGGAGGACTGATCTCCGAATACACCAGTAGAATAAGAATTGAAACCAAGCAGATAGAAAAAATAATTAGTGAATTCTCAAACCCGGGTACGCCGGATAATATTATAGAGATCATGGAACAGAACCAGGACCTTCCCTACGGGTACCGGGAGACCATCACCAGGATAGCTTCTCACCCTGAGATTGGTAGCAAATCTCGGGAAGCCCTGGCCCGAAAACTTATAGAAAAGGAAGAGGCCAGAGCCGCTAAAAGCTTAGAGAAAACGGACATGGTCACCCGTCTGGGTCCTACCCTGGGGTTGATGGGAACTTTGATACCTATGGGGCCAGGTCTGGCTGCCCTGGGTGCGGGGGATATTAATGCTTTGGCCCAGGCCATAATCATTGCCTTCGATACCACGGTGGTGGGTCTAGCAGCAGGTGGAATAGCCTATGTAATATCCAAGGTCCGAAGAAGATGGTATGAGGAATATCTGTCAAACTTGGATGCATTGTGTGAATCGGCACTGGAGGTGATGGAACATGGTCAGACGCAAACGACGTATCCTGTCCGATCATGATGAAGATCCCATGGCTGGTTCTGCCAACCTGGTAGATGCCATGCTGGTACTCTCGGTAGGATTCCTCATCTTCCTGGTACTCTCCTGGAACATGCAAAATGTGATCTTTGCCGACATGACCCCTGAGGAACGTCAACAAACCATGGAGGCCATGAAACGGGTAGCAGAAATAGAGATGGGGAAAGAACTTAATCAAACACCCCAGACCAAGTCCGGATCCGGTGAAGGCTTTGTACAGAAAGGAACAGTTTATCAAGACCCCCAAAGTGGAAAACTAATCATGGTGGAGGGTTGATCGATATTTACGGAGTGTCCAGGGGGATGCTCTGTAAATTAAACCCATACTTTATGAAGAACAAAGTGTCTCAGTGGATAGATAAGGAATACCATGAAACTGAAACTCATCCGTTACACCACGGGGGTAGTATTGATTAAGAACCTGGAAGACAGATACGGCTCCCGAGATAATTTGAAAACACTGATAAAAAAGGATCCTGAAAATTTTTTGTACCACTTAGACTGGGAAACTTGGCAACATCACCAGGAAAATCCCCGGGCATTGGTGGAAGAAAGTGAAACCATCTTCCTCCGTAACCAACAGATAGGCTTGCACCACCTGAATTTACTGAAGGTTATCAAAAAAGAGAAACCTAATTCCATAGATAACTTGTCCTCTATCCTCAACCAGGATCCAGAGGAAGTTAAAAAGCAAGTACAGATATTAGCCCAGGAAGGTCTGTTAAAATTGGTACCTGGTCCTGATGGGGATGAAATACCCCTGGTTGATTTTAAAAAAATAGAGATCGAGATTTGATGTTACATCACTAATTTTTTCACACTCGGAGTTATCTAAATATTTACAAACTGTTACTTCTTCTGGATTGAGGTTGTGAGGCAAATTAAAGAACGAACATATTCGCCAGCTGCAGACTCAGTATAACCAACAGGGTTCCGCTGAAAAACATATAATCCTTTGAATCCAGGCTAGTTTTGGCACGGTAAGTCCGGGTATTCTCGGAATAACCACGGGACATCATACTCAGATAAACGTTTTCACCCTGTTCAAAGGCCCGAAGAAACATCATAGTAATCGTTTCTCCTACTTTCCTTAATCTCCACTTATAAGAGGTTTTGTTACTAAATATATCAAAGCAACGGGTGGACTGGGCATTTAAAATATTCTCAAGTTGATCGTAGAAGAAAAACAGGTACCTAACCGTAAGGTTCAGGAGCATGGCCAATTGGTGGGGTACTCCTAGTCTCTGTGCAGAGGCCACCAGATCCTGCATGGAAGTGGATGATGATAAAAAGACAATGGCCGTAATTGCCACTACCATTCTGGATAGGAGTAAAGCTCCGAAAAACAAGCCATAATCTGTAATATGCAGCCAACCAAAAGGCCCAGTCCAGATCACAGTTCCTGGTTGGAAGAATGGTTGAATTAAGGCTATTAATCCTCCGAATGGTATGATGAGGGCTATTCGTTTTATGGCATACTTGGGAGTTATATTGGATATGGAAATCAGAATTAGAAGGTACAACTCCATTATGGCCAGAATCACGATGCTGGTGCTGGAAACTGCATATATTATGATTAACATTGCAGATATGAGCTTTATTCGTCCGTCCAGGTTGTGTATGAAGCTTTCTTTCTGGGCTTCCCGATCGATCTCTGATATTCCTTCCATAAATATCTTCCATTAGTTTTTTGATAAAAAAATTAGAAAAAAAATGGATAGGAGCTAAAAAAGCTCCATTTAGGGTTATTCTTGGCCATTACCTTTTTTACTGATGATATAAGCCAATCCCAGCATTACTAGCACAACTAATATCGTCCCGAATATGAGGGCTATTACCCCGCCCCAGGGATTGTCTTCCATGCCAGGTATGGCGTAGTCCGGTAATGGTGATTCGAACACTGCTTCGGATTCTGGGACTCCCAAACTTTCCGCGGCACTTTCCAGTCCATCGGGATTGCTTGAGGCCAAAAAAGGTGCTAAGATGGCTATAACTATGGCTATGGCCAGGCCACCAATCACCAGGTTACGATTCTTGGTGTTCATTGCAATGCCTCCTTTTTACTGCTACTAACCCAGTCAGCTAACAAATCGGGACGCACATTGTCAATTCCCAGGATCACCACAACAGAGATCACACCTTCAATGACACCAATCACAGCGTGATAAAGCCCCATAAAAACAATTCCTTCTGCCAGTGGGAAAGTACCGGCCCAAGCCATTTCTATGGCACATGCTATGGCTGCCAGGAATATGGATGCCCATCCAGCAAGGAAGATTGCTGGTATTCTTCCAACTCCTTTTAAAACTTTGTAGGCATAGAATCCAACGAAACCGCCAATAAGCCCCATGTTAACTATGTTAGCTCCTAAGGCTGTCATTCCACCGTCGCCGAATATTAAACCCTGTAAAATCAGTACAATGGATAAAACCAGTACTGCAGCCCAGGGACTGAAAAATATAATTGCTATCAACGCTGCGCCTACCATATGACCACTGGTTCCCCAGGGTATGGGTACGTTCATGGCTTGAATGGCGAATATACCTGCAGCCAGAACAGCCAAGAGGGGTATGTTCTTCTCATCCAGGTTCTCCCTGGCCCATCTAAGAGCAAAACCTATAGCTACAATGGCAATGAACCAGTAGATCGCACACTGCCATAACGGAATAAAACCATCTGGTATATGCATATTTTTTCCCTCCTAATTTTTTTGAGGTTAACGTTAATCATCAGATTAATCACTGTCATTGTTTTTTACTAGATCTTCGGGTATTACCTTTTTTCCAATCCATCAATAAAAGTAACACTTCTTGTTCCTCTGAATCATCTAAATCAGTGGGGTTAACCTTATTATATGGTGATTAATTTCATCATATATACCTTCCTATAAGTATTACTATCTGGGGATTTTCAGTATTTTTTGTAATAAAAAGGTAATACTGAAAACAAATCTGAGGCTAAAAAGTAATACACAAACTTTATATATAGAGATCACCACATTCCAAATATCATTATAAATCATTAATAATTTGGTGATACACTTGGCACCTAAACCAAAAGATATGAAGGATGATTTCTGGAAATCAAAGGATATCAAAATCTCTATCGGTGAGATCGAGGAAAAAGATACCAAGAAAATGGGGGAAGAAGTCCCTATGGGTCCAACTCCCAAGCCTCATGTAACCGATCTTCGATCATGGGACATGAAGTTGCTGGATAGATACGAACCATTCTACGCACCATTCTGTGACATGTGCTGCTTATGCACCTTCGGAAAATGCGACCTAACCGAAAAGAAAGGAGCATGTGGAATTGATTCTGCTGCACAACAAGCCCGGATTGTACTTCTGGCATGTAACATTGGTACTGCCGCCCATGCTGGACATGCCCGGCACCTGGTGGACCATCTGATAAATGATTTTGGAGCAGATTATCCCATAGATCTGGGAATGAATATCGACATCGAAGCACCATTAATCAGAACTTTAATGGGTAAAAAACCCGAAAAGCTGGGTGATCTTAGAGAAGTAATATCATATGTTGAAGAACAGATGTCACACCTATTATCTGCTTGTCATACTGGACAAGAAGGGAGCAGTCTAGATTTTGAATCTAAAGCACTTCATTCGGGGATGATGGATGATTTAGCACGTGAAGTTGGGGATATAGCTCAAATTGTGGCCTTGAACATGCCAAAAGGGGATGAAAACGCCCCTCTGGTTGAACTGGGTGTGGGAACCATAGATGCCAAAAAACCAGTAGTGCTCTGCATTGGTCATAATGTTCTCCCCGGTGCAGGAATCATGGATTACTTGGATGAAACAGGTCAGGAAGAAGATTTAGAGGTCTGTGGTATATGCTGTGCAGCCATAGATGTTACTCGTTATAACGACCGGGCTAAAGTTGTAGGACCCCTATCTAAACAGCTAAAATTCATTCGTAGCGGTATAGCAGATGTTATTGTAGTTGATGAACAATGTATACGCACGGATGTTCTTGAAGAAGCATTAAATAAGAATTGTGCCGTCATCGCCACCACCGATAAGATGTGTTTAGGACTTCCGGATATGACGAGAGAAGATACCGATAAAATCGTTTCAAAACTAGTCAACAAGGAAATACCTGGGGCTTTAATCCTGGACTCAGAAAAAGTGGGGGAAGTTTCCGTTAAAGTGGCTAAAATATTAGCTCCTGAACGTGAAAAACTAAAATTTTTACCGGAATTGGATGAAATACAAAAAATGGCTTCTGACTGTACTGAATGTGGATGGTGTAATCGAGTTTGTCCCAACAGCAAGCCCATGATGGAGGCTGTTGTGGCGGCAAGTAAAGGTGACTTTTCCAAGTTCCAGGAGCTATACGAATACGATGTATGTTACAGTTGCGGCAGGTGCGAACAGGAATGTGAAAGGGACCTTCCCCTAATGGATTTCGTAACTAAAGTTGGAGAACACTTCGTTAAAGATGAAAAATTCAGTATACGTGCTGGAAGAGGGCCAGTACAAGATGTAGAAATCCGAAGAGTAGGAGCTCCATTAGTTCTAGGGGATATACCTGGTGTAATAGCCTTTGTGGGGTGTTCAAACTATCCAGATGGTGGGAAAGAAGTAGCTGAAATGGCCAAGGAGTTTTTGGAACGTAACTACATTGTGGTTGCCACGGGTTGTGGAGCCATGTCCATTGGTGAATACAAAGACGAGGAAGGAAAAACACTCTATGAACAGTACAGTGGAGACTTCGATGCTCGTGGCCTGGTAAATATGGGGTCATGTGTATCAAATGCCCATATCTCAGGTGCATGTATTAAAATAGCCAACATATTCGCCAAAAAACCACTGGAAGGCAACTTCGAGGAAATAGCCGACTACATCCTGAACAGGGTCGGTGCATGTGGGGTGGCCTGGGGTGCCTACAGCCAGAAAGCAGCGGCAATCGCTACTGGAGTTAACCGCTGGGGTATCCCAGTGGTGATAGGGCCACATGGATCAAAGTATCGTCGGCTTTATCTGGGCCGAGCAGATAAGAAGGATAACTGGAAAATAAAAGATCTGAGAACTGGCAAAATAATGGATGGAGAACCAGCGCCAGAACATTTGATCTACGCAGCTGAAACAGTAGAGGAGTCTATGCCCATGATAGCTAAGCTGTGCATAAGGCCCAACGACACTGCTAAGGGCAGGCAAATCAAACTAAATCATTATATAGATCTATACAAGCGTTACTTCGGTGTCCTTCCCCCGGATATTAACCTCTTTGTCCGTAACGACAAAGACATACCAATCACTCATAAAAAAGAAGTGAAAGACTTACTGGAAGAAGTAGGATGGGAACCTAGGGAAATACCACAGGAACCATCTCTCATGGGATTAGATGGTGATTAAATTGAGTAACGATAGAGTAATACCCTGGCAACCAACGGTTATTGCTGGACCAAAACAAGCCCTTCTGGTTACACCTGAAACTGCGGAATTAATGATACGAAAGTCAAAAAGGCCTTTACTCGTTTTAGGACCTCTGGTTAAGGAGGAACCACTACTTTCCCTGGCGGTGGGTATAGCTGAAAAATGGGATCTTCCAGTGGTAACCACCGGAGATGCTTACAAAGCATTCAGGGAAAAGGACCTTGATTCAGTTGCTTATGGTGCCATTGAAATAGTCAATCTCCTTAAAGACCCTGAATGGGTGGGAGTAAACGGGGAAGGACAACATGATCTGGTGATCTTTTTGGGATGCATATATTACCTGGCTTCACAAGGATTATCGGCACTGAAACACTATGCCCCCCATCTTAAGACCTTGACTATTTGCAAGTTCTTCCATTCCAATGCTGATGCATCTTTCCCCAATATGAAAGATGAAGAATGGTTAAAATATCTGGCCAAGATGGCAGGACAATAATTAGATATCATATAAAAAGAGGATGAACGGAGGAAATTGGATGTTTGAGGATATACCCGTTGATGTAAGCCCCATGTATGAGGGTGAAAGAATAAGATCAGCCAACATGTTTGTGGAGCTGGCCGGTCCCAAGTCATGGGGCGCGGAACTGGTTCAAGTGGAAGAAACTGTAGAAGATGGCAAGGTGGAAGTCATAGGTCCGGAACTGCAGGATATGGGGGAAGGGGACATCCATCCCCTGGGGATAAAGATCGAAATCCAGGGAGAAGCATTGGAGAAGGAACTGGAGGGTGTAATTGAGCGCAGAACCCACGAACTTTGCAACTACATAAAAGGGTTCATGCATCTCAACCAGAGGGACCAGATCTGGTGCAGGGTTAGTAAAGAAGCTCTTGAAGCAGGGTTTAAACTGGAAGATCTTGCTAAAGCATTACTAATCTTATTTAAAGAGGAATACCCTATTATTGAATCAATAGCCATCACCATCATGACTGATGAAGACGAAGTCCAGAGATTCGTGGAAAAAGCCCGACTCCAGTATGAACAAAGGGATGCCCGGGCTCGTGAACTCTCAGATGAAGATGTGGATGTTTTCTATGGTTGTGTCATGTGCCAGTCCTTTGCACCCACCCACGTGTGTGTGGTCACCCCGGATCGAACCGCCCTGTGTGGAGCCATCAACTGGTTCGACTGCCGTGCCGCGGCTAAAATGGATCCAGATGGGCCTATATTTGAAATTGAAAAGGGTGAAGTTTTAGATGAAGTAAAAGGAGAATATTCCACGGTAAACGAGGTTGTATCCCAACGTTCACAGGGTACCTTCGACACAGTGTATCTGCACAGTGTATTCGGACACCCCCACACTTCCTGTGGATGTTTCGAAGCAGTGGCATTCTACATCCCGGAACTGGATGGTATTGGCATTGTGGACCGGGATTTCCGGGGAGAAACACCACTGGGAATACCATTTTCGGCCATGGCCGGGCAGTGTTCAGGTGGAAAACAGGTGGAAGGATTCACTGGGCTTAGCCTGGAATACATGCGTTCACCTAAGTTTTTACAAGCCGACGGGGGATACGAACGGATAATATGGCTACCTAAAGAGATAAAAGAATCTCTGTCCGAATACATCCCTGGGGATCTGAAGGATAAAATACCCACCGAAGAGGAATCTGCCAATATAAAAGATATGCGGGCTTTTTTGGAAGAAAAGGGGCATCCTATCCTGGATAGATTGGAAGGCACTCCAGGGGAAGTGGAAGAAGCCCCTGTCCAGGAGGAAGAGTCTGTTGAATATGCTGAAATGGACATGGAAGCAATGCCAGTAGCTCCAGTTGCCTACGCCCCGGAATTTACCATGCCTGCATCGGGTGGGGTGAAAATCATCTTTAAGAATGCAAAAATCTACGCCGAGAAGGTGATTATTAAAAAAAATTAAACATCTAAAAATGGTATTTCATCAAGGAGGATCAATTTGATTATTGCAATCAGTGGCAAAGGTGGAGTTGGTAAGACCCTGATCTCATCACTTCTTATTAAGGAGCTATCTGAAACTGGGAAGGATATTCTGGCCATAGATGCTGACCCGGATTCCAACCTTCCTGAAGCCCTGGGAGTTGATGTGGATCGTACCGTGGGAGATATCCGGGAAGAACTCAAAAATGACACAGCCCAGGGTAAAATTCCCACCGGGATGAACAAATGGGATATACTGGACTACAAGATTATGGAGTCCATTGTTGAAACTCCGGAATATGATCTTCTGGTCATGGGGCGTCCTGAAGGGAGTGGCTGTTACTGTGCAGTTAACAACATGCTCCGCAGGATTATTGAGAATCTCTCCGAAAACTATGACTTCATAATAATTGACACTGAAGCCGGACTGGAACATTTAAGCCGCAGAACCACCCAGAATGTGGATGTAATGCTGGTTGTTACTGACAACTCCAGAAGGGGGATGTTAACTGCCCATCGAATTGGGGATCTGGCTGGTGAACTGGAAATCAAATTCCAGGATCTGTACCTAGTCTTAAATAGGGTTCGGCCTGAAGTTGAAGAAGAGATTGTCAAGAAAGCCCAGGAAACTGGCCTTGAAATCCTGGGAATTGTACATGAAGATGATAAGGTCACGGAATATGATTTGGAGGGAAAACCTCTGGTGGAATTACCAGACGATTCTAAGACGTTGATGGCAGTATCCGGGATTTTGTCCCGAATTTTAAGAGAATAGGGTGTGGGTATATGGATAAAATATCGCAACTTCTTAAACTATTGGAAAAAACAGATTATTTAGAAATAAATGAATTTCGTATGGATTTTGATGAATTAGAACTGCAACTGGCCCCTGCCATGCAGCGAATAATGCAGCAAGCTGTACAACAACAAGCCGTGGTGAAGCAAGCTTCGGAGATTGAATCACTGGAATTTACACCACCAGTACAGGACTACCCAGGAGAGGTAGCAGAGGTACAACTGGGGGCCGGAAGCCGCAAACCAGTATTTTTAGGTGGCCAAAAAGCCCTATACCGTTTTGAGGATCCCCAGCCCAATCCGCCAGTGGTTACCTTCGATGTATTCGATATCCCCATGCCTGGACTGCCTAGGCCCATAAGGGAACACTTCTCTGATGTTATGGATCACCCTGGGGACTGGGCGAAAAAGGCGGTGAAGGAATTTGGAGCTAACATGGTCACCATTCACCTAATTGGCACTGGTCCCAAGGTTATGGACAAAACACCCCGTGAAGCGGCTCAGGACATAGAGGAAGTACTGCAAGCGGTGGACGTGCCCCTGGTGGTGGGTGGTTCCGGTGATCCACAGAAAGACCCGGTGATCCTGGAGGCAGCTGCAGCTGCAGCTGAAGGAGAAAGATGCCTTTTAGCCTCGGCTAACCTGGATCTGGACTACCGGATGGTGGCCAAAGCTGCAGTTGATTATAATCACGCAGTTTTAAGCTGGGCCATCACAGATGTGAACATGCAAAAGACCCTCAACAAGTACCTGATGAAGGAGGGACTCACCCCCAACGATATAGTCATGGACCCCACTACCTGTGCCCTGGGATATGGTATCGAATTTTCCATTGACGTCATCACCCGGACCAGACTGGCTGCCCTGAAAGGAGACCAGGACCTGCAGATGCCCATGAGCTCTGGAACCACCAACGCCTGGGGATCCAGGGAAGCCTGGATGAAAAACGATGACTGGGGACCCACCGACTACCGGGGCCCCATCTGGGAGATCGTCACTGGTTTGACCATGATGCTCTGTGGAGTGGATATATTCATGATGCTGCACCCCCTATCAGTGCAGCTATTAAGCGAAATAGGCTCCACATTCACCAAGGAGTACCTCAGCACTGATGTACCTGACATATCAAACTGGATAACGGAGTTGGAATAGGAGGTTATGAGTATGCAACTTACAGCCATGGATATTTACAAATTACTCCCCAAGACCAATTGTGAAGATTGTGGAGAGGCCTCCTGCATGGCCTTCGCCACTAAACTATCCGAAAAAGAGACACAACTGGATCTGTGCACTGAACTGGAGTCAGAGGCATTCACAGAACTGGAAGCCATGCTTGCACCCGCAGTAAGGGAGATCACCATTGGTACAGGTGACAAGACGGTAACCATAGGTGGAGACGAGGTTCTGTACCGTTATGAGT
This sequence comes from Methanobacteriota archaeon, assembly GCA_029556335.1. GTDB lineage: Archaea > Methanobacteriota > Methanobacteria > Methanobacteriales > Methanobacteriaceae > Methanobacterium. The sequence continues at coordinate 46,056 of JAKQFA010000046.1, forward strand.
TAACCTACTACAATCCCACTGCCCTGGTAATTGACATCGCCGATAACCTGTCTTCTGATGAATTCCAGGAAAGGGTTAAAACCATCCAGGGCACCGAGTTTGAGAGGATCGGTGAAATACTCAAACTTGATGCCATAGCACTCCGGAATGCCTCTGGAGACCCGGCGAAATTCGCCGAAGCAGCAACCAAACTCAAAGATACCAGGTTCCCCCTGGTTCTATGTTCATTCGACCCGGAGGCTATGAGAGCGGCCCTGGAAAAAGTTGGGGATGAAAAACCCCTTATCTACGCAGTTAACGAGTCTAACCTGGAAGAAATGGCGGCATTAGCCCTGGAGTACCATTGTCCCCTGACCATCTTCAGCCCTAACGACCTGGAGAAGATGAAGAACATCAGTCGGGCTCTGAGGAGTAAGGGAATAGAGGATATAGTCCTGGATCCAGGAACCTTTGTGGAAGCTGGTGTAGGGGATAGTCTGGATGATTTTGTTATGATCCGGAGGTTGGCAGTGGAAGAAAGGGATGAGGACTTCCGATTCCCCATACTGGGCATACCCGCCCTCACCTGGTTGTACGAAAAGGATGAAGTCCAGGGAGGTATTAGGGAGGCTACCATTGCTGCTACCTTAATGAACAAGTATGCAGATGTTCTGATATTCCATGGAACCAGTATATGGGAACTAATTCCAGTCCTGACTCTAAGACAGGGTATCTACACTGACCCCAGAAAGCCCCAGGCAGTGGATGCCGGACTTTATGAGTTTGGGGATGTGGATCAGGATTCACCAGTCCTGATGACCACCAACTTCGCCCTCACCTTCTACACCGTGGAAGGGGATATCAAGGGCAAAGCCAATACCTATCTGTTGGTGCTGGATACTGAGGGACGTGCGGTGGATGTTTCCCTGGCTGGTGGTCAGCTTAATGCCGAGGCAGTGGCTGATCTCATTAAAGAAACTGGTGTGGAAGAAAAGGTAAAAACACGAACTCTGATTATCCCTGGACTGGCTGCTCCGGTCAGTGGTGAAATTGAGGATGAAAGTGGATGGGAAGTTCTGGTGGGCCCCAGAGACTCTTCAGCTGTACCTGGCTTCCTATCCGACCTGAAAGAAAAATCTTAATTGGATATAGGGAAGTGATTAACATGAAAACCTTGATGGTGGTGGATCCCAGGCGCTGCAGTGAATGTCAAGACTGTATAAACGCCTGCCAGAAGGAACACGGAGTGGCTCGTGTAAAAAAAAGCAGCACAGTGCCCATTTTCTGTATGCACTGCCACCCAGATAAAGCACCATGTGCCAGGATATGCCCAACCGGAGCCATTAAAGAGGATGAAGGCACACTGATGGTGGATGAGGATGCATGTATACTCTGCCGCCTGTGCATGATAGCCTGTCCAGTGGGGATGATGATCATCGATGAAGACCACAAATCTGTGCAGAAGTGCACCCTGTGCCTTGATGCCGAGGGCGTTATACCGGCCTGTGTAGATGCCTGTAAAGACAACGTTCTGAAGATCTTCTCGGTGGAGGATCTGGAGGAGCTTAAGAAGGATCTTTCCTTTACTGAAGTCTTGAACGAAGCAATGAAGGTCTACCAGGACAAGGTAGGATGATGAGGGCACGGCCAAAGGGATGATCTGGGCTCCTCTCTTTTTTTTTTAAATAAACAGTTGATAATTTAAATAAATCAAAAAAGGAATAAAAACAAGGAATTATGGGATGATTAATAGATGTAGAATGTATCTAGCATGATCTGAATTCCTTCTTCAGCATGTTTCAGTACTTCAGGATCCCCTGCAAACCAGAGGTAGTACAGGAGACCTAACTTTTTATAGGAAACAGCCAGTATATCAGTGGGAACCACCTCGTTGTTCTCGGCCACCACTTGGTAAACTTCCATGCCATCCCGGTTGAACATGTCCTCAGAGATGATGGTACTGTTCTGGATGGACAGCACATTCCTCAACATCTCGGCAAATTCATCAGAGCTTATATCTTCTACATCTGCTTGTCTGTTAAGGGATAGGTTAATGGCGCTGTTGGCATAGTAACCCTTAACAATTTTTTTGGGATCAGGGGTGTCCATTAGATCCCATTCCCCGGGATAGTTAAAGGAAACTTCGCCATTGTCGTAGGTGAGTATACTTCTTTCCTTTGCAGTTTTTCTAATTTTATTTATGGCCTCTTCTGCCTTGTCCTGGACGTATTTATATTCATCTTCGTGGAAAGTCTTCAGGAGGATGTCTAAAGCTACTTTGTCACCTATATTTCCTAGTGCTTCTGCAGCTTTTCCTCTAACGTGTCTATGTTTCTCTAATGACTTCCCATGTGATAAAGAATCAATTAAAACCGGAACTGCTCTTTCGTCCCCTATTTTCCCCAGAATTTCAGCTGCTCTTCCCCGTACACGCCAGCTTCCAGTTTTGAAGACGTTTATAACAAGAGGAACCGATATTTCCCCCATCTTCACCAGGGATGATGCTGCCTTCCATCTCACATCCGCATCATCATCGTCCAGGGCCTCTAAAAGGATGGGGATGGCCCGTTCATCCTTCATCTTACCCAGAGCCACTGCGGCATATTTACGCACGTGCCAGTCCCGGTCATTAAGGGCCTTAATTATGGATGGAACCGCCTCTTCATCTCCGATCATACCCAGGGAATTGGCGGCGTGTCTCCGCACAGTCCAATCATTATCTTTCAGGGCTTTAATCAGGGCTTCAGTGGCCTGGATGTTCCCAATTTCTCCCAAAGCCCAGGCAGCTTTCCAGCGTACTTCTTCGTCAGGATCTTCTTCTAAAGCCTGGATTAGGGCGTCAATGGCGGATTCATCCCCTATAATTCCTAGTGCCTCAGCTGAATTCTCTCTAACTCCAGTTAAGATGGTGTAATTTTTATGCCAGTTTTTGTAAAGCAAAGCATTAATCAGGTGCTCCACAGCCCTCTTATCACCCACCTTTTTAAGACCAAAGGTGGCTTCTTTTCGGGTGATGTAATCATCATCATATAAAGCCCGGATTAGTCCTTCCACGTCCCCATTCTCTATTAGTTCATCAATATCTGGTTCTAATGAGTTCATGATTGATCTGCCCCCCTTCTATATTATCTCCTCTTATATTTACATTTTTAATTCTTATAATATCTCCTTTAATAGTCTTAGAAGATGGGGATGTTCTTTAATGAGACTCATCATCGACAATTTAGATATCGACTCCAGATCATACCCATCTAGGAATTTAGTTATTACATTGAAGTCATCATCTCTTAATTTATCAAATACACGACGATACTTAAGGGATTTTTTTAGGTCTTTTCCAACTGTGATCCTGCATAGTTTCTCGTATCTTTTCAGAAAACTGGCCGAGGCATCATTTCTCTCCACAGATTCTGCTGCCACTTCACCTGCAATTTTAGCACACTCCACAGTAGTGTGTATTCCACCACCTGAGAGAGCGTTAACCTGCCCTGCTGCATCCCCTACCACCAGAAAACCGTCGGTGTAGATGGGGTCAACCATCCCTGTGAGGGGAACACCACCCACGTTGAGTTCTACAGGGGTGGCAGATAGTTGTGATGTGAATTTTTGGAGGTAATGATATGCGTGGTGGGGTGAATTCCTAACACCCACTCCTACATTTGCCACTCCCTCCCCTTTGGGAAATACCCACAGATAGCCACCCGGAGCCAGGTTCTCTCCCAAGTGAAATTCTATGTAATGGAGATCCACATCCACACCCACCATTTCGTACTGGGCACAGGAACCCAGATCATAGGGAGTTTTTTGGGTGTTAAGCCCTGCCAATGGGGCAATTTGGGATTCAACACCATCGGCGGCTATTACCAGGTCCGCTTTAATTTCCATGGTTTTTCCCATGTGCTTGGCCACCACTCCACAGACTTTTTCATCCTCCCTTATCAGATCAGTAACCATGGTTTTAACCATAACATCAGTCCCAGCCCGTGCTGATTCAATGGCCAGGTGTTTATCAAATGCTTTTCTTTCTAATATGTATCCCCCTACCTCTTTGCCTTTTAATTTAACCCGGTTACCATCTGGGGAACATATGATCCCTCCATATATCTCGGCACAAACATATTTAGGTGAGGGCTGCATTTCAAGGGTGTCAAAGGTGCTGCGAAATGTTCCTCCAGCACACTGGACGGGAGTTCCTATCTCCTGACGTTTTTCAATCATGAGCACGTCCAGGCCATTTTTAGATGCAAATAGCGAGGCGGTTGACCCGCCCACTCTTCCTCCAATGACCACCACATCGTACTTCATTCCGGAGCCTCCTTTTTAATGGCGCCCAGGGGACATACTTGAAGACAATATCCGCAGTTTTCGCAGCCTTCATTGATCACCAGAATGTTATCGCTAAGTTTCAAACATTTTTGAGGGCAAACCGCTATGCAGACTCCGCAATATCCACAACAATCAGGAAGTCTTTCTATTTTAGGCACCCCACAATTACACTATGAGAAATATATTCATTGATAGGTATGGCTATGATTCTTATATAAATTACTAATTAGTTCAACTCCTCTTTGTTGTATCATAGGGATTACTAAGCATATAATATTCTATAAACTCCACAGAACATTTTTTAACACTTTTAAAGATTAATTTAAATTTTTAATACCATAAAATCCATGAATTAATGGTGGATGCTGTTTAATTAAGTGGAAATCTGTTCCCGCTCCAACCTAACCGTTAAGTTAATATATGATATTGCACCAAGTTCGTTGTATGCAGGGGTGCCCGAGCGGCCAAAGGGGGAGGACTTAAGATCCTCTGGCGTAGGCCTTCGAGGGTTCGAATCCCTTCCCCTGCACTGTAGTTAGTTTTAATTACTGCCCTAGTGGCTCAGTCGGTAGAGCGATACCTTGGTAAGGTATAGGTCGGGGGTTCGATTCCCCCCTAGGGCTTTCAAATGTATATTTAACCTTAAAGTTACAATTCCACCTTATATATTGTTTGTGAAAGCCTTTTATTTTACTGAAAGTTATTTTACTCTGGGGATTGTTAATTGGCCCCCATAATTGTGCTTTCTAAAGGGGGGGTGAAAATGATACTCCATATCCATCCAGAGTTCATGATCGGGCAATGGTGACTCATACTTTTTGAGGAGTAAGAAGTCATTAGCAAGATCCTTAGAATAGACAATAATGGAGTTAAAGATCCGAAAATTATAGGAACCAATTCATAAACGATGGTCATCCTTAACTGGCATGGCCTCCACCTTTAGGTTAAGGGATAATTTACTAACTCCTAATTACTAGAAATAAAGTATAGAATGTAAAATGATGTTCACAAAAAAAGAAGTGTTAAAATGTCTAAAGCTTTGGATATAGTGATGGCTGGAGTTATATCCGGAATTGTGGCTTTCACCACCTCACAGTTGGGGGTTACTGGCACCATCATAGGCGCTGTCCTAGGATCTATGCTGTTCCAGGTAATGTCACACATTTTCAGGGAACCACTGGATGGAGTTAAAACCCAGCGGGTGGAACGCAGCATCTTTTACATCTTTCCTCTGGTGGTAATTCTGATAATTGAAATTGTGTACCTCTTCTACATTTTTTCACTTTCACCGGGAGATTTATTCTTCGCACTGGAAAGGGCCACGGATTGGAATCTGTTCCGTACCATAGGACTAGCCCTCCTGGTAATGGGATTATTTCCCTTTGTTGAAGGTGGACTGGGTTATGAAAAAAGCATATCACGAAGGTATGGATACGTAGTCTTGGCCGTGGGGGTGGTGAAACTATTAGGCGGATTTGCTGACTTTAATTCAGCCATTGTAGATTTGTATTCCCCTATATTTTATCAACTCAACGAAATAATTTCTATAATGGTAATCTTAGCGCTCTTGTACGTGATAATCGCCATCACCCGGGAATCAGTCACTTTTATCTATGAGAAGGAACAAAATTAAAAAGGATCACCCTCTAGTTAACCAGGAAAAATGGAATTATACTGATATAATGACCAAGAGAGCGAAAAACAGCACCCTTAAGGCTATTCTGGATGTAATATTATATGAAAGTCCTTCCACCCAGGATGAGATTGCAGAAAACCTGGGATTGACACGTAGATATGTGACCAAACTCCTCCAACCCCTGGTAAAAAAAGGAGTAGTTCGAAGAGCATATATATTAGATTTCAAGAAATTTGACGAGTTTTCTGAGATATTTCATGAAGAAGCAACTTCCCGTGAACATGCCGGGTCCTACCTGATCAAGGAAATGCTCAGTGACATGGCCCAACATGTTTGTCAGCAGCTAGAAATGTCTTTTGAGGCATTCCTTAACCATGATACTGCACTGGCTGAAGAAGCCCTGAAATTAGATTATATCACTAATAATATGTTGGAAAAGGTTCGTTCTTCAGTGGAAACTGCGGTATCCATGAATCCTTATTCTGAATTCAGTAAAACCATGATATTTGGAGAAATTGCCTTTGATCTGGAGCGTATTGGTGATCATTCCTGTCATATAGCTAATTTTGCTTTAAATGAGTCTTATGAAATTGATGCAGAAATGATGGGTATAGTTAAATCCATGTACGATACTGCCTGTAGAATGATGACTCATTCCATGAATGCATTCACCAACGAAAAACTGGAACTCAAAGACAAGGTCATGGACTATGAGGAAGAGTTGCACAATCTTCAAGGTGAAGCCATGGGGAGAATAGCCCATCAAATGGCTGAAGATGATCTGATGGACCAGGAAAGATCCACCTATTACATATATCTCTCCCGGGTGGTCAAGGCCTTTGAAAGGATCGGTGATATCTCCATCGAGATCATGGACACTGCTGGAGAGTTCTACCGGAACATCCCCCGAACCACCACTCCGGAAAGGTTTCAGAATAGGTATAAAAAGTCTTCAAAATTTTAATGGATGGATAGAGGATACTAAATCTCCCTATTCAATGGATTGAAAGTGTATATAAGCATAATTTAGAAAAATGCGTTTTTTTTGGTGTTCTAGATCATACCATCCATTTTCACAAGAGGTAAAGTGATTAGAATGAAGACTCCCCACCCCCTACTTTATTTCACAAATAGTGATATATTAAACACAATCAGTAACCCTTAAATAGAATGTCTGGTTACTCTGGAATTGAAGGTGATTTGGACCACAGTATACAATGAGGATCATTGTTCATTCAAGGATTAACTCTCCCCCAGGAGTAAAGACAAAAAAAAATTTAAAAGTGTAAATAGGGTGGAATCTATCCACTAACCCTATTTTTTCTCATCCTATATTTTTTGGTCTTGATTAATCTTCAGTAGTGAAATAAGTTTCTTAAAAACTTCAGGAGTCTAATCACAGTATAATTATAAATACTGCTAATGGAAATTATTCTCTAATCAGTATTTTTTATGGTGATTTCGCAATGAAATTGAAACATGGCCTGGGATTAGTACTAATCTTAATAATTGCCACCGCCGTTTACAGCACCATCATTACCGAGAAGCAGTACGAACGAATTGATGTGGCTGGTTCTACTTCTGTACAGCCCGTGGCTGAAGCACTGGCCCAGGAGTATATGAAAGCCCATCCCAGAGTTAAGATCACTGTCCAGGGGGGAGGATCTGGACTGGGTATTCGCAGTGTTTCACAAGATATAGTTGCCATTGGAACTAGTTCCATGGAATTAAATGATAACGAGGGTGGAAAGCTGAAGGAATATGTTATTGGAAAGGAAGGGATTGTGGTGGCTGTCAACCTAAAAAATCCTGTGGACGTCATTAGCAAAGATGATTTGAGGGCTATTTTCACTGGAAATATAAGTAACTGGAAGGAATTAGGGGGTCCGGATGCTCCCATAAATGTGGTAGTTCGAGAAGATGGCTCTGGAACCAGGAAAACATTCGATGATCTGGTATTGAAAAAAACTGACAAGGTTAAAAGTGATGCCATTGTCCAGATTTCCACGGAGTCCATTAAACTGGTTGTGGAACAGGACCCCAATGCCATTGGCTATATTTCACTGGCCCATATGAGCCCCAACGTTAAGGCCGTGAAAGTGGATGGAGTGTATCCATCCATGGAAACCATTCTTGGTGGCACCTATGAATTACATAGGCCATTCCTCTTTTTAACCAAAGGAGAGGCTAAGGGGGCGGTAAAGGAGTTTCTTGAGTGGTGTTTAAGTCCGGATGGCCAGAAAATTGTGGAAAATGAAAAAATAGTCCCTGTAGCGTCTTAAATTACACGATATATTCTATCTGAACATGAAATAGAGGTTATCAAAATGTCTCGATGGAATGAAGAGTTTTTCATTGAAAAAGGACTTCTCTTAACAGCGGTATCATCAATTATCATCATAACCCTCATCATTGTATTCATCTTCAAGGAAGGTCTACCTGCAATCCAAAGCTATGGATTTATAAATTTCATATTCGGAATGGATTGGGCACCATCCAGTGGACAATATGGGGTGTTCCCCATGATCATAGGTTCATTGGGCATAACTGCACTTTCTTTGTTAATGGCTGTCCCCCTGGGGATACTGTGTGCCATATTTTTGGCAGAAGTGGCACCAGCCAGGATGAGGAAAATATTAAATCCCACCATCCAGACTCTGGCTGGAATTCCATCGGTTGTTTACGGATTCTTCGGATTGATCCTGCTGGTGCCCTTCATGAGGATCCACTTCGGGGGGACTGGTTTTAGCATGTTCACCGCATCCATCATACTAACCATCATGATCCTGCCCATAATTGTCAGCGTATCTGAAGACGCCATTAGATCTATTCCCCAGGAATATAAAGAAGCTTCGTTGGCACTGGGAGCCACTCACTGGCAGACCATCAAAAATGTCATTTTCCCAGCTGCCATACCCGGAGTGATAACCTCAGTAATTCTGGGGATGGGACGCGCAATTGGTGAAACACTGGCCATAATTATGGTGGCGGGTAACGTGGTACAGATACCAGGTTCCATAATGGACCCGGTAAGGGCATTGACCTCTAATATTGCCATTGAGATGGGTTATGCCACGGGTATACACTACAACGCCCTGTTTGCCACAGGCATCGTGCTCATATTTATGATCATCATACTCCTAGTCCTGGCCAACTACCTGCACTACAAGAAGAAAGTAACTGTTGGAGGAGGATACCTATGATGGCAACTACGAGGTTCTGGAGAAACAAAGGTGGGGGATTGTAGATTGCACAGAATCATACCTCCTAAAATAGCCCAGAAGATAATGGACCTAATATTCTGGGCTTCAGGGATCATCACCCTGCTGATTTTGCTGATGGTCATTGGTTACGTGTTTTACAAGGGCCTGCCAGTAATTAACTTGGAATTTCTATTCACAGATCCCATGGACTCTGGTAAGGCTGGTGGAATATTTCCCATGATTGTTTCCAGTTTATATGTGACTTTCATCGCAGTTTTAGTGTCAGCCCCGATAGGAGTGGGTGCAGCATTATATTTAGCAGAGTATGCAGGAGAAAATAGGACGGTCAGGTTGATCCGCTTCGGAGCCGAAACCCTGTCATCCATTCCTTCCATAATATTTGGGTTGTTTGGTTTAGCATTCTTCGTGATCTATCTTCGAATGGGATGGAGCGTTCTATCTGGAGGATTAACATTGGCACTGATGGCTTTACCCACCATTCTGGCGGCCTCGGAGGTTTCCATAGAATCCATCAATAAATCCTATGCCCAGGGTAGCCTGGCACTGGGAGCAACCAAGTGGCAGACAGTATCTAAAGTGGTTATACCAGCCGCGTTACCAGGAATAACAACTGGAATCATTCTGGGAATGGCAAGGGCCATAGCCGAAGCCGCTGCCATATTGTATACCGTGGGTGCAGCACTAATAACTCCCATATCCCTGCTTGATCCGGCACGACCCTTACCACTGCACCTCTACATCCTGGCCACCGAGGGGATATCCCTGGATAATGCCTGGGGCACCGCAGCTGTGTTGGTGATTTTGATCCTCATAATTACCGTGACCACCAATACCCTGGTGGATCGTTACCGAAAACAGATGATGGGGCGATAAGAAAATGGAATATATAATAGAAGCAGAAAATCTCAACGTTTACTTCGATGAATTACACATCCTAAAAGGCGTAAGTCTGAAAATTCCTAAAAATACAGTAACAGCCCTTATAGGTCCCTCTGGTTGTGGGAAGTCCACCTTCATTCGCACCCTGAACCGGATGAATGATCTCATCAGCACCTTCCGTATGGATGGAACCGTGCTTTTAGATGGAGAAGATATCTACAATCCCAAAGTAGACGTGGTGGATCTGCGCAAGAGGGTGGGTATGGTTTTCCAGAAGCCCAACCCATTCCCTAAATCCATATTTGATAACGTTGCATATGGCTTGAGGGTGCACGGAATTAATGATAAGGATATTTTGGAGCATAAGGTGGAAGAAGCACTTAAAGGAGCAGCCCTGTGGGATGAGGTGGAAAACATACTAGATAAATCGGCGATGGGGCTATCAGGAGGACAACAGCAACGTCTGTGCATTGCCCGAACCATCGCTGTGGAACCAGAGGTTATACTCATGGATGAGCCTTGTTCCGCCCTGGATCCCATATCCACCACCAAGATCGAGGATCTGATACACAAGCTGAAGAAGGATTACACCATCATCATCGTCACCCACAATATGCAACAAGCCACCCGGGTTTCTAAATACGCAGCCTTCTTCCTGCACGGGGAAATAGTGGAGAATGGACGCACTGAACAAATATTCCTGGAACCATGTGATCAGCGTACCGAAGATTATATCACAGGCCGATTTGGTTGACTAAATTTAATTCAAGTGGGGTTATAAAATGGAGAAAAGACATCCGAGAATATTGTTTCGAAGGAGATTAAAGGAATTAAGGGAAGATGTAGAGCAGATGGGTAAAAAAACCATGCAGGCCTATCGAGATTCCATTAAAGTACTGTTTAATTATGATGAGGAGAAGGTTAAGAGCGTGATTGAGACTGCGCAAAAGATCGATGAAATGAACTACAACCTTGAACACAAGACCCTGAGTATCATCGTCGCTGAACAGCCGGTGGCTGGGGATCTGAGATTCATTGAAGCCTGTATCAAGATCGGAAGCCATTTGAAGAGAATTGGCTACCTGGCCAGTAACATCACAGAGGTGGCCAAGCAGATCAAGGATCAGGAGGTTCCTGAAAAACCCATGGACGATATTGTGCACATGGCCGATATTGTGGAGAACATGGTGAGCAAGAGCCTCACCACCTTCCTGGGACAGAACATGGACACCGCCCGTGAACTGAGAAGGGATGATGATAAGGTTGATGATCTATTTGACCGGGCCATGAGCGATGTTACTAAGTGCATGATTGATGACCCGGAAACCATCTCTTACCTGGTTTATCTACTGTTCTTAGCCCGTATACTGGAAAGAATAGCTGACCGGGCGGAGAACATTGGAGACCGCACCATCTTCATGATTACATGTAAAAAACCATAGGAAAGATATTTTTTTCTATCTCTATCTTTTTTTTTGATAAAAAAAAGGACAGATCCAACACTTTTTCTAAGTCACTGGAAAAAAATCTCACTACTATTTTAACCGACCAGTGGACTTCCTGGCGGCCCAACACTGAATACAGACCCCGATGGGCAGTCCAGCTGTGTGTGTATCAGCGGCGAGTATTTTAACATCCAGGGCGGTGGTTTTCCCACCCAGGCCCATGGGTCCGATCCCAGTGGAGTTTACCTGGTTTAAAATCTCTTCTTCCAACTGGGCCAGCTTTTCATCCGGGTTTCTAACCCCCACCTCGCCCAGAAGTGCCTTTTTGGCCATTTTAAGGGCCAGGTCAGAGGATCCTCCTACACCAACACCGATGATGATGGGTGGACAGGGCTTGCCCCCAGCAACCAGCACAGTATCCAGGACAAAATTTTTAACCCCCTCTACTCCTTCACCAGGAAGGGCCATTTTAAGGGCGTTGTTATTTTCGGAGCCAAAACCCTTGGGGAACACCGTTATCTCCAGATAGTCTCCTTCTACTAACTCCACATCTATCTGGGGGATTAACTGGCCGGTGTTGGTCCCGGTATTTTTACGGGTGAAGGGGTCCACCACGTTGGGACGGAGGGGCACTTCCCTGGTGGCACGCTCTACTCCTCTACGGATCCCCTGGTAGAGGTTCTCCACCTGCACTTTTCCCAGTTTCACGAAGATAATAGGCAAGCCAGTGTCCTGACAGAGCGGAACCCCCATATCCTCAGCGGCTTCAATGTTATCCAGAACCGCCCCCAGGTTAAGACGGGCAACCTCTTCTGTTTCATCATGGTAGGCATCTTTAAGGGCCTTTTTCACATCTGAAGGGAGATAAATAACTGCTTTTTTAAAGAGGCGGCATACCTCCTCTTCCACTCTCTCCTGGCTTATCATAAAAATCAGGTAAAATCTAGGAGATGATCAGTATTTCATGATCATCTTAACTTTTTCCAGTTCCCTGGCCACGCGATCTCTTTTCTCGGCGAGGATATCCTCAGAGCTTACTTTAAGGGCTTTGGTGGGACATATTGACACGCAGAGTGGTACCTCCTCTCCCTGGCACAGGTCACATTTGGTGGCGATTCCATACTCATTGAGTTGGATAGCTCCCACTGGACAGAAATCACGACACAAACCACATCCTATGCAATCATCTTCATGGATGATGATGGCCCCGTCCACGTCTTCTATAGCCCCTTCCGGACAGACTGCCAGGCAAGGAGCCCGGTCCTCGGCACAGTGCAAGCAGAATAAGGGAACTCCACTCACCACTCTTATGGCATTTTTGGGACATATGCGTTCACATTTACCGCATTCATCACATAGCTCCGGCTTGGAAATCAGTTCCTTCATATTCAGGCCTCCTTGTCCAGGGCTTTCTTGGCCCGGCTGTTGGCAGTGACAATATGGATCAACTCCGAACCTCGCCGGGTCTTCTTCTTCATACTGGAGATCTTCTTAATATGTTCCAACTGGCGCTGGGCCTGTAACTGGTCCGTGTCTACCTTAGCAATTGCTCGCTGGGAACAGGCCTTGATACAGGCCGGAGTATCTCGATCGGGACATTGATGGCACTTATGGGCTTTTCGCTCGTGGATGGTCACTGCTCCGAAGGGACATACCATCAGGCAGAGACCGCAACCTATGCATCGTTCTTCATCTATCCCTCCCTCACTAATGGCCTCGGTGGGGCAGATGAGTTCGCAGGGAGCATCTTCACATTGCTGGCAGATGATGGGATAGTACGATCCTTCCACTTCCCGAACCAGAATTCTGGAGGTGCCATAAATCTGGGCACAGGCATCCTGACAGTCCAGGCAGCCATCACAGAGTTCAGGTTGGATGATTATTTTTTCCAAGGCTGAGCCTCCTATATTTTTAATTCACTGCACAGGGCATTAACCTGGTTCTGGATGCGCAGGCGTTCCTGTTCACTGAGGTGTTTGAACCTTTTCTGGGCGTTGAGGTACTCGTCCACGGGTTTCCGCTGCAGGGGACGGTAGGTCACCCTGAACTCCCCATCCACTATCTCATAAAGTATCCAGGAACCTGTTTCAACAGCTAATCGGCCTAATTCTATGGTTTTTGAGGGATCATAACCCCACCCCGTGGTGCAAGGCTGGTGAAGGTGTATGTAGGCGGGTCCTTCCGTTTCCTTGGCTTTCTGCACCTTTTTCACAAAATCTTCCGGGTATGATATGGAGGCAGTGGCCACGTAGGGCACTCCATGGGCGGCCATGATCATGGGGATGTTCTTTTTTGGTTTGTCTTCACCAAAACTCTCCTTACCATGGGGGCTGGTGGTGGTGGAGGCCCCATAAGGTGTGGCTCCACTGCGCTGCACCCCGGTGTTCATGTAGGCCTCGTTATCGTAACAGATGTAGATTATCTTGTGTCCCCTCTCCATGGCTCCTGATAGGGCCTGCAACCCAATATCTGCAGTTCCACCATCTCCAGCGAATGCAACTACTTGGGCATCTTTTCCCTGTGATTTAAGGGCTCTTTCAACACCAGATGCAACTGCCGCAGCGTTTTCAAAGGCCACATGTATCCAGGGAATCTCCCAGGCAGTTTCTGGGTAAGGGGTAGTGATAACCTCCAGACAGCCAGTGGCAGACACAGCCACGGTGTTCTTGCCAAGTGCTTTAAGGGCCAGTCTAACACCTATCGTGGCTCCGCAGCCTGCACATCCTCGATGTCCAGGGGCCAGGAATTCTTCTGTACTGATTTCCATTTAAACTTCCTCCTTTTTAAGTCCTATCCATTCAACCTCACGGGTGGGGTTTTTAGCTTTAGCAACAATCTCTTTGACGTATTCAGGGGTTATATCACGTCCTCCCAATCCAGCGATAAACCCATATGCATCAGCATTGGTTTTGGCCTTAATCTCGTTGTAGAGAACTCCTCCTATCCCGAAGGAGATGTTTTTGTCCAGAACCGCAACCCGGGATGCTTTCTCCAGCACCTCCTTAATATCCTCCCAGGGGAAGGGACGATATACACGGATTTTTAGGAGCCCTACTTTTTCTCCTTCTTCTCTAAGTGAATCTATAACATCTTTAATTGTACCACATACAGATCCCATAGCTACGATAATGATTTCTGCATCATCACACCGATACTTTTCGATTAAATCATATTCTCTTCCGAATATTTCTCTAAACTCCTGGTTAGCCTGGGCCATAACCTCTTTGGACTTTTCCATGGCTAGTTCTATGTCGTATCGTGCTTCCATGTAGTACTCTGGATCGGTGAAGGTACCGATGGACATGGGCTTTTCCGGGTCCAGGAAGGCGTACGGCTTGTAGGGTGGTAAGAATTGGTCTACCTGTTCCTGGCTGGGCACATCCAGGGGTTCCACGGTGTGGGTTAGGAAGTATCCGTCAATACAGACCATGCAGGGCAGCAAGACTTCCGGGTCCTCAGCGACGCGATAGGCTATCAACACAGCATCTAAGGCTTCCTGAGCATTTTCTGCGTATATCTGCAGCCATCCGGAGTCTCGTTCTGATATGGTGTCCTGTTGGTCATTCCAGATGCTTAAAGGGGCGGACAATGCACGGTTGGCATCCACCAGAACCACTGGACTTCTCATACCCGCGGTGGCAAAGAGTATCTCGTGCATCAGTGCCAGTCCCTGTGAGGAGGTTGCGGTGAAAACCCTGACACCGGCACTCGATGCTCCTAGAGCAGCACTTATAGCACTGTGTTCTGATTCTACCCTGATATATTCAGTTTTTAAATCTCCATCTGCCGTGAATTTTGCGAGGTATTCGGATATGGTGGTCTGAGGGGTGATGGGGTAAACAGGCACCACATCTGGTTTCGCCATTTTCACTGCTTCGGCCACGGCCCGGTTGGAAGTCATAACTTTCAGTACCATCTCTATCCCCTCTCCATTCTAATAGCTTCAACTGGACACTCTTCGGCGCATATTCCGCATCCTTTACAGTAATCGTAATCGATGTCGTGGTCCTGGCTTATGCATCCTTCTGGACAGAAAAGAATGCAGTTATCACAGTCTATGCATTTATCCTTATCCAGGACTGGTTTGAATGTTCTCCAGCTCCCGGTTTTGTTCTGCCGGGTGCTGCCTGGTTCTTTAACTGCTGCTCCTGTGTTTACCATTAGATCACCTTAATAGTCTTATTTCACCTTTTCATAGGCAATTTCAGCTGCTATGGCGTTTTTCTCGCCAATTTTGCCTGGGAATGTTTCTTTAGTTATTTTTATGATTGAATCCAGGGAAACTTCTTCTGTTACTTTGGCAAACGCTCCTAACATTACTGTGTTCACAATGGGGACGCCCAGTGTTTCCAGGGCAATTCCGGTAGCGTCGATGGTGTGAACTTCCACACCATCCAACTTCAAATCCTCTTCGCTATTGACTATTACTTTGCCCCCTTCTTTAAGCCCAGAAATTATGTCCACGGCTTCTTGTAATGTTTCATCCAGTACTACTACGTAATCAGGATTATAAACTTGATATCTCCTTCTGATAGGCTTATCATGTATTCTTGAAAAAGCCATTACTGGTGCGCCTTTTCTTTCAGCACCGAAAAATGGGAATGCTTGACAGTATTTTCCATCTTCAAAGGCTGCTTTTGCTAGTATCTCTGCGGCGGTCACTGCTCCTTGCCCGCCACGTCCGTGAAAGCGAATTTCAATCATCTATTTACCTCCATTCCTCATAGTTAATCATTATAAATTTTTAATATATATAAGTGTTGGATGAAGTTTGATATATTAAAGGGACTTATTTCATGAAAAAAAATAGTAGCAATGAATAAAAAAAATGGAAACTAAATTAACGTCTTTGATTATACCAATACTACTAGGGGGATATTCATGAGTGAATGGATAGATGTTGAAAGAGAAACTGAGAACAAGGAAAAAGATAATATTTGGGAACCAGAAACTGTTGGAGAATCTATTCAGGGTATTTACATAGAAAAAGAAGAGAATGTGGGGCAGTTCAAGAGTAAGATGTACTTCCTTAAAACCGAGGAGGGAGAGAAGAAAATCTGGGGGTCCACTGTTCTGGATGATCTGATGGGGAAGGTTCCTCTGGGCAGTGAGGTGCGCATCATATATCAGGGCAAACAACCCTCAAAATCAGGCAGACAACCCTGGAAGGATTACAAAGTACAGTACCGATCAGTGAAAAAAAGTTAGAACCAGATTAAAAAAGAGAAACTGGCTTAGTATCTAGGATAAGATAATGGTAAAAACTGGAGTCTTCAAGGAATAAGCTTATGAAAGTACTCATCATCACGGCCCAACTGGCCAGTCCCCTGGTAAAAAAGGTCACAGCACAATCAGAACATGAAATCCATATTTTAACTGTTGAAACGCCTATAGCTGCATTTTTAACACCTCAGCGGATAGTGGCTGAGTTGAAGAAAGTTTCAGGGATAGAACTTGAGTCACTGGATATGATAATCACCCCTGGGCTTTTAAGAAAGGATGTCAGTCCAGTGGAAGAGGCCATGGCCATACCTACCTACAAGGGATCCACAGATGCAGCTGATCTGGGAGTGGTCCTGGAGATGCTGGACAAAATTGATCTGTCACCAAAAAAACCGGCAGATAAGCTTATAGAAGATGAGCTACGGCGAAGAGCACTTAAATACATTCATGACTTTGAAAAAGACTCTGAAAATATTAAAAAACTACTAAAAAAACCTGAAAACATCATGGTGGGAAGCCTCCCTGTGGGGGAGGACTTCCCCATGAGAGTCCTGGCTGAAATTGCCAACGCCCCCCTTCTAAGCCCGGAAAACTTACTGAAAAGGGCGGAGTACTTCGTTAAATCCGGTGCTGATCTGGTGGATCTGGGAATGCTAGCTGGAGAGGACCTGAAAAGCAGAATACCACCCATGGTAAATCTTTTAAAGGAAAAACTTGACGTTCCCATCAGTATCGATACCCTAAACCCGGCGGAGATTGAAGTGGCAGTTGAATCAGGGGTGGATCTGGTTTTAAGCCTGGACCACGGCAACTACCAGGAACTGGTACCCCTGCTTAAAGAAAGGAAAGTACCAGCAGTACTATTACCCACTAATTACAGTCAAAACTGGGTACCCCATACCTGGGAGGAACGAGTAACTTCCCTGAATGGCCTTATAAAAAAATGTAAAGGCCTGGAAGTCATAGCTGATCCAGTGCTGGATCCAGTTAACAGTGAAAGCATCATGGACTCCTTCTTGGCCTGCCGCCAGTTGAAAAGAGAAAACCAAGTTCCCATTTTTTTCGGGGTAGGCAACGTCACCGAACTCATGGATGTGGACTCTACCGGAGCAAACACTTTACTATCAGGTATTGGAATGGAGCTGGGAGTGAGTGTACTCTTCACACCGGAAGAAAGTGGAAAAACGGTGGGTAGTGTGAAGGAACTGGCAGTATCATCTCAAATGATGTTTCTGGCCAAGAAACGAGGTTCCATACCCAAGGACTTGGGAATTAATCTGGTGGTCTTCAAGGATAAAAGACGAGGTGAAACCCTGGAGGATGCTGTTGACGTTCCCGAAGTAGAAGGACAACCAGATTACACTTTCAAACAGGATTCTGCTGGCAGCTTCAAAATTACAGTCTCCGAGGGATTGATAAGGGCAGTGCACTACCAGAAGAGTGAACCCCACATGGCCATAGTTGGCACCGAAGCCAAGGCCCTCTACGATGAGATAATCAAAAGAAACCTGGTAAGCAAATTGGAACATGCCGCATACCTGGGATCAGAACTTCAAAAGGCAGAGGAGTCATTGAAATTTGGAAAACATTACACTCAGGACTTCCCCTTATTCAAAAAATTTATGGAAATCTAGGATCCTGAAGCAATTATTATGATAAATAAGGTATTAAATAGGATTTTACCATGAAATGTGATTCTTGTGGCTCGGGTCCGGTAATTATTCACCGTAAACACTCCGGGCAAGTACTGTGTAAAGATTGCTTCATCCAAAGAATGCAAAAAAAGGTTTTAAAGGATATCAGAAAATACAAACTAGTCAGAAAGGGAGATAAGATCCTTTTAGGTTTATCTGGTGGAAAAGACAGTGTTATGACTATGGATATTCTGAGTAATCTCCAGGAAAGGGGTATTGTGGAGTTGGTGGCTGTGACCATCGATGAGGGAATAGCTGGCTACCGGGCAGAAGGTGTGGAAATTGCCACTGAAATTGCCAGGGAAATGAACATCCAACATAAAGTAGTTTCCTTCAATGAATATTTAGGGGTTACTCTGGATGAAATGATGAAAAACCCACATAGCGGAGCCTGCACTTACTGTGGAGTATTCAGAAGATGGATACTCAACAGAGTTGCACGGGAAGTAGGTGCCACTAAAATAGCCACTGGTCACAACCTGGATGATGAGGTCCAATCCATCCTCATGAATTACCTGGAAGGAAACCTGGATAATTTAACACGGATCGGTGTAAAATCCCAGTCCAATGATCCCCGATTCACCGTAAAAATCAAACCCCTCCGGGAGGTCCCAGAGAAGGAAGTAGCACTCTATGTACTGGCCAGGGAGCTCCCGGTTCACCTGGCAGAATGCCCCTACTCCGGTGATTCTTTCCGCGCGGAAGTAGGGCACTTTTTAAAGGAGATATCCCTGAAACATCCCACCATCATGTACTCCACCCTCCGGGGATTCGACCGCATAAAACCAGTGCTGAAGAAAGAATATTCCAGAAAATCCCCACATACCATGTGTGAAGTATGTGGTGAACCAGCAGCCACTCCACTATGTAAGGCCTGCAGCTTCCTTAAAATGATGTAACGATTAAATCTAAATAGATCATTAAATAGATACAGTTAACTTCACTCACCAAAAAAAATATCTGCAGACCAGACCCGATGTGATTAGATGAACATAACCTTTATAATGGGAGAAGAAGAGAAAATCATGGAAACAGGGGGGGGAAGCATTAAGAACCTCCTCCAGGAGCTGGAAATACCCCTGGAAACAGTTGTGGTTAAAAAAAACCAGCAGATCGTCATTGAAGAAGAACCTCTAGAAGAAGGAGACACCATTGAGGTTATAAGGGTTATATATGGGGGTTAACTATCCCCATCCTCATGGCTGTGAAACTGATTATTGTAACAGGGACGTGAACTAGTGGAAGACCACGAGCTTCTATCTGCTATTGTTGGGGAATATTTCCCCATCCTAGAATTTGTGTATGATAAGAGAGCACCCTACTTCCTGGTTGGGGATTATAGTACTGCTAAATTTTCCGCTCTGGTTGAAGAACTGGACCAAGTGGGTTACGTGCCCTTCATTAATCCTGATGGATTGTATTACAGGATCCGACTGGCCCATAAACCAGAGGAAATTAACTCCCGGATATATATCAACCTGATACTATTCCTAGCCACCCTGGGAACCACCCTGGCCGCGGGTTACATCCTGGGGAACAGTTGGCTGGGGGCAGTAGGATTTGCAACAGCATTACTAGCCATAATTGGCACACACGAATCTGCTCACTTTATTTATGCCCGTAAACATGGTGTTAAAGCTACTTTACCCTATTTTATACCAGCACCCACTATAATAGGCACATTTGGGGCGGTTATAAATGTCAAATCCCCCATTCCAGACCGTAACGCCCTTTTTGATCTGGGTTTAAGCGGTCCACTGGCTGGTCTGCTGGTAACTGTGCCAGTTTTGATGATTGGTATGAGCATCTCCACGGTAGCTGCCAAATCAACCAGTGCCATGATATTCACACTACCCCTATTAATGGATATTATAGCTTACTTCACAGCCCCTGCGGTCTCTTCGGGTCAGATGATATTTTTACATCCCGTGGCCTTCGCTGGTTGGGTGGGAGTGGTGGTGGCTATGCTAAATCTGATGCCAGCGGCTTTCCTGGATGGAGGGCATATATCCAGGTCCATCTTCAGTGAAAAGATACACTTCATCATATCCTTCTTGGCGGTGGCTGTAACCATCACATTAGGATGGATACCCATGGCCATCCTGATGTTACTTATACTCTTCAAGAGCAAAAGCCACCCAGGTGCCATGGACAATGTGGCTCCCATCACCCGTGGAAGAAAAATAATGGCCATACTGGCCCTGGTCATATTTATACTGTGCCTATCACCGGCACCTTCATAAATGGATTTGAAGAACTCTAAGTTAACAGCCATTAAAAAAAAGAATGGGAAGATCTTATGAAAGTACACTATGAATGCGCCCCCTGTTTTCTAAGACAGGCCCGGGAAGCCCTGGATCTGGCTACCGATGATGAAGAATTAAAGTTGAAGATCACATCCCAAATCATCGATCTAATCAGCCAGAGATTCCACCCTGGGGCACCGGCCAATGAAATCGGCACCGACATGCACCGCACCATCAAGAAGGAAACTGATAATCCAGATCCCTATCACCGGGAGCGGAAAATATCCAATGAAATCGCCCTCAAATTCTTACCAGAGGTAAAAAAATTATTAAAAGAAGATTCCAGTCTGAAAAGTTATTTGAAAGCCGCTATTGCCGGGAACTTACTGGATTTTGCGGCACTGGGTTTGGATGTAGATATGGAGGCCCTGGTACTGTCAGCCATGCACCAGGAATTGAAGATAGATCATTCCTCCCAACTGGAAGAGGAACTTAAAAAAGCCCAAAATGTTTTATACTTAGCAGATAATGTGGGAGAAATAGTTTTTGACAGGTTGCTCCTTGAAAAATTGGAAGAATACCTGGTTAAGGTCACGGTGGCCCTCAAGAAAAAGCCCATCCTGAATGATGCCTGTCTGGAGGATGCACTGGAGATAGGTTTAGATGAGGTAGCAGATTTAACCACCACTGGTACAGATTCGGTGGGTGTGATCTACAAAGATGTGTCCCTTGAATTCCTGGAACTCTTCTACCACTCGGATCTGATAATTGCCAAGGGACTGGGAAACTATGAAGGCCTTACTGAAATGGACCTGAAAAACAAACCGGTTTTCTGCCTTTTTAATGCCAAATGTCCACCGATAGCCCGGGAAGTAGGGGTTGAAGTAGGGGACAGTGTGGTTTTGAAGTTGTAAAAATTTGGATTTAAATTCAGAGGGCAAATTACCCAGGGGTTACAGGGACAAAGAGCAAAAAAATATATTCCCTCCCAGTGACAACCAAGCATCATGAACAAATCATTTGCTATCCTGGGAATCATGTTAATGGTGGTGGCGATGACAGGCTGCACATCCCCCCCTGGCACACAGACCAATTCCAGCACAAATCCATCAGGCATTAACTGGGAAACAGATTTTAACGCGGCATTTGAAAAGGCCCAGGCTTCTAATAAAATGGTGTTTGCTGATTTTTACGCAGACTGGTGTCACTACTGCAAAATGATGGATGGTGAAACCTACACCGACACCAATGTGCAACAGAAGATGGCCCAAAGTTACGTTGCAGTTAAGATTGACACCGATAAAAATCCTGATTTAAGCACCCAGTACAATATATACGGACTGCCCACCATCATCATCTTCAACGCCAATGGCCAGGAAATAAAAAGAATAGAAGGATACCAATCAGCTGACCAGTTATTAAGCCAACTATAGGGGTATGTGGATGGAACCAGGTTTTATATTATCGTTCCTGGCGGGAATAGCTTCCCTACTATCGCCCTGCGTGCTGCCACTTGTACCCATCGTGATTGGATACTTCATCTTAAACCGGAATTTAAGGGAAGTTCTAGCATTCACCGGTGGATTTTTTCTAATATTCGCAGTCATCACCGTACTGACGATGATATTCACTGCAGCCCTGAATGTATACTTGCTCTACATACGGATAGTGGCGGCCATTCTCCTGGTATTGGTGGGGATTTTTTTCATCATCAACCCCAAAATTCCCAGCTTATCAATCAAATCCAGGGGGGAGGGCGGAGCTACAGGGTCCTTTATAATGGGACTCCTAACCTGCCTGGCCTGGTCTCCCTGTTTCGGTCCCTATGTGATTGCAGTGGCAGCTTACAGCACAGCCACTGGCAACCTGCTCTACAGTGCCCTGAACATGATCCTCTTTGCGGCAGGTTTCTCCCTCACCCTCTTTGCACTGGCCATACTGGCGTCCAGAATTAACTGGGAGAGAACTACAAAATATACAAAGACGATAAGGATCATATCCGGCCTGGTCATAGCCCTGGCAGGAATCTACATGTTAGGGGGATTGTTATGAATCAGGAAATGGGGGTGCACAGATGAAGGTGGGTTTTATAGGTTTTGGAGAAGTAGCCTCAACCCTGGCCCGGGGTCTTATGGGGGTGGACGTGGAGATCTACACCTGTCTGGAGGGAAGAAGTGTCCGTACCAGGGAATTAGCCCGGTTAATGAATGTTCAACTGTGCAGCAGCCACCGGGAAATGGCACAGAATGTGGATATGATCTTATCGGCAGTAACACCATCCCAGGCAGTGATGGTGGCCAGAAAATTGGGCCGGATCAGGGGGGTTTATGTGGACCTCAACAACGTGTCACCCTCAACCGTCAGGACAGCTCTAGAACTGGTGGGAAAAGCCAACACCGTGGACGCAGCTATCATGGGCAGTGTCCTGAAGAAGGGTTTGAAGGTGAATATCGTAGCATCTGGTCCGGCTGCAGCAGAATTTGCCCAGTTAAACGATTATGGTATGGATATTGATGTTATAGGGCCAGATCCAGGTCAAGCTTCTGCCATTAAGATGATGCGCAGTGCCTACACAAAGGGAGTGTCGGCACTTCTCCTGGAATCATTATTTGCCGCCCACCGTATGGGAATCGATGATGAAGCGTTAAAATATATATCCCAGACAGAATGTCCCGATTTTCAAGAAAAAGCAGTTTCTAGGATGACCAGCAGCCTTTATCATGCGCGAAGAAGATCTGAGGAGATGGAAGAAGTGGTTAAGATGTTATCTTCAGAAACTGAACCTTTTATGAGCAGGGCTTCCCTGGAATTTTTCCAGCTTCTAACCGAAAGGATAGGGAAAATGGATGAGAAGCCAAGCAACATGCACCAAGTCTTCCAAAAACTGGATAAAAAAGAGTAGGGGGAATAATTCTTGGGAGAAGCCCCCTTCATCAGGGATGTACTTGGCCCTCACTTAATTATATTACACTACAATGACATAATATTAGATATACATTGTTTGTTGTGGTGGCTTCGATGAAAAAAAAGCAGATACAGGAATGTAAGGAGGCCCTCCAGGAGTTGGTGGGTAAAAAGGTCATTGATATCCGCTTCGAAGTCCAGGGCAGGGAAAAGGACTGCTGGAGGTTTTACATAGACACTGATGATGGTGTGTTTACCATGACCTTCTGCCGGGAGTGGGAGTGTCCGGTGGTAAGTCACAGCCCTGAACACTTCATCTCTAACCCACCTTGATTTGCACTCTCCAGCCTTTCTTTTTACTGATCATGCTGCCCTGGAGTGGAATGATCTGGGAATCTAAAAGCAGCCGGAGGTAGGTGGCATCCCGTGCCTGCAGCTTCAATGGACTTTTAATTTTACGTTCACGAGTTTTAATCAGACAGGATATCATTCCCCTCTTATCTACGTATAACTGGGCAGGAAGTCCCTCCTGCAGGGAGGATAATTCAAAACTGCGAAGATGGATACCGGCGTTAACAGTGTAGGGGACTTTGTGACGAATTATTTCTCCCTTCCGAAATCTTTCATGTGCTTCATGGCTGTCCATCCCCTTTTCAACTGATGAAGCCACGAACCAGGCCCGGCCGATAACTCTTTCCACAGTCTGATCAGGAGGTATGATTCTCTCCTTCTGGTAACTTTTTATAAGGTCAAAGACCTCCCGGCGGGTGACATTCTCCTCCACACAACTCAGGGCCAGCCTGGTGAGAACCGGCCCATAGCCTGCTTTTCTAAGAGATGCCCAAGCTGGAGTTTCTTTACGATATTTCCTCCCCTCTATGATTTCATCCACGGCGGCTGCATTTAAGTGAGCGATTTCTAGAAGGCCCGGGCGGGGGTAGTTATTTAAACGGTCCAGAAGGACTTCCAGGTTTCTTTCACCAGGAATGTTACCCTGGTCAATCTCTTCTTGCAAGATAGTTATAGTGGAAGTAGGGAGCAGCTTGCGAACACCTTCTGGTATTCTTAAGTTGTTTTCCAGGATTTTTCTGCGGATGATGCGCCCTGAGATCTTCTCATCTTGCACCTTTAATTCAGGGATGAAGTGAAACTTCATCCTTCTCCCCAGAACCTTCCCTAGAAATTCGTTAACTGCGTACCATCGTATAACATTTCGGTTGGGCAAGTTACGTGGGATGCCACTGAATATGCCACTTTTCACAAAATCCGAGGCGTACTTCTTAATCTGGTTGGGTGATACATCTGTAGCATCCACGTAATCCCTCACTCCGTCCTGGATCATCATGGCAATCCTTATGGGCACGGTGTAAGCCATGGTCAAGCGGTGATGCAAGCCTTCAATGGGGACCACCCGGTCAGCCCCGGCTGCTAAGGCCATTCTCCTCCGGGCATCGTAACCCACGAAGAAAGGGGCGTGGTTGGCACTGTAACCTTTGTTGAGGTAGATAACCACTTCGCTGCCCTTTTCATCGGCTACTTCCCTGGCTTTTTGGATGAGTTTCACATGGCCCCTGTGTACGGGGTCAAAGTCTGCGCTTATTCCTATCACTTGTCATTCACTCTATTTTCCAACTAAAAGTCCCAATAATACTAATAAAGCCATATTATTGTTTTTTGCCCTTAATATAAATTTTATTCTTTAAAAATAATTGTCTGATGGCTTTAATATTATTTTGAAGAACAGTTACCATATTTTTCTGGATGTTTCGTCTGATTGGTTTATGGGTACATATTTATGGTGAAGTTTTTGGTTTTGGATTATACGGCAGCTTCACTAAGATCTTTTCCTTTGATCTCAATTAAGGTCATTTTGTGGAGGATAAATACAAGCACAAAGAGGATGAGTCCGTAGGTCACCAGCAATCCCGCCACAATCATCCCGGGAAGGAGTCCTTCCATTAGAGCAGATATTCCGAAAACAATGGCCACGATATTTATTAAAGTCTGAGTAATCATCAGTTTGTAATTAATAGATTCAATTTCAGTTTTTTCAAGATCAGGTTTCATATTTTCATGTATTTTTTCCTGTTGTTGTGATAAAAATCTTTGCGTAATCAACAGGGCCCCTCCAATGATACTCAAAGATCCAATGAGTTTCGGGATAACTACC
Organism: Methanobacteriota archaeon; assembly: GCA_029556335.1. GTDB lineage: Archaea > Methanobacteriota > Methanobacteria > Methanobacteriales > Methanobacteriaceae > Methanobacterium. Next base: position 71,782 of record JAKQFA010000046.1, read on the forward strand.
GTTAAAATTCCAGGGACTATACATGAGAAAATTCCCAACACAGCAAATGCCAGTCCAATTATTACCATTAGCCAGGACCGCTTAAAGGGGCCTAAAAGGGTTTCTCCTAATGCCATCATCTGGATGGAGAAGATGAACAAAAGCAGTCCGAACTGACCATCAGGGGAAAAAGGTATCAGACCACTGTTCACTGGAAAAAGGAGGATTCCAAGGAGCGTCAGAAGCACACCCATCAATATTAATACTGCAAATGTAAGGGATAGGGATGCCTCCCTAAAAAGTTTGAAAATCCCTTTGGAACGGATACCATTTTTGTCCTGTGTATTTATTTCAGGATTTCCCATGTCATTTGAAGGATAAATGTGGCTAACTTTATGAAGACACCAGGATAGATAGAAAAAGCTTAATCCATAGATAATGGTAATTACTGCTATCTGTGGAGTGATGATTATGTCAGGTTGTAGTGTTATCACGCCCTCAACAATTGTCAGGGCATAAACTATGGTACAAGCAATTGTCAAGTGTTGTAACATGCCAGAAGCCTTTATCCATGTTTTTGCCTTGTCTCTGGAGAAAAATAGCTGCAGAATAAGAGCAATTCCACCTGCAAGAAGCATAAATCCCACCAGTAATCGGACAAGTTCAGAAAGGTATCCTGGAATAAAACCTGCTGTCATACCAATGATGGCGGTGCCTATTCCTACAGTAATAAGTATCCAGGAACGACGGAGATCACCAAAGGGGGTTTTGCCCATGGTGATTATCTGGAGAGAAACAATAACAAGGAAAAGTCCGTAGGTGCTGTCAGGAGTGTAAGGTAAAGCTCCCGTATGAATTTCAAAAAGAAGGAAGCCGAATAGAAGCATAAATACTCCTAAGATTACCAAAATTACAACTTCTAATGAAAGATCAGATTCCTCGGTGATTTTTAAAAAAAAAATATTTTGATTTTGCATATTTTCAGATGTCATAAACATCTCCCTTAAAGGGGCACCAAACTGTTGGGCACTTAAATCTGTTTTTGCCAATCTCTGAGTCTACAATATTACACTTCGCTTTGGTATCTCGATATTATGGTACTTTCAAATTTACAACAGCATCAGCTTCTCTTCATATTCTTCACTACCAAGATCCATTTCCGGGAGTATTTTTTTATATTCCTCTCTGCGCACCCTTG
>JAKQFA010000007.1 GCA_029556335.1 Methanobacteriota archaeon
CCTGATGACCGGCGATATTATGACCCCTCCAAAAAGAATAATAGGTCGTAAAGGCCGCCGATGCCTCTACCACCAAACACCACTCTACTACAACCAACTAACCAAAGCCTGGTATTGTCCAAGGTGTGAGGAGGACTTACAGGATGAACAGATCCTCCAGTCGGGGTATACAGATTGACCTGGAAGCTCTTTGAAGGGGATTGTTTTGATTATCTCCCAGATATTCCAGACAAGTCGGTGGATATGATCCTTTGTGATTTACCTTATGGCACCACGGCTTGTAAGTGGGACACACCCCTACCACTCGATAAGTTGTGGACTGAGTATGAAAGGGTGATCAAACCTAATGGGGCTATTGTATTAACAGCAAGCCAACCATTCACCAGTGCTTTGGTGATGAGTAACCCCAAAATGTTCAAATGTTCGTGGGTGTGGAATAAGAAACTTGCAGGGAATGGCATACTTGCTAAGATACAACCATTAAAAATTCACGAGGACGTATTAATATTTGCAGAGGGAAAAGCCAATTACTACCCCCAAATGAGGAAGGGAGAACTTAGAAGGAAACTGACAAATAATACCCTCATATCGGAGGTTAATGGAGGGGATGGAGTTAAAAGTTGTAACGAAACTTTCAATGATGAATATTATCCCGTTTCCATTCTTGAATTTTCATCTGCTAATATGAGGACTGGGAGATTACACCCTACTCAGAAGCCGGTTGCTCTTTTTGAGTATCTTATTAAGACTTATACTAATCCTGGTGATACTGTTTTGGATAATTGTGCCGGGAGTGGGACTACTGGTGTGGCCTGCGAAAACCTTGGCAGGAATAGTATCCTCATGGAAAAAGAACCGGAATACTGCCAGATAATCCGGGAACGTATGCAAACTGTTGAATCTCTACAAGTAGAAGCACGGAAACAACAAACCATCCTCGGCTACATACCAGCAAAATAAACATTTTACAATTATTTCATGATGATGTGCTAAGGGGCCCACCCTATGCCCATAGTATTCACCCCCATCTTTGTAGATACTCGGTAATTCACTTGGCCCCTTACATCATACACCCCCACACTTTATAATCATTTTATAATGGAGATATTAAAAATGGACAATGGACAAATAAGCACAGC
>JAKQFA010000014.1 GCA_029556335.1 Methanobacteriota archaeon
CATTTTTAATATCTCCATTATAAAATGATTATAAAGTGTGGGGGTGTATGATGTAAGGGGCCAAGTGAATTACCCAAAAAGTATAGTATAACAAATCCTTAGGGGGTGATTAGTGGCCCCTTAGCGCATCATCATAAATAATTGTAAAATGTTTATTTTGCTGGTATGTAGTTAAGGAGGGTTTGTTGTTTACGGGCTTCTACTTGGAGGGTTTGTTGGGTGTGTTCTTGGAGTCGTTCTCGTATTATCTGACAGTATTCCGGTTCCTTCTCCATTAGTATCGAGTTTCGTCCAGTGTTTTCACAAGCCACACCCGTAGTACCACTACCAGCACAATTATCCAACACCAAATCACCCAGGTTCGTGTAAGTCTTAATAAGGTACTCAAATAAGGCAACAGGCTTCTGAGTAGGATGGATTTTTTCACTTCTATTTCCATTATGTATAGTTAAAACACTTGTAGGGTATCTATCCCCAGATAAATTAGTTGGAGTATGCGGATCAAACTTCCCATAATGTTCGGCTTGACCTCTTAAATTTTTGATATAAGGTTTTCCAGGGGTTTTTTGAGGATTATAAACTGGTAATTTTTTATAAAATAATAAAATATCTTCATGTGCCCTTAATGGCATCCTATTAGCATTAAGGAACCCGGTCACTGCTCTTTTATTCCAAGACATATCATATCTAAATAGTTTGGGGTTGCTCATCACCAAAGCCGATGTGAATGGTTGGCTAGCGGTTAAAACTATCGCCCCGTTATCCTTTATGACCCTTTCATACTCCGTCCAGAGTTTATCCAGTGGTAGGGGTGTGTCCCACTTACACGCCGTAGTACCATAAGGCAAATCACAAAGAACCATATCGATAGATCCATCCTCAATGGATGGTAAGACATCGAAACAATCCCCTTCAAAGAGCTTCCAGGTCAATCTGTATACCCCGACTGTAATATCTGCTCATCAGCTAAATCCTCCTCACACCTGGGACAATACCACGCCTTAGTTAACTGGTTATAGTATAATGGTGTTTGGTGGTAGAGGCATCGGCGGCCCTTACGTCCGATCACGCGTTTAGGTGTCATTTATTTCATCCTTTCCAGGAGTTCATCTGTATGCT
>JAKQFA010000015.1 GCA_029556335.1 Methanobacteriota archaeon
ATGGCTATGGCAAAGAATGCCAGGAACACCGAGAAGGGCAGAAGAATCTCGTTGGCATTTACCACCTGCCCCAGTTGGGTGGTGAAGTAGGTGGTCAGGGGTGTCACGAAGACGCTCCAGGAGTAGATGGTACCCAGACAGAGGTTTAGGATCATACCCAGGATGATGAGTATCCATCGTCCCCTTACAGCATCCATCCCCATTATATTATTATTATTAGATTCTTCTGCATCTTTCTCCATTAAAATCCCTCCGAGGGTTGTATATTTTTAGGATTCCATCATCATCTATTCTTCCAGGGTGGAGGTGTCACCCAGATCTTCACCTTCCTCCTGGGCGCGCAGTATCCGGCGCATGATCTTTCCACTGCGGGTTTTGGGGAGTTTATCCACCGCTACGATCTCGCCCAGTACGGCTACTGGCCCTAATTCGTATCGCACATGTTTGTTGAGGTCTTCGATGAGCTGGGTTTTGAGTTCGTAGCCTTCCTTCAGGATCACGAAGGCCTTGATGACCTCCCCCTTAATGGGATCGGAGCGACCAATGACAGCGGCCTCGGCCACTGCAGGATGGCTGACAAATGCGGATTCCACCTCAGCAGAGCCGATACGGTGCCCTGCAATTTTTAGAACATCATCAGATCGGCCCTGTATCCAGAAATATCCATCCTCATCTTGTCGGACCATGTCCCCGGCTTTGTAGATACATCCAGGAATGTCCCTCCAATAGACATCCAGGAAACGTTCTTTATCACCGTACAAAGTGCGGAACATGGATGGCCAGGGACTTTTAACCACCAAGTAGCCGCCTTTGCCCAGGGGAACTTCATTACCCGCCTCATCCACCACCTGGGCCTCTACTCCGGGTATGGCCCTGGTGCAGGAGCCGGGTTTAAGGGGAGATACTGGTAGGGGTGAGATGAGGTGCATTCCGGTTTCAGTCTGCCACCAGGTGTCCATGATGGGACATTTTTCCTTACCCACGTTGGTGTAGTACCACATCCAGGCCTCGGGGTTGATGGGTTCCCCCACTGTTCCCAGGATCCGTAAGGAGCTGAGGTTGTAGAGATTGGTGTAACGGGCCCCGAAACGCATGAGATGTCTGATGGCAGTGGGGGCGGTGTAGAACTTGGTGACCCCATACTTTTCCACGATCTTCCACCATACACCAGGGTCCGGGTAGTCAGGTGCTCCCTCGTAGACCACTGTGGTGGTTCCAAGAAGCAAGGGCCCGTAGATAACATAGCTGTGTCCAGTGATCCACCCTATATCGCCGGTGCACCACCACAGATCATCAGGGTGTATGTCGAAGATGTTGCGCAGGGTGGTGGCCACACCCACCATGTATCCCGCCGTGGTATGCAAAACCCCCTTGGGTTTACCAGTGCTACCAGAGGTGTAGAGGATGAAAAGCGGATCCTCGGCATCCATGGGTTCAGGTGGACAATCCACAGGTTCTCCTTCCACCAGACGTTCGTAGAATATTTCCCGCCCTGATAACTCCGATATTTGTATATCACTGCCAGTGTGCTTGACCACCACGATGGTTTCAATGGAGGGGCATTGGAGTATGGCTTCGTCGGCTATTTTCTTTAAATCTATGATCTTCCCCCGGCGGTAGGTTCCGTCGGCGGTGAAGAGTACTTTGGCCTGGGCATCGTTCATCCGATCCACGAAGGCCCCCACCGAGAGTCCGGAGTAAACAACGCTGTGCACGGCGCCGATCTTGTTACAGGCCAGAAGGGCTATCATTAGTTCGGGACACATGGGCAGGTACATGGAAACCGTGTCCCCCTTCTTTACTCCCAGGTTTTTCAAGGCATTGGCCAGTTTATTAACTTCCAGGTAGAGTTCATAGTAGGTGATCTTCTTTTCATGGCCACGTTCATTGATGTAGATGATAGCGATCTGGTTACGTTTCTCGGTTTCGATCCAGCGATCCACGGCATTGTAGGCCAGGTTAATCTTACCCCCGGTGAACCACTTGTAAAATGGTTTGTTTGAGTCATCAAGGACTTTATCCCATTTTTTTATCCAATCGAATTGTTCTGCCTGTTGGGCCCAGTATTTTTCCAGGTCTTTGCCTTTCTCTATTTCGGCATCCCAGTCTTTCACATGGGCTCGGTTTTTCACTTCTTCACTAGGTTCAAATACTCTTTTTTCGTCCATAAGGACTGTAGTATCTCGTACCATTCATTTCCCACCATTTTCCTGTTTTAGCTAATGATTCTAACTAAGTTACTCTTTCTATATATATTTTACTATGATTAATCATTATAAATTCATATTAATCATGATAAATATACTGGTGTGTAGAGAAGAAGTGCTGGTGTTATCCTGTAAAAAATAGTGGTATGCAATTAAAAATAAAAAAAAGAAGGATAATTATCCTTCAACTACATCATAGGGGGCATTCCACCCATTCCACCAGGAGGCATTCCTTCCATGCCTTCTGGTTCTGTGACGCCAGCAGAGGCTATCATGTCGTCAATGCGCAGGATCATCTCAGCAGCCTCGGCTGCAGATTGAATAGCCTGTTTTTTAACCCTATGAGGTTCTATAACGTTACCCTCATTCATATCAGTGACTTCTCCTTGGAAGACGTCCAGTCCCATGTGGTGGCTGTGTTCCTGGGCTGCCCGCAGATCCGCAAGAGCATCGATCTGATCCAGTCCCGCGTTCTCAGCCAGGGTCTTGGGAACCACTTCCAGGGCATCGGCAAAGGCAGTGATGGCTAACTGTTCCCTGCCACTGACTGTGTCAGCGTATTCCCGTAATGCCTTTGATATAGCTATTTCAGGGGCTCCTCCTCCAGAAACTACCTTTCCATCTTCCACGGTGGATGCAACCACGCCAATGGCATCTTCCACTGCTCTTTCCACCTCAGCAGCCACGTGTTTAGTACTGCCCCTGAGGATGATGGACACGGCCTTGGGATCCGGGCATTCTTCGATGAAAGTCAGAACTTCATCGAATATCTTCTTCTCATAGACGTTACCTGCTTCTCCCAAGTCATCGTAGGAAAGATCCTCGATGTTGGTCACGATCCTAGCTCCAGTTGCCTTTTCCAATCGTTCCATGTCCGATTTTCTAACTCTCTTCAGGGCCAGAATTCCTTCCCGGGCCAGGTAGTGCTGAGCAAGGTCATCTATTCCTTTCTGACAAAATATGACATTGGCTCCACTTTCTATGACCTTATCAACCATCTCCCGAATCATCTGCTCCTCATTTTCCAGGAAAGCCTGCATCTGGGAAGGATCGGTTAGTTTTATCTTGGCATCAGTTTCCAGGTCCTTAACCTCCAATGGATATTTTAAAAGAGCGATTCGTGCGTTTTCAACCTTTTTAGGCATGGAATTGTCTGCTCTTCCCTTGTCCAGCACTACTCCGTTAACAATTTCCGATTCGTTAATGGTAGCGCCCTGGATACGCTGGATGTTAATGCTTTTTTTATTCACTTCACCATCTTCCTCCACCTGCAGTACTGCGCTTACAATGAGTTCTGCCAGTGGCTCCCTGGCGGTTTCAGTTCCCTTACCAGTCATGGCTGTCATGGCTACTTTCAGCAGGGTTTCCCTGTCCGAGTTCTGCATGGAAATTTCTTCCAATACCTCCAGGGCCTTGGCTGCAGCATGGCGGTATCCCATTACCAGAGTGGTGGGGTGTATTTTCTGGTCCAGCAGTTCTTCGGCTTTCTGAAGAAGTTCACCAGCTATGATGACTGCGGTGGTGGTTCCATCCCCTGCTTCATCTTCCTGGGTCTTGGCCACCTCAACCAGCATCTTGGCGGCAGGGTGTTCAATGTCCATCTCCCGGAGGATGGTTACTCCGTCGTTGGTCACCACGATGTCACCCATGCTATCCACCAGCATCTTGTCCATTCCCTTAGGACCAAGAGTGGTTCTGACAATTCCTGCCAGGGTCTTTCCTGCCATTATGTTCATTCTTTGAGCGTCTCGTCCCAAAAGTCTTGAGGTACCTTCAGGTAGTATTATAATCTGTTGGCCTTGTCCGCCTAACTGTGCCACTATATCATCTCCATTTTCTTACAGTAATTTAGAGGTGGGTTAGAGGTTATATAAATAGTTTGCCCAGGGGGGGTGGTGGTTCAGATCCTAGGAAAAAGGGGTTACTCCACCCGGTAATCAAACTCCCATAAATACTTACCCGATCTTTCCTGGCCCTCCAGATGTTCCATCTCATGGGAAACACCATAAGCCGCGGATCCTTCAAAAAAAAGCGGACCATCAATACGTCTAAGTACTATTTCCATGGATTTTGGGTCCAATTCCGCCAAGATTATGTCCTCCGCCTGGAGTTCCACCTGATAGGGTCTTTCAACCAGTTCCCGCTCCTTCTTGTTGCCACATTTTTCCAGGCGCAGCACCCGACCCTCGGTGCCTATTAATTGGGGGTTTACCAGGAGGGTCACCCTCTCCATAGTGTAGCCCTCCTTTATATCTTCATTGTAGCGGGTGATCTTCTCTTTAACTGCCAGGGCCTCCAGATCCCGTGTTTTGAAACTCCAGTCCCCCCCAAATTTCAGGGAAAAAAGCACAGGAAGGAAGGCATCCGCTTGGATATTCAACTGGCGAATGGCACTTTTCTCCTTCAGGTTGAAAGAAAGCTGTTTTTTCAAACGAAGATACTCTGGATCATCCAATCTATCACCAAAAAAAATATAGAAAAAAGGGGATGGTTTAAGCCACGGTGCTTATTTATCTGGACTGGAAGTCCTGGATGGCACTGTCCACCACCTGGATTATGGCACTGTCCAGGTCATCCTCTTTCCGGATGCTCAGGGGTATGTTATCACAGTACACCACTTCCATACCCGCCTCCAGGGCATCCTTGGTAGCCACGTCCACCGCCGCTGCCTTGAGTTCGGTGAGCATTACCTCGGCTTCATCGATGTACTTTTCAATATCCCGTTGACATAGGGGGCGGTTGGAAAGGTGGGGTGTGGTACCCACTACCTGACAGCCATGAACCTTTTCCAGATGGTCTATTAAGACCCCTTTAATGGAGTCCGGGGCAGTGGTGGCAAACAACACCTTCTTTCCACGAACCGATTCAAGGGGTTTGGGTCGGAACACCGTGGATATAACGGTGGCATCTGGATTCAAGTTCTTTATGAATGATTCAATATTCTCTACCTTATGTTTACTGGCCAGTGGCTCTTCACACATGGTGATAACCACCAAATCGGCTTTCTTGATACGGAAGGGTCCGAAGAAGCGTTGAATATTGATGAGGGGCTGGTTGGCACCTACCAGTACAATGTGTTTATCAGTTTTAACCGGGGGTATGGCTGCTCCACTACCCTCCATTATCACAAAGTCAGCATCAACTTCATTGGCCAGCTGGGCCCCCCTCTTCATGTTGGTGATGAACACCTGGCCCAGCATACCACCACCACATCGCCTGCAGCCGATGGTGAGTATCCTACTCATGAGGGCGTCTTCCCAGTGATCCGATGCTGCGTGAACTCCTTTATTGGATTGTTCCATTAAGTATTGGGGTGTAATCTCGATCTGATCTCCCCGGACTATTTCCGGCTCCTCCGGGCCACCCCGACCCATAGCCACCACACAGGGATTGTAATCCTCTTTATCAATTAAGCGAGCAGCGTATGCTGAAACAGCAGTTTTACCAATACGTTTACCCGTTCCCAGGATTTTGAGGGAAGGTTTTATTAATAAATCATGTTCATCCAAGGGTTGAAATTGGAAATCAGGCCCTTCGTAGGGAATGCCCATCTCCAGCACCAGAGAAGCTATCTTAAACCGCTTGGAGTAGTCCACCACCGGTTCATCACTGAGATCCATAACCACGTCTGGTTCATGATCCATCAAGCTTTGGGTAATGAGTTGGTAGGGAATATCGTGAAAATTTTCATCATAATAAACAGGCACTCCCAATTCTTCCTCAATAAAGGCTGGTGTTGCTTCTCGAAGTTTTTCTGTGCCTCCAATAAAAACAGCAGCAACCACTTCATTATGTTCCAGGCTATCCAGGGTTTCTAAGGCATTTCTAGTTACCGGGAAATAGTGCTCACCATCAATTAGGCATATCATCTTCCTTAATCCATCCATAATATTCACATCCCAATCCGGAGTCTTTACAACATGATTTCCTGGTATTTTTTCTCGTATTTTAAGGAATTTTCATTCTGGGAGCGGATAAGTTCCTTTCGGGATCGCTTTACCAGTTCCGACAGGCCGTTGGAGATGTTAGAAGAGTTCCCTCCATTATTGGTAGCCACCACATGGGAGATGGAGGCTGATAAAACAAAAATAGCGTGTTTGTGTTCGGCCTTAGTGCGGTGTATGTGATGTGGACTTATGTTCAAGGATAGATATTCCCCGCATTCATCCTTAACCTCATAATCACTTTCGAGATTTTTTAAAACATATACCAGAAATTGATGTAGCTGTATTAGCTCGTCTTTGTACATATCTACCAGACACCTATACTTTAAAGCGTTTTCAAATTAGTTCGGTATTGCATTTATACCTATGTAATACCAATTGGTATTATTCCCAATACACTACCCTATTCATCCTTACCTACATATTAAAAAAAGTACCGCAGCGGGTAGTTACTTCTAAACATTATCTAATACAATGCACTCGTATCTTATAATTTTGGTATCATTACAAATAAATCTTTTGACCCCCAACATAAAAATCGAAGTAATAATAACAATCAAGCCACATCCTAGGTACTATCCTCGAAGAGCACATATTATATGGTGAAAATATGAAAATCATTAAATTAAAAGATGAAAACAGAGATAAACTCCTGGAAAGGTCCAGGATAGATGCAGAAAGCGTTACTAAACCTGTTCTGGAGATTATCAATGACGTGCGTGAAAATGGGGATCGGAGTCTTGAGCATTATACTCAGAAGTTTGACGGAGTTTCCCTTAGGGATTTCAAGGTTAAAAGGCGGGAAATAGATGCCGCCTGGGAAAAAGTGGAACCCCAGGTCCTAGAGGCCCTGGAAGTCGCAGCCCAGAACATCAGCACCTTCCATAAGGCCCAGCTTCCCAGGGAATGGTCCATTAAGGTAGGGGAGGGAATCACTGCTGGACAGATAATACGGCCCCTGGAAAGGGTGGGCTGCTATATCCCTGGAGGACGGGCTGTTTATCCATCCACCATCCTCATGACCGTCATCCCCGCCAGGGTGGCTGGTGTGGAAGAGGTGATATGCTGCACCCCCCCGGGCCAGAGTGGGAAAGTGAATGATATAGTCCTGGCTGCCGCCCACCTGGCCGGCGCCCACCAGATCTACAAGGTAGGGGGAGCCCAGGCCATAGCTGCCCTGGCCTATGGAACCGAAACCATCCCAGTTGTGGATAAGATCGTGGGGCCTGGAAACATATACGTCACCACAGCCAAGAAGGAGGTGTACGGAACAGTGGACATTGACTTCCCAGCTGGACCCTCAGAGGTGCTGGTATTGGCTGATGAAAACGCCAATCCCGAGTACATTGCCCTGGACCTTTTAGCCCAGGCCGAGCATGACCCGGATGCTGCTTCGGTTCTGGTAACCACCTCACCGGAACTGGCAAAGGAAGTCCAGCAACGGTTGCTACAGGAACTGCCCCGCATGAAAAGACGGGAAATCATAGAGGTGGCCCTGGCAAAGTATGGCCATATAATAGTAGCACCCACCATGGAAGAGGCTACCCAGTTCACCAACCACTACGCACCAGAGCACCTGATCATCATGACCCAGAACCCGGAACAGGAACTGGCTGGGATCACAAACGCGGGTTCCATATTCCTGGGTGAACTAACCCCCGTGGCAGCGGGGGACTATGGATCAGGAACCAACCACGTGCTCCCCACCTCATTTTGTGCCCGTATGTACTCGGGTTTATCCACTGAATCCTTCCTGAAAAAGCCAAGCTTCCAGAAACTCACCAGGGACGGACTGGTTGACCTAAAAAAAACTGTAGTGACCCTGGCCGAATACGAAGGTTTATATGCCCACGCTGAATCCTTAAAACGGAGATTAGCCCGGTGATAGGCTGGGGTGACGAGGATGCTAGAATGGTACATGACACTTTTATAAGTCCGGACTCTAGATTTATAGTGATTAGACAAGCTTTCATTTCGGATGAAGTGAATCCCCTTTTAGTAAATATTTTAACGTTACCGAGGTGAATTACTGTGATGCAATCATTAGGAGACTGGAGAAGAACCCATTATTCACGGCAAGTTAAGCCAGATATGGACAGTGAAAAAGTAACTCTCATGGGATGGATACATGAAATCCGTGACCTGGGAGGAATAATATTCCTGCTTTTAAGGGACCGGGATGGTGTTACCCAGATAACCGCTCCCAGCAAGAAGGTATCAAAGGAACTCATTGAAGAGATTAGGAAACTCAGGAAAGAGTCTGTAGTGGCAGTGAAGGGCACAGTCCAGGAATCTGGTAAGGCCCCTGGTGGGGTGGAGATAATTCCTGAAGAGATTGAACTGCTAAACCAGTCCCAGCAACCCCTGCCCCTGGATCCTACGGAAAAGGTACGGGCAGAGATCGATACCCGACTGGACTCCCGTTTCCTGGATCTGCGCAAACACAGTGTGAACTCCATATTTAAGATAAAAAGCAGGATGCTCCATTCCGTTCGTTTATTCCTGGAGGAACAGGAATTTATCGAAATCAACACCCCTAAACTGGTGGCTTCCGCCACTGAGGGGGGTACTGAACTTTTCCCCATAACCTACTTTGAAAGGGAGGCCTTCCTGGGCCAGAGCCCCCAGCTGTACAAGCAGATGATGATGGCCACCAGTCTGGATAAGGTCTATGAGATCGCACCCATCTTCCGGGCCGAGGAGCATGACACCCTCCGGCACCTTAACGAGGCTATCTCCATTGATGTGGAGGTGGCCTTCGCTGACCAGGAGGATGTGATGATCCTCCTGGAGGAAATGGTGGCCCAGGCCATAAAGGATGTGAAGGAAAACTGTGGTGAGGAGTTGGAAACCATAGGCGTGGAACTGGAGGTACCAGAAACTCCCTTCCCACGTTTGGAGTACGCAGAAGTGGTGGACCTGGTTAACGCCAAGGGAGTTAACCTCCGCTATGGTGAAGACCTTTCCCGGGCTGCAGAAAAGGCTATAGGAGAAGTTATGGATGGGTACTACTTCATCAGTGATTGGCCCAGTGAGATCAAACCATTCTACGTCATGCCCCGCCCTGAAAACCCCCAAGTCAGCCTGGCCTTTGATCTCATGTACCGGGACTTGGAGATTTCCTCCGGGGCCATGCGGGTGCATCTGCACGACCTTCTGGTGGAGCGCATAAAAAGCAAGGGACTTAACCCTGACTCCTTCAACCGTTACCTGGCTGCTTTCCAGTATGGTATGCCCCCCCATGCCGGATGGGGGTTGGGTGCGGAGCGGTTCACCATGTGCCTCACCGGTGCAAGAAATATCAGGGAAACAGTCCTATTCCCCCGGGACCGTCGTCGATTAACACCATAAAACCCTTATTATCACATCATGGAAATGAAGGATAGATACCCCATCGCAGTGGTGGGCGGAGGCCCAGCAGGGTGTATGGCTGCTATTAAAGCCAGCACAGCTGGTGAGAAGGTGGTGCTTCTGGAGAAAAATCCGGATATAGGGCGGAAGATCCTTTTAACAGGTAATGGACGGTGTAATCTCACCAACAATTCCTCCCTCTCTGTTTTATTGGAAAAGTTTGGTAGGAGAGGATCATTTTTTCGCACTGCCTTTTCAACTTTCACCAGTAATGATCTGGTTAGTTTCTTCAACAAGGCAGGATTGAAGGTTAAAGAAGAAGATGGAGGAAGGATTTTTCCCATAACTGACCGTTCCCAATCGGTGAACGACGTGCTCCGGGACCAGTTGAAAAAAGGGAAGGTTAAGATCATCTACAACTACCCAGTTCAGGAATTAAAAAAAGAGGATGGGTACTTCCAGATTAAAAAAGCAAAGAACAGTGGAATGAAAAATAAGCAGAAAAAACTTATCCCCCCAATTAGCGATGTAATCCTGGCTTCCCGGGTTATTCTATCCACTGGTGGTGTTTCTTACCCCAAAACTGGGTCCACCGGGGATGGTTACCAGTTGGCCCGGGATCTGGGCCACCACATCACCCCCCTTAAACCTGGCCTAGTACCCCTGAAGATTAAAGAGGATTGGACCCGGTCCCTGCAGGGTGTGGTGCTCAAAGAAGTGGGTTTGACCTTCCGACACGGCAAACAGGGGAGAATAAAAGGGGAGGGAGATGTCCTTTTCACCCACTATGGAGTGTCGGGACCCACCATCCTGGATTTGAGCCAAGACGTGGTTAAGCTCCTGGATAGAGAGGTTGAAGTGAAATTGTTCCTGGACCTAATACCAACCGTAACTAGAGAAAAAATGGAGGGGATCCTACTTGCTGATCTTAAAAAACATGGAAAAAAAGACTTGCAAAACTATCTGCGGAGGTATCTACCCTTAGGCTTTATCAAACCATTCCTGGAGGAGATGGCTATTGATTCTAATAAAAAACTTAACCAGATCCACCGTAGAGAACGAATTACACTACTGGATAACATTAAAAATCTGAAATTGACTGTTAATGGTAGTTTACCCCTGGTTAAGGCCATGGTTACCTGTGGTGGTATTTCTAGAAGGGAGATTAATCCCGAGACCATGGAGTCCCGCCTAGTGCCTGGCCTGTACCTGGCCGGGGAGATCATAGCTGGATGTGCCACCAGTGGTGGCTACAACTTACAACAAGCATTTTCCACAGGTTTTCTAGCGGGTAAAGGTGCTGGTGGACTTTAAAAAAAATAATTAGTGGTTTTTGTAAAAAAATAGTATTTCCAGGGTTAACCCCTAGGATTTATCCTTCTTTTTTGCTTTAACGTACTTCTCAATGGCCCGTGTTCCAAAGTAGAATCCAATTAGGATGGCCATTAATGCTGTGAAACTTTGTACCAGGATGGATACTGGCTGGTCTGGAAGATATGATGCACCCCCAAATGCCATGAAGGATATCATTGCAAAGTACACTGCTAAAAAGGACACTGTTAGGGATTTTCGGATTTCGCCGGTGTTGAGTGGGGCAGTGCCGGACATGTAGTTGACCACCACCACCATGCCAAAGAAGGTCACCAGTCCCAGGGATATGAAGAACCAGTAAATAGGGAGGCCCATTACATAAAGCAGCAGGGGAATGATAATCAGGTCCAGAATGATCAACAGGCTGATCATCTTAAGGGCATTCTTCCATTTCTTTTCATTGGAAATGCGTATTTTTCTTAGAAGATTATCCCGTTCCTTGGTGAGTTTGATCCTATCCTTATCCAGCCATTCAACCTGTCTTTCCAGGTCGTTTTTTAGGGTTTCTATCTTGTTTAGCTTCTCCAGGTCCAGCTCCTGGATCTGGTGTTCCAGATCCATCTTTTGACGTTGAAGTTCATTTACTTGTCTTTCCAGTTGTTCATTTTCCTGTTCAATCATGGCTACGCCCCCTGGAAATAATAAAGACTAAATCTAACTATGTCCAGACTATTATTTAAGGTTATAAGTGTGGCAATCAAATTCTATTAGGAGAAGTTCTTTAAAGATAAACATGGCACCTCCCCCACTTCATTGAAGCTTACCCCACCACCTCCCGGAGTAGTATAAAAAAAAACCCTGATCCGGTGTTCAGATATGATCAATGTTGTATACGATATCAAAATTTATAGGGAAGTTCTAAGAGATATTATCAAACAGGATGATCTGGTGGTGGAGTTAGGATGCCACCTGGGCAATTCAACCAAAATCATGGCGGAAAGAGCCCCGAAGGGTAGAATAATTACAATGGACAAATCTGAAGAGGCAGCACAGGCTATGAGTGAACTGAAAAGTTTTCATCATAATGTGGAGTTCTTAAAGGCGGATGTACGACTGCATGAGACACTAGAAAAGGTTGCCAGGATGCTAAAGGATCATGGTGGCTGTGACGTGTTATCCATTGACCTGGGTGGAGGCCACTATCCCGATACAACCTTCAAGGTGTTTTTCATCTGGTCATCAACTTTAAGACCCAGAGAAACCATAATTAGGAATAGAGGACTTTTGGATTTTATGCACTCCTCATCAAGCTCAGAAATAATTAAATCCTCGGAGGGCTGGTTGGAGTCCTCTGGTGGGGATGGTGTTCCTCCCCGTCTTAAAGAACTCCAGCTATGGTCCACCAATATTTAATAAGGAGGGTGTTTATGATCGGCAAGCGAATCAGGATCGAAAGAATATTGGATCGGAAAACAGGAAGATGTGTCATTGTACCCATGGATCATGGTGTTTCCATTGGACCGGTGCCAGGCATAATCGACATGGCACACACCATAGACGAAGCAGCCAGTGGCGGTGCAAATGCAGTTATAATGCATAAAGGAATGGTTGGAAGTGGGCACAGAGGATACGGGAGGGATATTGGTTTGATCATTCACCTTTCAGCCAGCACAGGCCTGGGTCCAGATCCGAATCATAAGGTCCTGGTGACCTCAGTTGAGAAGGCCATCCAGATGGGAGCCGATGCTGTCTCGGTTCACGTGAACGTGGGATCCAAGAGGGAACCAGAAATGCTCATGCAGCTGGGAAGCATTGCCGAGATCTGTGATGACTGGGGAATGCCCCTCATTGCCATGATGTACCCCCGCGGCAAGAAGATCGAAAACGAACACAACGTTGAAGTGGTTAAACTTGCATCCCGGGCTGGAGCAGAACTGGGAGCCGATATCATCAAAACCAACTACACAGGAGATGTGGACACCTTCCAGGAAGTCGTTGAAGGCTGCCCTGTGCCACTGGTAATAGCAGGGGGGCCCCGGGTGGAAACCGACCGGGAACTCTTGGATATGGTGAAAAACTCGGTGGACGTGGGAGGTGCTGGTGTGGCCATCGGCCGGAACATTTTCCAGGCCAAATCCCCCCGGAAGACCACCCAGGCCATTGCCGAGATCGTCCACAACAATCTGGATGTGGATGAGGCACTGGAGATACTTAAAGGGTAAGGTAGGGTGGAAAGTAAATGAAATTTGCCTGGATAATGGCTGAGGGTACGGACTGGAACCAGAAGAAGACTTTCATAACCGCTGCTCTAGAGTCAGGGATGGATCACGTAGTGGACTTCACAGACGTGGATAGAATTCGTAAACTAGGAAACATCACCATCATATCAGATACCGAAGGATCTGACATCCAACTGGTGGGACGCAACGGAGAAGGGGACAGTACCTTAGCACTGCCCTCTGAACTATCCGAATCCAAGGACCTGGCTGCCGTGCGTCACTTGAAAAAGAGGGGGAAGACAACCGCTGCTTACGTGGAGATCACAAGTAAAAGACACGAAGAACTGGCTTCTCTTTTAGGTAGAGAGGCCGACTACCTGATCCTTTTAGGCCGGGACTGGAAAGTGATACCCCTGGAGAACATCATCGCCGACTTGCAGAAGGAGAAAGTTAAGCTCATCGCCTCGGTGGCTGACTACGAAGAGGCCAAACTATCCCTGGAGACCCTGGAATACGGTACTGATGGGGTTATGCTCTCCCCCCGTGAAGTGGGGGAGATCAAGAAGGTGGCTGATTTACTGGAGAAAATTGAACACCAATCATACCCCCTGAAGGTGGCCACAGTTACCAGGGTGGAGCCTGTGGGCAGCGGCGACCGGGTCTGCGTGGATACCTGCAGTATGATGTCCCTGGGGGAGGGTATGCTGGTAGGATCCTACAGTCAGGGACTTTTCCTGGTGCACAGTGAATCACTGGAGAGTGAATACGTGGCATCCCGGCCATTCAGGGTTAACGCCGGTCCAGTGCACGCCTATGTCATGGCACCGGGTAATCGTACCCGTTACCTATCCGAAGTCCAGACTGGAGACGAGATTCTGGCCGTGGACAAGGATGGTAACTCTAGGAACGTCATCGTAGGCAGGGTTAAAATAGAGAAAAGACCCCTGATGCTGGTGGAAGCCGAAGCCGATGGCGAGGTACTCCGGACACTACTGCAGAATGCCGAGACCATTCGCCTGGTGGGAGAGGATGGTGACCCCATATCAGTGGCTGACCTGAAGGCAGGCCATAAGATCATGGTTTACCTGGATGAATCAGCACGTCACTTTGGAATGGCCATCGAAGAAAGCATCATCGAAAAATAGGAGTTAAATTAACCCATCTCCTTCCCCTTATTTTCCATTAACAACCCTTCATGAAAATCATCATCATTTTAAGCATGGAATTTAGTCCACTTCTATTGGGAAGTTTTTTTAAGCCAGAATGAATTGAATGCAGGGAGTGATGAGAATGAGAGCTTTTATGGCCATTGAAATAGATTTTAGACTGATAAACAAAATTATAAAGGTGCAGGAAGCCCTGAAAAATGCTGATGCACCAGTTAAATTTGTGGATGGGGAGAATTTGCACTTCACAGTTAAGTTCTTCGGGGACATAACTCCTGATCAGGTTCAGCAGATAAGCAGCTTGACCAATGACCAACTGATAAACCAGAAATCATTCCAGATGCACATCAAGGGCACCGGGGTGTTCCCTAACCTGAAAAGGCCCCGGGTACTGTGGCTAGGTGTGGAAGATCCCCAGGAGTTCTCACAGTTACAGCGGAGATTGGATGAAGAATGGGTGAGGATGGGCTTCCGCAGGGAACGCAGCTACATACCCCACCTCACCATTGGACGGGTGAAGGGTTCCCGGAACAGGGATGCCCTCATCAGCAAAATTCATGAACTGGAGGGGGTGGATATTGGCCCCATAGCCGTGGAGAAGTTGGTGCTTAGAAAGAGTGAACTAACCCCGGTGGGACCCATCTACACCGACCTACAGGAGTTTCCCCTGGCTTAGTTGTGAGGTGTTAAATTTTTGCCTGATCTTAAACTAATTCTTGAGAAAATAGAGCCCTCCCCTGAGGAAAAAGAGAGGGTGCATAAACTGGCCAGTGAACTCATCCGCATCATAAACCAGGAAGCCCATAACCAGGACATCCCAGCCAAGGCTATCCTGGTAGGCTCCGTGGCCAAGGGCACCAGACTGGCTGGTAAAGCAGATGTGGATATCTTCATAACCTTCCCCCTATCCTGTTCAGAGGATTATCTGAAGGTTAAAGGCCTGGAACTGGGTCATCACTGTATAGAAAAAATGGGAAGTGCCTACGAGGAACGCTACGCATCCCACCCCTACGTCACAGGATTCATAGATGGTTACCTGGTTGACTTCGTACCCTGCTACAAGATCAGCTCTGGTAGTGAACTTAAATCTGCTGTGGACCGGACCGTGCTCCACACCAAATACATCAAGGCCCATCTGAAGCCAGTGCAGAGAGGGGAAGTTCTACTACTTAAGCGCTTCATGCAGGTGGTGGGTTGCTATGGCTCCGAATTCAAGGTGGGAGGATTCCCGGGTTACCTGGCGGAACTGCTCATACTGAATTACGGAACCTTCATCAGGGTGCTGGAAGCCGCGGCCAGGGAGTGGATGCCTGGTTACCAGGTGGATCTGGAAGGACATGGCACTGCAGGTTTTTTCCAGGACCCCCTGGTGGTGGTGGATCCGGTGGATGGGAAACGTAACGTGGCGGCGGCCTTAACCATGCAGAAGATGGCTGACTTTGTGGTGGCAGCCAGCCATTACCTGAAAAACCCCAGCCAGGACTTTTTTTTTAAAAAAAAAGAGGAAGTTGATTTAGATCAGCTTAAAAAGGATTTTTTGTCCAGGGGAACCGTGGTTCTCATTTTAACTTTTCCATCCCCCACAATACCTGAAGATGCCCTGTACCCCCAGATCACGAAGACAGAACAGTCCCTGGTGAACATCCTTAAACGGGCTGGTTTCCGGTTGTGGGGCAGTGACTCGGCCTGCTACCAGGCCCAGGTCTTCATGATCCTGGAACTGGAGGTGCACACCCTCCCCCACTTAAAGAGGCACTACGGCCCCCAGGTGTGGAACCGGGTGCACAGTGAATCCTTCCAGAAAAAATACCAGCCCCACTGCTGGGTGGAAGACGATACCTGGGTGGCCCTGATACCACGTGAACATAACACTGCCCAGTCACTACTAAAACACGTCATCTCCCCAGAAGGTATCTGTCACCTGCGTACTGGCCGACACCTCAAGGACCAGTTACTGGAGAACTACCAGCTTAAGCCCCTTACCGACTTTTTAGAAGAAAAAAACCTGAACCCCCAGGTTTTGATATGGCTGCATCATTACCTGCATAGAAACGAGTTCTCAGGGGATATCTACTAAGAAGGTGTTAATTCCAAAAAAAGACTATCCTAATTTCAACTCCTTAATCTTTTCTTTCATAAACAAATTGGGGCACCGCATCCTGGAAGGGGTCGAAGGTGTTAAGATTTTTTACCTCGGTGCATTTCATGCTCACCATGGAGTGCAGGGAAGAGGGAAGTCTCAGTATGCGTTTAAGGTCTATGCTTACCTTGGCATCCACCAGCCCCAGGTTGGTGAAGGCCAGTCCTTTTGTCAGTCTTTTGTAACGGATTGGTCCGATGGCTTGGCGGAAAGGGCCCCACTGGTCCTTGAGGAGTAGGTGACGGTTTTTTATTACATCTTTTAGGAGTTTTTTATTAACATCGTCCAGTGCTGTCTCCATGGTTAGGTGCAGTATGGACTGTTTAATACGCTGGGTGAAGACTTGGTGGTATCCGAAGGGTATGGCGAAGTGCTCCAGGTTATAGGTTATTCCCTCCTGGCCGTACTCACTGCGGGGTACCTCGGCTCCCACCAGGTACTTCACGATCTGGGAGCGCACCTCACTGTCTGTGCCCAAGACCTCTTCATCCTGTACCCGGAGGTGGTATCCCCGGCCAGAATATATCATGTAAATCTCTTTAAGGCCTAAATCACTAGTTAAAGTATCTTTAAGGTCGGAAACTATGTTTTTGGCTTGGTCCAGGCAAAGTTCACAGACACTGTCGCAGGCACAGGAACGAATGGGCAGGTCCTTAGCATCCACATCAAAAACCAGCTCCGATTTAATCCATCCCTCCCTGCGGTTGGGTTTCTGGTAGAAGGCCACTGATGTGTAGGCTGCGAAGGGGGTGCGATAGCGCATGAACTTGCGCAGATGGTCCTCGTTACGGAAGGTCCTGTACCTGTCGTTAGGCCCCCTTCCATGATGATCGAATCCGAACTCCCGTTGGTAGAGTGAGTCACGTATGAAACGTGGGATCTGCTTGACATCCCATTCTTCCCTATAGTAAAGTCGCCTCTCCTCGGGGGTGGCTCTTTGAAATTCCATGTTAGTTCCTGTATTATAATTTTTTAGCTACACATCTATCCAATCGTTATCCTGATTTTCCATCACTTCTTCTCCACTAGAACCTTCATCTTCTTTTTTATCGCCAGATTCTGCTTGTTCCCTGGACAGTATCCAGTTTTTACGGTTGTAGTAGATCAGGGGGTTTCCAATCTTTTTACAGTCATCATCTGGTCGGCATAGGTAGGGTAGGTGCAGCTTGATCTTCTCACAACTCATGGGGGTGTACCATTTAGTCTCCCCCTCATTTTCAAGTTTCAGGGTGGAGTGCATGCCAAATCCTATCTTGGCGTTGATGTTGATCTTCTCCTGGGGTTGATCCTCAAATAGGGGTGGGACGCACCTTTCTGCGGCTTCGTAGATGAGGGGAAGCACCTCCTGGTGCACCACCTGCAGTTGAGGGTCTTTGTCTGAGACACGGACTGTAACGTTCTGTTTGAAAATATCCGGACACAGACGGGCGTAGGATACAAAGGGGGTGATGAACAGTACAATGGCATCGTTTCTTCCCCCTGATTTAATGCCCTCCAGGGCAGTTTTAACACAGGGGGGGAATGCCTCCCGGTTGAGAGGTCCACGGTAGGATTGTCTGGCTACTTTCCCTGTTCCAGTGTAACTGGGGGTGGGCTGGGTCAGGATTTCTGTTACTCCATCGGCCAGTTGTAAAAGCAATGGATTGGGTTCCACCATTAACCGGGATTTCTCGTGGACCTCGGCCATGTAATTCTCGGTTTGTTGCATTACCATCTGGATTAGGATCAGTTCCCGTAGTTCTTCCCCTATGAGTAGCTGGTACATCTTATCCGGGTCCCTGTGATGGAGTCGCGGCCCGAGACGCTCCCTGAAATCATCCTGGTCCATGATCACCTCCCCCTGGTCCAAGACCAGATCAGAAAGTTGTATCCTACGGGAGCTTAGCAGGTCCTCGAAGAAGGTCCACTTAAGTGTCCCCTGGCTTAAAAGTTCCTGTAAGGCCTTTAACACTATTTCTTCACGATTCCTGGTGTTGAGTTCTTCCAGCCGGTTCTGGATGAGGCTGCCCTGGGATTCAGCCATCAAACGACTTTCGCGGGAGTTCGGACCGAATTTTACCCCTATAGCCTGGGATAGAAGGTAAAAGGAGATTGTATCAAATTTTTCAATGTCCCCCTGGAATAGAAATGCATACTTTCTGTAATTGAAGTTAGGGTTGTTACGCTTCTTTACGTACCACTCCAGGCGTTTAAGGGCAAGTTCAAGGTGGTTACGGGGTATATCCTGGTCATCTGATATATCCTGAGATTTGCTACGGGTAACTATCCCTATAAGTTCAGGGTTATCATGGGTCAGATCCTCCAGACTCCCCAGTTGCCTTACCATTTCCCGGCCCTCCAGGGATAGGGGATTTATAAATGGAACACCTACCATGATCTGATCTTGGTTTTATAAAATAATGTACTTGATGTATTTTTTTAGAGTATCAATTTTATGCTGCTAAATTTATATATACATAATATGAACAAAGGGAGATTTACCTTTTAATCAGTACTGATACTTTCTAAAATTATAAAATTCGTTTTACGAGTTTATTATGATTTGAAACATATATATGGGAGGAATGAATTTGAATAAGGCCTTTATCACCTGTGCTTTGCCCTACGCCAATGGTCCCTGTCACCTGGGACATCTCAGATCAACCTACATACCAGCCGATATTTACGCCCGATACAACCGTATGAAGGGCCGTGAAGTTCTTTTTGTGTGTGCCACCGATGAACACGGCACCCCCATTGCAGTGAAGGCCGAAAATGAGGATAAATCACCAATGGAGATTGCTGGACGATATTATAACTTGATAAAAGATGATCTGGATGCCTGTCACATCTCCTTTGACAACTTCTCCAGAACCACCGACTCCCTGCACTACCAGATCGCCCAGAACTTCTTTTTAGATCTGTACCAGAAGGGCTACATATACGAAGAGACCATACAGCAGCTGTACTGCCCTGATTGCAGCCGTTTTCTGCCGGATCGCTATGTAGTGGGGAGCTGTCCCCAGTGCCATGCAGAAGGAGCCCGGGGTGATCACTGCGAGTCCTGTGGTAGGCATTTAGACCCCCTGGAGCTCTTAAATCCCACCTGCCTTAATTGTGAATCCCAGCCACAGATTCGTGAGTCCAGGCACTACTTCTTTAAGCTGAGCCACTTCCAAGAACAGGTTGAGGAGTGGATCGAATCCAACCCCGAACTCCCGGCAAACGTCCGTAACTACGCCTTACAGTGGGTTAAGGAGGGACTTAAGGACTGGATCCTCACCAGGGATATGGACTGGGGAATACCGGTGCCCCTGGAAGGCGCTGATGGTAAGATCATATATGTATGGGGCGAAGCCTTCCTCGGCTACATCTCCTCAGCGGCCCAGTGGTCCCGGAGGGAGAATGAACCCTGGGAGCCTTACTGGGATGATGGTGCAGTGCATTTCATTGGCAAGGACATCATCTACCATCACAGCATATTCTGGCCAGCCCTGCTTCTGGGCTACGGTTGTAAACTTCCCCGAACCATAGTAGCCGGGGAGTACCTCTCCCTGGAGGGGCGTAAAATGTCCACCAGTAAAAACTGGGTTATATGGGCATCTGATTTCATGGAAAAATTTGATTATAATCTCTTAAGATATTACCTGGTGGCTAACGCTCCCCTCACCCGGGACACCGACTTTTCCTGGGACGACTTCCAGAGACGGGTTAACGATGAACTGGCCGATGTTCTGGGGAACTTCCTGCACCGGACCTTCTCCTTCACCCACCGCTTCTACGGGGGTGAGATACCCCAACCTAGGATCTGGAATGATGCTGACCATGACCTGGAAGAAGAGTTGAAGAAGTTGCCGGAAAGGGTTTCCAGTCACCTGGAGAAGTTCAAGTTCAGGGAGGGACTGCGGGAGATAATAGGACTAGCTAAGGCTGGTAACAAGTATTTCAACGACCATGAACCATGGAAAACCGTTAAATCCAATCCACAGGAGGCAGCCACTTGCCTGTATCTATGTAACCAGATAGCCAAGGCCATTGGCATCCTATTATTACCTTACCTTCCAGGTAAAGCAGGGGATATACTATCTATCCTGAATCTGGATGATCCAGAGTATAGTTGGGATGATGCTGCCCAATTTTTACCAGCAGGACATGTGTTAGCACCAGCCCGACCTTTGTTCCCTAAAATAGATGATGAAGTTATTGAAAGGGAGAAGCAGATTCTTTATGAAAATTTAGAGGAGAAAGAACCTATGGATCTTGTAAGTATTGAAGACTTTGCCTGCATGGACCTGCGGGTAGGGTTGATTACTGGAGCAGAAGCTGTGAAAGGCTCTGAGAACCTTTTGAAGTTGTTGGTTGATCTTAAGGATAGGCATATACAGGTGGTGGCAGGACTGGCCAAGAGCTACCAGCCAGCGGAGCTTATAAATCAGAAGGTAACTGTGCTGGTCAACCTCAAGCCAGCCAAACTCTTTGGAATAAAGTCAGAAGGTATGGTCCTAGCCACTCAGGACAGTCTCAATTTATTAGACCCTGGGAGCGCCGAGGTGGGTGAAAAAATTAAATGAACGAATCCCTACTAATTGGTCGTGCCGAGAAATTCCTATCCCAGATACACGGTTTTGATGGGAAGGTAGGAGATGTCCACTCCTTCCTGGGAACTTACTCCCAGTTTAAGGATAACCTAGACCGCCTTTACGAACTCCGGGATTATATGGAGCTTAAGGGTTACAAAGCCCCCTTCCGATCCCTGAAGTATGGGAGAGTGCAGTCATCTGAGATGAAAATGGATGACCTCCATGATGTGAGCCGTCACTCCCAGTTTTTCCGTATGAGGGCTGCAGCCAAGAAGAACATTCTAGACCGGGTTAAATCTGCCATTGCCTCCCATAGAATAATCCTGGGCCACCTGGAAGAGTATGCAACCGTGACTTGCACTTCCTGCCAATCACGTTACCGTGGTCATGAACTGGGCAAACTATATCCAGCTAAATGTGGGTGTGGCTCATCCCAATTTAACTTAGACATAAATAAGGATGGATTTTACCGGTTGGGGATCCTCAAGTACCTTCCCATCTCAGGGGATTACATGGTAAAAATGTCAGAGCTATCATCCCTAGGAAGAGAGGCCTTCAGGGGTTTGGTGCGTATCCTGAAACAGGAAAAAAGGGGAATTGTGAAAACCATTTCCATGGTAGTTAAGGTGATGGAAGATGGTCGGTGGATTCGTAAACGAGTTAAAATTGATGCCCAGGACCAGTTGAATTATGAGAAAAGGATCCGGGAAAGCTATGGCAACAATGCCCGTATCGAGTTCATACAGTTTCACCGTAAAAGACCTGCAATCATTAATGACAAGCACGTTCAAACCGCCCTGGCCCTGGGATATGTGGGGTACTCCGAGGATCTGGGAGAATCACTACTACCCCCACTGCTGCAGCAAAAACTAAAAAATGAATCTAATTTATTGATCTACGATGCCTCTCTCAAAAAGGCGGAGGAAAGGGCCAAAATTCAGAAGGAGTGGGATGATAATCTAAACCTCAAGGAAGATCTTTTAAGGGAGATACTCCAGGAGGAAGGACTGGTGGATGGTGAAGGCCAGATGAATCCCGGCTTGAAAGAGGATCTGCAGCTAAGGGATAAGCTACAGAAGGACGTGTTCCAGGAAAACCCCCGGGCCCTGATACTCTGGGACCTGATGCGTTACTATTTATCCACTTCCTACGACCGGCGCAGTAAGTACTCCGGGCCCTTCCCCTATCTAAGGCCATCACTGGATATTAACCAGTTGAAGGCATTCCAGGAATTCCCCTCCCAGACAGTTACCATGCTAAAGGACTTTCAGGATGAAGATATTGAATCCCTGCTGGAGATGGATAAGATCATTTCCTTCAAATTTTCCTTGGAAAAAAAAACCCAGGGCTTACACATCAAAATGGATCCAGCCATGGGGGCGGCAATTTTAAATATAAAGGGACAGGTTCCCATCTCCAGAGCGGCCCAGATCTTCAAAGTAACACCAGCACAGGTGAAAAAACAGAAAGTCAGGCTGGAAACACTCCAGAAACCAGGCAGTCCCAAGGCCCAGAAGTTTCTGAAACTGGTCCAGGGATGAATCTGGAGTCAACCTGTTTAAGGTATCTTGTAGATCTACGAAGGGATTGAGTATGGTGGAGGAAATATACGTATCCCAGCCACTGACTATCCAGAGGATTATGGAGCTTCTAGAGCAGCACCCGGATCTGGTGAAGATTAAATGTCCACCCAGCTTGTATGCACGCACCTCATCTCGCTATCTGGGTGCACTTGAAAATCTGGGTGTGGTGGTTGAGCCAGAAAAAAGGAGGGGAAGACCAGCTAAATATGGTGATGAAGAAGTTAAAAAGATAGATGAACTACTCTCACAGGGAAAAACTCCCCGGGAGATAGCCCGGTTAACTGGTATACCCCTAAAAAGTGTGTACCCCCTTATCCAGAAAAACTTAAGCCCAGGCCGGCCACGGAAATACGACGCTGAAACTGTGGATAGGGTTAAAAAACTCCGTAAATCTGGGAAAAGTGCCAGGGAAATATCAGAACAACTACTCATCCCCCTGCGGAGTGTGTACTTTCTTTTAAACCGGTGACAGCCATTACAGTAAGTATCTTTGCCTAGGCAGGGGAGTTATCTTCCCTGTAGGAGAATGGAAAATGAATGTTAACATCGTAACCCCCTATCTGGGCCTCCTAATTTCCTCTGGTATCTGTGGAATTGTGGCCTTTCTAATAACCTTCATAAGCATGCCCCGGCTCATAAGGAAGCTTAAGAGTGCAGAAATCGTTGGTAAGGATATCCATAAACCCAGCAAGCCATTGGTGGCAGAGATGGGTGGTATAGGTATCTTATTCGGTTTTGCAATGGGGATGTTTCTGGGAATTTATTTACATCCCCTACTCCAGGGACAGCTAATCATTAGCCTACTGGTAATTCTACTGGTTGGTGTTGTGGGGATGGTTGATGATTTAGTGCAGCTTTCCTCCCGGGAGAAGCTAATCCTGCTATGGCTGGCAGGATTGCCCCTCATATGGATCGCGCCACCGAACGTGGGGTTCTTCTACATGCTGTCCATGCCATTCGCCGTTACCATTGCATCCAACCTTACCAACATGCTGGCCGGTTTGAATGGTATTGAATCAGGATTAGGGGCCATTGCCATGACTTCTCTATCAGTTTCGTGCATCATCATGGGTAAAATAGATGTGGCCCTAATCAGCATGGCCATGCTGGGGGCGCTCCTGGCCTTCCTGTACTACAACCGCCACCCCTCAAGGGTTTTCCCCGGGGATGTGGGCACCCTCATCATAGGTGCCACCATCGTTGTAGTGGCCTTTATTGGTAGAGTTAAGATCATTGCCCTTATCGTACTTTTACCCAACATCATCGACAGTTTACTCAAATTTTTCAGTGCTGGGGTCATGGAACGCCAATACCAGGAGCCCACCCAGGTAGGGGAGGATGGTGTATTGCTGGTGCCGGAGGGTGGTTTTAACTCCCTGATACGCTGGATTTTAAAGCGTCCCATGAAAGAGAAGAACGTGGTGATACTGGTTTGGAGTATTGGTATGTTCTTTGGGTTGCTAGGAATCTTTTTGGCTTATTTTTTAAAAACCAGCCTTATATAGATGGTTTTCCTCAAAGGGGGGTTAACACCATTTTACGTCGGCGGTGGTGTAATAGTAGCGGTGGGAGAAAGCTGGATTAAATACGCTGTTGGACATGTGATCTGTTTGGAAGGTGCCGGCTATGCTTTTACGTATGTAATAGTTTATACGCTCCCCCATGCAGTTTTTATCACCCCTGGTTTTTAAGGTGGGATCAGATGCATATGCCCTGATCTGTATCTTGGTTTTCTGGTAAACCGGATTGTAGCCCTGATTTTGGTATTCAATCCCAAGGATTTGTACCCGGGATGGTAATAGCAGGCGCTGGTTTTTCTGCGAGTAGTTGGAGAAAGCCTGGTCAGGGTAAACTGCTAAGCTATCCAGGCTTGCACCCTGGGTGGCGCCGTTGCGTGCTGCAGCCATGGCCAGGGTGAGTTCACTGGATTCACAAGTAAATGTAGCCATGAGCAACAGCATCATGGGGATGGTGGCCATAATCATCATAAATTCAATGGAAATTTGTCCCTGGTAGTCCATTCTTCCACCTTCTTTTTAGATTGTTTCCTGGATAACCAGGAAGTGGTTTCCATCTTCATCACGCTGGTGGGTGATCCGGTACCTCTTTGATGGGTAGAGAACTATATTTTTCTCGGTATGCTTGGGACCGGTGACTCGTGGAGCTAGATATGTACTGAAGCAATTTCGACTTCCCATATCCACCAGTACTCCCGATGAATTTATCTTCACCCGATAATCCCGGCCATTTATTGAGGGTGACATTTCCACTATTAATTCATGACCATTCCCACCGGAATAGGCATCCTCCAGGGATTGTGCTACCTTTTCTGCAATTATTCTGGCTTCAACTGATTCCTGGATAGAATATACGGATTTAGATCTTTCTTCTGCAATTCCTATTATTCCTGACAGGATTATTAGGAACACCATGGATGCTAATAGAAACTCCCCACTCATCATACTGTAAATTATATATGTAATACTGTATTAATAATATATATTACTGTGGTGATCTAGATGAGAGGTGAAAAGTTTGATCTATTGATAGATTTCAATGGCAGCCGGAACAAGTGGAATGGACAGGAGCTCCTGGGAATAGTGGAACTGCAACAGGTACTCCGAAAGACTGGGAAGAGATTTTTTATAAAAGAATCAGAGTTTCCCCACACGGTGATGGTGGAAGTGGAGAATGATCCCCTGGAGATCTATCGTTTCCTTCGTGAAATTTCTTGCGATGTAATATCCAGGGCCATGTACATCGAAAGTACCGTGGAAACCTGTGGTAATCAAATAACCCAACACGCAGTTAACTGCATTGGATCAAAAGCTCGCCCAGGAGATACCTTCACGGTGAAGTGCAAGGTGAAGAAGCGAAGATATATTAATTCCTGTCATAAACTAATGATGAGAATTGAAAGTGAAATCATTGACGGGTTTGATCTCCAGTTGGACCGTGACCAGCCACGTTGGATTGTTCACCTTGAATTTTTAGGTGAAAAGACCGGTATATCTGTCCTGGACACTGAAAAACTCGTTGACTGATGGGGGTTAGAGTTGGAGTAAATGTATCGGATCATGAGATTTAGGGGCGGGGCTTACAGGTTCCATGAACTGGCCGAATACTTGGAAGACGCCGGTGGAATGATCATTCAGGAGAATAGGTTGCACATCATCCGGGGGAGTTCCTTTATCAGGGAGGAGTTACATGTCCTGATGATCATTCCCCCCGATGAAGTGGAACACGTTAAATCCCTGGCCCAGGATATCAAAGGCCAGGTAGAGGAAGATCTGAACTTGGATCCCCAGGATGAACTGGATATGTTACATTACTTTTACTTGTATCACATCCTCAGCCAGGCTGGTGGATGGATGAATCTATCCCTGATTAAGGATCTAGCCGACCAGTTATACCACGCTGATGATCCAATCCCAGATCTGGTTTATTTGAACTACTTAGATGGATCATTCCCCCTGGAATATCTGAAAAAGTGCCTGGATACCATGTGCACAATGCAGTTACTGGAAGTCCGGGACAAGAAGGGAACCCAGGAGTACCGTGTGAAAAAGGATTAGATGTGATTTTTTTTGATGATCAGGGGCGAATATTTAGTAACAATAGGGGCCGTGGCTATAATCCTGGGAATACTCCTCTTGATAGTAGGGACAGTTCTCCTTTCCCAGGGTAAAGGTGAAGGATCAGCTAAGAGCACTTCACAAGTACGTGGGGGCGGAGTGATTATGATTGGACCCATCCCCATCATTTTCGGTTCTGATAAAGGCAGTGTGGTGCTGGTGGTGATCTTGGCCATCATACTGATGTTCTTATCCTACCTTATTTTCTACCGGTGAAATGCTAGTTTTTTTGAACCTTTATATCTAATTTTTTTTAGATTAGGAACAAGGAATATATTTTAAGAAATCATATCTAAAAAGAAAATGATATAAGCAAATAGTTTGTTAAAGAGTGATGATATGAAGATTTCTGTGGTTATCCCCGCCCTTAACGAAGAGGGTATTGTTGGAAAAACTGTACAGTCAATACCCCGAGAAAAATTGGAAGAGATGGGCTTGGAAACCGAGATAATTGTGGTAGATAATGCATCTACAGATAATACTGCCCAGGAGGCCAGGGCAGCCGGGGCAAGGGTTGTTCATGAAAGTCATCGTGGATACGGCAATGCCTATAAACGAGGTTTGAATGAGGCCTCCGGGGATATAATTGTGATGGGAGATGCCGATGGAACCTACCCCCTGGGAGAAGTTTACCAATTTATCCAACCCATTTTAAATGATGGCCAGGAATTTGTAATGGGATCCCGGTTAAAGGGTGAAATTAAAAAAGGCGCCATGCCAGCACTTCATCGCTATGTCGGCAACCCCCTTCTCACCTGGATATTGAACATCCTATTTAAAACTGGAATCTCCGATGCCCACTGTGGTATGCGGGCCATGACCCGAGAGGCCTGGAACAAGTTAGATCTTAAAACTGCAGGGATGGAATTCGCCTCGGAGATGGTTATAGAGGCATCCCGGATGAATTTAAAGATCACCGAAGTCCCAATTACGTATTATCCTAGAGGGGGGGAATCCAAGCTCAGTTCATTTTCAGATGGATGGAGACACCTTAGATTCATGATGCTGTACCGGCCTGGACCCTTTCTCCTTATACCAGGAGTTGTTGCCCTGTTGGTCGGTGCCACTCTGGCCTCCTTTGTATGGTTCGAAGGCCAATCCAGGATGCATTCCCTGATACTGGGTAGCTTGTTGCTTCTCATTGGATACCAATTGCTACTTTCCTGGCTCTACTTCGGTGCCTTCGCTGAATCCTATGGAGTCACATCTTCCAGACTAAAAAAGAAGGTCATAAACTACCATTCCCTGGAAAAAGAACTGCTCCTGGGACTTGCGTTGTTGGTTGTTGGTGTGATAATTGGCCTTAATGTGCTATACAACTGGAGTGCCGGGGGCTTTGGTGCCCTATCCCAGATCCAGCAGGCCATGATGGCCATGATACTTTCTATACTGGGTATTCAGACCATTTTCTCAGGCATGTTCCTCAGCTTACTCCTACTGAACCAAGATGAAAATGTTAAACTGGGCAAGAAGTAGGCTAAGAACAATTTAACGTATTATTTATTAAACCAGGAGTTTTTTATAATGAAAATAGCCTTCATCTACGATGCGGCCTACCCATGGGTAACTGGAGGGGCGGAGATGAGGATCTATGAAGTGGCCAGGCGGCTGGTAATTATGGGACACGAGGTGCACTGGTACACCCAGGGCTGGTGGTGGGATGGAAAGAGCCAGGATAACCTGGTGAGGGATGGAATAGTGTTCCATGGAGTTTCCCAGCCTATCCCCCTCTACAGTGGGAGTCGCAGATCCATAAAAGAAGCTATTTATTTCGCACTGAACCTTATAAGACCTTTATTCAGTGAAAAATATGATGTGGTGGATTGTCAAGGTTTCCCCTTCTTTCCCTGCTTCACAGCCTGGTTCCACTCCCTGATAGGGCGCTCCCAGCTAGTAATAACTCTCCATGAGGTGTGGGGGGAATACTGGTACCAGTACCTGGGAAGACTGGGTGTCCTGGGTAGGGTGGTTGAAAAACTGATGATTCACTTAACCAGTAACCTCATAGTAGTGTCCTTGAAGACCCTCCAGGACCTGCAGAAGGAGAGGAGAATCCAGGCCCGGATAATTCCCAATGGCCTGGATTTTCAAAAAATACGAGGTTTAGAACCCTCACCCCAGGGTGCAGATGTCCTATATGCAGGGCGGCTTATACCAGAGAAGGGTGTTGATCTTATCATCCGAACCCTGCCACTCTTGAAGAAGGATCATCCCGACTTGAAGTGTTTTATAATAGGAGATGGCCCAGAACGTAGTGATCTTGAATTATTAGCTTCAGAACTAAAATTAGATGAGACTGTTAATTTCACCGGCTTTTTGAATGACCAGGAGGAGCTTCTGAAAATTATGAAGTCATCACAAGTCTTCGTCCTACCCAGCAGGAGGGAAGGGTTTGGTATGGTAGTCCTGGAAGCCAATGCCTGTGGATTGCCAGTAGTGGTGGTTAACCATCCCATGAATGCGGCAGTGGAGTTGGTTAAGAATAATCAGAACGGATTTATCGTTGATGCAACAGAAAAAGCCTTGGCTGAGGGTATAACTGCTGGTTTAAAGGAGAAAAAAAATATGCAGGAGGCCTGCATTGAATTTGCACGGGGCTATGACTGGGAGGAAATAGTGCTTGATCTGGAGGATTTCTACCATGAACTGGCCAGCTCCACCTGATTTATCTGGAAGTGTGAAAAAAGATCTAGTTTAAGTGACCACTATGAATATATTGCAAACTCCAGTAAGATTCTATCCCTACACTGGTGGTGTAGAAAACTACGTGTATTATCTTTCCCGGGAACTGGTTAAATCAGGGAATGGAGTGGAAGTAATCTGTGCCAATGAACCCCCTTCACCTGAAAAAGATAGTGTAGATGGGATTAAAGTAAAAAGATTATCTTATACGGGTAAAGTTGCAAACACCAATATAACACCCTATTTACCCCTATCCCTATCCAGGGCAGACTGTGATCTGATCCACACCCACATCCCCACCCCCTGGAGTGCTGATTGGAGTGCCTTCTATTCTAAAGTTAAGAAAAAGCCTTTAGTTGTCACCTACCACAACGATGTCATAGGCAGAGGCCTTGCAAATTCAGTGGCAAAGATTTACAATTCCACCGCCCTAAAAGTTGTGCTGGGGCAGGCCGAGAGAATCGTGATCACACAACCGGGTTACCTCCAATCATCTTCCCATTTAAAACATTACCAGGACAAAGTGGAAGTGATACCCACCGGGGTGGATTTAGAGAAATTCAAACCTAAAGCAGGGAAGGAAGAGAACACAATCTTCTTCCTAAGCCTTCTTGACGAATTTCACGAGTACAAGGGCTTGAAATATTTATTGAAGGCCCTCCTATCTGTGAAGGAAGTGTTTCCATCGGTGAAATTAATCATTGGGGGTAGAGGTGCTCTAGTGGGCCATTACCAGGATCTGGTTTCTTCCTGGGGATTGGAGGCCCAGGTTGAATTTGCGGGGTTCATACCCCCTGAGGAAATAGCCGAATATTTCAGTAAAGCCAATGTTTTTGCACTGCCATCCATATCATCCCTCCAGGAAGGTTTTGGGATCGTGGCACTGGAGGCCCTGGCCTGCCAGACACCAGTGGTCACCACTAAAATAGTGGGAGTTGCTTCTGATCTAGAAAAATTCAAGGCAGGGTTGATAGTACCAAGTCGAGACCCGCAGAAACTTGGGGAGGCCATTATTGAAGTACTTGGGGATCAGAAGTTACAGAAGGCTATGGGAGTAAGGGGGAGAAAACTGGTGGAGGAAAAATATACCTGGCAGAGTGTGGCCCTGAAAATGGAAAAACTTTATAACACTATTATATCAAATAAAACCTAAAATCAAGCTATTTTTTAAGGCCCTCAAAACTTCGTATATATTACCAGTCCTATAACCAGAATATCTGATTTGAAATATATATGGAAAAAGAATCAGAACCCGCCATTCATAGGTGAACAAGAAGATGTTGGATTTAAGTAAACTCAATGTTAAAAGTTTCCTGGCCCTACTACTGTTGATACTTCTTTTAACAGATCTATCCATCACCCTGGATTTACCAGTGCTAAAACCTGTCCTGAGCCTTTTATTTTTTTCCACTATTCCAGGTTTGTTGATGTTTTTAATACTAAAACCTGGACCAACGGAGTTAGCCAAAAAAATTGTTATATGGGTGGGTTTAAGTATTTTCTTACTGATGGGTGTGGGCCTTTTACTAAACAGTTTATACCCCTTCTTAGCATCACCACTGTCCCTAACACCCCTGCTCATAGCCATGAATCTTGTGTTTATTATTCTGCTCGTCATGGTTTACTGGAGGAATAAAACTAACTTTAGTGGCGATGATCTTTTTAATTTTAAGATAGATTTGAAGGATAAACTATTATCCCCACTATTATTTCCCTTTTTACTACCCTTACTATCTATTCTGGGAACTTATCTCATGAACACCACCCAGAATAACATCCTGCTTCTGGTCATGCTGCTGTTAATACCCCTCTACCTCATTGCCATTGGTTACCTGAATAAAAGAGTTCACAAAGCTACTTATCCCCTGGCATTGTGGTTAATCAGCCTTAGCTTGCTTTTAATGTATGGTTTAACTTCCTCCTACCTCATGGGCCGTGACGTTCATCTGGAGTACTACTGTTACCAGTTAAGTCTTTCCAACTACCACTGGGATTTGAATTCCTACTACAATTCATACAACGCCTGTATAAGTGTGAACATTTTACCCCTGATCTACCATGTTCTATCCGGAGTGCAGGGTGAGTACATCTTCAAGGCTTTCATGGCCCTTACTGGGTCCACCATTCCAATCATCGTGTACCTGGTGGCAAATAAATACCTCTCCCAGAGGTACGCCTTCTTTGCAGGAATTCTCTTCGTGTTTCAACTCTTCTTCATCAGCTTATTAGGTGCAGTGCGACAGGAAATAGCCATACTATTCTTCTTTTTGACTATTATGGTGGTTTTTGACTTTGAAATGAATAAATCAGTTAAAAAGATATTAACCATCATTTTCATTGTCTCTACACTAATTTCACATTACTCCACGGCTTACGTGGCCTTCGTACTCATCCTGCCCATACTGCTTCTCCCCTTCTTTGAGGGTTTGCTGAAGGACCGGAAACTGGTCTTCACCAACTTTGATATCATCCTCATCTCCTTGGCCTTTATTCTGATCTGGTACCTGGTGGTGGCCAAGGTCCAGTTTGCCAGCGGAGCCCAGGTAATAGGTAAAACCGTGGCTGCTACCACTGCAGGGGGAGGTGGAACAACATCGGCACTGATGGCCACCCGGGGTGCCTATGTTCTGGGGGTTCTGGGGGTGGTTCTTAAATCTCTACCCAACACCATCAGTATCCTGGTTCATGATGCCATGTTCGCCACCATCCTGGTGGGCCTTTACAGTATCCTGCGTAAATACCACTACTACAAGGAAAAATTCGGTGCCCAGTACATCCTGGGAATAGCAATCTCCATAGGTCTTCTTATATTATTCGTGGCCCTGCCCTACATATCCATTGCCTACGATGCATCCCGGCTATTTTTCCAGTTAATAATATTCTTAGCACCAGTTTTTATCATAGGCTGCATAACCATTGCCAAGTGGATGAATAAACCACAATGGGACGTTGTAGTAATCTTGATTCTCTTAATTTCCCTGTTTACATGTGCAACCTACCTACAGTACAGTTTGCTCGGAACTCCCTATTCAGCACAGTACGAAAATGACAGCATCATCAGGCAAGAACTCTACATCTACCATAAAGAGGTTAAATCCGCCCAGTGGCTGTACAGTTATGGCCAGGAAGATCTCACCATATTTTCCGATGGAAGGGAGGTTTCCAGATTTTTCACTGCATACGGAGAAAATATCCATAATAGAAAAATCAATGACTCCTTCTTCGGATGGAACCAATCCATTAAGGAGGGTTACATTTTCCTGGGGGTGGTGAATGTCCAGAGGGGCCAGGTCATCGATATTGGTAACGACATCATCAGAGTGGATTTATCACCCTACTCCAACTTGTTTGAAAAGAAAGCTCGTGTCTACGATAATGGAGGAAGCCAGGTATGGTGGTAGCCACCAGGGATAATAAAGGAAAACCCAGGATACTGTTGGTACATCATACCGCCATGTGGTACCGTAAACCATTTTTTAAGGATTTAAGCCAAGCTTATCCAGTTCAATTTCTATTCACCAATGTGAAGGGGTACAACCAGATCTACGACACCCAGCTCTCCCAGAAGATACCGGGTATGGATGGTGTGAATTACCAAGTGGTGCCCAGGAAATGGGGGTTAGCCTGGGGTGCCATAAAAAGAGTTATGGGAGATTACGATGTATTCCTAGGGGGAAGCTGGGATACTCCCAGTGACCTAATTGAAACTATTTTATACTTTGTCCTGGTTAAATTGAAAAAGAAGCCCTTTATCCTGTGGAGAGAAGATTGGGATTGGAAGGTCAACTCAGCCAAGCGAAGATTGGTGAAGTTATTTGCAGGATTCTTTGGCCGCCAGGCCGATGCCGTGCTGGTGCCTGGCAGTAAACATCAACAATTTTTTTCTAAACTGGGAGTGAGTCCAGAAAAAATTTTTACAATGCCCAATGTGAGTAACATAACCCTGAAAGATGAAGATTATCTTCATCGTGATAGGATCATCCGGGAAAACGATTTGGAGGGAAAAAAGATCGTCTTATTTGTGGGGCGTCTCATCGATCTTAAAGGTGTACAGTATCTGCTCCCTGCATTTGCCATGTTAAAAAAAAGGATGGATAACGTAGTCTTGTTCATCTTAGGCGAGGGTGAATGTAGGGATGAGTTGGAAAGTATTTCCCATAACCTGGAATTAGGAAAAGATGTTCATTTTACCGGGAACATCCACAACGATCTTCTAGGTGCCTACTACTTGTTATGCAACGTCTTTGTTCTGCCCTCTGTAACCACCTACTACGCTGATGCCTGTCCCCTGGTGGTTAACGAGGCCATGTACTTTGCAAAGCCAGTGGTTACCAGTGATGCAGTGGGGAACACCTTCATGATCAAAGAGGGGATAAATGGGTTTGTGGTGGAGGAAAGAAACACTGAAGCACTCTGTGGGGCATTGCACAGGATACTGTCTGATGATGCCCTGGAGGAGAAGATGGGAAAAGCTTCTAAAGAGATAATAAAGGAGGGATTTACCTATCAAAACATGATGGAAGGTTTCAACCAGGCCCTGGAATATGTTTATAGGAATGAGAAGGAAAAATAATTATTATGGCCGTTTTAGCCCTTCAATAAAACTTTCAGGTATAATTTAATTATTTGAATGGTATAAAAGGGTAAGTAACGGTAGTAATGCTTGTTATGGGTTTTTAGAAAGGTTAAGTTGGATTTAATTTCCATTAAAGCCCTGTTCACTGAATCGGGGCTTCTTTTCTTTCGGGAAACTGCTTCTTTATGCCATATGTATGAATTTAGAACCACTACAGATTTAAATCCCTTTTTATTCAGTTTAATGGCCAGGTCAATATCTTCGCATCCAAAAAAAAGCTCCGGGTTCAGGGTGTGGATAGGTATTTCCCTGGTTTTCATGAGGAGGGCCGCCCCTGAGATCCAGTCACATTCAATTAGGGGGCCCGGAAAGTCTTCCAGTTGGTTGAATTCCACCAGATCGTAGTAACCCGGGTAGTGGGAGAGATCAAGCTTTCCCCCCAGGTTAGCCACCACGTCACTCTGGCCATCCACATCATAGTAATATATTAATGGCCCCAGAAGTCCGATTTTCTCGTCCTTCTCTGCCACCTCCACCAGGTTAGTCAGAAATCCTGGATCAACAACTGTATCGTTGTTTAAAAGGAGAATGTATTCTGGGTTAAAATTTTCCATAACGTAGCCAATGGCAATGTTGTTTCCCACCGCGAATCCATGGTTTTCCTGGTTTCTGATGATGGTGAGCTTGTTCTGGACCGCGGATCCATCATCAGATGGTTTGTGTATCAGATCTCTGGTGTTGGTCATTATTTGCTTTTCAGTTAACTCCGTGACCTGGATGGGCTTGTTCCCACTGTTGTAGGTGAAAAAAGCCGAACCCACCACCAGATCCCCCTGACAGTACTCCCTGATCCGCAGAAGAGAATCATCCTCCGAAGCATTATCCACCACCACCACATCAAAACAAGGATAATCAACCCAAAACAACGACTCCAAACACTCCACAGTATCCTCCCAACCATTCCAATTAAGAACAACTACAGTTATCCTGGGGATCATGATATCACTGATTTTTTAGTTTTATGTTGAAAAAATATTGGGCTGCTAACTAGTTCCCATTGACCAATCGATTTAAATGCCAGATAAGTCTGTCCCCGGCATGTTTTAGGGTCCAGTATTCCTGCACCGTTTTTATACTGTTTTTTGACATTTCATCTCTTTTTTCTGCACTAGTTAAAAGTTTCTGGGTTGCTTCAGCAAAGAGGAGTTCGTCACGCTCGGTGTGTAATCCTGTTTTTTTGTGGATCACCGTTTCCCTGACACCACCCTCCTTCACAGCCACCACTGGAGTGCCACAACTCATGGCTTCCAGAGGCACCAGGCCAAATGGTTCTAAATATGGTGCGTAAAGTACTAATTTGGCTTTATTGTAAAGTGAAACAAGTTTTTCATCATTCACCAGATGGAGGATGTCCAGGTTCACATCCAAATGGGTGGCCAGTTTTTGGAGGTAATCCTCCCATCCAGGCTCCGAGAAGTTGGAGACCAGGACCAGTTTGGGTCGTATTTCAGGGTCTATTAATGCTAACGAGCGTGTTAAAAAATCATAGCCCTTAGATGGCTTGCAGCTGCCCACTGAGAGCACAAAATTTTCTTCAGAAACTTCTTGAGGCTGGAACAAGCTGGTATCAACTCCCAGGTAGGATACGTAGGAGTTAACTCCATACACCCTTAGTATGGACTCCCGGGTGAAGTAGGAGTTGGTCAGGATGTATTTTGCATAGGACATATTATTTTTATCCAGCTTCCAATCCTTATTATCCAGATAATTAAAGAGTAACCTTTTTAATGGATTTATTTCCTGTTTCCGGTGGGATACTGCTTCTAGAATTGCTTCATTACGTGGAGGCTGGGGACAGTAGTAAACTGTTGGTCCTTTTATGTACTTCAAAAAAAAAGGAGTCATGGTGAACTGGTCCTGTTCACTGAAGACCAAGTCGTAATCAGCTGAATTAATGGTTTCTGCTATTTCTTTCTGAGTTTTCTCTAAATCCCACAGGGATATGGATTTAATTAATGGTGGAACATATTGGAGGGAGGAATACAAGGACCCTGTTCTGGTTTTTTTTACAGGGAAAATTTTTAAGTTCCTGGATACATTTTTAAGGGGCATGAATTCTTCATCAGCAGTGGAGGGGACATAAACATCCACCTCATGCCCACCCTTATCCAGGTAATCTAGATAACCATAAAGGGCCCGTTTAGCCCCACCAGATGGTAAATTATGGAATACCGCTATTTTCATACCCATTTTCAACCCTTAACCTCTTTTTATACTCCATGTAATTCAATATTAGATTTTCCATCTCCGGGTTTTAGCCTAAATCCCTGGACAGTTCCACTGATTAAAGCCTTGAACATGGCCCAATTGCGTTGACAAATTAGTTGGTATCCGCTTTCCAGGGCAACATCCTTCAGGTAGTGTTTTAAAAATTTTTGATAGACTTTTTTATCCGCGTGTTTCCGTGTGAAATAAAGCCTATTTCGATTATGATAATAAGTTTTTAAATAGTTTTCACTGGAGGTTCCGTATTTATGCCATATCCGGGACTTGTAGGCATGCACTGATTTGTATCCATGTTCTCTACCGGTGTAGCACCAATCCACATCTTCCCAGTACATGAAGAACTTGGGATCTAGAAGACCGATCTTATCTATTAGATTTCTTTTCACCAGCATACAGGACCCCCCCACATAATCCAGTTCATAGATCCTATCATGCTGACCTTTATCCAATTCTTTAAAGCCCACTTCATGGGATTCGCCCTTCAAAAGGTCGATGTAGCCCCCGCCAGCTGCTTGTAAAACATTTTTATCGTCATAGAAAAAGGTCTTGGATCCAACAAATCCGATCTCCTTTTCCCTCCCAGCTAAGTTAACCATTTCCGACATGAACTTCTCATCCACCACTGTATCATTGTTTAGGAGAAGGATGTATTGTGGATTTAAGTTTCTAAGTGCATAGATCATGCCA
This sequence comes from Methanobacteriota archaeon, assembly GCA_029556335.1. Classification (GTDB taxonomy): domain Archaea; phylum Methanobacteriota; class Methanobacteria; order Methanobacteriales; family Methanobacteriaceae; genus Methanobacterium. The sequence goes on from JAKQFA010000015.1 coordinate 36,347, forward strand.
AGGTTGTTTCCATCTGCGAATCCATGGTTTTTCTGGCTTTTTATGAGGGTGAGATGATTCCTGGCTTCTGGCGCTTGGCAGGAGGATTTAGGACGATCTACTTTTTCCCTCATTTTGCTACGGACCTGCTTTTCAGTTAACTCCGTGACCTGGATGGGCTTGTTCCCACTGTTGTAGGTGAAAAAAGCCGAACCCACCACCAGATCCCCCTGACAGTACTCCCTGATCCGCAGAAGAGAATCATCCTCCGAA
>JAKQFA010000026.1 GCA_029556335.1 Methanobacteriota archaeon
GCTGTACATGTGCAGATCCTGTCCGGGATCAAATGAAATTAACTTGTCATGCTGGCGAGCAACTTCTCCACATCTCCAGTTAAAATTTGGATCGCCAGTAGCCAGATGAACAGCTTTCACATCCCTAATTGCATTGAGTGGTGGTTTCGCGTTTTTAAAATGGGTAGCTGCACCCCAATAGAAGTAACTGATCTGATCATGGTCTTTGTTGGTAAATACAAATGCGGTGGGGGTTTTATCTTCCTTAATCAGAATCTTGTGGCTGGTATCGATATCCATATGTTTCATCTGCTGTTCGTATTCGGAGCCAGGGTAATCTTCACCTACCGCTGAAACCAGATAGGTCTTCAGTCCGAGTTTAGAGGCCACCATGGCCACATTAGCCGCTGCTCCACCATAAAATGTTTTCATACGGGTTATAGCAGTGGATGAGTTAGCATGAGGAAATTCATTAACTTTTATGATGTAATCAAAGGCTGTATGGCCAATAGCCAGCAAATCCCTATTATAATTCAGATAAATCACCACGGCTATGTTTAGTTTTAGGATATTTATATTTAGTGTGGGTGCTGGCTAATGAATTTACATAGAGAATAGTATTGCCATGAAAATAACTAAATTCTTTCAAAGCCCCGATCTTCAACTACCCGCTGGCCCCTGCCAGACACATAATCTATAAACGATTCCAGCCTACTTTGGGTACTGCAAAGCACTGATGTTAATAAATGACGCGTGTCATCTGCGAACATTTCCCACCCGGTGGTTAAACTGCGATTCAGGAAGCTGTAAAGATCTTGGCTATCCTGTACTTTCTTAAAAGCTGTGTAGGGTGAGTTATAAATTTCTGTAATGTTGTAATCAATCTTTAAATGATCAAGGGTGTTCCAAGCCAATCTCTGTGCAGAATGGGGTACTTCCACGAAATTTTGACCCTCCAGATCCTTTAAACTATTAACTTCCGTCCCAGGAGGGGATACCAGGACTAGATAGTCGTAAGCAAGGGGTGTAAAGTCTAAATCCCGCATAAAAACATGCACTGGGTCATCAAGGGTTAAAATATCTACCAAGCCCATCTCTGCTAACTTCAGGGCACTTAGATCATCAGTGCTATAAATTACAGAGTCTAAACCATAATTATGACATAAACTATCCATAAGGCCTGTTGAGATGTGTCCTCCGCATATAACTGGTTGTTTATGCTCGGACAACCGTTTCATTAACTGCTGGTACTGTGCAATTACTTCCAAACCATGACTGGTCAGCACCGATCCCGAACCGGAGCTTTCCACCAGTAAAAAGCCCAACTTGGCTTCAGCATCTTTTATGCGCCTATTTAAAACTGCATGAGATATTCCCAGACGTTTCGCTGCCTTTCTCTGGGAAAATGTTTTTGAAATACAATGAAGGGTTTCGAATAGTTTGTAACTAAAATTATGGCCATTGATTACTAAATTCAGCTTGGGTTGTATATCCATGGTAACACCGGAGAAGTTTTCGGAACATCCCCTTACTCATATGAAATTATTTATATCCATCTTCAGATATAAGAGATGAAGATGATGTCTAATTATGAACCCTTGATTCTAAAGGATGCAATAGATGAGATAATAGACAATGTAAAAAAAGTTTCGGATGCTCTGGACCCTGAAAACATACAAACCATGAACAACATACTGAAAACTTCCCAGAACGTATTTGTTATGGGATTGGGCCGTTCCGGTTTGATGGCGCGAGCATTTGCCATGCGCCTCATGCATCTTGAAATTAGTGTCTACGTGGTGGGTGAAACCATAACACCTGCCATTATGGGTGATGATTGTCTACTGGCAATATCTGGCTCAGGTGAAACACTTTCCATAATCAGTGCTGCTAAAATAGCCCAGAAAAGAAAGGCTAAGATTATTGCCGTAACATCTTACGTGGATTCTACACTGGGAAAGATGGCTGATCTGGTGGTGCACGTGGGAGGGCGTACCAAGATTGATTCTGAAAAGAACTATTTAGCACGGCAAATTAATGGTAAGCATCAGTCCTTATCCCCGCTGGGAACATTATTTGAGGTTACCACTTTGGTCTTCTTGGATGGGATCATAGCTCAACTCATGGAGGAGATGGGAAAAACTGAGGAGGATATGAAGGCTAGGCACACCGTACTGGAATAGGTGTGAATAAGGTTTCATAGCACTATTCGTTTAGGATGGGTGTATATATTAAACCGACCATCCCTTAAAAATCCCACCAGGGTAATATTGGCTTTTTCACCCATTTTTATTCCTTCCATGGTAGGGGCAGCTCTGGTAATCATAATTGGTATGCCTACGTTGGCCAATTTCACAACCCGGGCTGGTGGTATTCTACCACTGCATATTATGTAACTTTTTGAAAAATCCAGATCAGCTATTAATCCTGCTCCAATTACTTTATCAATGGCAACGTGCCTGCTCACGTCTTCTCGAACCATAAAATGATTATCACTGGATAGGGCGGCCACATGGGTCCCTCCCGTTTGAGACCAAATCTGTGCCTTTTCAATTAAATCATCGAATGAATCAAAAATCTCCTTTCTATCTACTTTAAAATCAGATTCAACCCTGGTGATTTCCTGTTCACGGTCTCTCCATCCATCATAGCATCCGATGTTACCTTCAACCACCGTTTTTTCCGGGCTTAATGTGACTTTAATCACTGATTTATCTACTTCTATATTTTCAACTTCGTCTTTGGATTTAATGTATAATCCATCCCGCAGATAACCAAAGGTGAAGTCTTCCAAATCCATGGGACTGAGATAAAACTCTCCGATCTTTCCTCCATTGACTTCTAATTCTATTTTGGCATCTATAGCCACCCGGTCTTCAACAATTTGGGAGTTCTGACCGACTTTTATTATTTTTACTTTCTGAATAATGTTATCCATTTAACACCCCGATTAAAAAAAAGAAATGGAAAAATTAGCCCTGCACCACGTCGTCAATCCAGGAAACTGCTGCCGCTACATTGGGGAAACCAATGACACTGGTCAAAATCAATACACTGTGGTAGATTTCATCGGCAGATGCTCCTTCTTCCAGTGCTCTTCTGGTGTGACTGTGCACTGCACCTTCAGATCTTATGGCAGCAGAGGCTCCGAGTTGAATTAATTGTGATGTTTTTTCATCTAATGGGCCGGCATCTTTCATAGCTTTTCCTAATTCACTTAAAGCCTGACCATATTCTTCGTAACGCTTCCTGATATTCTGATAATGTTTTGGTAATTCTCTGGCCATGATTTACACTCCACACATGTTAACTGATCATGTGATATGGTTGAAGGGATATTAATAATATGAACCTTACTTTTATCCCAAAGCTGTAACCAGTTCTGGTCTAATTACCTTCTATTCTTAGGTTCACCAAGCAATATCTACAGAAAAAATTCTTAAAACCCTTTAATAATTCGACGTAACTGGAGGTAGGTTACTTATAATTTAAAAGAAAACCGGCCTTTATGTTCTAAAGATTTAACAGCCAGCGTAATATGGTTCTCTGTTGGTGATGGCTTCTACAAATAGGCTTTCCAAGTATTCATCAGATACACCCCTTCGAATGGGTTCCATCAAATCCACCAAGTTATCATTACGAAGTAAACAAGGTTTTAATTTTCCTTCGGGGGTGATCCTGAGTCTGGTACAATTTTTGCAGAATTCGGTGTTATCCATGGGCTTCACCACTTCAATTTCTCCGCCTTCAAGGTAATACTTCTTCCTATCCTGCATAAAACGGCGAGTTTTCACGTTATCAGCCTTTTCTAAAAGTTTTTTCTCGATGATGCTCATATCATAGTAGTAGTCATCAAAAAAATCTTCATCAGGGCAGTTTTCTGTTTTAAGGAGTTCTATAAGTTGCAGGACTGCTCCAGTTTCCTTGCAAAAGTGGAACATATCCCATATCTCCTCATGGTTGAGACCCCGCATTACCACCATGTTCACCTTCACTGGATAAAGACCCACCTCAACTGCCTTTTCAATTCCCCTTTTCACCTGGTTAACATAATCACTTTTAGTTATAAAACGATAAGTTTCTGGATTTAAAGTATCAAAACTCACGTTAATCCTATCAAGTCCAGCATCTTTCAATGGCTGGGCATACTCTTCGAGGAGAATGCCGTTGGTGGTAATTGAAACGTCAGTAAAGCCTATCTTGGATATGCTGTTAACGATGTCAATGATATCTTTTCTTATGAGTGGTTCTCCACCAGAAAGCCTTATTTTTATTATACCAATGTTTTTGGCCACCTGAGAAATTCTCATAATCTCTTCTGGAGTCATCTCATACTTCTGGGGGATGATGCCGTCATGGTGACAGTAAAAACATTTAACATTACAGCGATTGGTAATGGAGATTCGGAGGGATATGATGGGCCTCTCGAATTTATCGATTTTAACCATTTCTTATAAACAACTCCACATTCTCTTTATTGATATCCATATCATCTTCAATCTTCAAAGTTTTAACCATACCCATAACTGTGCTTTTAAGAATATCCTGGACAAAAGGACTCAACGGAATCCGTTCCTCTCTAATGAAGAGTTCCACTTCCTTGAACTTTCTCATTTTACACTCTTCTTCGGAAGCTTCTCCTTTCACAATAGCTCCTGCCATTTCTAAGCAGTTTTCAAATCCACATTCTCCACAATCAGAGTATGGTATGGTCCCGTAGCTGCGCTTTTCTATCATATCCACAATGGTTCGTATATCTTTCTTCCCCATTTCAAACACGTTAACATTGCATATGGTGAAATCATCCTTTAACTTAGATGTAGTAGAAATTTTTGAATAATTAGAATGCTTTAATCCTTCAATCACGATGTAGTCAGGTCCAGTTATTTTTTCGATGATGTAGATGATCCTATCCAGTTCAATCTGGTCTTTAACGAGGAAGAAGGTGTTCAAACCTGATCCGACCACTAGCTCTGCCCCTGCTTCACGGTGCTTCCAAGTGTCTTTGCCCTCTAAGTCAAAGTCATGGTGGGTGTGTTTGATGGTTGCCACTTTGTAATCACGGTTAGTTAATTCTTGGACTATTTTAGTAACTAGGGTGGTTTTGCCGGTGTTTTTGGTACCGATTACACCTACTATTTTCATATCATTCCTCCACGAATATTTTAATATAGTTAGCTTATTAGAACTTTTTCAACAAATCCTTAGGTCTTCATATTTTATAACTGGACACATTTCACCTTTATTTAATTTACCGGTGTCTTCATCCAAGATAAGATAACAATTGGAATTGGTTATTGATTTATTTATACCTGCCTTGGTTCTTAGAGGATACACGATTTCATCATCAAGACAGGCACGCATCACTGTGAATTTGTCCTTTGCAGATTTAACCTCAGAACCGACTTCAAATTCTTGAAACTTCATTCTGAAGTCAATTCCCTGCATTCTAAATAGTGAAGGTCTAACAAAAAAATCAAACTGCACTGCCGCTGCTACGGGGTACCCTGACAACATAAAAACTGGTTTTCCATCTACAATACCAAAGCCCAGTGGTTTTCCTGGTTTAATTGAAACACCATGGAATAAAACCTCGCCAAGTTCTTGAACAGCCTCCAATACTACATCACCCTTGCTTATGGCAGTTCCTCCTGTGGTTATAACTGCATCATAACTTTTTGCAGCTTGTTTTAGCTGCTTTTTCAAGTCTTCCAAGTCATCTTTACACAGGTACTGATAAGATCTGGCTAAACATTCTCCAACAAGCCCTATCAGGGCGTACTTATTAGAATTGATGATCATGTTGGGCTTTGGATTAATTGTAGGTTCTATTAACTCATTTCCAGTATTTATAATCCCGATTGCAGGTTTTTTCACCACCTTCACTTGGTTTATACCTGCCGAAGCAACAAGGGCTATTTGATTCGGGTTTAATAATTGTCCTTCACTCAAAAGTGCGTCTCCCCTATGGAAGTCTTCACCCTTTAGGGCAACATCTTGGTGGATGGTTACCCCTTCTGTTACTTTAATCTGGAAATCTGATTCTTCAACCTTCTCCTTCATAATCACTGCATCAGCACCAGGAGGAATCGGAGCCCCGGTAGATATTCTCACAGCTTGATTTTGATTTAACTTAAGATTGGAACTTTCACCAGCACCGATATCATCTACAACATCCAGATACAATGGATTTTTTGGTGAAGATTGAACTGTGTCCATGGATCGCAGAGCGTAGCCATCCATGGCAGCCCTATCAAATGGTGGCGCATCCAAAAGGGCACAGATATTCTCAGCACTAATTCGCCCATAAGCAGTTTCTAGAGGAATATTTTGGGATTTTAAGGGAAATTTCAGACTTTCAATTCTTTCTGTAGCTTTTTTAACGCTGATCAAACTGTTCAATGACATTAAAGCACCCTGAACTTTGATAACCATGTTTTTTAGTGAATGTGGATAGTAAGGTTATTCGATGTTTCATTGTTTTACACATATTTAATATAAAATCCATGGGGTGTGCTTAGCACACACTCATATATAAGCCATGCTGCATCTTTGCATGTAGGAATGTATATATAAACTAAGAATCGATGTGTAATTAACACACATGGTGTCCAAATGCCTAGGCACATAGTATCTGGTCTGAAATATCTGACAGCGGTCGAACTTGTCAGAAACGGACTCAGTCAAAAGGAAGTCGCGGAGACATTAGATGTCGACAGGTCAACTATTTCTCATTATTTAAATGGCCGCAACCTGTCTTGGAGTTCTATTGAAATAGCGGAGACCATAACTCAAATGTGTCCCAAAGATTTTTTACTGCTCACCTACGCTCTTCTAGATGATCTTGAGAAGACTAGAATAATGGTTAAAACCTGTTCAAAGTCTAAATGGGATGCTATTGTAAAGGATTCCTGTATTGCCTGTGGAATTTGTGTAGATACATGTTTGATGAAGGCCATTGTGTTAGAAAATCTCAAGGCACGTATAGATTCCGACTGGTGCTGTGGGTGTCTTATTTGTAGGGATAACTGTCCCACCAATTCAATAGAAATTTTGGAGGTAGAAAATGGTTACTAATACGAAGGAAGTCAAAGCCTTGGACTTTGATATATCTAGATCAACAGAAGAAGAGCGAAAACTGTCCTTCAAAGACGAATTTTGCATCGGCTGCGGTATATGCGAAAAAGTATGTCCTGTTGAAGCAATAGAACTCGGTGATATCGGTGCAATTGTAAGAAATGAAGCTGATGTACCGAAAATATGTATTGACGAGGATAAATGCGTTCTCTGTGGTATGTGCAGTGTTGGTTGTCCAGTCGACGCCTTAGACTTCACTGTCGATGGTGAATCCATAAAAGACATGGATGTCTATCCACATTACGTGTCTTCTGCCGAAATTGACGATGAAACATGCATATATTGTAAAGCCTGTGAAACGGCTTGTCCCCGAGAAGCGATCACCATAGCCCGTGATTTGCCAGATAGGGCTAAACTGGTAACTGGTGAAATAGAAATCGATAAGGAAACTTGTATCGATTGTGGTATATGTGAAGAGATGTGTCCCGCTGATGCCATTACTCTAGAACACAAGATACCAACATCTGCAGATCCTACTGTATCGTCTGATATAAACGTGGACAAAGATAAATGCGTCTACTGTCTTATCTGCCGCAAAGTATGTCCTGTGGATGCCATTAAGGCTGTTTGTAGGACTTGTTCCTACGGAGAATACGACCTGGATCCTGCAGCTGCAGAAATTGAAGGAAGTTCATTCATTGACGATGATTTATGCGTAAGATGTGGATGGTGCCAGGAAATCTGCCCAGTTGATGCTGCCAAGGTAAAGAAACCATTCAAGGGAGAGCTAACCATAGACCAGGACAAGTGCACAAGCTGTGGAGCGTGTGTGGATATTTGTCCCTGTGATGTTTTATCCTTCCCCCAACCTGAAGAACCGGGACAAATAGTGGATAAAGTATTCAAGGATGAAAAGTATTGCATATACTGCGGTGCATGTGGAAACGTATGCCCAGTAGAAGCTATTACCGTCAAGAGAACCGATGTTGACTATACTCCAACCAAATCCAAGTCATGGAAGAACAAGATGGAGTCTCTAAAAACCTAAGATTTGGGTGATAATGATGGAACTGAAAGTAAACCAAGATAACTGCCTGGGATGTGGTGTCTGTGTAGTGGCCTGCCCAGTAAATGTATCTATAAGTCCTGAAGTAGCAGGAGGACACGGACCCAAAACTGAAGAAGTAGTCATGATGGTGGAAAACGGAGTAATCAAACTCTTCACCGATGCTAACTGCACCAAATGTGGAACCTGCCAACTGTTCTGCCCCGTAGATGCTATATGGCTGGAATGAGGTGAAAAAATGACTTATATAGACAAACCCGTCGTTCCCAAAGTTGTTAAATTAGATGAACCAACTGCCAAAGAACGAAAACTATTGAACATGATGCTGAACACCGGCTCAGACATCTACCAAGGGGCATGTAAAAAAAGAGGTTCAACCTGTAAAGATGAATACCGAAAGGTATGTGGAGTATCATACATGGACCCTAAGGATATGGCCAAATTAGGTGTTGCGAACTGGGATAGTGTAAAAGTAACAACGGATTGGGGTGAAGTAGTGACTTCTGCTGTTCACTCCAGAGACGCACCTCACGAAGGAACCATATTCATACCCAAAGGTCCCTGGGCCAATGTGATTACAAGCCACGAAACCTACTGTTGCTGCGACCCCACCTACAAGGGTATCTACTGCACAGTAGAAAAATCGGACGAAGAAGTTTTATTGATGGCTGACCTCATGAGGGCAGTCTACAAAAAATATGTAAAAGACGAGGAATCCATTTCTGAATTAGAATCACTTGGTGAGAAGCCCGTCTTTAAAAAGAAATAAGGAGGCCTTAAAGTGGCATACGAACCACCTGTAACTGATTATGATGAGATCGTAGAAAACTGCACCTGCGCCTTCTGCGGATGCAACTGCGACGATTTGGATTGCCTAGTTAAAGATGGACATGTAGTTGCCGTTCGGCATGCCTGTCGACTGGGAGCCAGTAAAATCATGGAAGACATGGATCAGAGACTCTTAGTCCCCATGGTCCGTGATGAAAACGGTGATCTTGTGGAAGTTGACTGGGACACTGCCCTCGACAAAGCAGCCGAACTCATAGCTGGCGCAGTACGACCAATATTCTATGGCTGGAGTGAAACTTCCATTGAAACTATGAAGTATGGTATCCGGCTTGGTGAGCTAGTAGGAGCTGTACTGGACAACCAGGCAACAATCTGCCATGGTCCATCACTACAAGCAGTTCAAAACGTAGGATACCCTGTTGCGACCTTGGGTGAAGTAAAAAACCGTGCAGACATGATTGTTTACACTGGAAGTAACCCGATGAACTCACACCCTCGACACCTTTCTCGATACAGCACCTTCCCCCGTGGATGGTTCAGACAGAGGGGACGATTTGACCGTACATTGGTAACAATGGACCCTAAATACAGTGACACTGCTAAAATGTCCGATATATGGGTTGGATTTGAGCAAAACGGTGATTATGGATTCTATAACGCAATAAGGGCGGCCTTAAAAGGAAAAGAAATTGATCAAGACTTTGTTTCTGGAATACCTAAAGAAGACATCATGGAATTAGCTGAAGCCATGAAGAATGTTCAGTTCGGAGCGTTATACTTTGGACTGGGCTTGACCCACACTCTCTCTAAGCAGAGGAACATTGACATGGCCATTGAAATGTTAACCGACCTCAACGAGTACACCAAATGGGTGCTAACACCTATGAGGGGTCATTTCAATGTAAATGGGTTCAACATTTTCATGGCATTTGAAATGGGATTCCCATATGGTGTGGACTTCTGCCGGGGATATCAGAGGTACATGAACGGAGAAACTAACACCATAGACCTTCTGACTAGGAAGGAATGTGACGTCTTCATGGTCATAGCTGCCGACCCCGGAGCCCATTACCCTGGAGGTGCAGTCAAACACCTGGCAGAAATTCCAGTTATTCAGGTAGATATACACTGGGGACCATCCACTGAAATAGCGGATGTAGTGCTTCCAGGATCATTTGTGGGTATAGAAGCTGCAGGTACCAGCTACCGAATGGATGGTGTGCCTATTTACATGAAGAAGGCCATCGAAAAACCTGAAACCTGCCGAGACGACGAATGGATCATTAAAGAGCTCCTAGAAAGAGTTCAGAAGATCAAAGATCAAGAAGCCGCAGTAGCCAGTAAATAAGGTGATTTCATGGAATACATACTAAAAAACGGTATAGTTTACGACCCGGCCAACGAAATCGCCGGTGAGAAGATGGACGTCATGTTCAAGGATGGAAAAATCGTTAGTAGCGTCTCTTCTGATGCAAAAGTCCTGGATGTAACAGATAAGATTGTAATGCCTGCCGGTGTGGATCCCCACGCCCACGTGGCTGGACCAAAACTCGTGGTAGGGCGGTTATACAGGCCTGAAGACTCAAGAAAAGGTGTAACTCCTAAAACAGATGTTTGCAGATCAGAATCTGGATTTTCCATACCCAGTTGCCCTGCAACAGGATACAGATACTCTAGGATGGGTTATGGAACAGTGACTGAAGCTGCCATGCCCCCTCTAGAAGCAAAACACACCCATGAAGAGATCACTGCCATCCCCAACATAGATGTCACTCCACTTCCTTTGTTTGGTAACAACTGGTTTGTGTTACAGTGGGCTAAGGAGGGAAAAGTAGAGGAAATAGCCGCATTCGTGTCCTCATGGCTCAAAATAGTTAAAGGTTATGGAATAAAAATCGTTAACCCCTGTGGAACTGAAGCATGGGGATGGGGAGGAAACGTTCATGGAATTGATGATCCTGTACCCTACTTTGATGTAACGGCTAGAGAAGTGATCAGGGCTCTAGCACAGGCCAATGAAATGTTAGGACTACCACACTCCATACACGTACATCCCAACGACCTGGGGCACCCAGGAAACTATCCTACCACGGTTAACACCCTGGACTGCATTAAAGACATCGAAAAAAGCAGCGGTTTACGAGACCAGACCATACACCTAACCCATGCCCAGTTCCATTCCTATGCTGGAACCAGCTGGCGGGATGTGGAATCAGGTGCCAAAGAAGTTGCAGATTACATAAACAATAACAAACATGTAACCTGTGATATCGGTCAGGTGACCCTGGATGAAACCACTACCATGACTGCGGATGGTCCAATGGAATTTGACCTGCACTCTTTGAATGGTCTTAAATGGGCTAACAAAGACATCGAACTGGAAACTGGATCCGGAATTGTTCCATTTATTTACTCTGGAAAAGCACCAGTTCCATCTTTCCAGTGGGGTGTAGGACTAGAACTGTTCATGAGAATAAAAGATCCCTGGCAAGTATGTTTGACCACTGACCACCCCAATGCTGGTCCATTCATCCGCTACCCCAGAATCATCTCTTGGCTCATGAGCGCAGAGCGCCGACAAGAAATGATGGATAACGGGGAAGTACGGGTATGGTCATACAAACGAACTGGCCTGGGAAGCTTCGACAGAGAATACGACTTCAACGAAATAGCCACCATAACCAGGGCAGCTCCTGCAAAAATCTATGGATACCAGGACAGAGGAGAATTAACCCCAGGTTACAATGCAGATATTGCCGTTTACGACCTGAACCCCAATGACATCGACCCCTCTAAACAACCAGCCACCATAGAACATGCCTTTGGAAACGCCATGTACACCATCAAAGACGGACAGATCCTAGTTAAAGATGGAGAAATTGTTAAGGTCGTGCCCAGCCACACCCTATGGACCAATGTGAAAGGTTTCGAAGAACAGGAAAAAGCAGTGATGAAAGAGGTCATGCCAGCATTCACACGATTCTACACAGTTAAATTCGAAAACTACAAAGTACACGACCATTTCACACCTTACCCAACTGTGACAGAGGTCCAGGCAGGTAAATAAAGGGGGTATTAAGAGTGAAGACAATAACATTAACCTTAAAGAAAAAATCTCAAATAGCCCTAGAATTCGATGAACTCATCCCAGATGAAGTGTTCACTTGGGAGAAAGCAGACTTCGAAAACTACCAGGTACCAGTTGGAAACCGAAGATTCCCATTAACTGACTACTTCGACATAGAAGTGGAAGGAACTGCAGAAAGTCCAGAAGAAGTTAAAATGGTCCTCGATGGTGACTGCGGCCGAGTAAAGTACATTGGCTGTAAGATGGGAGCCGGAGAGATCATAGTAAACGGAGATGCTGACTTGCACTGCGGAGCAGAAATGAAGGGTGGTAAAATCACCGTCAATGGTGATGCCGAAAGTTACGCCGGTCGTGAAATGGAAGGCGGTGAACTGGAAATCATGGGCAACACCAGAGAATTCTGCGGATGTTCCTACATCGGTGACTGGAGGGGAATGAGTGGAGGTAAAATCATACTCCATGGAAATGCAGGTAAACAACTCGGTGAATGTCTATCCGGTGGAGAAATCTATGTAAAAGGAGACTGCGACATCTTAGCAGGAATCCACATGAACAAAGGATTCATCCAGATCGATGGGGACGTTACCCGCTGGCCAGGTGGTCAGATGAAAAACGGTAACATCCTTATCAAAGGAAAATTGGGAATTCTCCTGGAAGGATTTGTCTACGACAGTGTCGTTGTTGATCCAGAAATCGATGGAAAAACCTTTTCTGGAAAATACATCAAATACATTGGTGACATAGCTGTAAATGGTAAAGGTGGCCTCTACCTCAACGCAGAAAAAAACAGAGAATTCTTATAATCTCTGTTCACCCATTTTTTTTAATTTTTTTTTCAAAAACAAAATTTTTTTTAACAGGTTACTGTATAACAATTTATCAAGTGATTTTTATGGAAGAAGAAATATTTCTGAAGGCCGATGAGACTATAGACTATCTCAAAGAGAATGTTGAAACCCATGATATTCTTGAAATTTCATATAATCGTATTTATGCTCCTGGAGAGGTTTTAGGGATTCAAATGGAAGAAGAACACGGGGAAGAATTCCTTCAGCTTACTTTACACTTGACTGGAGAACTGGTCAACCAGACGGTGCGAATAAACATGCATGCCATAAAGGATGATCTTATTGAAATAATACATACTCATGGAGAAGATTCCAGGATTATTGTGGTGGAAGATTAGTGGATAAAATTTGATGTAGTGGGGTGATTATGATGGTGAAAGAATTAACGATGGATTGTGAAGAAGTGATCGATTACGTTAAAAAGAACGTAAAGGCCTATGACAATGTTGAACTGTCCTACAATCGAGTTTTCACTCCAGGTGAGGTAATAAACATAGAGACCTGTGTGCTCAAAGGCGGAAAAAAGAGCTGCACAATACTAGTTCAACTGGATGGGGACACGATTCATAGTACCGTAGATATTGATCTTGAAGAAATAAAATACGATTTAATTGAAGTTAAACACATCCCCCAGGATGGTGACGAGACTCTAATCACCATAGATACTTGTGAAGAAGAATTCGAAGAATAATGTGGTGTTTATATCTTAACCATGGCTAATGCTGCTGCTTTAAAACCTATGTAAATTTCTTTTCCCAAGGTCAGGTTAAGTTGCTCCCGGGCATATTCTGTGATATCGGCAAAAAGTGAGGTATTGCCGAGATTTACATTTAAACGCACTAGATTGTCCTTGAGTTCCATACCCACGATCCTCCCTGGAAATATGTTCCGTACGCTGGACTCGTGGGGTTCCAGCATCACAAAAATATCGTCAGGACTTATTAGTACTAGGACTCGATCACCGACTTTGAAGTTTCCTCGCAGGGGAAGAACCACTTTTTTTCCATTTAAATGAATGTTTGCAATTTTATTCTCTACGTCGATTTCTTCAATGTTACCTTCAATCTCATTAACATCGGCATGCATTTTCAGAATGCTCTCTACTTTCCTGTATTCTTTTAAGATAGATTTTCCTGCGTCGGTGAGTTTACTTTCACCACCACCACCTTTTCCTCCTCTCTGGGTGGCTACAATTCGCCTGTTAATCTCTTTTTCAAGATCTTCAATGTACTTCAATGCACTTCGATAGGGGATATTTGCATTTTTAGAGGCTTCCATAATAGAGTTACATTCATCTATGAACTTTAGAAGCTTGAATTTCTTTTTATTAACGAGAATTATTGATTCGTCGAATTTTAATCGGTATTGTGGTCCTTCTTTTGATCGGTCCATGAAAAGTCCTCTAATCAAATATTACTTTAAATTTATATTTAGTCTAATAAAAAATTTTCCGGAGGTATTGGAAATAAAAGATTCCCAGTGGCTTCTATTTCAAGCAGAAAATAGTGCACTGTAAGATTGCTCCTCGTCTATTATTTTGACGTTAACTGACTTAAAACTTAAATATATTTCTTTCTCTTTTTTTATTCCCAGTATGTCCAGTGAACTGGGAGTTATTATCCCTTTAAAGGTGGTGCCGTTCACATCTACCTCTACCCAAACTGTGGGGCCGATGAGTATGATATCAGTAACTATGCCTTTTAACTGGTTTCTGATGGACGATACAAATGATTGATTGGAAAATATTATATTTTCAGGTCGTACTGCTACCATTACTTTTTTATCATCATTAGTATCAGTATCTGAACTATGCAAAATCAGATTTTGATTAACTTTCACATCAGTGATGCCTTTACTCTTCCCAACCACTTCTCCTTCGAAGATGTTGTGAACACCTACAAAGTCAGCCACAAAATTATGACAAGGTTTAGAGAAAACATCTGCTACTATACCCTGCTGCAGGATCTTACCGTTTTTCATCACTGCCACTTGTTCAGCTAAACTCCAGACATCATTAAAGTTATGGCTTACATGGATACAGGTAGTTTGATAATCGCTGATTGCCTTTTTTATTAACTCTGTCAGATAGGCGTGGGTGTTAACATCCAGGGCACTGAATGGCTCATCCATTAACAGGATGTTGGGTTCAACAATAAGGGACCTAGCGATGGCTGTTCGCTGTTTTTCTCCACCACTCAGGGTTTCAGGATTTCGATCCAGTAAATGTTCAATTTTGAGGCGATCAGCCATGTCATATACCCGGGATTTTATAACTTCTCTGTCTTTAACTTTTTTCTCAAGACCATAGGCAATATTTTCAAATACATTCATGTTGGGGAAAAGGACGTAGTCCTGGTAGACAATGCTGATGCCTCTTTTTTCGGGGTTAAGGTTAGTGATGTCTTCACCTTCCAGGAAAATCTTCCCTGTTTGGGGCTGGAAAAAACCAGCTATTGTTTCTAACAACACGGATTTTCCAGAGCCGGTGGGCCCAATTATAACCATGTAATCGTTTTTTTCTAAATTAAGATTCACACCAGTTAAGTGAAACTGACCCAAGTCCACGCATAAATTTTTCACTTCTAAAAACATGAGATCTAACCTGCTCCTTCGATGTTCTGATAAGCGTACTTCTCCAGGACGAAAATGGCTATAAAGGAAATTAAAACTAGTATTATCGCCGCTGTAATGGCATTATCTATACTTCCCAGGGATAGATTATAGTAAATAGCAATGGGTAGAGTTTCTGTTTTTAAATAAGTTCCACCACCCACCAATAAGACTGCTCCAAAGGTTCCAATACATCTTGCTATGGTGACCACTGAAGAAGCGAATATACCGCCTTTAGCGAGTGGTAAAGTGATATTTTTTAATGTTTCAAGTTCCCCGTAACCTAAGCTTCTGGAAACAAATTCATACCTAGGATTCACGTAGTTGAAGGTGGAGTACAATATTCGCACTGAGTAGGGGAAGGCCACAAAGAATTGGGCAATGATGATGCCGGTGGTGGTGAACACAATGTTAATTCCCAAAGAATGCAGTATACTCCCGATTAAAGGATTACCAAAGAGCATTAATATGGCAATACCCAGCACGATTTCTGGAAAGGCCATGGGAAGGTCTATAATGCTTTTCACTGCACTTTTAAACGGAAAATTGTATCTGGCCAGAGAATAAGCGGTGGGTATCGCCACTATCATCACACCAAAAGCAGCGATTATGGAAGTGGATAAGGTTAATCTCAAAGCGAATTGTATCTCATCAGAAAAAAATGCATTTACAAATCCTTCGAATGAGGGAATAACAAATAAACTACCAATAATAAGGAACAAAATACTGGTAAAAATAAAAGATATGGATATGAAGGATATTTCCAACTTACTTCTCATTTTTTCGTCTTTGTTTTTTATTTCAGATGAAGTTTACGATTAAAATGGAACACCATCATATCCTATTGATATTACTTCACCGGTTTGAAACCGTTTTTTTCCCAGATAGCCATTCCTTCCGGAGAAGATACGAATTCCAGGAATGTCTGGGCTGTATTTTTGTTTTTGCTGAAGATGGTTAGTGCCACTCCGATGGTTCCAATTTCATTCTGATCTTCTGGAATGGTGATAATATCGATTTTGCCTTCGGCTGCAGCTTTGGACGCGGTGTCGTTCATTACTATGGCAGCGTCTACTTGTCCAGAGGTTAGGTAGGTCATAAGCTGATTCACGGTAGGCGCATAGACAACCACATTGGTTTTAACTGCTTCCAGATTTCCAGTTTTGTTCAATAGTTTGATGGCTTGTTTACCTACTGCTGTGCCGTTAACATCTCCCAAGCCAACTTTAAGTCCAGATTGGCCTAAATCTGACAATTGAGTTATGTTTTTAGGATTTCCTTTCTGAACACCAATGACCGGGATATGATACACTAAGGAAGTAATTGTATCGTTTACAATGTAACCTTTCTTTTTAGCGTTATCCATAAATACTAAATCTCCAGGTACCACGAGATCAGCACTTTTTTGAGTTTCTAACATGGAAAAAATTTCGGCACTGTTACCATACTGTACGTTAACAGTCGTACCAGGGTATTTTTCTTCGAATGCTGCTTTCAACTCGTTCATAGCCGACATAGTTCCGGCTCCCGCCAGGACTGTGATGTTTCCTTGTGCATTCCCACCAGTTAACATTCCGCTGGCATACAATCCGGCCACTATGATCACTATTGCTATAATTCCAATTATTGCAATATTTTTAGAATTCATTTTCAACCTCCACAAAATGTTCTAACACTAAGATACTAGAATTAACTAGAAATGCATATATATACATTTCGCATACAACTCAAATTAGAATTAGCAAAAATATTTGATTATATTAATTTTTATTAGCAATTAGAAATATTTCACGATACACGAATTTTTTACAATCGCTTTTTCTTATTACTGTGCATAAGAACGGATATTTAAATGCAATTGCATTGTTATTATCTTATTCGCTTTACAATGTTTAGGATACAGTAAGATATAGAATGAAAGAGAAATGAAGATAATTTCGTCTTTTTTTCTCAATGGGTATTTAGATATTAGAAACATGTATTAATGAGACGTATAGACGAAACATCTCTTCACTCTATATGTACCAACAATTTGCCCTATTGCAGTGTTGGATGTGTGGAATGAACCTAGTGCAAAGGACAAATGGTATGGTTGACCAAGTTCAACTCTTTCGAAGGTAATTGATAATATAATGAAATGCATATATAAACATATCGAAATATGAAGTTATTTTCTAAAGTGTGATAATTGCAAAGATTTGATTTGAGCAGTTTTGATTGGTTATTTTATGGATATCATAAAAAATATCACACGATCTATTGGAATGAAATACATTTTTTAAGAAGATTTAGAGTTAAAAGATCTATCGAGACTAAAATACATGTACCGCCGTTGCTTTAAAATAGGTCCACACACTCTTCCCAATATTTAGTTCTATATCTAAAAAAGATTGTCTAGTTAAAAAGACAACAATTGGTTCCCCAACATCAATGGTTAGCTTTATAATAGCACCGGTATCCACTATTTCTATTATGTTTCCTTTGAATACATTTCTTGCACTGGTTTCTACCTGTTTTGTGGATAGTATAATATCTTCCGGCCTTACTGTAATATGGACATGTCCTCTTTTTAGTTCGGTGGAGTATATTGAAATATTACCAGTATCGATTAAAGTTAATTTTTCTCCGTCTTTTTTAGCAATACATTCGATTATATTTTCTGCTCCCACAAATTCCGCCACAAAATTATCAGCTGGTTGTCTGAAAATTTCGGTGGAAGTTCCTACCTGAGAGATTTTACCGTCTTTCATGATGGCGATTCGATCAGCAAGTATCAATGCTTCGTCGAAGTTACGCGTCACGTGAATGAAGGTAATGGCAAATTTTATTTTATTCGATACTTTTTTCAAATAAAACCCATAATCCGGATTCATCATCTAGTAACTGGTAATTATTAATTTCTGCTTTTTGAACTGCTATTTCCAGAGTAGCTATATCTATTTTAGGAGGACTCTCATAGTTCTCTTCTTGGTTTTTAAAGGTTTTTTTGACTAATTTCTTCGTGGTTTTGTTTCCAAATCCTCCCCCTATATAAGAAGCTCCTCCTGGCTTTAAAACCGCATATATCTTTTTTAAGGCGGAGGCAAGGTCTTTCCAGAAGAACATGGATCCTCGACTGAAAATAAGATGGGCATAATTGTCGGGAAATGGCATCTGATGGACATCGGCCAGCATCGGAAGTATTCTATCTTTAAAACCACATTTAGCTATGTTTTTCCCAGCGATTTTGTACATTTCCGGTGAAATGTCCATTGCATATATTTTTAGTTCTGTAATTCGTGCCATGGCTATAGAAAGAGATGCAGGACCGCTACCCACCTCAATGGCTACTCCCTTCATGATTTGAAACTTGTTGGTGATCTGACTGGCAATTAGGGGATAAACTGGTGCATGGGGCTCATTGAGTGACAGGGAGTCTGTTATTTGTGAATTTCTTTCCATTTTTTATCTTTCATCCTTCCAGAACTCTGAATCCAATTTCACCTTGACAAACGCGGGTGTTGATCATACCACCACTCTGGCTGATCTTTTTTAGAATAGCTTCAGGATCTAATATCTCAACTCCAGCAAGCATATTTGCCCCGTAATCAAATAAAACATCGCTTAAAGGTGTGCTTGGACCCATAATGATGGTGTAAGCATCTTCTTGTTTTGCTAGATTAAGATAATGTTCCAATCCCTTGTTTATGAGGGCGGAACCGGTGATGACAATGATATCGCTTCCTGGAAAAACGCTTTCTGCTGCTGATTCGGTTATAATTCCCTCTTTTGGATTCAGAAGTGTCGGGTCTGATTCTAGGACCCACAGCTTTTTGGCAACTGATTTTATCTCTGCGATCTTAGGGAACTTCCCCACCATGGTGACATTCTTATTTTTACTTTCCTCGATGATAATATCCTGGGCATTAATGTCTTTTTTACCCCTGGGCTTCATTAGGGAGTTTATGGCAGCTACGCCAATGCTGGCCTCTACTAAGTTCCAGGATCTAACATATTCTGCCAGTTCTAATGTTGTTCTACTGGTCAAGTTTCCCATATCACGCGTATAATTTCCGTGCACAACTGGGATTCCATAGGTTTTGGAAACTCCTCCATATCTTCCGGTTACACCCGTCCAAGATATGCCAACCCGCACATCCTTTACTGAGGAATTATTTTCTCTTCCGGATTCAATTAAATCGTTGATTAGCTTCATTTACTCACTTTTTGGTAGTAAGGACCTTCAGCACAAGCTTTGCAGAGTGTTTGTCCGTTAACAATGACTTCCCTACGATCCAAGACCTTATCTCCACATTCTTCACAATATACTTTGTATTTTGGAAATCCGGGTACGTCATGTTCCCTAATATCAACATCAACTTCCTCAATTATCAATAATTCCGATTCAGGAGCATGAATAAGCTTTTGCACCACCCCCTCCATGTTTGGGTTACCTTCATCTGGTTTTTCACGTGGATTGTCTGTTGCAGATATTCGGACAGCTTTTCCAGATGACAGATCCAGAAATGTGGCCGCGAATTTGCCATAGTCCTTGTACTTAAGTGTTCTATGCCCCATGGTAATCCCAGTGACAGCTTGAACTGCATCTGCCATGCAACGATCTATTTCCACGTAAACAATCAAATCACGATTATGCTGGTCAGGATCCATTCCCAGTTCTCTCAATCCGGCCAGAGCGATCCTGGTCCCTATTACTATTCCTGGGCAAATATCCCCATGGAATTCTTTTCCTTTATCAAGATAGACTTTTATATCACCCATACTATTACCTCATGGTTTCATTGATTTTTTTAAATGAACATAAATTATCCGAGAGGAATGCAGATCTTACGCCCCTCTTCCAAATCCATTATATTAACTTGGATATCATAGGCTTTTTCCAGGTTTTGTTCGGTTATCACTTCATCTGGTGTCCCATAATCGATTAAATCACAATCTTTCATTATAGCTACCTTGTCTGCAGATATAAATGCATGGTCCGGGAAATGAGAGGACATTATTACTGTAAAACCTTCATTTGCCATTTTATCGATAATATTCAGTGTTCGCATTTGATTTCCAAAGTCCAAATGGGATGTGGGTTCATCTAGAAGTAAAATATCAGGTTTTTGAGTTAAAACGCGTGCAAAGAATACCAACTGTTTTTCCCCCCCACTTAATTCGGTGTAGGGCTTATCGGCCATGTGGTCAATGTTAAGTTTTTCCAGGGATTTCTTGGCAATTACCAAATCCTTCTCTGATGGCGAAGACAAAGATGTTAGATGGGGGGCACGACCCATTAAAACCACGTCTAAAACTTTAAAAGGAAAAACAGGGTTATGGGCCTGGGGTATGTAACCGATTTGGCGGGCAAGATCTTTACTGTTAAAAGAGTAAATATCCTTGTCTTTTAAGAATATATTACCAGTATTAAGCTTTAAAAGACGATTTAAACATTTGATTAGGGTAGTTTTTCCCGTACCATTTGGTCCAAGAATACACAAAACTTCTCCTTTTTCAATGGAGAAAGTGATATTTTCAAAAACATTTCCACTGCCATTATAGGCAAAACTAGCATCAACTACTTTGATATGACTTTTCATGACCATCCCTCATTTCCTTTTCTAAGAAGATATAAAAAGAAAGGCGCCCCTATAAGGGCGGTTAATATTCCCAGGGGAATTTCGATCTGAGTTAAGTTCCTGGCCACATCATCTACTAAAAGAAGGAAAAAACCCCCTGTACATATAGTGGCGGGTAATAGTTTTTTATAGTCGGGTCCAACCAGCATCCGGGTTACATGAGGAATAACTAAGCCAACCCAACCTATAATGCCGCTGACACTCACTGCTGCTGCTGTTAAAAGGGTGCAACAAATAATAATAACCATCCTTAATTTTGAAACATCAATACCCATGGATTGCGCTTCTTCATCTCCCATGGCCAGGATGTTAATTCTCCAACGAATTAGTAAGAGAACTGAAAATCCAATTATCATAGGAATTAAAATTAGATAAATATCTTCTAACGATGTATTAGAGAGACTTCCCATTAACCAGTATACAATAGCGGGTAATTTATCATAAGGGTCTGCTAAATACTTAGTTATAGATATAAAAGCTGAGAATAATGCAGATATGGCTATTCCACAGAGGACCATTATTAAAGTTTTGGACCCTCTGAAACTACCGCCAATGGTGTATGTAAGGCCGACTGCAATGAGACCAAAACAAAATGCAGATATTTGTACCATGAAAGGGCTGCCAGACAAAAGAAGTGCTAATGCCGCACCGAAACCTGACCCTGAGGTCACTCCTAATATGTCCGGAGAAACTAATGGGTTTTGAAATATTCCCTGGAATGAAGCTCCGGCGATTGACAGTGCTGCTCCTACCAAAAGAGCAGCCATGATCCGAGGTAATCTTATCTCCCAAACAATAGAATAAACTGCTGGAGATACAGCTTTCACTGGTAAAACCTTTGATAATAATGCTAAAATTACTTCTGGTGGAGATAGGGGATATCTCCCAATGAGAAAAGAAATAAAAAATAAAAAAATAGGCAGAGCTATTAGAACAGTAGTAAGAGGTATATTCTGCCAGATTTTCTTACCCATAGACATTTTCCATTACCTATTCATCAATTATGGCTGAGGATTTAGCAGATTGTTCAACTGGTCATCAGTTAACTGGTAATGGTAGAATTCGGAGTAAAACTCCTTAGTCAAGCTGTTCATGTCCAGATCCTGAAATTTATCCGGATAAATGGTCTTTGCGGTCCAGGGTATTCCTAGAATTATGTTAACACCGGGCGGCCGATCAAACCAGTTAAATGGGTCCTGAGGTATTAAAAAGACCTGTTTTTCCTTAACTGCCTTGACATTCTGCCATTTGGTGTCATTGTAGACTTTTTTATAAAAGGTAGGGTCACCTACCAGTATCACATCGGGGTCCCACTTCAATACTTGTTCAATGGAAACATCAGACATTCCCATTCCCTGTTTTAGAGGAACATTTGCTATGTTTATACCACCCGCCAGCTCAATTAGTTGTGAATGCTGGGAACCTGTAGGTTCAGTTTGTAAACCTTCTGCACCCTCGGCATAGTACACCTTCTTCTTCTCTTCATCTGGAATTTGGGATGCTGTGTTGTTCACTTGATTATACACTTTTTCATAAAATAAAACGAGTTTGTTGGCTTTATCCTGAGATCCAAGAACTTGTCCCACGAATTTTATGGATGGGGTAAATTTTGTGACATTGGAAACATCCAGAACTGCCACAACTGGAATAGAACCAAATTTATTCTGACGCTCGATTATTGTGTCATTAGAATTAGCTAGGGGGCTTGAACCTTCTAGAACAATGTCTGGATTAATAGAAATAAATGTTTCGTAGTTTCCCGTCTGTTTTCCAAACCAGCCGCCTACTTCAGTCAGATTTTTGTATTTAGGGTTCATGTATTGGCCAGTTGGCTTGAAGTTCCAACCGGCTAACTTTTCTGGGGCCAGCATATAAACTAAGTTGGTTGTTGGTGGAGAAGTTGCAACTACTCTGGTGATCTGGTCCGGTACAGTAACATTTCTACCAACCATGTCTGTTATTTGTGTTGTTCCACCAGTTATGGGCGTATAATATGTTACGTAGGCACCTAAAGTACCAACAATAACAATAACCACGATTATGGCGAATATAGTCTTATTTTTATTATCCAACAGTATCACCCCGATTTTAGATTATTAAACTGTTTTTTTCCACCAGATTAAAACCCAGTCTGCTCTACCTTGGGAGTAGGTTAAATTTCCTTCATGGGTTTTAATCATATTTCTTTCCAAATATTCTCTTAAAACAGATTCTTCGAATTTATTTAAATCTCCAATTCTCCATTTGAGCCTTTCAAGAGCTTCATCCACAGTTGAGTAATCGCGAGTGTTAGATTCCAACATCTCCACATTGGCATAGACACCCATATCATGGAGAATATTGTAAACGTAGATGTAGTCTGGATGGCTGTAGGATTCTCTTCCCAGAAGATGGGCCATATCCTTCTCAAATTTCCGGCTATCAGCCCCCCAAATGGTTATGTAAACGTATTTTTGGGCTATTTGGTTGATTTTTTTCAGTTCTTTCTCGATATTGGAAACACCATTAAGTGAACGGGAAGCCACAATTACGTCATGTTTCCCAATTTCAGCAGTAGATATATCTTCTAAACGCTTATTAACAATATTAATATTGTTGATTTTTGATTTTTCAGCTTTTACAGTTAATATATCCAGCATTTTTTGGGAAATGTCCATTGCAGTTACTTTCCTAGCTTTTTTGGCCAATGGGATGGTGATTACCCCATTACCACATCCGATATCCAAAATGCTATCACTCGGTTCTATCTTGATTCTGCTTAGAACCTTTTCAGGATAGTCATCTTTTTCCATCCATTTATTGAATTTAGGCGCAATATTATCCCAAGACTCTGAATTGTTTTTATCAGGCAAATTTTTCAATGATTGATTCCATAAATCATTCCAATCTACTTTATAATCTATTTTACTCACTTTAGTATTGATTTGTATGCATATCTCCTCCCGTATGATATTCTGTAATCAAATATCCGATATGACTATATTAACATTTCGGTTTGATTTTTTATAACTTAGCCATAACACGATTAATCGCTTTAATCATGAAAATTAGAACATTTTCATTAATAATGTTATTATTTATTTTATTAAAAATTAATCGAGTTATAATATTTTGATATTCATACTAACTGTTAGGAAAATAAAATAATTAAGGAGAGCTTGAATTTGTATTGGATTCTGCAGACTAATTTGCTCTGCCAAGGTTTGGAAAGGATATTTCCATGCTCATCCTCTTTATGCCGCGATAAAGCAGTTTAGAGGGCATACCTAATACACACATCGCAAAAAACACAGGACTGCTCTTTAATAGATGATTTATTATTAACGATGCTAACTACATTCTATGTACAAACATCCATACAAGCATAAATGAATCACTCGCATTAGCCAGTGTCCTGCAAAATTTCTCTTTCAATGACTTTTATAACTTCAGTTGCATCTATGGGGCAGTTTTCCTGCTAATCCTCTTCATCATCCCCTATTGCGCCATTTTCACATATTTTTTATGTATAGGCCTTCCCTAGGTGGTCTTGATTTTTCCACATTTATCCATGTCAATAACCACAGGTTTAGTGGACAACCTTTGAACTGATATCGTTCTTATGTGATATGGAGATTAAACATGTAGAAAATTAGA
The DNA here is from genome assembly GCA_029556335.1 of Methanobacteriota archaeon. Lineage (GTDB taxonomy): Archaea > Methanobacteriota > Methanobacteria > Methanobacteriales > Methanobacteriaceae > Methanobacterium. The sequence goes on from JAKQFA010000026.1 coordinate 24,715, forward strand.
AAACCTCTTTCATCATAAAATCTGAGAACAAAAAAATCAGTATTAATGGTCTAAAAATTCCCAAACGCTGCTTATTATCATTTAATAATAAAAAAAAGGAAAATAAAAAGAATAGTAAACCTATTCTTTTCCAACCATGACTTCGGTAGATTTTATGATGGCTACTACTGCATCTCCTACTTTAATATCCAGATCTTGGACAGAATCTTTGGTTATTATGGCAGTGATTATGTCAGGAGCTTCTATTTTTATTTTAACATTGGCCATCACTGCTCCAGCTTCTACTCCTTCCACTTTTCCTTTGAGCATATTCCGTGCACTCATTTTCATAACATCACCCCATCATCGATATGCATATATATTATTTAATTTGCAATACAAATACTTGATGCAAAAATTTACAATTCGAAGTACCTTTAACGGTGATAGACCATGAATTCAGTAAAATACGAACCAATTGGAACTATACATTCCCCCTACAAAGATCTCCATGGAATGCCCATCCAACCCATTGGTGCCCAGGGAGTTAAAGGAAAAATTGAACTTAAAAACGAGTACAAAGAAGGTTTAAAAGATCTCCAAGGATTTTCTCACATCATCCTACTGTACCATCTCCACCTGTGCAATGGTCATTCTCTGAAGGTAAAACCATTTCTCGACACAGAAAAAAGAGGTATATTTGCTACCAGGGCTCCTAAACGGCCAAATCCCATTGGATTGTCTGTGGTGAGGTTAGAGAAGATCGAAGGAAACATAATCCACATCTCAAACGTGGATATTGTGGATGGAACCCCATTATTAGATATTAAGCCCTATATACCACATTTTGATAGAAATGATGATGAAACAATTACCATTGGCTGGTTTGAAAATAAACATCATGAAGCCAACAGCAAAAGATCGGATAAGAGATTTGTAGATTAAAATGAATGTCTTTGCCTGTTATATTGGCAGATTAAGCCATGAAAAAACACCCATCATACGCAGACCAATGTAGATCATCAGGATGATATAAATATATTTCAATTTCTTGGCTGGGATCATGTGAGAAGCTTTAACACCTACTTGGGCCATTGGTACCGTGGCGATAATCAGGATTATTAGGTTCAGAAGGTTTACATAACCTACTGAGTAGGGTGGTAGACCACTCACATTCCAGCCATTGATTATGTAGGATACTACTCCTCCCAGTGCGGTGAAGATAACCACTGTCACCGAGGTTCCTATGGCTCGATGCATACTGCACCCCATGATCATCACCAACATGGGTATGAGGATGGTTCCACCACCAATACCTAGGGCTCCGGATAATAACCCAGTTCCAAGTCCAATAATTATTAAAATAGGTGTCATGTGTCTACTTTGTATAGTAGTGTCCGGATTCTCTGAGCGCAGCATCCAAAGGGCCAGTATAATGATCACAACTCCAAAAACAACACTAAGAGTACTGGCTGGAGCTTTACTGGTAATAATCGCCCCTAGAAAAGCAGCAAGAAAACTGGGGATGCCGATAATTAAAGCGGGTTTTGAATCGACTGCTCCTTTATTATAATGGCCTGCTGCTCCGCTCATGGCGGTGGGTATGGTGGCGGTCAGGCTGGTGGCAAAGGCCACTCTAATGGCCAGGTTCGGATCCAAACCAAGGTAGCTGAGGAGCCAAAATTGGACTGGTCCCATAATGAATCCCCCACCCACCCCTAAAAGGCCGGCTAAAAATCCAACCAGCAAACCGACAAGTAACAGAATTAGTGTATATGTAAAGAAGTCCATCTTTTTCTCCTACTTTAGTAAATGATAAGGAACTTTGGGGGGTACATGTTTATTGTATGAGGAATTGTTTTAGAGTTCTTCCATATCCTTTACATTCATCATGGTTTCCACAGCTTTAGCTTCCACAGCTATTCCAGATTCTTTAACGGCTGCAATCGGGTTTAAACCTCCAGGTGCCACGATACCAACGTGATAGCGCTCTACTTTGGCATTATAAATTAATTCACTGGGTTTACCAATGTTCAATATGGAAAATCCTGCCTCTTCCACCCTTTCCAAGACATCCACCGCATTTTGCCTGGCCACGTAGGGAATCTCTTTGAGGCTGGCCAATATTTTACCGCCTTTATCCAGGGAACTAAGGACTGAAGTCATGCCCCTGGAAAGATATATTTCATGGGGATCCATGGATGAACCACTGTAGGCTGTAAATTCAATAAATCGGGGAATTTTTCCTTCGGTTTCCAGTATGCCTCCATACTGGGGGGAAGATGCGATGCCATTCTTGGTCAAGATGCCATCAATGGTAAGACTGCAGATGGTGGCTATCCCTTTTTTATTATTTGGACCATCCACTATCTGGAAGTACTTGCTTGTGCAGTACTCGGGTCGGGATGTCATCACCCGGTGGAATATTTCCAGAACATCATCAACCAATTCCCCATCCACTAAGGAGATGTTGGCAATTACCTGGCCCTGATGGGTTTCCAAGTCGAAATCTACCTTTTCAATAAAATTCCAGGCTTTGGAAAGTAAAAACTTAACTTTTTGGGGGACATTGACTGAAGGTGGCTTTAGTATTGATTTAACTCTTATCAGGGGTTTCATATATTTTAATTCAATGCTACTTTCAGCGGTTTTTATCTTAACGTCGAAACCGGCCTCATTAGCCGCACAAAGAGGGGTAATTCCTCCGATCACTGCAATACCCACCATATCATTGTCCACAGGGATTCCCAGAACATTTTCCCCCTTTTCCCCCATTTTTAAAAGGCCGGTTATTCCGATTTTTTCCATTTTTCCGAACAATTCCATGGCTTTTTCCCGGGCAGAACCGGGTATTAGCCTGAAATTGGCGGGAATATTGCCCTGTCCTTCTGAAATGACTTTTAAAACTGAAGTCATTTCGCGGTTGGTGAAGGCTTCCAGGGGCGTCATGGATGTTTTTTTGTAGGCAATTAATTCTGTGAATCTCAGGGGACTGTAATCTTCCACTCTAACCAGACCACCGTATCGAGGCACCACTGGGATTCCGGCCTTCAGTAACATGCCATCGATGGTGGTTCCGCACACTGTTTCTAATTTTACTAGGTTGGATGAGGTTTCCAGTTGGTTTATTTTTACTAATGGACTTACTGCTATTCCTTTTTCGAATGCAGAACTTATTATGTCCATAATTTCCTCTTGGTAGTGGAATATGGAGCTGTTGACCACCACGTTACCTTGGCCAGTGTTGGGATCCAAGGTGGTATGGTACATCATGTCCTCTAATTTAGAGAAAATAAAATCTACCTGATCGTAGATTAGGCCTTTTTCGAGTTCTTTGAGACCGTCTGGAGTTATTTGACGTCCAGCGTAGCCTATTCGTTCTGTAAACCCTTTTTCATCTAGGATACCCATGTGGTATCTGACTGCTCTTTCTCCAAGGTCATATCCTCGATTTTTAAGATATTCGGCTATGGTTTTGGCACCTAGAATATCTTTGTGCTCCGCTAGAATCCTTAAAATCTCCATCATCTTGCGGTCTGTTTCTTGTGGCATTACTTCACCCTCTATTTCTGTTAAAGTAGTGGGAGGAGAGATTAAATCCTTTTTTTAATGGCAAAAAAATTAGGATTCTAAAAAAAAGAAAAAAATGGAGTTAGATTTGCAAGTACTTGTCCTGTTCGTATCGGAATACTTGTATCCTGTAATCATCCCATTCTTTTCTTTTTAATTCGTAAAAACGGGGGTATATATGTTCACCCAGGGATTTTTTAATAACTTCATCCTTTTCCAGAGCATGATACGCTTCCCAGAGGCTGGAAGGTAAGGTTTTTATACCTATCTCCTCCAAACCAGCTTCGTCCAATTCGAACACATCGATCTCCACTGGATCTCCAGGATCTACTTTATTTTTAATACCATCCAGCCCTGCTTCCAGCATGGATGCGAATGCTAAATAGGGGTTACATGATGGGTCTGGGCACCTAAATTCGATGCGTGTACCTTTTCCCCGTGAAGCAGGCACCCTAACTAGGGTGGAACGATTTTTCAACCCATAAGAGATGTATACTGGGGCTTCGTATCCTGGTACCAGCCTTTTGTAGGAGTTGATACTGGGAGCCACCACACAAGCCAGTGCTGGGGAGTGCTTTAAGAGACCCCCCATGAAGTACAGGGCTTCCTGGGAAAGTTCGTATTTTCCTTCTGGATCATAAAATAGGTTTTCACCATCTTGGAAGAGGCTCTGGTGGCAGTGCATACCGCTACCATTTTCTCCAAAGAAGGGTTTGGGCATGAAGGTTACCAGATAGCCCATCTTATCTACGATGGCCTTTATGGCTTGTTTGAAAGTTATAACTGCATCAGCAGTTTTTAAGGCATCATCAAACTTGAAACTTATTTCGTGTTGACCAGGAGCCACCTCATGGTGGCTGGTTTCCACATCAAACTTCAGTTCCTCCAATCCCAGAACCAGTTCGCGGCGCATGTCTGTGCCCTGATCCATCGGTTCCACGTCGAAGTACTCTCCGCTATCGTGGGGACGTATTTTTCCATTTTCATCTTTTTCTACAATGAAAAACTCTGGTTCAGGTCCCACATTGTACTCGTAACCTTTTTTTTCCGCTTTTTCCAGGGTTCTTCTTAATATGTAACGCGGGTCCCCTTCGAAGGGGGTTCCATCTGGCCGGCAGATGTCGCATATAAATCTGCAAACGCCTTTTTCTTCCGGTCTCCAGGGAAGGGGAGAGAAGGTGTCAGGGTCAGGTTTTATAATGAGATCACTGTCGTTGATGTTCACGAAACCAGCCACTGAAGAACCGTCAAATAGGAGTCCGTTTTTCAATATCTCTTCAAAATCGTCTGGTTTAGCCAGTGGAACCGCCATGTTTTTGGGAGTTCCGTGTATGTCTACAAATTGTAGCCGTACAAATTTAATGCCGCATCTTTCGATTTCTTGGATTACCTTTCCAACATTATCTTCCATTGAGTAAACCTCCCTGAAAATTACACCGGAAAGATGTTTCCTTTTACTGGTAGATAAATTATGTGGTGGAATATACTGAACTGATAAATGGAGAAAAAAACGGCTAAAAAATCTACAATTTAACCAGTGAAAAAGGATTTTTCTTAAAAAGGTCGAATACCAGCATATCCGGGGCAAAAATTGGTGAACCCCGGGAAATAATTATTTTCATGGCTTCAAAGGCTTGTATGCATCCCACTATATTGGGCACTGAAGATGTGCTGGGAGGGATCTCTTGGCTTAGTTTTTCCAATTCTTCCATGAGCTCTGGGGTTAAATCTTTTCCATGGGATGGTAATTTGAACATTTTCTCATAAGAAATTGTTCTGGAAGTGAATGTGGTTATCTGGCCTTTGGTTCCGTGAATTGCTCCATGTATAAAGGGAATATTTCTTTTTAAAGCTTCTCTACTAAGTATTATTCTGCTGAAAAGGTTGTCTAGAGCGTCAATCACAACACTGCAGCCTTCCAAAAGCTGTGCCACATTTTCTGTTGTTAATTCCTGGGAAAATGCTTCCACATTCAATTGTGGGGAAATTTTAAGCAGGTTTTCTCTGGTTACTTCTGCTTTAAAGCGTCCAATATTGGTTGTGTCACTCATTAATTGTCGATTTAAATTGGAAATTTCGAAATGATCCTTATCTACCACCCTGATTTTCCCGATACCCATGCGGGCCAGCATCTCTGCAACTGCTCCTCCAATACCACCGCAACCCACCACCAGTATTTGAGATTTTTTCAACAGAAGCTGTTCTTCGGTACTGATTAATTTCTTCTGGCGATCCAGCATCTGCCAGTATTCCTTTTCCTTGTTTTTTTCTTCCATTTCCTCACACTCGATGGTAGTATTCTAATAAATTACTGTTAACTGGTGTAACTACTAATGCCTTCCATGTCAACCCTTATATGAACTCTTACATTATAGTATATCAAAAATATTATACTGAATCTCGATATTATGATCAGATGAAATGAACAGGGGGTATAAACGGATTAAAATCTATTAACTCCTTCTAAATCTGTTAATTCTACTAAATTGGGTGTTTTTGTCAAAAATACCTGAATCAACCCCTTCATGCGTGTTGATTACAATGATGAGCTATGAAGAGGTTAAAATGAATTACAAAAATAAACAGTGTATGGTGTTTGATGTGCATAAATTTGAAAAAGTCCTTGAAAAGATGTCTGAAATGTCTGAAGAACAGTTAGAACATGTTTTTGACATGGAAAAAAAGAAATTATGCATCTGTCGCACTTGCTCCACCTATACCCAGTGTATTGATGAAGGTGAAGAGGGTTTGTTCTGCATGATGGGTAGGAGCAATTGTGATGTGAACATTAACCAATGTGCATGTTCTGAATGTCCTATTCATTCCAATTTCCAGCTGAAATATGATTCGTTCTGTAGGGGCGGTTCGGAGTTGGATCAGCGAAATAAGTAAGGATTTAATTTTTTTTCTTGATCTTAATGTTTGTTCATAAAATAAAAGTTTGATGGAGTGCCGGGGGCGGGATTCGAACCCGCGACCTTACGGTATCCCAGGAATAAGTCAGAGCATTGCTTAATACCCTATGAGCCGTACGCTCTAACCAACTGAGCCACCCCGGCGTGGCTTATATGGTGTTCATTCTCATCTTTCTTAAAGTTTTCGATGTTTATCTGGAATTATCTTATTATGAATAGTGGCTAGTAATAATAGAATACTAGAATTGAGTGGTGACTATGGTGGATGAACATGTGGTGGAAGCCTTAGGAAAAGCCCGGATCGTTATTAGAGATGGTAAAGTTGTAGAAATAGGGGAGCCACAAATTGAATACTGCCCCCTCTTCCACAAATACCGGGGAATGGAGAAAATAGACCTTCAGACTATAGAAGAGAATATTAAGTTTCGAATAGAAGATTTTGGTATGTGCACACCCCAAAGGCAACTCAAAATGAAAGATTTCCTGTCCTTCGGTATTTCCGAGACGCTGGGCACGCTTCTGGAGGAAAATTTAATTGAATGTGCAGTTATCGTGTGTGAAGGATGCGGCACAGTGATAATAGAAGATCCACAACTAATCCAGGGTATAGGTGGAAGGATCTCTGGAATTGTCAGTACCACACCCATTGAAGAGATTATTTATGCTGTTGATGCAGATCAAGTACTTGATATAAAAACTGCTGAAATAAACCAGGTAAAAGGAGTTTTAAAGGCTATAAATAAGGGATATCAAAAAATTGCCGTTACCGTGGCTGATGCTGCTGATGCAAGGGATTTGAGAGAGGTAGAAATCAGACATCTCGGAGTTGAAATCTACATATTTGCAGTGCACACTACTGGCATTTCCCTAGATGACGCGGAGGAGCTTTTTAAATATGCTGATGTTATCACCAGCTGTGCATCTAAACATCTGAGATCTCTTGCTGAGCACTACAGAGTGTTTTCAGTAGGTGCTTCCATACCCATCTACGCTGCCAGTAGTAATGGTGAAAATTTTCTTAAAATGAGAATTGAAAAGATAGGTGGTTTAAAGGAAAAAAAGAAGGCAAAAATCCCGGATCCATTGATCTAACCTTTTCTATTCCTCATCATCCAAGCCTGATAGGGCCCTTATCAGGGAGCTTTGGGTGATGAGTCCAATTAAATTCCCGTCATCAACTACAGGTATCCGCTGATAACCCATATCTGCCATGATGCGGGTAATTTCCATGATGGGTGTATCTTTCTCCACCACTTTAAGATCTTTACTCATAAGATCATCAACTTTAAGCCCCAGTGCTTCGCCACCAGCCAGCAGAATATCCCGGTGGGTTATAATACCAATTAGCTTCTTTTCATCCACCACTGGAAGACCACCCACATTACAGCGCATCATTTTAAGCTTGGCTGCAGCTACCAGGTCATGGGGGGATGTTACTTGTACTTCCTGGATCATGATATCCTGTGCTTGAAGCTTGCTTATCATAGATTTATTTCTATCCTGGTTCTATATTAAACTGAGGGATTAAAATTGACACAGATGGAACAAGCCAAAAAAGGTCAGTTAACTGACCAAATCAGAAAAGTTGCAGATACAGAAGGTATAAGTTCCCAAAAATTGATGAAAAGAGTTGCAACTGGAAAAATAGTCATTCCCTGTAATGTTAACCGCGAAACCTCTTCTATAGGTGTTGGTAAAGGATTAAGCACCAAGATCAATGCCAATGTGGGTTCTTCTCCAGAACTGGATGACCCTCAGCAGGAGGTGGAAAAAGCCATCTTGGCTGCAGAATACGGGGCTCACACAGTAATGGATCTGAGCACTGGCCCCCGATTTAGAGAAGTAAGACGAGCCATAATTGATGCTATTCAAGCACCCATTGGCACAGTACCCATATACCAGGCAGGTATTATCTCTTCTAAAAATAAAGGGGCCGTGGTTGATATGGATGAGGATGATATGTTCTCAGCCATTGAGGAACAAGCCCGTGAAGGTGTGGACTTCATGACTCTTCATTGCGGCATCACCCAGGACACGGTGGAAAAGATTCAAAGGTCAAAAAGGACCATGGGCATTGTAAGTCGTGGTGGAGCATTTCTCGCGGCATGGATAATTCATAATCAGCAAGAAAATCCTCTTTTTAAAAATTACGATTATTTACTGGAGATAGCCCGGGAACATGATGTTACCATATCCCTGGGGGATGGATTACGCCCGGGATGTCTGGCTGATGCCTCCGACATCCCCCAAATAGCTGAACTGAATATTCTGGGAGAATTAGTTCAGCGATCACGTGCTGTGAATGTTCAAGTAATGGTGGAAGGTCCGGGGCACGTTCCATTAAATCAAATAAAAACCAACATGCAGATCCAGAAAACCATATGTAAAGAGGCGCCATTCTATGTTCTGGGCCCCATTGTAACGGATATGGCTCCGGGATACGATCATATAACTTCTGCTATAGGTGGGGCTATAGCGGCCAGTTCCGGTGCAGATTTTCTATGTTACGTAACCCCCTCTGAACACCTATCCATCCCCAATCTCCAGGAAGTTAAAGATGGAGTAATAGCATCTAGGATTGCTGCACAGGCTGCTGATATTGTTTTAGGAATTGATAATGCCTGGAATCAGGAAATGGAAATGGCTAATGCCCGAAAAAACTTCAACTGGGAAAAGCAGTTTGAACTAGCAGTTGACCCGGTGAAACCGAGAAAATATAGGGAAAGGAGTGCATCGCCAACTAGGGATATGTGTACCATGTGTGGAGAGTTTTGTGCCCTGAGGATAGTTAAAGATAACTTTTAAAAAATTGATCATTACAAACTATTAATAATATCATTACACTAATTAATAAATAAAAAAATTGGGGGAAAAGAATGAATTTTAAGCATGTTAAAGGCGAAAATAAAGGTAAAATAGTTTTATTTGCTTTAAGTACTTGTGGCTGGTGTAATAAAACCCGAAAACTCATCGAAGAATTAGGGGTGGGGTACGATTATGTTTACGTAGATCTCCTGGAGGGCGCGGATCGTGATGAAGCAGTAGAAGCTCTTAAAATCTGGAATTCTAATTTATCCTTTCCTACTCTGGTTATCAATGACCAGGAATGTATCGTGGGTTTTGACCAGGACAAAATAATGGAGCTAATAGGATGATTTCAGGGAAAAGTTCGGAAGAAATAGAAAAATATTATCATGACCTTAAAAAGGAGGTTGAAGCATCTGGATATCATTTCAGCCCGGATGAGGAATTTGTCAAAGAACTTCTAGAAAGTATTCTGGTCAACAAAGAGAGATATGGATACGAGGCCTGCCCTTGTCGCCTGGCTTCTGGTAACAGAGAAGAGGATTTGGATATAATATGTCCCTGCGACTATCGTGATCTAGATCTGGGGGAGTATGATGCTTGTTACTGTGGTTTGTACGTTTCAGAAAGAATACTGAATGGTGAAAAAAAGTTTACTTGTATTCCAGAACGACGACCAGGCCCTGATGAACGAGCCAAGATTATGAACAAAAGTGGAGGTGTTGAATCGAACTTAACTTATCCTGTCTGGCGTTGTAAAGTTTGTGGATATCTATGTGCCCGGGAAGAACCTCCTGAGATATGTCCCATCTGTAAAGTGGGGAAAGAACGTTTCGAAAGATTCATGTAATTATGAGCATAAGTGAACTTTGTAGGGGGTGAGCAAAAAAGCGCAAAACCTATAATATTGAACTGACAAAAACTATATAGATATTAGCTCATAGTCTGCGGTGATTAATGTGGATATGGATCACATGTTTGAACTTTACGAGCAGGTTAAGGACGATGTGAAGTTCTTTATAGCCTCGGATGTTCGTGCAAAAATAATTATAAGTTTGAAAGATGGCTCAAAAAATTTGGCTGATCTAAGAAAGGACATTCATCTTAGTTCATCCACTATACTGCATGGTATGAGTCAACTGGAAGAAAAGAATTTGATCTTTCGAGAGTCAGGAAATTATTCTCTCTCCCAGAAGGGTGAAATAGCAGCTTATAAATTGATAGATCTGGTTAAATCTGTTTATTCTTTGAATAAATTGCAGAGTTTATTTTTACACCATGATATCAGTGCAATCCCCACCAACCTTTTCAAGGATATAGGTTGTTTGGAGAATTCGCTAATAATCAAGGCCACTGAAACTGATATCATGAAGCCCCAGGACGTTAGGCTGGCCATGATATCTAAAAGTAAGAATATTAAACATCTATCTTCGGTTTTTGATCTTTCCACCACCCAGATATTTTTGAACGCCTTGGAAAAGGGCGGAAAGGTTGAACTGGTTCTAACCACGGGCATAATGGAAAAATTAGAAGAAACTATAGATAAACCGGCCCTTCAGAAGTGGGTAAAAAAAGGCAGTCTCAAATTGATGAAACTTGATGATGACGTCAAGATATCTTTAACAATTGGAGACGATTTCATGACCATGGGTCTATTTTCAACCAGCGGAGCCTATGATCTCAATGTAGCCCTTATAAGTCAAGAAAAGGATGCATTGTCCTGGGGAGAATCTCTATACGAGTACCACCTCCAAAAAACCTCAAAACAATCGTTATAAGAACTAATATTATTTTCAGGTGGTTTATATGGACGACCACAAGAAAGAAGCCCTAAAAAAACAGAAAAAATCTGATGAAAATTCATTACTGGGATTTGAAGAAAAATATTCAGCATTATTTAACTCTGATCCTACTTATAAAATTATAATTAACTTGGATGGAAAAATTATCGACATCAATGAACAAGCTGCCCAAATCAGTTCTTCCCGTGACGAAATTATTGGCAAAAATTTCACTGAACTGAAACAGATTTTTGGTGAAGGAGAGGATCCTAAAAAATACAAGGAGATATTGTCATTAGTCCTGGCAGGCATTGATGTAGAACCAGTTGAAATAACAATTAAAGATAAAAGTGGTTCCAACAAGTGGCTGGAGCTATATCCTTCCCTACTTGAAAAAGAAGGGGTACCGGTTCTGGTGCAGATCGTGGCCCAGGACGTGACTGCCCGAAAGGAAGCAGAAATACAACTGGAATTCCAGAGTTATATTTTGAAAAATGTCCAGAACCCAGTAGTGGTGACTGATCTGGATGGAAAAATAATATACTGGAACGCGGCTTCCGAATCAACCTTTGGTTATACTTCAGAAGAGGTAGAAGGGGATAGTATGGCTATAATTTTCCCCAATATAACTGAAGATGTGCTTTTAAAAATTTTAAAGGGCCAGGTAAGAAGGAAGGGAAGTGTTGAGTACCAGTGCCAGAAAAAAGCAGGCCCACTGCTGTGGATGCAGATCAGCATCAATCCACAATTAGACTACAAAGGTGATGTTTTAGGGTATATAAGTGTTTTTAATGATATAACCTCTATTAAAAGGGTTGAAGATGAATTAAAAGAATCATTAAGCGAAAAAGAAATGTTGTTGGGTGAGATAAATAAACGGCTTAAGAATTACATGCAGATGATAGCTCGTCTTCTGGAATTACAATCCATCTACTTAGAAAATGTAGATGGTAGTGCAACTCTTCATGAAGGCCAAAACAGGCTAAAAGCCATGTTATTAATTCATGAAGGTCTTTCCAAGTCTGATGATCTGGCCATAATAGACTTCACCCGATTCGTTAATAAGCTTAAAAAACAGTTAATGGGCATTTATGACTTGGAAAATGAAGAGGTAAATCTAAAAGCCCGGTTAGATGGCATAATGCTCGACGTTGACACTGCCATACCATGTGGCCTCATTGTCAATGAACTTCTGACGCAATCATTTAAGAATGCTGTTAATGGAAGGGTCCTGGATATGAATCTGACTTTAGGACTAGACAACTCGGGACATTACAAATTAAGATATGAAGATACTTCGGAAGGTCTTTCAGGAGGATTAATCACCGAAAATAGCGATAGCATGATTATTATACGGACTCTGGTGAATCAGATTGAGGGTGATATGAAGATATCTCCTAACCACCCAGTGGTGGAAATTTCCTGGTTCAATCCAGAATATTCGGATCTTTCATAGTCCACCACCTTCTTTTTAATGATAAATCTGGACAGCCCATTCAGAACACACCATTTCATTGTGGAGGGGATGCCTATTGACGGATAAAATGCTTTATACGAAGTTGGTGGATATCTACGAGGCCCTTAACTCCACCACCAAGCGTCTGGAAAAGACGGAAATACTAGCTGATTTTCTAAAATTGATAGGAGAAAACGAACCACAAATCCTACCAGCGGTGACTTTGATGTCCATGGGCCGGATATTTCCTACCTGGAGTCAGAAAGAACTGGGAATAGGATCTAAACTCCTAATGAAAGCCATTGCCTTAGCAGTAGGGGTGACTGCCGGTGAGGTAGAAGACCAAGTTCGTGAAACCGGGGATATAGGTATGGCTTCAGAAAAGCTTTTTTATAGAAAAAGTCAGGTCACCCTGTTCACCCGTTCCCTGACCATTTCAAAGGTGTACAATGATTTGGTGAAAATAGCAGATATCTCCGGTGGAAGATCTCAGTATAAAAAGATTGATATCCTACTAGGATTGCTATCATCGGCATCCCCTTTGGAAGCCAAATACATAACTAGGACTGTGATTGAGGAATTACGAGTAGGGGTGGGGGAGGGAACTATTAAAGATGCTATATCACAAGCTTTCGGTATTCCTAAAGAAGTCATTGAAAGATCGCACATGTTAACCAATGACCTGGGTCTGGTGGCCGCAGTTTCCCGGGTAGAAGGAGAAGAAGGTCTGAAAAAACTTTCATTAGAACCAGGTAAACCAGTTAAACCCATGTTAGCCCAATTATCTCCTGGAATTGAGGAAACTGTGAAAGAAATGGGATGGGCCATCTGCGAAACTAAATACGATGGTATCCGGGTGCAGATACATCGTAAAGGTGAAGAAATTGAGATCTATACCCGTAGATTAGAAAACATCTCCAAAGCATTACCAGAAATTGTTTCTTACATCCGTGAATCACTTCCCCCAAGGGACTTCATTGTGGAAGGTGAGATAATTGTCACCCGCGATGGGAAACCCATTTCCTTCCAGTACATATTACAGAGGGTGCGTCGAAAGTACGATATCGAACGCATGGTAGATCAGATTCCACTCACCCTTTACCTGTTCGATACACTTTACTATGGGAACAACCTTATTGATACTCCGTTCCGTAATAGGAGAGAAATGTTGGAGTCTATTGTCCAAGTAAATCCTGGAAAGGTTGAAATTTCTAGACAAGTCAACGTCACACCTTCGGATATAGAAAAAGCCCAGGAACTCTTTGAATACTCCATTAATGAGGGGCATGAGGGGATCATGATTAAGGATCCCGAAGCACCCTATATGCCAGGTATTCGGGGTAAGAAAATGCTCAAGTTCAAGGCCGAACCAGAAACTCTGGACCTGGCGGTAGTGGGAGGGACTTATGGGAAGGGTAAAAGGGCCCACTTTATTGGTTCCTACCTATTAGCCCTCCAGGACGAGGACAACCAACTCAGAACTATAGCCCATGTGGCCACGGGCCTTGATGACAAGACATTGGCAGAACTCTCACAATTGGTGGAACCACTCATTACTCGTCAAAAAGGTCGAAAAGTTAGAATTGAGCCTAAAATTGTATTGGAAGTAGCTTTCAGCGAAATCGTGAAAAGTCCAGAATACGAAAGTGGATATTCCCTCCGTTTCCCGGTGGTTAAGGGCATACGTTATGATTTAAGTCCCGTGGATGTTGATACTCTGGATAGAATTGACGCCATGTTTAAGGGCTCCCAGAAATCCTGACAATTTTTTACCAACCCAAAATATTAATACTACTGATTCAGAAATTATTACTGGTGTTGGTGTGGACGATGAAAAGATATTTAAAATTGCCCTTTTAACCTCCCTAGTGGGATTGGTGGGAATGATATTCACAGCAGGATATATAGCCCCCCAGAAGGTTCGGATAGAGGACATTAATCTGGGAATGATTGACAAAGAAGTATCGGTGGAGGGTTTTGTGCAGAGTGTGAAAAAATCCAGAAACGGAGATACATATTTCTTGGATGTGGTAGATGCTAGTGGCAGGCTAACCATAGTAATTTTCCAGTCCACAGCACATGATCTGGAAAAAAATGATATCAACATTACAGGGCTTAATCAAAGGAGGGTAAACGTTGTTGGAAACGTTGCGGAATACCATGGCACCTTGGAACTTATAATGAAGGACTCTCAATCCCTGAAAATCCTGGCTTGAACTATCAGTGTAGTTCTAGTTCCACTTTAACGATGCGATGTTGGGAATACATAGGCAAATTATATCCAAATAGACTATATAATTAGTATAGATATTGTTAAGGATTTTCTTAAAAAAGATGCACAAAAACCGGGGTATTTTTATGAAAACTAAAAGATTATTCGGCACATTTGGGGTTAGAAGGATAGCTAATGAGGTATTAACTCCTGAATTTGCTTCTAAATTGGCTTCTGCCTATGGTTCTGTAGTTAAAGGTAAAGTTGCCGTGGGGGGCGATCCTAGGACCTCCACTCCTATGATCAAGCATGCGGTGATTGCTGGGCTTTTATCTTCCGGATGTCAAGTTGTTGATCTAGGAATTCTGCCAACTCCTACTGTTCAGTATGCTGTACGGAACTACTATGATGGTGGAGTCATAATTACAGCCTCACACAATCCTTCACAGTATAACGGAATCAAATTTGTGGATGAAAATGGTATAGGAATTAAAGAAGAAATGGAAATTCAAATTGAGGACATATTTTTTGATGAAACACCTGATAGGGTCTCATGGGATGAACTTGGCGATGTATCCTCTCTCCCGGGTATTGTAGAGGAATATATAGAACAGGTAATTCATCGGGTGGATGAAAAAGCCATTGATCAGGCTAAGCTTAAAGTTATTGTGGATTGTGGTAGTGGAGCGGCGTGTGGAACCACTCCTTATCTTTTAAGAAGGTTGGGATGTCGGGTGACGGCCATGAACTGTCAGCCAGATGGTTTTTTCCCAGGTAGAAATCCAGAACCTACCGAGGACAATCTTCAGGCACTTATTGAAACGGTGAAAGCTACTGGGGCTGATCTTGGAATAGCCCATGATGGTGATGCTGATCGTACCATCTGTATTGATGAAAATGGAGAATTTGTCATGGGTGATAAAACTTTTGCCCTGGTGGAGAAATACATGTTAAAGGAGAATCCGGGGGGAATAATCGTCACTACAGTGGCTACTTCCACTGCCATCTACGATATCGCTGAAGAATATCATGGTGAGGTTATAGCCACCGCAGTGGGTGATCTTTTAGTGGCCCGGGAGCTTAAAAATAGAGATGGATTGTTTGGTGGAGAGGAAAATGGTGGGCTTATATTTCCCGACTTTGTATACGGACGGGATGCAGCATTATCCACCGCCAAAATTTTGGAAATAATGGCCCGGGAAAACAAACCATTGTCAAAACTTATAACCGAATTGCCTAACTATGAATCGGTTAAACTGAAGGTAGAATGTCCAGATGAACTTAAAACTGAGATCATGGAGAAAATTACCCAGGACACCCGTCAGTATCAGGTGGATACCACCGATGGGGTTAAAATATTCCGGGACGAAGGATGGCTTATTATACGCCCTTCCGGGACAGAACCCATATTCAGATGTTTTTCAGAGGCTAAACACAAAGAAGATGCACAAATGATGGCTGAATGGGGGATATCTCTGGTTAAAAAATATTTATAATCGCTTAATCAAATTTTTCCCTTCTTCTTTTATCAGGGTCATCAAAGTAAAAGCCGTAAAACTCGGCACAGTAATCACACAGGGGGAACTTACCATAACGATAGCGACTGGCATCATCCTGGTTCATGTCAAACTCTTTATGGCATAAATAGCAGATTTCCATCTTCACAGACTTCTTCGCTGTTTTTAACTCATCATGGCCTTGTTCATTACTATTATTCTCTTTTATTTTCTTCACCATCCCAACTTTTCGATCACTACCACTATATCATCAATATGATTGCACTACTTCTTTTTAATTCGCCATTCTATATAACATTGGGAGAGTATGAAATGGGTGGAGGAGGGTTTACCTTAGAACTCCTAATTAAGCAAAAATTAAATTATGAATTAATCATATAATAGATTCATGAACAAAAAAAGAAAGATTGCTTGGGGTATTACAGGGAGTGGGGAGAAAATACTGGAAACAGTAGACATAATGCAGCAAATGAGGGATAAATACCGGAAAGAATTCGATATCAGAGTTTTTATTTCTAAGGCAGGAGATCAGGTTCTTAAATATTACAATCTTTCTCAAACACTGGAATCCCAGTTTGACAAGACTTGGACGGAAATTAACGCCAACGCCCCTTTTTTAGCCGGTCAAATACAAATGGGACGCTATGAATTCCTTTTACTTGCACCAGCCACATCCAATACTGTGGCCAAGATCTCTCTACGCATAGCTGACACTTTACTAACTAATGCGGCTATAATGGGACAAAAAACAATCACACCCCTATATATAATGCCCACTGATTACAGAGAAGGCACGATAATTACTAAACTGCCTAATGGAAAAGATTTAGAAATAAAAATAACAAAAGAGGATGCACAACACGTTGAAAATCTTTCCAGTATGGAAAACACCGTGGTCTTTGAGCATCCAGAAGAGATCCCCAAGATATTTGCTAAGCACGCCGGTGACTTATAGATTACCTCTGCGGAGTTGAAGGGTCACACTGTACTTGTAGATGTCCCCTTCCTCTTGGGGAGTGGTAGTGCCTCTAAAGTAGTACTCCACTTCACCAGTGTCGTCTAGGTCCATGTAGATTGGCTCTAGATCAGTGGGGCCACTGAAAAATTGACTTATTTTCATTATTTCTTCTTCAGGAGCTTTGAAGTTAATTACCAGGGCGGATTCCTGCCGGTCTTGTAAGGAAACATAGTTTCCCTTTACTTCCAATTTGTCTTCTCCTTTTTTCACGTTTCCACTGCTTTTTCTAAACTTCACGATCAGTTTTTCCATGCAATACCCCCTTGTTTATTTCTTAGGCTTTTTTTTGAAATATAATTTGGGTATTTAGAAAAATATTTGCATTGCTATATCATGATTAATTCTATAATTTGTAACCAATATCTCGTATAAATTTCTTTCTCCAAGCTATATCTTCTTTATTTTCTATCTTTTCAGGTTTAAAACCATCTATAACTCCTATTACTCCTCTACCCTGGTCTGTTTCAACAATTAACACTTGTACTGGATTGGCAGTTGCGCAAAAAAGATTCACTACTTCTGGAACACTTTTTAAACGCTGGGTTAGGTTTATTGGGAATGCATTCTTTAGAAATATCAGAAAAGAATGTCCGCAAGCCAGTTCTAACATCTTTTTCCCGGCTAATTTTTCTAATTCATCGTCATTTCCAGCAGTTCTAATTAAACAATCACCTGAAGCTTCACCGAAGGATAATCCGAACAATGCTTGGGGTACAGTGTTTACTATGGCTTCATATAGGTCTTCTACTGTTTTAATAAAATGACTCTGGCCTAGTATGAGATTACATTCTTCAGGCGCCTCTAATTTAACAACTTCCATTTCAAGTTCCATTCAAATCACTCCTTGAACCATTATATGGTGTTCGGATCACATCTATTTAACTTAAAAGGGGGGGGGCTTGCATGTATCTTGAATAGCTACATTACACGGTGTAAATGGGTCCTGGGAATTATTTTTCCCGGATCTAGTCAGCATTCCTAAGTGGTCTGGAGGATCCAACTAGCGATTCCTATATATATCTGTAAAACTAATTTGTCATTAACAATCATTATAATATAATTTATAAAAATAATCAATCAATAATATATAAATGGGTCTTCTGATTTTCGCATTAAATGCCAGTTGAATGTTTAAATAATCTATAAAATCACTATGGGGGTTGAAAATGAAAGAAAAAATGAAAGAAATTGCCCTGCGCATAAGAGAACTAAGAAAACTTTCCGATATCAGCACCAAAGAGATATCCCATTATCTAGGTATTCCAGAGAATGAGTATCAGAAATATGAAGAAGGAGAAATGGATATTTCAGCCAGCATCCTCTTTGAAATAGCTCAAAAGCTGGGAGTGGATATGGGATTGCTATTAACCGGCGAAGAAACTCGTATGCACATATTCACAGTCACCCGCAAAGATAAGGGTGTGGAAGTGGAGCGAAGGAAACAGTATAAATACCAGAACTTGGCGGAAAAGTTCATCCACAAAAAGGCAGAACCCTTCATAGTCACTGTAGAACCACGAACAGATTCTAATAAACCCTCCACCAACTTTCATCCTGGTCAAGAGTTTGACTACGTTTTAGAGGGGGAAATGAAGTTCTACATCCACGACAATGAGATCATACTGAAAGAAGGAGATTCCATATTTTTTGATTCATCCTATGAACACGCCATGGAGGCCCTTAACAATCAACCGGCCAAG
>JAKQFA010000035.1 GCA_029556335.1 Methanobacteriota archaeon
GTGATAAATTGATAAAAAAAGCCATGATTGGTTTAATTATTTTAACGATCCTAGTGGTTGCAGTTTCCGGGTGCCTGGACACCGGCAATAAGAACAACACCACAAACAACAACTCCAACCTGAATCAAAACACCACCAGCCACACCAACATCACCGCCACCCAGGCCCAGGAACTGGCCAAGAAGTACATTGAACAGGAAGGGGCCAGTGCTGGAACACCCCAACTCACCTCCATAAATGGTAAACCGGTCTACATCGTCCCCATCATTTACAAGGGAAAGGCAGTAGGCCAGATAGAGATCGATGCCACCACTGGCCAGAATATAGGTGGAGCAGGCGGGGCACCCTAGGGGTGCCTATTTATTCATTTTTCTAAGGGACTTACTAGATCCATGTCCCTCCGGGTGATGGTGTTGGTATGTTTCCTAAAAAAAGGTGTGTGAGATTTATTTTAACCAGAATAACCCTGGTGATCGTTGTAGGTGCTTCTTTTCCATCTCCTGAATATTTTCCTCAATTCAATGATCATGGAATATGGGAAAAAGACATAACTTCAGAACCAACACTCCATGGTTAGTTGGTTTAATTACTATTTTGATTCTAGATTAGAAAAATGAGAAAAATGTGGGTGGATCTACCATCCACGGTCCTGTAATCTTTCTTCGGCAGGGATGCTGCTCATCTCCAAGCCGGGCATGGCCTTGCCCAATCCCCGGGAGACGTTGGCCAGGACCTCGGCGTTGTTGTAGTGGGTGGTGGCCTCTACAATGGCCTGGGCCACTAACTCCGGCTTTTCGGATTTGAAGATACCACTTCCCACGAAAACTCCGTCAGCTCCTAGCTGCATCATCAGGGCGGCGTCAGCTGGAGTGGCCACTCCACCAGCAGCGAAGTTAACCACGGGTAGTCGGCCCTGTTTCTGGGTTTCTTTAACCAGTTCCAGTGGAGCCTCAATTTCCCGGGCTACTCCCCACAGTTCCTCCTCGGTCTTGTCCTTCAGGTCCCGGATGGTACCCTGGATCATGCGCATGTGCCGTACTGCTTCCACCACGTTACCGGTACCAGCTTCACCCTTGGTCCGGATCATGGCAGCTCCCTCATCAATCCTCCGCAAGGCTTCTCCCAGGTTCCGGGCTCCGCAGACGAAGGGTATGGTGAACTTCTTCTTATCCACATGGTACTTCTCATCTGCTGGGGTTAAAACTTCGCTTTCGTCGATCATGTCCACTCCCAGGGCCTCCAGGACCTGGGCCTCCACGAAGTGGCCGATTCGTATCTTGGCCATCACTGGGATGGACACGGCCTCCATGATCTCCTCCACCTTCAATGGGTCAGCCATCCGGGCCACACCACCGGTGGCGCGTATATCAGCCGGCACCCTTTCCAGGGCCATAACCGAAACAGCCCCTGCTTCCTCGGCTATCACTGCCTGATCAGCGTTGACCACATCCATAACCACTCCGCCCCTGGTCATCTTGGCGAAGTCTTCTTTTAAGATTTTAGTTCCGTGTAGCATTAGATCTTCCTCCTTTGATCATCCTAAAAATCAGTATATTTACTGCAATTCATTTTAGAATATTTTCATGTACTATATACAGTCTAGGTTTTTGTGGTTTACTCTTAGTATATTTTCTTTCTTATTTTTTTTATCCAAATTTATAAAAAATTAAAAAATTTCCAATAAAAAAAAGAATAGATCCTTGAAATATTATGCAATAGTGATTTTCCCAATAATCAACGGACAAGCACCCGCCAACGCCACCCTACTCACCGATGACGAGATGCACAACATCAAAGCCCTCTGACACATCGCCAAAATAGAACACAGCTACTGGATACCATGTTACTATAATAATTAAGTGTAAAAACAATATTAGGCAGCTTAGCTTTTGGAGCGCCCGGGTCTTTATGCTACTGGTGCTGTTGAAATTTTAACTGTTACGGGTATAGGTAGTGCAAGTGCTTTCAGATATAGTGTAGTGGTCACAATAGCTAATGCAATGAGTGGGGAGCTACAGAAAGCATTTGAAGATCCTTACTATGAAGTGAAAGTTGAAGGAATTCCTTTAGTCCATATCTGAATAGTACACAATAAGTTTTGCCATGCTATCAAATACTAGAGATAGAGAAAACGTATAAGGGGTAATATGCGTGTTTGACATAATTTTTTATATTCGCTTAATCGCAGGTGTGTGTTTTTTAATTTCTGGTATTGCCTTTCTAAAAAGGAAAAAAGAAGAAAAAAGAGACATTTCATGCTTACTTTTTATTTTGTGTATTTTAGGAGGAGTTTTACAATTTATTGGTGCTTTAGCATACTTGTTAGATAAAACAGGATAGGATTAGGGATTATTATTTCTAATAAATATATGTACAGCTAAGGAGGTTTTTTAACCCTGCTCATGCTCTTACTTTCGGAGTTTTTACACCCTTATTTATGATTATCCGCTGTTTTAAACCCAATATCCTCCAAAAAAATCCAAAAAAAACATACAATGTAATAATAACTTATGCAAATGTAATCATAAGTTATTTATATCAGGAATTATTCTTAAGCAAATTAGGTAATTTGTTCGAATTCTTTATAGTTAATTAGGATAAAGATATTATATCATCCAGGTGGTAAGTTATGAAGAAAAGAGTTGGGGCCATATTGTTAGTCATGTTTGTAGTGCTGGTTTTGGGTGTTAACAGTGTTTCGGCAGTGAATGTTACACCAGACCAGGTAGCAGATGCTTCCGAAAATGTGAATTCTTATATAAACGCCTCCCACACCATTCCCGGTAACACCAATATAGGGGGCAACCAGGTGGACATGCCCCAATATTTGAAGCTTTCCACCGAAGCAGTGCTGAATATTAATGACGGCTCCACTGCATCCATCCCCATCGGAAGTTACGGTACTCCCATTTCACCTTCAGAGACCATTACCAGCCGAAATTTCAGTAAAGCCGAGTATTTGGAACTGACCACTCGTGTTAAGAATTTTATGGACGCCAATGGACGGGCACCTAACTACGCATCCACCAGCACGGGAAATATCCGTTATGAATCCCTAATCTACATGTACTCGGGAATATTGAACTCCTACCGAATGAATGGTGTTTTACCTGATTACATCACGGTTAATCCCTGGACCACGGTGTTAAGCTCTGATGTCATCGGCAGCACCAGCTACGGTTACGTGGAAAAAAAATTTTTCGGGAACCAGAGTTCTCCCCAGACCATTGCCCTAATAATTGGGGTGCATCCCCTGGAAAATGGGATACACAACGCTATTCTTAATACCCTGACCAGTAAATCCCTGGATCTGACTAAAAGATATGTTCTCTACCAAGTTACAGTGACTAAGGATGCCAATGACTACAATAATGGCAGGATGAATGGACAGCTCTTAGCACAGGCATTCATAGTCCCGGATATCGCCAAGGAAAACCCATTCCTGGTGGTGGATAACCATGAAAACCGGGGCGCCAACAGCGGATACCAATACTACCGGTTTTTATATTTAATTTCAAATAACGCCGACACCACAAACTACGCTAACCAGATAATCAGACAGATGCCCTCTTTAGCCATTTACAGTCCGCCTAACCCTACCAGCCCCTCATACGTCACCATCCCCATTGCCAAGAAGGGAATCTGTACCATGATATATGAAACCTACCTCTATGACTCGGTTTCTAAAAAAACATCCGATGCAAATGCCCTTATAAATGCCTTAGAGGGTGTTAACACACCCTATATCGCCCCATTAAAGGTGAAAATCACAGGAGATCCTTACACTGGTTGGTACATTAGTTTAACCATCAACACCCCAGGTTCTTTCACCATTTACTACACCACCGATGGCTCTGATCCTGAACTCAGCACCACCAGAACCCAATACACAAGTTCCCAATCAGTCCACATCAACAACCTCCTTAGAATATCCATGGTTGATGTCTATGGTAACTGGTATTCAGTTTTCAATGAATCACCCCTAGTAACAACTGCTACGACTGGGGGAACCTATTATACACCCCAGAATGTAGTTTTAGAAGCAATAAATGGCTCTTATGGTAATATCGTCATTTACCACACTACAGATGGGTCTGACCCCCGGAGCAGCAGCACCCGCAAACAGTACGTGGCACCCATCAATGTAAGCTCCTCCCAGACTTTATACTACTATGCCGTGGATGGAGCCGGGCATCAATCACCAGTGTGTATGGAACAGTACCATATTTACAAGACGGTTAGTTACAGCTATACTGTGGATGTGCCTTACAAGAAGGGATGGTACAAGTACTGGTACAAGGTATCCTACAAGAAATGGTACAAATCATGGTACAAGTACCGGGGTAAATGGAGATACAAATGGCAGTATAAGTGGGCTGTAAAATCTAAATATAAATGGAAATATGGCTGGATTTATCGTAAAGAAACACGTTGGGGAACTAAAAATGTGTTAACCTAAACATTTGTATTTTTTTTAATTTTTTTTTGTTCCCCACTGACCAGCCCCTCCAGCCTCTTCAGGGCCTGGTATCGGTCCTTCTTATCCAGACGGGCCTGTTCCAAGGCATCCTGCAGGGTGCTGATGGAGTGGTCGTAGACCTCCCGGTCCACTGGGTAAGGGAAACCATCCTTTCCTCCGTGGGTGAATGTGTACTTGACCGGATCCTCCCAGCTGGGCTGGGAACCATAGACGAGGTCGGATATCAGTGCCAGGGCCCGGATCTTCTTGGGACCCATACCCTCCAGGCCCAGTAACTCCTCGTAATTGGAGGGCTGTATTTCCCAGGCCCGTTTAAGAACCTCCAGGTCTCGATCTGTCAGATCAGTATTCAAGACAGGGTGATGGGCTGGTAGGTTCAACTCTGGGCAATAGTCATGGAGACTGCTCTGTGAAACTTCCAATCTGGGCTTACTCTGGAAGTACTTTTTGAGGTGTTCCGGGTTGTCCTGGACCAGTTCCACGCTGATCTGCCGGGCCTCTTTGCTTTCTGGGGCGGTCATGTCCAGGGCCTCCTCTTCCCGGGAGTCACAGCAAATGCCCTGGTGGGGGTTTTCCACCAGATCCTCAACCTTGCTGGAGAGCCAGTGGTAACGTCGGGCGTAGCTGTATTCCTGGTTCATGCCCTGCTGCACCACCGCCCACTCCCCCCCCTCGGTTAAGAAGAACACGTGGTGGTAGAGTTGGTAGCCGTCCTGGATGCAGGTGTTATCAACCTTGGCCACCATCCGGCTGTAGTGCACCAGGTCTTCTATTGACGAGGTTGATAATGAAAACAATTCACCGGCTGCTTCGATCTCTTCAGGAGTTCGGCGGGAAGCCCGGCCTTTGCCACCTGCCACCAGGATACCATGATCCTCCGGGTTAAGGGATGATTTCAGGGCCCCGCAGGTAGTGGTGGTGGTGCCGGAGCTGTGCCAGTCAAAGCCCAAGACACAGCTTAAGGCTTGGAACCAGTGGGGATCCGATATTCGCCTTAAAAATTCGGAAGCCCCGTACTCGTAGACAAGTGCCTCGGTGATATTTCCTGACAGTTTTACCATTCTCTTAAAGAGCCACCATGGGGCCCGGCCTCCATGTAGGGGCAGGTGGGCAGTTCCTATTTTAGCAACCATATTACCTAGTTCTACTTTAGAAGGGTAATGGCTTTGGTGAGAGCACTGGAGAAGTAATGAGCAGATTATTTTCTTGTGGGCCCATATTTCTGGATAAGTTCATCCAGTTCCTCGGTTATGCCCTGGTTACGGTCGTGTTGGAAGTTCTTCTCAATGTTGTCCCGGTAGATCTCCAGTTTTTTTAAGAACTTAAGAACATCCCCTTTTTCCAGGTCCTCGTGGTACTCACCGTAGCCCAGCCGGTCCAGGTAGATGGCGTTGAGTATCTGTTCGAACTGCTTCTTCACCGGCACACTCAACACCGGCTTTTTTAGGTACAGGGCCTCGCTGATGAGGGTGAATCCCCCGTTGGTTAAGACCGCCCGGCAGGTGGCCAGATCCTGGAGGAACTCCTTATCGTTGAAGGATTTGAAGGTTAAGTTGGTGTCCTGTTCATCCTTGTGGAAGCCGTATATGATGAACTCCTCATCCAACTCCTTTAAAAGGTCCAGTAGCTTCAGGTTGGAGTCGCTGGTCTGATAAACCAGGATATGCTGGCCTTCCTCGGATTTCAGCTTCATGATCTCCTCCCTGAGAACAGGTGGGAAGAGTTTGGCCTTCTGGGGGTTCTTGATGGGTGGGTAGAAGTAGGTGTTGATGAGGTAGCAGCGGGGCATGTTGATGAAGGATCGGATCACACCCTCGGCTGCTAAACGCTCGGTACGGTACTGGGATGAGACCTCGATCTCGGTTTGGGTGATGATGTGCATGTTGTCCAGGCTGATGAGGGGCAGGCGCAGGATCTTGGCCAGGAGGTTGCCGTAGATCTCGAAGTCAGAGATGATGATGTGGGGTTTCACGGACTTGGCCACACTGTACATCAAGCGGAGGCTGTTTCTAAGGTCGCTGGGCAGGCCCTTCATTCCCTGGATGAAGGTTTTAGTGTTTTTAACCCTGTTATCCTCGTAGACAGTGTTGAAACCACCGATCTCGTACACGTTATCATACCTATCTGCCAGGTACTGGTAGGCCCGGTCCGAGGAGAAGATGTGGACGTCGTGCTCCGGGGTGAGGTGCTTCAGGATCACGTCGGTGCGGATGGCATGGCCCATGCCCTCTCCACAGACCGAGTACAGGATCCTGGTATTTTCACTGTGGCCAAATTTGTAGTTCAGTTTCTCGGCTGTTATTTTTCGGCCAGTGAACTGGTAGAGGGTGCTTTTGGCGTACTTGTAAGCCACCCTCTTCATGCCCTCCTCCTCCACCCGGCGGGTGGAAACCAGTAGCCGGGGTTGCCTGAGAACTTTGAAGGAGGATATCTCCGCCACTCTTTCGATGTAGTCGGTGTCTTCCCCGAAGTCCAGATCCTCATCAAAGCCCTCCACCTCCTCATGGAGTTTTTTCAGGGTTAATATGCCGTAGCACCCTGCTCCGTGGGGTTTGAATGACTCTACCCTGCGCATGAAGAAGTTGGCAAAGTCGTGGGCCATCTTATCCAGACGGCTTTCACTTAAGGGGGATATCTGGGTGATGGCAATGCCCAGCTTTTCTGCGGCGAACTCCTCCAGTGAAGTTTTCAGGTAACCATCGGTAAGACATACATCCGCATCCAGAAATAACAGATATTCCCCCTGAGCAGATTCTGCACCACGATTTCGACCCACAGCCGGTAATCCCCCATCCACTACCCTGCAATCAGCATCCCGGGCGATTTCTCTGGTTCGGTCCTGGGATCCGGCGTCGGCGATGATTATCTCATAATCACTGAAATTCTGGGCTTGTATGCTCTTCAACAGTAGTGGGAGGTAGTTCTCCTCGTTGTAGGTGGGGATGATGATGGACAGCTTCATTTAGACACCTATAAATCTTTTTTTTATCTAATGGCCCAAGTAGGTGGCGAAGTCCCAGGTCATGAAAAAGCCCTGGGCCTTCCCATCCAATGAGACGAATAAACCTTCTATAAACTCTTTATCACTTTGATCAGTCTTTATCCGGACTATGGTTCGATTTTCAACCTCCTGGATGGATATAACATTGTAGTCAGATAGATCAAGGGACGCCTGGGGATTGATGATGGTCAACTCATGGTAAGCCGGGTTACTACCCACCACCTCCACTGCCACCCCAGATACGATAAGTAGCATCACTACCAGGGCCGGGTAGAGTAGCTGGCGATGTTGGAAGGGACTTTTAATGGCGTACATTCCCAGGGTCCCCCCCAATCCCATAACCCCTGGCTGGGAGAACAGCCCTCCATCCAACATGCCCACCATGGCCAGGGTCATGCAGAAAGCCATTATGAGGCGGTGTATGACCAGACGATCATCCAGGGAGAGTAAACCCAGGATGTAGGCCGCTGGCAGGGTGAAAATTATGAGGAATGCCCCGGGGGTGACCTGCTGGATGAGTGATCCTCCTGTGTGTATATTTCCAGGGACGTTGACACCAACCCAGTCAATTACGCTTCCAAGAACCGCTTTGAACACGTGGCTATGGGTGGGGCTGGTGCTGGTGGGGCTGGGATTCAGGGAAACAAAGATGGTGAGGATGGAAACCCCGTAGCGATATCTCAGCCAGATTTCCAGGATTATACCCGCAGCGTAGGTTAAAAGAACTATTATTATGAACCATTTAAGGTATTCACGACCCTCATGACTGCAGTTGTAAAGTGTGGAGTGGATGGTGTCTAAAAAGCTTCTCCGGGATCTTATAAGGGAGTTTATCAGGAGCAAACTTCCCATGGTCACTAGTAAGAGGATGGCCTTACCCTCTGAGGATCCAGATAGCAGGGGCCAGGTGATGGTCATCATCACACCATCCAGAAAATCGGTTACATAAACCAGGACACCCAGGAGGATTAAGATGATTCCTATCAGATCCTGATACTCTATTTTCAACACTTCACTACCTATAATTTTATTAAGGGGGGAGGGCTAACATTCGCTCCACTGCACTACGGGCCCGGTTAGCCACCTCCGGGTCCACCACCACTTGGTATTTTTCGGTTATAAGAGAGTTTTTCACCTTTTCCAGAGTATGGAGCTTCATGTTCGTACATATAGCCTCGGATAGAAGTGGTACTATGGTTTTGTCAGGATATTCCCTGGAGAGCCGGGTTACCATGTCCATTTCAGTGCCTATGAGGAAGGTGTCACTTGGTGATGAGGCCACGTAGTGTACCATGCCCCCGGTGCTAAGGATCTGGTCCGCCATCTCCTGCAACTCCTGATCACATTCTGGATGGATTAACAGTTCTGCGCCGGGGTATTTCTCCTTCATAACCATGATATCCGTGGGCTGGAACATTTTGTGCACGTAACAGTGACCACCTTCTGGTATGGGAATTATCTCTTTATCCACTTGTTGGGCTACGTAGGAGGCCAGATTCATGTCAGGGCCAAATAGTATTCTCTTTTCAGAGAGGCTTTCTACTGCCTCCACAGCATTGGCCGAGGTGCACAGGATATCGGCTTCAGCTTTGGCTTCTGCCAGTGTGTTCACATATAAAACCACTGCTGCATCAGGGTAACGCCTTTTATATTCCCGGACCTCCTTAGCTGGGAGCATATGGGCCATGGGGCACTCCGCTGAGATGTCGGGTAGTAAAATTTTCTTATCAGGGTTTAGTATGTAGGCTGTTTCAGCCATGAAGTCCACTCCACAGAACACCACCATATCCACGTCTTCGATCTGGCTAGCCTTAAGGCAGAGTTCCAGGGAGTCCCCTAGAAAATCAGCAACCTCCTGTATCTCTGCAGTTTGATAATTATGAGCTAATATAATGGCATTTTTCTGTTTTTTAAGTTTTAGGATTTCTTTTTGTAGCTGATTCAACCTAAATCTCTCCTAATTAAGATAAATATGAGTTTATAAATAAGGTGACTGGAAAAATTTTGGTACTTGGTATATAAATTGTCTTTTATGATCCTAGAAAAGTTATGGTGCCAGAATCAGGATACCCCTGCATCGGATAATTATCTCATCATATTTCAGCGCCCTGTAAGGCCTGTTCACAGTGGCAATCTCTCCTGAGCGGCGTGTTTTGGATGGACTCTAAGAGTAAAGTGGTTAACTCTTTCTTTTTCCCCTCCATGATCCCGAAGACCTCGTCAATGGTAACCTTGTCCTGTGAAATGGAAGCCGCATGGTTGGTTACCATGCACACCGAGGCGTAGCACATGGAAAGTTCACGGGCCAAGACCACCTCGGGTAAGCCCGTCATACCCACTACCGTTCCTCCCAGACTGTGGAACATCCTTATTTCCGCCGGGGTTTCAAAGCGGGGTCCCTCCACACAGACGTACACTCCTCCATCCACCACTTTCCCCGAGTCCAAAAGCACCCTTCGCAGGTGGGGGCAGTATGGCTGGGTAACATCCACGTGTACAGTGCGATGATCATAAAAGGTTAATGGTCGGTGGTGGGTGAAATCCAGGAAATCGTCGGGGGCCAGGAAGGTTCCGGGTTTTAATTTTTCATCCAGGGATCCCACAGCATTGGTGGCCAGTATACGCTTCACTCCCAGTTTTTGAAGGGCGCAGAGGTTGGCCCGGTAGTTGATACGATGGGGTGGGTAGTCATGGCCCTGGTGGTGCCGGGGCATGAAGAACAGTGGTGTGTCATTTATCATAAAGCGAGTGATCTGGGGTGATTCACCGTAGGGTGTGTTCATCACCATGGTTTCCAGTTCTTCGCCCTCTTCCACCAGCCGGTAGATTCCAGTTCCTCCAATAACTGCCAGCATGTTCCCTGTCCTGTACTTTATCCCTTGGCCACTCCCAGTGGCACCATCTTAGCCACCAAACGGGATATACCGGTTTCATGGACTGTTTTCACTACTACATTCACATCTTTATATGCCCCTGGAGCTTCTTCAGCCACGATGGGCATAGAAGTTGCCTTTATATATATGCCCCGGTCAGCAAGGACCTTCTTAACCTCTTCTCCATGGTAGGTGCGCTTAGCACCTGCTCGACTCATCTTGCGGCCTGCTCCATGTGCAGTGGAGCCGAAAGTTTCCTCCATGGCTGTTTCGGTGCCGTGGAGGATGTAGGATGCGGTTCCCATAGTCCCTGGTAAGAGTACGGGTTGGCCCACCTCCCGGTAACAGGAGGGGATTTCCCTTCGGCCTGGTCCGAAGGCCCGGGTGGCTCCCTTACGGTGCACGTAAACCTCGGTGTCCCGGCCCTTGATCTTATGCACCTCCCGCTTGGCTATGTTGTGGGCCACATCGTAGACCACCCCCATATCCAGGTCTTCACTGTCACGGTGAAATACTTGTTCAAAACTTTCCCGTACCCAGTGCAGGATCATCTGCCGGTTGGTCCAGGCGTAGTTGGCAGCAGCGGCCATTGCCTGGAAGTAGTCCTGGGCTTCATCAGAGTCCACTGGAGCGCAGGCTAGTTGCCGGTCTGGCAGGCTGATCTGGTAGCGCTTGGCTGCCCGGTCCATGCTCCGCAGGTAGTCACTGCACACTTGATGACCTAGACCCCGGCTTCCAGTGTGGATGAGAACCACAATTTGGTCTTTTTCCAGTCCGAAAACACCGGACACTCGGTTGTTGAATATTTCATCCACCCTCTGGACTTCCAGGAAATGATTGCCCGAACCCAGGGATCCTAACTGGGGGATTCCCCGCTTTTTAGCCTTATCACTAACCTTGGAAGAATTTGCACCCTCCATGCATCCCCCTTCTTCCAAGAATTCCAGGTCTGATTCCCATCCGAAGCCATTTTCCACAGCCCATCGGGCTCCGTTATCTAGAACATCGTCGATTTCTCCCTTTTTAAGTCTTATCTGACCTTTACTACCAACACCTGATGGTACATTCTTGAATAAGGTATCCACCACCTCTTTGATCCGGGGTTGAACCTCACTGGTGGTGAGGTTAGTCCTTAACATCCGCACACCACAGTTGATGTCGAAACCCACACCACCAGGACTTATAATACCTGTTCGAGCGCTGAATGCGCCTACGCCACCGATACTGAATCCGTAGCCAAAGTGTATGTCTGGTAAACCAATGGAGAACTTCTGGATACCCGGTAGCGTTGCCACATTGGCTACTTGGTCCATTGCTCCTTTTTCCAGATTTTCTACTCCCTCCTGGTCCAGGTAGATCCTCCCTGGAACTCGCATTCCCTTCTGGTAGCTGGTGGGAATTTCCCATACATTGTCCCTGATTTTCTTTAAATTTTCCTGGATGACCATTGAGCACTCATCTCCTTATCTTTTTATCTTAGCTTGAAGTTATTATCATATTATTAAAAAGAATAGAACAGGCAATTAAATTCTGAATTAGTTATAAATTAAATATTGCCTATTAAACTAATAAACTTATACATTAACATATTGAAGATAGTTTTCCAGGAGTTTGAGGCATTTAAACTAGCACCACACCTTATTATTATATCAAAGCCCTGGAAGACATTATGATTTTTTCTGTTACGGAGAACCCTGATTCACACATCCAGTATGACCTGTAACTTGTAGCCATCCTCCTCTTCTATTTCCATGAGGTGGTAGGTGACAGCCTTAACCTCATCCCTGCTCTCATGGTAGGATTGTTCAAACTCCTCCCCCCACGTCACGGCTTCTAACCAGTAGCCACTGGCTTCATCTCCTGTTATATCCACCTGGAAGCGGGAGAAAACAAGGTACTCTGTATCGTGGAGGAATATGAGTTCGTTTAGCCAGTCGTAGAGGAGTGCCTTTTTATCCTCGGACTTTAAACTTATATTTTTTTTAATCAATGGTTTTAATACAGAGGTATCAGTTATAACTTCAAAAAGGGCCAACCCAGCGTTTTGGAAGGCCTCGTTAAGTGTTTCACCATAAGCCCGGTATCCGATATCGGCGGTGACGTCAAAAAATTCGAAGGGCTTTTTTCGGGGATTGGGATGCACTTTTAAAACTCCTTAACATCATGGTTCAAGGGTGTATTCTTTTTAATCTATTCCTACGGAGTTATATATTTTGGTGGCCAGTTTTTTTTGATTACTTGGCATTTGAACTTCCCCCTCATGTCACCTGGCACACTGCATTACTTCTCACAAGCTCTCTATCTCTTTCCTTAAATGATCCAAGATCCTCTTTGATAATAGAGGAGGTTTAAAAATGCAAAAAATAGAACGGAAGAATCCAATACCTGACCTAAGAAAAAAAACAAGTTATGATGAAGAATTTGACCCAAAACTCCTGGATCCACGCTACTTTATCATAGTAACTGGTGTGATAGTGATGCTACTCATCATCAGCATCATGCTGGTGGCTGCTGCTCCCAACTCCAATTTCCCAGCCAGTATTTAAGGTTAACAGCTAAGGCCGGATACACTGATCCTCAGGCTTTGTGGTGGTACCTCATGGGCAGCAAGCTTTGTGTAACTTGTAAAACAAGCACAATGCGTAAAGGACGGTCTATAAGCATTTCACAAATGATTTTATATCATCAAAATCTTTACGAGTTATGAAGTCTTCATCGTGAATTTCACAGCTTTTTTTCATCTACCCTGGGTGGAGTTTCTAGTCTTTCATCACTTCCTTTTTATGTCCGGTGATGCTGTGGAAGATCTTCCTAAGCAGCATATCATTCTATGAGAATCTACTCCACCTGTACTCAAAAATGATCTACCCCAGACATTACCTCTTTTTTAGGTATATATTACAGTTTCCATACTTTGAATCTATATTTTCCACTCCATAAGACTTATTAGTCGTTTCTCGCAGCAGATTACGGATGACCATTATTCCTGGACATCCTATTTCACGGGGTATGCCTTTATCCTCCAGGTTATCCGTATAGTGGTGCATTTTACAACCTTCTACCTTAATTTCTAATTTATCATCTGTAAATGAAGCTTGAGCTTTGTTTATTACATTGTAGTTATACACCAAGAAGTGGATGAAATCGTCTAAAGCATTTTCTGGGGTGCTGAGGTCAATCTCCTGGTCTATAGAATTTGCCCGCATTTTGGTGTGGTTCCATAGATCCTTTCCAACTGTTTGAACCACACCTCCTGCGCCTTCTCCCAATAGAGACCATAGACCAGTGCTATAACTCTCAATTAACCTCATAAGCAAGGAAAAAATGTTAGATTCATTTATTTGTGCCATTTTTCTATTGTATTCTAGATTTTTGTCATTTTTTTCATCATACTCAACCGATGAATTCATTCCAATTCCTCTCATTTACATTATTATAGTCATCATAAACTGATTACTTCGATAGATCGTTTTTTATAAACGTTTACATATTTAGCTGTAAATATCAGTGCCTGATGGGAGTATATTTTTGTTTTTAAGACTCTATAGCTCATTTTTTCCAACTTATCTATGGGACTTTTTGTAGTGGCTTGGACTAAGCCAATGATGACACTGGATAGAAATCCAGGTATACATCCCCTGAAAATTGGTTATAGAATTTTCCACCCCATTTATCCTGTTTATCAGGGTATTATTTCTATATATATAGCTTCAAATTCTTGATGGCCTTTTTTTAATTTTAATCTTGTGTGGGAGGGCGAATATAGCCACTGCTAATATCAGCCCCCCCTGGGATGGAATGAATATTGCCATCTAAGGACAATATTCACAATTACCACTATGGTTTATTATGCATAAATACAAACTTTAATTACAGAGAAGCATTGTTGTGCTTTACCAATAAATTTAAATAATATAATTGAGTGGCAATTTAGTGATCCATGATTATGGTGATCAAAAGTAAATATTCCATTAGAGGGATAATGGTTGGGTTACTGATGAAGAGAGTTACTGTAACAGTGGCGGAAGAAGTAGACTTAAAGTTTAAAAAAGAAGCATCAAAAAGATTCAAATTTGAACGAGGATGGTATAGTGCAGCGGTAAATGAAGCCATGAAAGCGTGGCTATCTGAAGATCCTAGTTTTGATGGACAGAATTTCCCACGTCAACTTGGAAAGTATCTATGGATAAATTTTCGAAAGAAATTTGATGTTCACCAAATGGAACCCAATGAATGTATGAACCTGTTAATTGAGTACATTTATGGAGAAAATCATCCCATATTTTATGAAATTTCCAATGATGATGTAATTATCAATTTTTCTGGGATCCCTGAACCAGAAAATCTGGAACACCACCTCTTAAAGATGTTTCAGTTAATTACTGTAGTGCGTGCTGCCCAGGAAGACCACAAAGGTTCAAAATACAGTATAAGTGGGCTGGAAGAAGTTAAAAAAATAGTCATCAGTAAAGAATAGGATGAATCTAGGATGCAGAAGATAGTTACCTAAACACTTCATTTAGTAGTTCTAGATTATGATGATAATGTCGAAAATTTTTAATAAAAAAAAATATTCCAACACCCTGTACCTAGCTTATATCATATTTATCTTATCCTACTCTATATTCCTGTTTTTCTTTTTTTCCAGTACTCTTGAAGGCTTGAAGTACGCCAACAACCTTACAGTAATGGTTGTTAACTTGCTAACCTTTTTGATACTAGTTTACACCGCCATAAACACGGGGTATCTGGAGAAAAAATATCATTATGTCTGGATATTCTTAGCTATATCCCAACTGTTCTGGGTATTGGGGGATCTTATGTGGATAAATTATGATTCATTTTCAAGAGACTCCTTTGTTAATTGGATGTACCTGGCCTATAGCTTTAGGACATTTTTTTTGTGTTTATCCCTGTATTTAATTCCTAAAAGAAAGATAAATCGTGACACACACTACAAGATAACAATAGAAATTTTGATGGTGCTTGTTCTGGCATTTATGATCCTCTGGTCCCTGATCTGGCCCTTGATAACATCCCACGCATTAGATGCAGCCAGCACATGGGTACTAGTTCCACAGATTCTACTTAATTTTGTACTGGTGTTTTTCATAATAAGCACCATAATCTATTCTGCTGGGTACTTTAAAAGGATCCCAGTTTCTTTAATTGTTATCAGTGGGATAATCCAACTGGTGACCACCATAGCTTTCGGATGCTTCACTATCCTAAATATGTACCGTGGCGGAATTCTGGATCTGGGCTGGGTCACAGCCAGCATATTCCTGGTTGTAGCTGCAGTTTATCAGGTTGATAAAAAAGTTTCTGGAACTGTGACCGCACCTGATTGGCCTTATAACGTGCCCTCGGTGAATTATTTAATCTCCGCCCTGACAGTCCTGGGATTAATTTTAATTATGTGGGGTTATATCCTTAACAAATCACTTTTTACAGCATTTTTGATAGGTGGAGGAGTTCTGGTATTGTTAAGTATGTTCCGCCAATTTGTAACATTTAAATTATTCGAAACTAACTGGAAGAAACTCAGAAGTTCGGAGCAGAAGTATCGTGATCTGTTTAAAACCATGGCACAGGGGGTAGTTTACCAGGATACGGATGGGCATATCATTTCAGCAAATCACGCTGCTCAAAAGATTTTGGGATTCACATTGGATGAAATCACCTTCACTGATCCATCCTGGAAAACAGTTAATGACGTATCCGATTTTAGAGCAGAAGAACATCCCTCAATGGTTGCTTTAAAAACAGGTAAAATAGTCAAAAACGTGATAAGAAGAGCATATAATCCGGAAAAGGAGAAATATGTGTGGATTAAAATAAACGCAATTCCTAAATTCAGATCTGGTGAAAATAAGCCTTATGAAGTTCACTGTATCTTCGAAGATATAACTGAGCTTATAAATTCTAAGGAACAGATTAGAAAATCACTAGAAGAAAAAGAGATTCTAATAAAGGAGATTCATCATCGGATAAAAAATAATTTACAGATTGTTTCCAGTCTTATAAATCTTCAAAGCATGAAGGCGGAGTCATATGAAGCCGCGACTGCCCTGGATGAAAGTGAGAATAGAATACGGGCCATTGCCTTAATCCATGAGAAATTATATAAAAGTGAAAATTTGGCTCATATAAGATTAAGAGATTATATACAAGATTTAGCATCATCCATTTTTCGTTTCTATGGAGTGAATCCACATCGGATCCAGAAAAAATTGGATGTTGACAATCTAAAAATCGATATTGACTCAGCAGTAACTCTGGGTCTGATTTTAAATGAATTAATTTCCAACTCCCTCAAGTATGCATTTCCCAATGGCGAAGGGGAGATCAGAATTGAACTGAAAATTAAGCACAACCAGTACATTCTAACGGTAGCTGACAATGGAATTGGACTTCCAAAAAACTTTAACCTCGATCAAGTACAAACTTTAGGGATCCAATTAGTCATTAGACTGGTTAATCAATTAGAAGGCGCCATAAGTGTGGAAAATTTCACTGGAACTAGGTGGCGGATTACTTTCCCCAACAAGTATGATTAGTGCAGAAAAATAAGTAGAGAGATATTATTAATTATGAGTATTAATATAACATCGTATGGAGATTCACATGAGAAAAAAGATCCTCATAGTTGAAGATGAAAGTGTAACTTCCTTTGAAATGGAATTACAACTAGAAGCGTGGGGGTATGAAGTTGTAGGGACTGCAAATTCAGCAGATATGGCTATCATGCAAGCAAGAAAATTTTCACCAGATCTTATGATACTGGACATCCGTCTTAAAGGTGAATTGGACGGTGTCTATGCAGCAAAACAGATTACTAAAGAAATTAACATACCCGTAATTTATGTAACGGCCATCCCAAACGAAACCACCATCAAACAAGCCTTAAAGACCAACCCCTACGGTTACCTGATTAAACCATACGACAAGAAAGAACTTAAATTTACAATTGAAATGGCCCTTTACCGACATCAAATCCTGGAAAACTTGAAAACAGGGCTAAAAAGCTGTCATGAACTGTATATTTCCCCTCCAGAAATTATCATAATCCTGGATAAAGATGGTTTAGTTCGTTACGCAAATGATTCTACTCTGAAATTAGTTGGATTAAAAATTGAAGAGATATGGGGAAGATCCATCACAGAAGTTGTCCCGGAGGAAGTAGTGAGAAAGACTTGTGAAAGTGCAAAACTGGCACTGTCCACTTCAGAAAACATTAGCGATCAACTAAAGTTTTCTAATGGAGAAAAAGTTTGCTATCTTAATTATCACCTTTTTAAGCTAAACACTGGAAAGGATGATGAATGTTATCTGGTTATTGGTCGTGACATGACCAATAAAAAAGATCTAGAAGAAAATATCCAGAAATCTGTAGCAGAATATCTTAATTAGTTAACTTTCCTGTAACACGCTGTTCCAGCAGCTCAGAACAGTCTTTACGTGATACTAATATACGGTGCTTCAATTGATGCTAAGACCCAGTGATTGTGCAAAGGCATTATGCAAGTAATAATGAGAATATTAGTGTAGATGAGTAATTGCACTGAAATTAAACCATCACCCTAAAAATTTTCCCATCTCCTCCGGACTAAAACGGAGAATTACCAGCCGCGAATTCCCTTTAACCCCTTTACCCGTGAACCGAGTGTCAATTATCCTTAAAAGTTCTAACTTTTTCAGGGCACGGTCAAAAGAGGCATAGCTAATCTTTTTCTCCTTTTTCAGGGACTGGTACAGAGAACCAGCCGTGTTCTCATCATCAGGAGTATTTGCGATCAACCTTAGAAGTGCTGATTCTAGGGGTGAAAGGGCTTCCAGTGTACCTTCCAAGCTACTGGGACTAATATTTTTTACTGCTTCCTCCACATGCTTTATCTGAATGGCTTTAGAGGATTCTGCCTCAGCCAAGTCTCCACTGCTAGACAATATATCTATTCCCAGACGCATATCACCGGTGGAGTATGTTAATTCTGATATTCTTTCTAAAACTTTCCCGGACACAACATCCGGGTAGAATCCCACCTTCACCCTCTCCCCCAATATGTCCTCCATCTGTTCTTTGGTGTAGGGATGGAATATCACCTCTTTAGGGATGAAAATAGAGGACACGTTCTTATCCAGCATGAACCGGAACTCTATATCGGATATAATGGCAAAGAGTCCCGTCCTGGCCCCCTTAAATACTTCATGGGCCCTTAGTATATCATAAAACACTTGGTTAGCATTTTTACTGTAGAAAAGGTGGTTAACATCATCCAGGGCCACTATAAGGGCTTTTTCTTCCTGGACTAGCTTCTTCATTATTTCCCCGTAGATGCGGGAGAATGGGATTCCGGTTTCAGGTGGCCGGTGGCCCATGATATGCTCGTAGATATCAGAAAAGATGTTAAAACGGGTGGTACTGATCTGGCAGTTCACATAGACACAGTACAGCTTATCCGAGGTTTCCTCCACCATCTGAAATACCTTCCGGAGGGCGGTGGTTTTGCCTGTGGCCGGTGCCCCCAGAATCACGGCATTTTTAGGTTTACCCCCACGTAGAGCAGGTCGGAGGCACATGGCCAGGGCTTCCATTTGCAGATCCCTATGTAAAAGGCGGTCTGGAATGTAATCGGGATTGAATGCCTCCACATTTCTAAAAAGAGTTTCTTCTCCCATTAGTATGTCTTTAATTGTCATTTTAAAGATACCCGTTTTTTTAACTCATATAAGAATTTATAACATTATTATGGTCTAGCCCCTAATATAACCCTACATTCCACATGGTATCCTGAACCCTGCTTTATGGTTATCATCCATGAAATGGGGGTTAATTGGGCTAGATTTGGGTATAAACTTGGAAAAAATACTTTTATACTGGTCTTCTTCATATTTCTTGTCACTTAATATTTTTTAATTTATTAAAAAGGAGGAAGAGTAATGGTTTATGACTTTCTATTACCCTCCCTATCAGTGTTAGTGGGTTATTTATTCACTTACACCCTCTACAAGAAGAAATTATTAAAAAAAACATTGCATGTGAATCTCTGGAATTTCATAATAGGCATTGTCTTCCTGGTTTCAGGTGGGGGAGGATTTCTACTCCTGATCCTGATGGAACTGGGAATCATTCTCCCCCTCAGCCCCCAGCTACTTTACTGGCATGTGGAGCTGGGAATCAGTCTGGTGCTAGTTACCCTGTTCCATTTCCACTGCTACTGGAGATCCGCACGTAAGATGATATTTTTAAAAAATCGGAGGCAAGAACATTAAAGAAAAACTTAAAGATGTTCTGGCTATGCCCCGGAAGAAAAAGGTTATCGGGTCGCTGGCCTCTATCCCCCTGGTTGCTGCGGCCACTATGTCGGGTTCCTGCGCTGGGGGTTGCCCCTACGGAATGGTTAACGACCCCTACCCTGGCCAGTGCCGACTCTACACCGACTCCAGTGGTGATGGCATATGTGACCTTTCCCAGGTGTTAACTTCCAGCGACACCGCATCCAGCGCTTCCAACACCGATTCTACTACCTCAGATAATGTTAACTATGACCAAGCAAATCCGGGGAACTCTCCTGAGACTGATAATGCCAGTGCCACCCTAGAAACCGGTATTTACGGGTCAGATGGTGCTTCCCTGGGGGTGGATGATTACAATTACCATGTGCTGCCCCTGAGTTTCCTGTTGATTGCCAGTTACATGTTCACCTACCTCCTCTTCCAGAAGGGTATCCTAAAGCCCGGAATCCATAAAAGGATCTGGAACCTGCTGGTGACGGTAGGTTATGCCGGAGTAGGAGTGACGGGGGTCCTGCTGACCCTGATGGTTAATATGGGAATAAAGGCTTACAGTCAGGGCATTACTTTCTGGCACGCGGAGACTGCAATTTTAATGGTAATCGGTACCTTGATACATCTCCATATCTACCGAAAGCCATTCAAAAGGATGTTTAAGGTTCTTTTCAGGTGGGAATCCCATTGAACTAAGCCATCTAGAATTCCTTGTTCAAAGAAGAAGCAGCTGAATTTTACCAACAATCAAAATGAGAGTACTTGATCATATAAGTTTAGGATTAATTGAAAAGGGGCGTGGTGGCACTGGTATACTGTCCTTAGTAATATTTTTTCAGAAATAGTGGAATTAGTCTATACCATAAATTTATTTATCTAAAACACATATTACCAGAAGATTAGGCTGAAGGTAGCTTGAAATTTAGTTTTGTGATATTCATGAAAAAGTTACTCTGGTGGATCATAGCCGGTACCAAAGGCGGTATCAATCGGGCCAGAATTATAGAATCCCTCCACCAGAGACCCTATAATGCACATCAGCTGGCAGAAAAACTGGGTTTGGACTACAAGACTGTGCGTCATCATATTAAGGTCTTGGAACAGAACCGGGTAATTTCATCTTCTGGTGAAAAGTATGGAATGATGTACTTTCTATCCCCGCAGATGGAGGAAAGTTACGAGATTTTTGAAGAGATAAGGGGCCAAATGAATTAGTAATTAGGTGATGGGGAATGGACAAAGTAGAAGTTATTGGAAATGGGACTGGACATGGTCCAAGAGGAGAATTAAACAATGTTTTATCATTTAATGATCCGGGTATGGCCACCCTGGCGGCTTTTGTGGGATTGATAAACATCTCTCTGCTCCTGGTGATGTTCGGGATCTACCTATCCAGTTACCGCCGACTCAAATCCAGATTCACTCTAGGCCTGCTATTCTTCACCTTACTCTTACTCCTTCAAAACGCGCTTTTCATGCTCTTTTTGATAATAGGGGAAGGTTTCCGTGGGCCTGGAATGGGGTACCCTGTTCTTAGTCTTAACATCATCCAGTTAGGGGCCCTTATTATTTTGCTTAGAATTACTTGGGACTAGAAAAAAACCCGGTAAGTGGTAGCTATTCCACGTACTGCTTCACATTCTCCCGTACGATAGCCGAAGCCCCGTAGCCCTTAACTGCCTGTAACATTTCCGGGAACATGTTTTTAGGTATCAAGACATTTACCTGGGAGAAGCTGCTGCCCTGCACCACGGTGGGTTCATCAGAACAGAACCCCTGGGACAGTAAAAATTCCTTAACTACCCCTATTTTTTTATTGGAAACGTTGAACTTAACATCAAAGTACTTCCGGGCCTTGGTGGCACCATATAACTGTTCATATATCATCTGGGCCTTCTGTAGTTTGGGTCCGGTGCAGCTGGGACCAGCGTACAATCCAGCGCTGGATTCCATAATGGTGTCCAGGATCTTCAAACCCGCCTTGCGGAGGCTGCTGCCGGTCTGGGTGTTGTCCACAACCAGATCTGCCCCCTTAGCTATGTAAACCTCGGTGGCTCCGTCGGAGTTGATGATCTGCACCCGATCATTCTCACCATCCCTCAAGCCCCGCACCTGGACCAGGGGCGTTTTATTCCCATATAGTTCCTGGTAACCCTCATTTTTCATGAAATACTGTTTGGTGAGGTTAGGATACTCGGTGAAACACAGTATGGGTCTTTTTCGTTCCTGGTTGGCATGGAAGAATTCGGTGAGGGACCCATAGGGTGCTTCATTGGGCACCGCCACTATGAGCCGGGTCTGTCCATAGTCCAGATCACCCAGTTTAGTGGTGAGATTTTCTTCAAGGTTGGCAGATTCTTCCCTTATCCAGTCCTCGCCCACGATGGCTAGGTCTAGGATTCCACGGTTAAGTTCCACCGGTGCACTCTGGGGTCGGGAAAGGAATCCTCTAATCTCGGGGTCATTCAGGATCTGTATCTCATTATCTTCCTTACCAGGTTCGTAGCCCTTGACCTCGTAGCCGGCATCCACGAATAATTGATAAGTGTTTCCTCGGTTAACGTTGTTCAGACTCCCCTTTGGGAGTCCCAGCACTATTTTCTTGGTCATGATCTTACACCTTCAAAATTATCTTTATATAATCATTCACAGTTAAAAAATACACCGCTTCGAAAGAATTCAGGATAAACACTCCTTTATCCTGGAGGCAGGGATGTTCTCAACTCCTTTTATGGTTTCTCCACCTGAGATGTTCAGGATAAGCACGTTTTCATGTTTGGCTGCCCATTCCACCAGTTTTTTTGCATAGTGAAGCTTAAGTTGCTTTATTTCATCTGCTTCAGCCACTTCAAAAGACAGTTCAGGTCGGGAGTAGCGGGTTGTGTGGGTTCCAAAGTCCATGCCTGCCAGGATTATGATCTTCACTCCCAGTTTTGCGGCTATAAAGACTGCCCGGTCCCCGTCGGTGAAACCCCCCCAGTTATAAACCATTCCCCTTGGCCAGGACTGGGTGGTGCCCAGGACTCTATCCATGTGAGGTACATGTTTTTTCAGTTTTTCTTGGTTATCTCCATGGGCATGGACCACCAGCACCGTCCCCTGCCTCTGGGCTTGGTAAAGGTTCTCCAGTTCCCCGTCCAGGTCAGTCACCACCACCTCCGGGACCATGCCCTCTTCCAGAAGGGCGGTGGTGGCTCCATCAGCGGCTATTATGGTGAATTCATCTAGTTTTATCTGGTGTAGTTTGTCTTGCTCCTGGAGTTGGTGTATGTTCCATTTGAGGGATGGTCCCGCTCCAAAAATAATGGCTTTTTCCTTCACTGGGATATCGTCGGGAGATAAGCCACCCTGAAGAGTTAATAGCTGATTTAGTAGTTGTGCAGATTTTTCGTCCTGTTTTTGGCTGTATCCAAAGCATTCTAGAATTTTTTGGTAGCAGGACATCCAATGGGAGAGGTTCATATGAAGAGATTATATGTCCTAGGAATATAAATGAAATTACTGATGATAATCTAGAACTTGGAGGATTTCAAGATGGATGAAACTTTGCTAATGATACCAGGACCCACCCGAGTAGCTCCCCGGGTGCTTAAAGCCATGTCCGAGAACATTGTCAACCACCGGAGTGCCATATTTGGCCAGATATTAAAGGACACCTCCCAGATGATGTCCGATGTTTTCCGAACCACCAACAAGTCCTACCTCCTAACCGGGTCAGGTACCGCTGCCATGGAGGCTGCCATGGTGAACATCCTGGAGAAGGGGGATAAGGTCCTGAACGTGGTGGGTGGTAAGTTTGGCCAGCGCTTCATGCAGATTGTTGAGGCCCATGGAGGAACTTCCATGCCCCTAGAGGTGGAGTGGGGTCAAGCCGTTACCCCTGATGAAGTGGGATTCCTCCTGGAAGAGCATGATGATATTAAAGCCGTTACCGTGGTGCACAATGAGACTTCCACAGGGGTGGTGAACCCCATTAAAGAGTTGGGCAAGATCCTCCAGAACCATGATGCCCTCTACGTGGTGGACACTGTGTCCTCCCTGGCAGGTGATGATGTGGAGGTGGATGACTATGGCATCGATATCTGTGTCACCGGCTCCCAGAAGTGTATGGCTGCTCCGCCTGGTATGGCCGCCATAACCCTCTCCCAGGATGCCTGGGATGTGGTTAACCGTACAAACTCCGCCAGTTACTACCTTAACCTTAAAAAATACCAGAAAAGTGGCGATGCCGACCCACCAGAAACGCCTTACACACCCTCCGTGTCACTGATCTACGCCATGCACGAGGCACTGAAGATCATCATGGACGAGGGACTTAAAAACCGGATTAACCGGCACAAATTAGCAGCCGAGGCCACCCGTAATGGTGTTAAAGCCCTGGACCTGGAACTTTTCCCTGAAGAAAAGGTTTCATCCACCACTGTCACCGCGGTACGGATGCCGGAGGGAATTACCGACGGCGAATTCCGGGGCACCATGCGTAACAAGTACCGGGTGGAACTGGCTGGAGGCCAGGACCACCTCAAGGGTAAGATCTTCCGTATCGGCCACATGGGTAACATCACCCACCGGGAACTCATAACAACCTTCTCAGCCATGGAGATGACCCTGCGGGAGCTAGGCTTCGACATCGAAATGGGGGAAGGGGTGGCTGCCGTGGCAGACACCTACCTCCCCGAGGACGTATAAGTCCTCATTATTTTTTTATTTTATCCAGGGAAGGGATATTCATCCAATTATTTACATCTAAAAAAAAATATTGAAGGTTAACTCTCCTTTTACACTTCCCTGATCATGGCGGCGATGGTTTTGATTATGAT
The DNA here is from genome assembly GCA_029556335.1 of Methanobacteriota archaeon. GTDB lineage: Archaea > Methanobacteriota > Methanobacteria > Methanobacteriales > Methanobacteriaceae > Methanobacterium. The sequence goes on from JAKQFA010000035.1 coordinate 24,463, forward strand.
GGGTCCATCCATCCGTAGCTGCCTCAGAATGTAGGAGGGCCGCAGGTAGAACTGCCGGAAGGCCTTTTTTTGCATATTCTTAAGCTCCTCCCTGGAGCAGTCCACGGTTTCCAGCACCGGAGAGAGGAGGGTGTACTTGGACCAGTCCTTCACCTTGAGGAGGTTGTTCTCCACTGCCTCCCGGTAGAATTTGGTGCCGGGGTAGGGTGTGGCCAGTGAGAACAGGGCGTAGGATGGGTTCAGATCCCGTACGAATCGGATGGTCCGGTTGATACTGCCCTGAGTGTCGCCGGGCATGCCCAGAACCACAGAGGCTATAGTGCGGATGTTATGTTTTCGGGAGAGGGCGAAGGCCTGGCGTATCTTATCCACGGTGAGCTGCTTGTTCACCCGGTCCAGTTGCTGCTGATCCGCTGATTCCACCCCTAAAAACATGGTGATACAACCAGTGTCACTCATCTTCTGGAGCATCCTGCTGGATAGGGTGTCCGCCCGGGCAGTGCACCCCCAGTAAACGTCCAGTCCCCTCCTTTTGATTTCGTCACAGACCTGTTCCACCCGCTTGGGTTTCAGGGTGAAGGTATCATCCATGAAGGCGATCATCCCGGCATCATGTTCTTCGGTGAGGTGTTCCATCTCATCCACCACATTCTCTGCAGACCGCATTCGTAACCGTCGACCATGTAAAGCAGCCGAGGCACAGAAGGAGCACTGCATAGGGCATCCCCTTCCAGAGATCATGGTGGCGGTGTGGAGTTTCATATTCAGTATTTTATAATGTTCCATGGGCAGGAGGTGCCTGGCCGGGAATGGTAGCTGGTCCAGGTCATTCACCACTGGACGGGGTCGGGTTACCTCATCCCCATAGGCTATACCCTGGACTTCTTTGAGGTCTCCACCACCTTCCAGGGTCTCCACCAAATCCAGCATGGTGTACTCCCCCTCACCAATTACCACTACATCCACGTAGCTCTTCTCCAGTATCTCAGCATGGTTGAAGGAGGGATGATAGCCACCCAGGACTATGGTGGCCTCGGGACAGACTCTACGAGCTCGTTTAGCAGTTTCCAGTCCCTGGCTTATGGTGGGAGTTAGGGAGGTGATGGCTATGACTTGGGGGTGGGCCTGTTTTACACGGACCTCTAGGGCTTCCCAATCCAGTTCCAGGGCAGCACCATCTATGATCTCCACATCAAAACCACCATCCTCCAGTACAGCCCCGATGTATGCTATTCCCAGTGGCGGAGCCACCAGGCCAATGAATTTATATTTGGAAGAAGTATAGGGAGGATTTATTAGTAGTACTTTCATTTTTTCATCTCTGGTAAGGGAATATCCTCATCTGGGTCTACCATAACTTCTATAAGGTAAGGTTTCCTCAACCTTAAAACTTTCTGTACCATGTAGGGTAACTGGCCTGATTCTTTAATCCTCTGCCCCTCGATGCGATAACTGGCTGCCAGGGATACAAAATCCGGGTTTTCCAGGGCCACTTGGTAGGGACCATCGTAGTAGAGTTCCTGCCATTGTTTAATGATCCCCAAGCCCTGGTTGTTGATGATTATTATGAGGATGGGTAGTTGCAGTTGACTGATGACTGCCAGTTCCTGGAGGGTCATCTGAAATCCACCATCACCCACCAGTAGCACCACGCTCTTCTCTGGCCTAGCCAGGCTAACCCCCACTGCAGCGGGTAAACCGTAGCCCATGGGGCCGAAGCCACCGGAGAACACCAGACCAGATGGCTCCCGGACTACAGAGAGAAGATTAACCCAGGTAGTGTGGCTCCCAGCATCGTTAACCACTACCGCCCCTCTTACAGCCCCTAAAATATCCTTTATAGCTCTTTGAGGTTTTAAGGGCAGGCCATCATACCCTGTGTCCACCAAATGGTAAGATCTGTATTTTTGAAGTTTATTTAACCATTCCCCTGTATCCGGGTACCTTAACTGGGAGATTTTCTCCAGAAATTCACCAGCATCGGCCTGTAGATTAATTTCACCCCGTAACACCTTTGGATCAGGATTAACATGGATCAGGACTGTTTTACCCAGCCCCATGAGTGTGCGTTCTGATAGGCGGCAGCCCAAGGCCAGCACCAAATCTGCCCAGGCACCAGCGTGGTTAGCAGCTTCGGTTCCTCGCAATCCGATCAACCCCAGTGATAGGGGATGATCCTCCGGCAGAACTCCCCGGGCAGGATAGGTGGTGGCCACTGGGATCATATTTTCCTCAGCAAATCTTCGCAGTTTCTCCACCGCCCCAGACCAGATCACCCCGGCCCCGGCGATGATGAAGGGTTTTTTCGATGATTGAAGGAGCTTTTTGACTTCATCCACTTCATAACCGGGAGAAATATATTCTAAGTCACCCCCCGGGAGTGATGAATCCACTGTTTTTGAAAAAACATCCATGGGAATGTTCAAATGTATGGGGCCTGTTCTACCTGTCCTGAATAGCTGGAATGCTTCTTTTAACTTGGAAACTGCTTCCCCTGGTTTTTTCACATCGTAACTTTGCAGAGTAATGGGCTGGAGGACCTGGACCTGGGGAACGTCCTGAAAGGTGTTCTGACCCTTTACCTGGGTGGACAGGTCACCGGTGATGACCAGGAGGGGTACGGAGTCCTTATAGGCAGTGGCCACCCCCATAACCAGGTTCAGTGCCCCGGGTCCAGCCGAAGCCAGACAAACCCCCACCCCTCCGGTGGCACGTGCATAGCCATCAGCGGCATGGGCTGCTCCCTGTTCATGGCGCATAAGAACATGTTTAATGCTGGAATGGTGCAGGGCCTGGTATAAGGGGAGGATCTGTTCTCCTGGATGGCCGAAGACCAGGTTCACACCTTCTTCTTCTAAGGTGCGGATCATCACTTGGGCACAAGTTGTGGTGGCTCCGTTATTCATGTGCTGTATTTATGTTGCTGGCTCTATTTTAAAATTCTCCAGGATAGGAGGGGGGGCTCTACTGGTCATCATATGTAACTGGTGGTTTTTTTTGAAAAAAATTATGAGGAAGATAGGCACATAGATAGTATAAGATAATGCAATCTAGGATTGAGATGGTGTAAGATGTCCCAGGAAGAAGATACTTCAGGCAGGATCGGGGGAATATTATGGCCCGACCCCCAGATAGTTAAAGATAGCAACATCCAAGTGTGGATGAACAGGCACCAGATCCAGAGTTATGACCAGCTTCTGGAAAAGGCCGTAGTGGATCCGGAATGGTTCTGGGATGAAATGGCCCGGGAACTGAACTGGCAGAAACCCTACCACCAAGTTTTGAAGTGGGAAGCCCCCCATTCACAGTGGTTCCAGGATGGAAACTTCAACATCGTGGACAACGCCGTTGACCGACATGCCCGGGGTCCACATATGGATAAATTGGCCTTCATCTGGCAGGGAGAGGATGGAGAAGTTAGGAAGATGAGTTACCATCAACTTTACCAGGAGGTGAACCGATTCGCCAATGCCCTGCAGAGTCTGGGGGTGGGTAAAGGCGATACCGTCACCATCTACCTGCCCATGATACTTGAACTCCCGGTGGCCATGCTGGCCTGCGCCAAAATCGGAGCCGTGCACTCCGTGGTTTTCTCTGGATTCTGGGCAAAAAGATTCCGGGAAAGAGTTGATGAAGCCCAGTCCAAGGTAGCCATCACCTCGGATGGTTTCAGCAGGAGGGGTAAAGTTTTAGCCCTCAAGGCTAATGTGGACCGCGTGCTACTGGATGCCCCCACCGTGGAGAAGGTCATTGTGGTCCGGCATGCAAAGATCCCGGTGGATATGACTGCAGGGCGGGATCTGTGGTGGCATGAACTGGTGGAAGGGATGAGTGAAGAATGTCCCACCGCGGTTCTGGAAGCCGAAGATCCCCTTTTCATACTGTACACCTCCGGAACCACGGGTGTGCCCAAGGGAGTGTTGCATGTGCACGCCGGGTATGCGGTAGGAGTGTACACCACCCTGAAGATGGTATTCGATTTAAAGGAAGACGATGTGTGGTGGTGTGCAGCGGATATCGGATGGATTACCGGCCACAGTTACATAGTGTACGCTCCCCTCCTCTTGGGAGTTACATCGGTGCTCTTCGAGGGAACCCCTGACTACCCGGATCCAGGATGCTTCTGGAGGATAGTGGAAAAGTATGGGGTGAACGTGTTCTACACCGCCCCCACCACCATCCGCCTGTTCATGAAATATGGGGAGAAATGGCCTCAAAAATATGATCTTAGCTCCTTAAGGCTCCTGGGAAGTGTGGGTGAGCCCATTAATCCCAAGGCTTGGTTGTGGTACCATGAACACATTGGCGGGGGAAGGTGCCCCATCATGGACACTTGGTGGCAGACCGAAACAGGCATGCACCTTATAACACCCCTTCCCATCAGCCCCCTGAAGCCAGGTTCAGCCTTCAAACCCTTCCCCACCATTATTGCAGATGTGGTGGATGATGAGGGGAATTCTGTTGTGGGTGAGGGTGGTCACCTGGTTATCAAGTCGCCCTGGCCTGCTATGTTTCGCACCCTCTACCGGAATCCTCTGCGATTCCGAAAAGCATACTGGAACACCTTCCCTGGTATTTATCTCAGTGGAGACGTTGCCCGGGTGGATGAAGACGGATACTTCTGGGTCCAGGGCCGGGAGGATGATGTTTTAAATGTTTCAGGCCACCGTATAAGTACAGCAGAGGTTGAATCAGCCCTGGTAAGTCATCCAGTAGTGGCTGAGGCCGCGGTGGTTGGCAAACCCCACCCCCTGAAGGGTGAAGAAATCTCCGCCTTCGTAATACTAAAAAAAGATGCAAAAGAGCCGGATAACCTGGAAATGGTACTGAAAAACCAGGTACGTACCGAGATAGGGCCCATCGCCACCCCCGCCCAGGTAAGATCCGTGGAGGACTTGCCAAAGACCCGTTCCGGGAAAATCATGCGTCGGGTGATTAAGGCCCTGGTTAAGGGGGAAGACCCTGGGGACACCAGTACCCTGGCCAACCCGGAGGCTGTTGAAAATTTAGAAGAAGTCCTTAAAGGTTAATCCTGTTCTTCCTCCTGGTAGCTGCCGTTGTACTCGCCTGAACCTTCCACTTTAAAAACCACTCCCTGAACTATCCTTTCACCTCTTTTCAGGGTGTAACTGTATTCTCCCTGATTCACCAGGAGAAATTGCAGGGTACCGTAGAAGCCCGGGTCTCCCAGGGCGGTGTGGATGGATATAAATGACCTTAAAAGGGTGGACCTGGGAAGGTAGAGCATGGAATAGCCCTTGGGGATTTTTATCCTACGGTCCACAGTTACGATGTAGGCGGTTTTAGCCTGGAGATTGTAGAGGGGAGGTTCCAGTTCTTCCAGTTCCGGCAGATTTTTCACATCATCAATTAAAGAACCGGATCCTGCCTGTTTATAAACTGCATCCACCCGCAGATCAATCCCCGCCGGCTGCACCAGCTCCTTAAAGTCAGGGAACAATTGGGTAAGTTTTTTTTCACCGAGCATTATAATCGTCCTCTTGGGATTTGTATTCTAACTCAACAAGGGAATTGTTGCTGATAACTGTGTAACTAAAAATTTACATTGCTTATTAGTACATCTATTAACGTGTCCATCTACATTTAGTTTTAACCAAATCTGGAAAAAAACTTTGCCCACTATGGTTGGATCCTTGGTGATGGCTGGGTGTGGAGGATGCTTAAGGTGTTAGAGATGAAAAAAATCAAAAACCACTTCCAAAAAGAGGCGGAAATATTTGATGGGCTGATCAGGACGCTGATACCCAACTACGAGGAGATGATAGAAGCCCTAGCTGGGGTGCTGCCCTTCCACCCCCGGGAACATGTTTCGATCCTTGATCTTGGTTCTGGAACAGGTAACGTTTCATGGGCCATTAAGAAGAGGTTTCCCCAGGCTCACCTCACCTGTCTGGATCTGGCGGAGAATATGATCCAGAACACCAGACACAAACTGGCCGAGTATGGGGAGGTGGATTATGTGGTGGGAGATCTGCGTGATCTGGATGCTGTGGAAGAATATGACGCAGTGGTGAGTTCCCTGGCCATTCATCACCTGTCCCGTGATGAGCAGCGTTCATTTTACTCCCAGATTTACACGGCCCTGAAGGGTGGTGGAGTGTTTTACAATGCCGATAATCTTCAGTCCTCGTCTGAGAGTTTGAACCAGTTTTATCTGGAAAAATGGAGAAAATTCATGTTACAGTATCACAGCCCCAAAGAAGTGGAAGCTGTCTGGCTGGCCCGCCACCACCAGGAAGACCATCCCCAACCCCTCACAGACCACTTGGACTGGTTGAAGGAGGCCGGGTTTCAGGACCTGGATGTGGTGTGGAAGCATTACTACTTCGGAGTGTACGGTGCTAGAAAATAGTGGATAAGCCCTTGGAAATATTATTTCAAAATCCAGGGGTAAATAGGTTACAGGTTCTGGTGTGATGTATAGTTATTAGGCATCTGACCCGAAGATCTGCTCCACCATCCAATCTGGCTTGAATTCTATGATATCCTTGTATCCCTGGCCCACGCCCAAAAATAGTATGGGTTTTTGGACCACATATCCAATGGATAATGCTGCACCACCTTTAGCATCAGCATCAGCCTTGGTTAGTATGATACCATCCAATCCCACGGCATCGTTGAATTTGGTGGCCTGTTCCACCACATCGTTACCAGTCAATGCATCGCCTACGAAGATGACCAGATCCGGCTTCACCACCCTCTGTATTTTCTTCATCTCATCCATGAGGTTGGTGTTGGTCTGCATCCTCCCGGCGGTGTCTATGAATACCAGTTCCTTTTTCTGGGCCCGGGCATGTTCCACGGCATCGTAGGCCACTGCCGCGGGATCAGCACCCTTTTGATGTTTAATAATTTTTATCTTTAAATTTTCGGCGTGATGAGTGATTTGTTCAATAGCACCAGCCCTGAAAGTGTCTGATGCAGCCAGAACGGGTGTGAATCCTTTTGAAACAAAATAATCAGCAAGTTTAGAAATGGTGGTGGTTTTCCCTGTACCATTGATGCCCACGAACATTAGTTTTAATGGTTCACCTGCTTTTCTGGCTTCCTGGGCCAGAGCCATGACATTTGGACCTTTAACCATTAAGATCTCTGATATGGCTTTTTTAAGAGCATCCTGGGTATGTAGGGCGACATCACTCCTTCTTTTAATTTTACGCCCCACCAGATCGTTTTCCACCGATTTTATGATCTTCTCTGCCACTTCCAATGCCACATCGCCCTCCAGTAGGGAGAGTTCCAGTTCAAATAGCACATCTTCCAGGTCCCCCTGGGATATGGTTTTGTGGGTGGCGAATCCAAACAGGCCTGGCTCACTCTCCAGGGATGTGTCCTTTGTTTTTACTTTATCAGAACCTGGTCCAGTTCTGGTTTCATCTATATCTTCTGGAACTATCTTATCAACAGTTTCTTCCTTATCTGTCCCAGATACTTCTTCTTTATGGGTTGATTTCCGGCGGAATATGGCAAAACGGGAGGTTTTTTCTTCCTCTGCAATTTTAAAGCCGGAGTCATCAGTGGATGATATATCTTCAGCTGATAAACTAGATCCATTCTGTTCCTTCCCGGAAGCTTTTTCTACTGTCTCCCCCTCCACTGGCAACATCTTTTTTCCAGTGCCAGTTTCATCTCCAGGGAGACTTTCTTCGTCTGAAAATTTATCGGATACTTTACCTACTGCTCCGCTAAATTTCTTTTTTAGAAAATCGAACAATGGAATCTAACTCTTGATGGTCTATCCTTGAGTCCCTTCCAGTTGCTGGAGTAGTTTCTCTGCTTCGGGACTTTTCTGGACGATTATTTCACTGATATTCTGCAAGTCTCCCATCATACGATTAAGGAGGCCTTCCAGTTCCTCTTTCTGGTTTTTAATACTTTCCTGAGCGTCACCGACCTTCTTTTTGATGGCAGCACCGGCTCCCACTCCCACTATAATTTCTTCAGTGTTTTTTATCTCGGTGATCAGGAATGAACCTGCACCAATGGGTACGAAGGTTTCAACTCCTTTTTTACCCTTTAACTCGTCCAATGTTTCCAGGGCCATTACCAGTTCAGATATACTAACTTTTAGGGTTTCGATTTGCTGATTTAAAAGTTCGGCCTGGGCTTTGTACATGTTGAGCTCGTTTATAAGCTCTTCCAGTCGCTGACGGTCATCCATGGAATGATCACTCCTGAATTAGGGCCTTGATCAGTGGGTCCAGGACATCGTCTGCTGATATTTCCTGGATATCCTGAATTTTTATCTGATTCCTTGTTATGTGGTGTTTGCTTCCGAATTCAGAGTAGATCTTCTCCCTGATATCAGCTTCGCTGGTGGCTCTCAATTCCCGGGTGAAGGGTTTGAGTCTGTCCCCCATCATAAATTTACCTTGTATTCTAAATATCTTTGTTTTCATAAATATACCTCGAGAAAACCCAATGATTCTTCGATTCTTGCCATTTCCGGACCAGTCGTATCCAGACCCACCAACACGCCGTGGCTGTTGGCCACTGACCCGGACCCCACCAGGCGAGTACCCCGGTTAACGGTACCCACATCTGCAGGAACCTTCAAAGTCGATTCCAGAAGTTTTAATTCATCTGGAGTTGCAGATGGATGTACTAAAACTCCTTTATTGGTAGCTAGTGCTACTGATCCAGTGATCTTAAAATTTGCTATTTTTCCCCTTTCTACATCCACATCCAGGGTGCTGGATATTAACTCTGCAGATTTATCAGAGAGGAGGGGATTAATTATCGCCCCGTGGTCATTTACCAAGACGATGTTGCCTACTGCAGTGAGCCTGTCAGGTATTCTCTCCACTGCCAGCCCAGTTTGACGGATAGCATCTACTTCCCGGTCAAAGGCATATTTGGATACCACGAATCCCTGGGAGTTTCCAACAGTCAAAGCTCCGGCTAGATTGCTGCCGCTGATGTGGGTCTTGATTAGTGGTACCTGGAGTGCTTCCTCAATTAATTGGAGGTCCTTGTCTTCCAGGTTAGGGGGAACCAGTGCCGCCTGATCAGTGGCAGAAATGGCCACTCCCAGGTTGGGGTTGCCCCTCAAGTTAAATCTCCTGATCATAGGTTCACCTATTACATTCAGGCCAGGGTGACCAAAACCGAACCATCATCTTCTTTGGTGGCCTTTACCTTAATCCTGGGGGGTATTTTCTGGATTCCCCTTTCCCATATCTTCTCATTAACTGAGGCGTCAATTTTAACGTCCTCTGATTTCATGTGTCTCTGGATGAAATCCCTTACATATCGGGTTGCCCGGGGAGATCTCTTAGTCCTTGGGACTTTTTTAACATCTCTCAGGGGAATGGTGTAAACTCTTTCCATGTTCAATCTCCTTATACTTTGATCTTACTTCTTCTCCAGTGTCTCATTTTGGGGTGAGACCTCACTTTACGGGAGGTTTTTAGCATGGCCCACAGTGGCACCCTTCGGTTTTGTTTATATGCCTTTGCCAGTCTAAGTTTTTTTGCTAGAGGTTTATTTCGACTCATTTTCTCTCCATCCTATTACTCTTGATTGTGTGTGGGGGGGAAAAAGGCTTTCTGCAATTTTTATTCCTTTTTTCTCCCGGATAAGGTGTCTAATCTCTATCTCGTAGTCTGAGTTGTTGTGGGGATTGGTTGGTTCTTTTTTAAGCTTGAAAAGATTTTTTCCCAAGTTGTTTACAGTCCGATGCCCAAAACCGCTGAGGTTGATGTACTCCACACCATGGCGGTCCTGGAAGCTGGCTACCTCCCGGTGGCTTAGTCTGGGAACCCGGTCATCGCGGCGTACACCATCGGCCACCACCCCATACCCAGATGCAGCCACTTCTAAAATCTGCCGGTGCAGGTAATGAATACCCTGGTTGGGATAACCATCCTCCAATATCCTGGAAACAGCGTTCTCCAGTAAAGTTTTATCAGCACGTAAGACCCGGTGGCTGAAGCCCAGATTTTTTGCAGCTTCTTTGGCTGGTTTATAGGAAGGATAAACACCAAAATTTGCGGTTAAAAGCTCTACCTGATATCCTAATCTATGGAGGATAACAGCCATGAGGGAACTGTCTTTACCCCCACTGTAGAGTACCGCTGCTTTCATTTTCTTACAATCTTTATTTCTTTCTTCTGGCTAGCCCCTAATTTTCGTAAAAGCTCCTTTAACTGTTCATCAGTTATTTTAGAAGCTATTCTTCCTGCCTGAGCCAGTTGAATGAGCTGAAGTTCGATTTGATTCACATAATCCGGCCGGGTCAGTCGGAGATTAGCCAGTCTACTGCGGGCCTCAGGGGTGAGGATCTGCATCATTATTTGCCTTTTTTGTGCCTCCATCTCCTGACGCATGCGCTCCTGGGCCTCAATTTCTTGTTGAGACATTTGTTGAGCTGCCTGCTGCTGTTGTAACTGTTCCATTCTTCGACGGCGTATCTCTTCGATATCGCTCATTTAAAAAATCCCCATTTAATACTTGGCTGCTTGTGGTATGTCTTTTTTAATCTGGTGGGATGCTTTGTCCAGGAAGGACCGTCCCTCAGAGGTAACTCTTCTTCCTTCATCCACCTTCTCCACCAGTCCAGCATCCTCCAGTTGGTGCAGGGCCCCCCTGACTATGGAACCGCTGCCCCTTCTGAATTTTTCAGGGCTGGTACCACGGTCCTTGCTACCACCATAGTAAGTTCGCAGACTGTTGATACCCACAGGACCATCCATGTAAACCCTTCTTAAAAGGGAAGCGCAACGTACGTACCACCAGTCAGCATCATCAGGCCTTCTTTCCTTGTGAACACCTGTTTTTACAAAGGCAGCCCATTCTGGTGGGGTGATCTTTTTATTTTCACTTAATTCCTTGGCGACTTCGCTGATGAGCGAGTCGGCAGGCACATCATAAACTGTAGTCATATTTATCCTCCTAATTACCTCTTTTTTTGAATATTACAGCAACGTTACCTCTAAAATCAACCAGTTTAGCATTGGATTTTTCGGTGATCTGAGTAATATAGTTTTGTTTCTCGGGTGATATACCTTTCGAAAAGCGGAGCTTAACCACTTCTCGTTCCTTCAGATGTCTCTTGATCTCATCCAGCACTCCAGGGTTGACTCCGGATTTGCCTATGTTGATGGTAATGGTCGAAAGTGATCTATTCATGAGTTCCTTCTTGGAAGGTGCGGGGTTCAATTTTTTTCCTCCTCTTGGACTTCTGCTCCTTTACATAGGGCATGGTACTGACTTCTCCACATTCCAGGCACTTTACAGTCACTGCTTGTTGGTTAAGCCTGACTTTAGAGTTTAATCCTGGCTTTAAAAACCTTTTACACCCTTTACAGTACCTGCACCTCCAGTAGGAAGGCATCTTCAGGTTATACTTCTGGGCAATGTTCCGGGCCATCTCCACGTAGCGGTGCGACCGTAATGGGTGGAGGGAAAATTCTTCTTCCGCCATTTTGAAGAGGATTTCAAGCCTTTCATAGGCTATTTTTATCATCCACTTCGGTCTTCTTCCCCTTCGCAAATTTTAACCTCTCAAGAAACATCGAAGATGCTAAGAATCCTAAGTTTCTCAAAAGACAGAGATGTATGGGTAACTATTCTGAAGCCTGAGAATGTACTTAAGAATAATGAATTAGTTTATCTACTTCTCCCTTTAAAAAGCTTTTCTCATGGTGGCATTGTGTCATCATTAGGATGCTGGGATCCGTGGGGATCACTTGATCTGATCCAGAAAGCTAACCCCCCCCAAGGGTAAGGTTAAATCACCCCTGATGATTCCCATGATGGTGTTAACCACATCCCCTGGCCTGGAGTGGGTGGTGTCCACTTCCTGAGCCAGTGCCCCATGAATATCACCGGCTTCCCAGGCACAAATATCCAGGGCCTCTGCTTCCAGGTTTTCTTTTATCTTTTCTGGTTTCCATCCACGTTTTTCCAGTCTTTTTTCCAAAATTGATGGGCTGGCCCTTAAAACCACCACCAGATCTGCAGGTTGGTAGTAATGGGATAAATGTCCCTCAAATATTAGCCAATCTTTACTGCCCTGGTAATTCTGACTGATCTCGTCCATTTCCCCTAAAAGATTCGGAAGATCAACTATTTTATAGTTTTTCTCCGGATCCAGACCAGTGTAGAGGTGTTTCTGGTCCACTAACTGGTTGACCAGCACTAACTTGGCTTCTAGTTCCTGGGACAGTAAACGGGAGATGGTGGTTTTTCCAGTGCCAGGGGTGCCGGTTAGAAGCAGGATCATGATATATCTATTCCAGTTTTTCAATGAGTATCTGGGCCACTCTTTCCCCAGATAGTAGCATGCCCCCGAATATGGGCCCCATTCGAGGCGAACCATGGACTGCGTTGGCAGCCATACCAGCAACGTACAGGCCAGGGTATACTTCTCCCACATTTTCCAGTATGATACTTTCAGCCCTATCCGCCCACATGGATTTCTCTCCCATTATCCTGCCAGTTTTGGTGTGTAATTCTGGTCCGACCTTATCTTCCACTACCTTAACCACCTCACAGGGATGTCCAGTGGCATCCACCACTGCTTTACTCCGAACTGTTATGGGGTCCACGTGCAGTCCAGACATGCCCACGGTACTCCAGTTTATAACCAGTCCTTCTACTCCTCGCTGTTTGATCATCACATCCTCAATTTCGATGAGGTTAAAAACCTTCAAACCCGCTTTAGTTGCCCTGGACAGGAGGGTGGATACAGTTTCGATGGAGTCCGCCACATGGTATCCGGGTTGGAACTCCTGGGAGACTATGTCCATCTCCTCCAGGATCCGTTTTCCCTCTTCCTGGACCACGATCTTGTTAAACATCATTCCCCCACCCCACATACCACCACCGATGGTGAGTTTTTTTTCGAATAAGGCTACCTTTAATCCGGCTTTGGCCAGGTAGTATCCGGCGGTGATTCCAGCTGGGCCTCCACCACCAATGGCCACGTCCATCTCCATGTAATTCAGCAGGTCTTCCATGTAACCTTCCACAATGGCCTTTGAAACGATTATATCGTCTAACTTCATGTTCACACCTTTTTAATTATTTTTTAACTATGATCCTAACTATGTCCTCATCTTCCACCACGTGTTCCAGACCAATCTTCTGGCCCGGGAACTTCACTGATTTGCCCCATACATTGGCGTGGCGAAAATTCCTTACAAAGTCTCGGTGAAGCCTCTGGGCAACGTTTTCCACGGTGGAACCCTTCCGGACAATGAGTGGTTCCTCCATATCAGCTTTTTTACCCTGAGGTTTTAAGTATATTCGTATCAGTTCCAGGCGCTGAAAGATCTCCTCTTTAAGTTCATCAATATTTAGCTGCTTATCAGCGGCGATGAACAAAGCATTGGGAAGCTTTCTTTTAACTTCTTCCAAGTAATGTGCGTCTACCAAGTCGATCTTGTTAACCACAACCAGGAGGGGTATGTAGACTATGCTGGAATCCAAGGAGTCAATGAATCTATCCATGGTTACATCCTCCCGGATCAGGACATCAGCACTGTGCACCCCGTACTCATTAAGAATGGACCGAATGCTTTTTTCATCCATGTGGGTGAGGGGCACCGTGGAGGCCAATTTTATTCCACCAACTTTCCTCCGCTTGACCCTTACATCAGGAGGTGACTGGTTAGGCCGGATACCGATATGATCCAGTTCTTGCAGTATCATTTCCTGGTGCTGTGGCTGGAAAACATCCAGAACCATCACGACCAGATCGGCGTTACGAGCCACTGATAAGATTTCCCTTCCCCGTCCCCGGCCATGGGCTGCGCCACTGATGATCCCCGGGATATCGAAGATCTGGATATGGGCTCCCCGATACTCCATGACCCCCGGGATAACCTCCAGGGTGGTGAATTCATAGGCACCAATTTTAGATTCGGCATTAGTTATCTGATTAAGTATGGTGGACTTTCCCACTGAAGGAAACCCTACCAGGGCCACTGTGGAGTCACCACTTTTTTTTAGATGGAATCCCTTTCCCTTGGTACCTGCCGAGGCCCTCTTAAATGATTCTTCTCGTAGCTGGGATAACTTGGCCTTTAATTTACCTATGTGGTGGGAGGTGGCCTTGTTGTAGGGAGTTTTTTTGATCTCCTCCTCAATGCTGCGGATCCTATCTTCTAAAGTCAATTTAAATCACTCAAAAAGTAGATTGGGGATTAGTTTATCTGTATGATCACCTAGGTGATCCTAGATATAGCTTGCTTTTTTTTACATAAAAAGATTTTTAAAATAAAAAAGTGGAGTAACGTGACTTACACAGCCACGTTCCAAACGATAACTCCTGGTTGGGCATGGATAGGGCTGAAACGAGTTAAACCAGCCCCTTGGAGGAAAAAGAGTCGGGTGAACATGGAGTTTTCCAGTTCCCTGTTCATGGCCATGGTATAGTACGAATCACCTTCCTTGATGATCATAACCGAGAACGTGCTCTGGTTAGAGACCAAGTGGTAGGTGGCGGTGGTTCCATTAACCATCACAATCACCTGGTGGGCTAGGGCCACCTGGTTGTTACTGGTAACTATCCCGGCGGTGATGTTGGTACTGGTTATCTGGGCCACCACCCCATTTTCACCCTGCAAGACCAGGGTATCATTCTGGGTAGTGATATTGGCTGGAGCCAGGGAGTACACCATGTTCTGACCAGAAGAATTCTGGAAGTTCCAGCCACCAAAGTAGGACCACCAGCCAGCCTTTCCAATCATGTCATAGCTGGTTATGAATACCACCGGAACCGGGTTATCAGGATGAGTATATTTAAGTACGTTTTGGGCTTGTTCCATGCTCAGTCCATACTGGCCTGTCATGATGGTCTGGGCCGATGCTTTGTCTACTCCCAGGGTTTTTTCCAGGATTTCCACACTCTTGCCCGTGTTCTGGGTGTAATTTTCCAGGGTGTAGTATCCTTCATCTCCACTGGAGGATAACATCCTCAGTATACCTGCAGATAAGCTTTCATTGTTGGTTAGAAGTGCTTTTCCCACCCAGTATGCACGTGGCGTGTTTTGAGATCCTCCGTCAAAGGTTATGGGTCGGTCTGCCACAGCAGCGAACAGGTGGCCGTAATCCCACCATGAAATTATAACGGTGTTGTTGGGAGTGTTAGCCTTGATCCAGGTCAAAGATTTGACCATGGAGTCATCAGCACCTGGGATAACTGAACTAGATGCAGCGTAGTCATTAGTGAGGGGTACGAAGACCACCATGGCCACCAGGATGGCCATCACAATCACCCGGTAACTGGGGGTTTCTATTTGTCCTTCCAAGTACTCCCGTACCAGGCCCACAAATATACCCGCCCCTATGGCGATGGGTATGGAAAAAGCTGCTATAAACCTGACTCCCTTGGTCATGGCATAGGCAGTGGTGAGGAGCCATACCACCAGTAGCACTACCATGAAAAGGTAAGTTCTTGGTCGGTGGGGTACGCTGGGAGGAACAACCTTTTCATCCTCCTTTAAATCTAACTCTTTTTCCCTTCTTCTTTTTTGACTGTCTTTCCTCTTTCGTGGTTTCTTCTTGATTTTCGATTTATTCTCAGGGAGCGGAGTTTTTATTTTTCGGAAAAGCCAGAAAACACTGATAATACCAAATGTAAAGGCTAAAATCCCACCCACACCATCTAACACATGAGATATAGATGGTATTTGAAGTTCAGCCACTGATACATAGACGTTGGGATAGGAAGTCACCTGGGTGGATTCCTGTAGCTGGGTAAAGCCCACTGGCTGGACAAGGGCGTTGAAAAAGTCCAGTACCCCCATGGATATCATCATGAGAACCGATCCCAGAATGACGAAGATGGCCAGGGGTAGGAGTACTGGTTGGTTTAAAAACCATTCCTTACGGTTGGAGAAATCTTCTCGCGGCTTTTTATCCTGGTTCAGGAGGTAGCGGGAAACCACCAGATAGACCAGGCTAGCAAGTACCACTATATAGAATATGTACCACCACCCTTCCCAGGCTGTGGAGAATATTAACATGGAAACAGCTGATAAAGCTGCGAATATAGCCTTATTTTTTAAATCATCAGCTCTTATACTTTCTACGAGCATCCACACCACCAGGAGTGGTAGGAGTATGTTGAACATGTCGGTGTCGAAGAAGCCGGCGAAGGAGTGGTTGAAGTAGGCCGGGGCCAATGCAACTAGTAACCCAGCGGTTATACCACCATAATCATTGGTCAGCCTCCTGACCATAAAGTAGGCCGGTATTACACATAATGAACCTATAAAAGCCGACATCCAGAAACTCACCACAGTTAAGGGTACTGTAGCCACCAGGTTCACCAAGAAATAAGCCCCTGCAGTAACGTAGATGATGAGTGGAGGATATTCCGCAGATCTCCCTGGAGGATAGTTGGAGTGCAGATCCCAGTTTTTACCATTCATTTTAGTATCACCGGGATAGCCGTGATCCAGGTAATCAGCAGTTAAACGGTAGTTATAATAAGAGTCCATCTCACTGAAGTAAGGAAGACCATCATCATCCTGATAAAATGCTTTAAGATCACCCGGTAATGATGATAAGTTCGCTGCCTCAGCTCTTATGAAAAATACGATGGAAAAAAGCAATATAACTATAATCAATGGCTTTAGTTTATTAAAGATTTCTTTGGCCTCCATAAATATCCCCATCAGATATGTGTGGAAGTGTAACTGCCATCACCTTTTAAATGAGGCTGTTGATACTTCCAGTGCAAGTTTAAAGTCTTAATTACTTTTTTTAATTTTAACAAGTTTGCATTATCCTACTTAGGATAATTTCAAAGCAATATTGTAAGATTGTTAGATTTATAATTATTCCCCCAAAGATCCCAACAAGAAGTGACTTTTCCATTCCTATAAGGAGTCAGCAGAATACTATAAATACCAGTAATGTTATATTAATCTAACATAATGTTGTAATTAAATAACATTATGTTGGAAATAAACAACACGATCTAAATGAGGCGAATATGATGGAAGTAAAATTCAACGTATTCTGGGGGTTACTCGGTTTTTTGGGGATACTAGGCTACATTTTAGGTGATCCAATCTATTATGCATTTTTTGCATTCTTCCTGTTCTTTTTATCCCCAGTGTATAGTAAAACCACTGCCAATAAAGATGGAAAGGTGGAAAAGAAATCCAAGATGGAGAGAAATTATAGAATGTACAAAATAAGTATCTGGGTAGGATCAGCGATACTGATAGTCACTTCACTGTATTTAATGGCCACTAAGAACATGAACGATTATACGGCAATGGGACTATTAATAGGAATGATTATTTACATAGTCAGCTTCTTTGCCTACATTGGAATGGAAAAAAAAGCCGGAGACGAACGTTTAAAAAAAATCGGAACACTGGCTGCAACATGGTCCTGGTATATAACCCTAATATTCGTGGGTTTTCTGCTGGTATCCATGTTTTGGGCGCAAAGAATGCATGATCCTGTTGAACTCATGGGATTGGTTGTCTTTATCCTGGTAACCACCATGCTGGTATCTAACACGATTTTAAGCCGTGTCGGGGATATAGACCTGATTTAAATATCAATTTGATTCGAAATAGCAAATATCATTCAAGGCGATCTAAAAATGAAAACTCGAATCAAAGAACTCCGTGCCAGGAAGAACCTCACCCAAGCTCAACTGGCAGATGAAGTAGGTGTGCGAAGAGAGACCATAGTTTTTCTGGAAAAGGGAAAATACAACCCCTCTTTGAAGCTGGCCTACCTTATATCCCGGGTGCTGGGTGAAAGAATAGAGAAGATATTCATCTTCGAAGAGGATGACCTCCAACCATGAATTGAAAATAAGGGAAAATTAGTCTAGATCAGGATTTTTCCTGGACTTTTTCTTCATTTTCCTCCAGAGAACGGGTGTAACGGCAGCGTGGGAATCCACTGCAGCCTACAAATTCCCCATATCGACCCAGGCGTTTCAGGAGATCCTTCCCACAATCCGGGCAGACCCCCACCACCTCATTTTTGGCAGGCTCTTCACCATCCCGTCCACACTTGGGATCCAAGCAGGCCCGTTGCCGGGGTTTGCCAAATGATATCATAGGCAATCCACACACATCACAGGTAGTTTTAAGGACGTTTGCTCCCCTGGGGAGTGAATAGGTTGATTTACAATCCGGATAAGAGGAACATCCCACAAAGGCTCCCCCCCGGGGTGAATTTATGGTGATCAAGTTTCCACCACATTTACAGGTCCCCACCACCATGCTCTCCCGGTAGGCTTGATAAAGTTGTTCACCTATTTTGAGCTGGTTCTTCTCGATATCATCCAGTATAGAGCTGACCTCCGCCCGGGCCTGGTTGATGATCTCATCCTTATCAACTTCCCCACTCATTATTCCTTCCAGTTTGGTTTCAAACTCCCGGGTAAGTTCCTCACTGGTTATCTTTTCTGAATACTCCTTAAGAGTGTCGATGAGGTGTTCACCCAGCTCTTTGACGGTTATCTTCTTACCCTCCACATATTTACGGTCGTAAAGGATGGAAATTATATTGGCCCGGGTTGACTTGGTCCCCAGTCCACGTTTTTCCAGCTCCCGTATTAAAGAGGCCTGATTATACCTAGCTGGAGGTTTAGTTTCCTTTTCATCGGAATTCACCTTTGCTTCCAGTTTTTCTCCCTCTTTTATGGTGGGGAACTGGTCATCCTCAACTTTACGGAAGGGGTAGTGCTCCCTCCATCCCATCCTGGCCATCCTCTTCCTACTGAAGGCAAAATCTTCATCACCAATTTTCAGGCTGGTTTTCATGGTTTCCTGGATGGCATTCTTTCCAAAAACACTAATAAAACGATGTACTATAAGTTCGTAGAGTTTCTGATAATCTCGACCCAGTTTACTGGGTAAAACTCCGGTGGGGTGGATGGATGGGTGGGCAGCATCAGTTTTCTTACCTTCACGGGGTTTTAAAGGCTTTTTGAGTTTTCGGATATGTCTGGCGAAGTTGCTATTTTTACTGAGTTTGGTGAGTATCTTCTGATAACCTATGCTGGCTGGTAACTTCTGGGATGAAGTACGGGGATAGGAGGTGTATCCTTCAGTGTATAAATTCTGGGCTATGGATTGGGTTTTTTTGGGGCTGAAACCAAACACAGCGTAGGCTTCTGACTGGAGGGTTCCCAAGTCAAAGGGTACCGGTGGTAACTGTTCATTTTTTCTATGACTGATTTTATGCACCACCGCATCCTTACCCTGGCAATGGGCCAGGATATTATCTGCCTTTTTTTTGTTGAAGATCTTTCCCTCTTTATGATCGGCAATTATTCCCTTCCCAAGATCAGCCTTTATAAGCCAGTATGGTTCGGGTTTGAACTCTGTTATCTGTTTTTCACGGTCCACCAGTATGGACAGGGTAGGGGTCTGGACACGGCCAGCTGAAAGCTGAATGTAACGGGAAGTAGCCGCCATTACCGAATCAGTGAGGTACTTGGAAATATTAACTCCAAAGAGGAAATCCAGGACGTGGCGAGCAATCCCACTGTCCACTTGGTGAAAATCAAGGTCAATGGGGTTATGGTAGGCCTCCAAAAGGTCTTCCTCGGTTAGTGTGGAGAACTTCATCCTCACCGCTTGTTCCACACTTTTATCACCACAAGCATATTTAAGGGCGTTGAAACCGATGAGTGTTCCCTCAATATCATAATCGCAAGCATGTATAAATCTATCCGCATTTTTAGAGAACTTCACAATGGCGTCAATGTAGTTTTTAACGTAACCCTTGGACTTGTCCTTGGTGTGCAGAGGTACCCATTCCACCTCAAATATTCTTCCATTTTCCTTTCTAAGGGGAGATAATGAGTAAAGATGTCCTACTGCAGCTAGTATGGTGGTTTTGTTTCCGTTTTTCTCAATTTCGTAGTATGGGACCCTTTTATAACTCTTCTTTTCCGCATAGCCAGGTAGGGCCTGGGATATCTTCTCAGCGGCCTTGGGCTTCTCGCAGATAATTACTTCATGCATAAAATCACTGGAAAAAATATTGTGTAACAAAAACTTAGTATGTTAAATAGTATGCCAGGTTTTTCAACTATCAGATATAGTAAGTTGACATATATATAATACTAAGAATAGTGCAAGCTATAAACCTATCCTGACCTTGATCATGCACGGCAGAGAGTAGAGGAGATAAAATGTTAATAGGAGTTATATCCGACACCCACATTCCAGAAAGGGCCTCTAAAATTCCCGAAAATGTTTTTGAAATATTTGATGGAGTGGATATGATATTACACGCCGGTGATCTAGTTTCCCTAGAAATCAGGGATATCCTAAACACCCTCGCCCCCACCACCTGTGTACAAGGAAATATGGACCGCTACTATGGCATTAAGCTCCCTGAGAGGGAATGGGTGGAAGTAGGAGGGGTTAAGATTGGCCTAAACCATGGTGAAGTTTATCCCCGTGGGAACACCCAGCAGCTCCGCTACATTGGCCTGGAAATGGGGGTGGATGTGCTGATAACCGGTCACACCCACTATGCCTTCATCAATCAAATGATGGGCCTGCTGCTTTTGAACCCGGGAAGCCCTACTGTGCCCCGACTTTCAGATCCATCGGTGATGCTCCTGGAGGTGGATGATGGAGAAGTGGAGGCTGAACTGATTAAAATCGGTGACTCCACTTGTAAAGCCCTGAACTACCAGGGAAGAGGTATTCAATAAGATTCATTCTATTTTAAACTGGTAACATGTCAATTATTATAAAAGAGGAATTGGATGAGTAAAAGATGGAATCAGGAACGGAAAGAAGATCTTTACTACCAGAAAGCCAAAAAAGAAGATTACCGTTCCCGGGCTTCCTATAAACTTCTTCAGTTAAATAAAAGGTTTAAAATCATCCGTAAAGGGGACCGTATACTGGATTTAGGGGCTGCTCCCGGTGGATGGTCCCAGGTGGCACTGGAAGCTGTGGGGGAGGAAGGCCTGGTGGTGGCGGTGGATCTGCAAAGGATCCGTCCCTTTGTTGAAGATAATTTCAAGGCCATCAAGGGAGATTTTACCACTGCAGACGTTAAAAAAGATATTATATCAGCATTAGGAGGACCAGTGGCAGTGGTAATATCTGATGCATCCCCTAAACTCTCGGGTATAAAAGATGTGGATCAGATGCGCTCCATGGATCTTTTCTTGGCTGTGATGGAGATTTGTGACTCCGCCTTGCGGTACAATGGTAGCCTGCTTATGAAGTTGTTTCAGGGGCCACAATTCCCGGAGATTCTAAAAGTAGTTAAAAGGAAATTCAGGAATGTGAAGACTACCAAGCCGCCTTCGTCACGTAAGAAGAGTGTGGAGATGTACCTGGTGGCCCGGGGCTTCTACGGGTTATGAATGAAGCATATCAGGGATTTTCACTTATAACATACCCCGGACATTACTTAAACTAGATTTAGCATCCTGTAACTGAGTTCTAGCAGTGTTAAGCCTATTTTGAATTTCCTCTGATGATTTCCCAGCCGATATAGCACTTTCAGCATCATTTATGGCCGATTGGGCCTTTACTAATTCTAATTCAGCATTTATATAGGCTTCCTTCAGATCCTTTTTACCACTGGTATCCACCGAAGTCTTGGTACTATCAAACTGGGCCTTTAGATTAGAGTAGTCTGATTTCAAGTCAGTTAATTGTTCATAATACTTTCCACTGCTGGCGTCACTGGATATTATTGATGATAATGACTGGAAGCCGAGGTAGGCTACGATGACAACGGTAATTATGATCATGACCACTCCTAACACCGATATGGTCATAGAGGTAGCTTTAAAGAGATTTAACCTTGATCTTTTCATATCTGATTCGCCTCATAGCTAAGGTAGGTGATAATCTAATGATTGTTTTTAATTGTTCGATATCAATAGCTTACTTTTATCATATATAAAGGGAAGTATGGCGTTTGAGCCCCTCAGAGGAAGTATATAACCATCCCCTAAGTCGTCGCAGTGATCCAGTTCAGAGTTAATCTACCACCTATAGATGGAAATTGTATCAACAGCCCTATACTTCATCTAGAGCAAGCATCCTGACTCCAGCGTGGTTAATGTGCCTGCATTCAACTTTCTTTACACTTGAAATCTACGTCTCCGTCTCTAAATATTTATAGCAAGAGGGAGTAATGATCGTTCAATGGAAATCTCAGCCCAAGAAACAACTAACAAGACAAAAACATCCATAGCCAAATTCGAGGAGTTTTTCGGCACTAAATATAAAGACACCGTCTTTGAAGCCCTGGAAAAGTATCCGGATGAGCGTTCGGTGGTGGTTGATTACAATGAACTGGAGATGTTCGATCCAGACCTGGCGGATCTTCTGATTGAGAAACCAGAGGAAGTGCTAAAAGCTGCTCAGTTGGCCATACAGAACATAGATCCTCTCCGTAAAAATGCGGAACTCCATACTCGTTTTCAGAATCTAAGAAATCTTATTCCTCTGCGGGATTTAAGGAGCAAGTACATCGGAAAATTCGTTGCCATCGATGGCATCGTGCGGAAAACCGACGAAATACGGCCCCGCATTGTAAATGCCACCTTTGAATGCCGCGGTTGCATGCGCCTGCACGAAGTTAGCCAGACCAGTAATCTAATCAGTGAACCAGCACTCTGTCAAGAGTGTGGAGGACGCTCTTTCCGTTTACTCCAGGAAGAATCCGAATTTCTGGATACCCAAAACACGAAACTCCAGGAACCCCTGGAAAACTTGTCAGGTGGGGAACAACCCCGTCAGATAGTGGTTGTTCTGGAAGATGACCTGGTGGACACCATTACCCCGGGGGATATTGTCAGAATCACCGGCACACTCAAGACAGTCCGGGATGAGAAGACCAAACGATTCAAAAACTACATCTATGGGAACTACATCGAGGCCAAGGAGCAGGAGTTTGAGGAACTGGAGATAAGTCCCGAGGACGAGGAAAAAATTGTGGAGATGTCCAAGGATCCCAATATTTACGATAAAATAATAAAATCCACTGCACCATCCATACAGGGCTACCGGGCTGTTAAAGAGGCCATTGCCCTTCAACTCTTCGGAGGTTCAGCTAAGGATTTGGAGGATAAAACCAGGATCCGGGGCGACATCCACATCCTTATAGTGGGGGATCCAGGTATTGGAAAATCCCAGATGCTGAAGTACGTGTCCAAGCTGGCACCCCGTGGTATTTACACCAGTGGTAAAGGTACCAGTGGGGTGGGTTTAACTGCCGCTGCAGTTCGGGACGAACTAGGGGGATGGAGCCTGGAAGCAGGTGCCCTGGTACTGGGGGATCGTGGTAATGTTTGTGTGGACGAGTTGGACAAGATGCGGCCAGAGGATCGGTCCGCCATCCACGAAGCCCTAGAGCAGCAAACTATCTCCATTGCCAAGGCCGGGATCATGGCCACCCTAAACAGCCGTTGTTCAGTTTTAGCTGCAGCCAACCCTAAGTTCGGACGTTTTGATCGTTTCAAGTCAGTGGCTATTCAGATTAACCTGCCACCCACCATTCTCTCCCGTTTTGATCTGTTATTTGTGGTGGAGGATAAGCCAGACATGGAGAGGGATAGAAAATTGGCCAGCCATATTCTGCACATCCACAAGGAAAATAAGATCCCATTCGAGATCGAACCAGAGTTGCTGCGCAAGTACATTGCCTACGCCCGTAAGGAAGTCCATCCCAAACTCACCGACGAAGCCGTGGAGGTTATACAGGAGTTCTATGTGGGCATGAGGGGAGGTTCAGCAGATGACGAGGAGGAAGCATCTCCTGTGCCTATCACCGCTCGGCAATTAGAGGCCCTGGTCCGTTTATCCGAAGCCAGTGCACGTATAAGACTCAGCCCCGATGTCACAGACTACGATGCTAAACGGGCTATTAAATTACAACAAGACTCCCTTAAACAGGTGGGATATGATCCAGAAACTGGTAAAGTGGATATTGATAAGGTTGAAGGACGCACCCCCCAATCAGAAAGGGATAAGTTCCGCATAGTCATGGAAATCATCAAAGAGCTTACCGACAACTATGGTGGACATGCTCCCAACAACATGCTTATAAAGGAAATGGAAGATAGATACAACATGAACAAGGAGAAGACAGAAGAGATTGTCCGGGTCTTGAAACGCCAGGGACTTATCTTCGAACCAAGCACCGGCTACTACAAGGTAGCCTGAATTTTATTCTCCATTTTACTAAAATACAGCTATCTTATGCGATTTTTAGTTGATTTTGAATTAGAGGAGGTATTTAATGACTGATTATGAAGAATTATTAGACCGTGCCGTGGAACAACTACCCCAGAAGGTGCTGGAGACCAAACGTTTCCAGGTACCCAAGGCCTATTCCATGATCCAGGGGAACCGGACCATGATCCAGAATTTTGGAGAGATTACAGATGCCATGAACCGGGATCCTCAGCATCTTTTGAAGTTTCTACTGCGGGAGTTGGGTACTGCTGGGAACTTGGAGGGTAACCGCGCCATACTCCAGGGAAAATTCACCCATTACCTCATTAATGAGCGTATCGATGACTACGTGAAACGTTTCATCATGTGCCATGAGTGTAATCGGCCCGATACCCGTATAGTCAGGGAAGATCGAGTTTTCCTCTTAAAATGTGAGGCTTGTGGGGCTAAAGCACCATTGAAAACACTTTAAACTATTTTAAGATAAATTAACATGTTTTGTCCCCAATGCGGCAGAGAAGATGAAGAACTTTATCAGGGACTTTGCCGCCTTTGTTACATAAAGGAAACTCCCCTGATAAACTGCCCAGATGATGTGGAAGTCATCATCTGCAGCCACTGTAATTCCACCTTCCAGGCTGGTAGATGGACTGATTCGGATCTAGATCCAGAAGAACTGATGATAAAAATCTTAAATGAGTCCATCAAGCCAGCAAAGGCCGCCGAATATGTGGACCTTTCTTTTAAGATAATTAATCAACGAGGATCTAAGTGGGACGTGATGATCCATACCCAGGGACGCCTTCTGGGGGAGGAAGTGGATCAGGAATGCCGGGTAACAGTTAAAATGAAAAGGTCGGTGTGTCCTGACTGCAGTAAATACGCTTCCGGCTATTATGAAGCAGTAATACAACTAAGGGCAGATAAACGTCAGTTAGAATCTGGTGAAAAGGAAAAAGCTGATTCAATTCTGAAAAAGTTACTGCAGAAACTAGTGGAAAAAAACCGGATGGCCTACCTTGTGGATCGGGTGGAAATTAGAGAAGGAGTAGACTACTATATCGGATCCTACAAAGCCGCCCGGAGTGTAGTTAATGGATTGAAAGATAGTCTGGGAGGTATTTTGGGGGAGTCACCCCGTCTCATGGGTAGGGACAAGTCCGCTGGGAAGGATTTATACCGGATCTGGATATCGCTGCGGCTGCCCAGCTTCAAGAAGGGAGATTTTCTGGCCTACAGTGATTCCCTTGGCCAAGTGGTTAATCTTGATGGTAGAGGCATACTTTTAGAGGATCTTGAGTCTTTTAAACTGCAGGCCATTTCCTGGAAGGATTACCCGCAGTTAGTGAAGGTTTCTGACTCTGATATGATAAAAAAAACCACTGTAACCAGTATAACACCCCATAAAATACAAGTACTACATCCTGATACATATGAACCACTGGACCTAGATTTAAAGCCTTTTATGGATGATTTTAAGATAGGTGATGAGGTAGAGGTGGTGGAGATCGACCACCAGATTCACATACTAAAGTCAGATAACAAGAGGACAAGAATTTGAACAACTATTCATACTGATAATGAAGGTGAAAAGATGGACCTGGAGTCTAAAGTTAAGATCATAAAGGAGGGGACCCTGGAGGTCGTGACTCCTGATGAACTCAAGGAGAAGCTCAGCCAGGAAACGGTTACCGCCTACATTGGATACGAACCTTCTGGAAAGGTTCACCTGGGCCACGCCATAACAGTGAAGAAGATGATGGCCCTGCAAAAGGCAGGTGTAAAGGTTAAAATTCTTTTAGCAGATCTTCACGCCTATTTGAATGGTAAAGGGAGTCTTGAAGAGATTAAACAGCTATCAGAATATAATAAGAATTGTTTTTTAGCTTTAGGACTATCTGAGGAGACAGAATTTGTTATGGGCAGTAGTTTCCAGACTGATCCCCACTACACCATCCTGGTTTACCAGTTAGCCCTATCTACCACATTGACCAGAGCCAAACGCAGCATGGCCCAGATAACACGGGATGCCCAGGATCATCAGGTGGCGGAGGTCATCTACCCCCTGATGCAGGTAGTGGACATGCTGTTTCTGGAGGTGGATCTGGCAGTGGGTGGTATGGAGCAGCGTAAAATCCATATGCTGGCCCGTGATAACCTACCTCGCCTGGGTTATCCGGCTCCGGTGTGCATTCACACCCCACTTCTGCACGGTACTGATGGTTCCGAAAAAATGTCCTCCAGTAAAGAGAACTTCATAGCCATTGATGATAAGCCAGAAGTCATACGGAACAAGGTAAAAAAGTGTTACTGCCCCCCTGGTGAGTTAGAAGGGAATCCTGTTCTGGAGATGGCCCAACATTTCATATTCACCGACCAAAAAACCATACTCATCAAGAGGCCTGAAAAGTTTGGAGGGGATCTGAATCTCAATCAAACAGAACTAGAGCAAATGTACAGTTCAGGAGAATTACACCCCCTTGATCTGAAAAATGCCGTGGCTAACCATCTAGTAGAAATATTAGAGCCAGTACGTAGTTACATGGATAATTTGAAATAAATTTATAATTTAGTTTACAGGAAAAATGTAATTAACCAGGACAACCCTAAAAAAAATCAAGTGGTGGATATTCATGGACGAAGAAATGATGTACGAAATGCGCCTCCCCCCAGGGGTTACACAGAAAATGGTCGCCCAAGTAATCACAGATTTTGAGCTTGAACTAAAACACACTGAATCAGGCCCCATCCTTTACGGGAAAATAGAAAACCTTGAAAAAGCTCAGGATTACATCATAAAAGCCCTTAACGAGCGCCTTCGTGAACTGGAAGAGGGCCATGTGAAGTAGTAGATTTTTTTTATTCCAACCATTCCAGGACTTCCAAGGCTATTTCCTCAGCAATGTCTTCGATGTGGTTCTGATCACTCCAGGTGCACATCTGGGTTAAGGATAGGCTGCCTTCGCCACTGTAGTCACTATCATCGGTCCAGACATCCTTTTCAGAATCAATGCAGAAAGTATAATCTTTATCCTTATTTTCTCCAATTAGATCCCAGTTCTCAGAGTCACGAAGTTCCCAGTACCAGAAATAGGTTATTCCACATTCTTCCTGGGGGTCTTCCTCACAGAAACTTTCCTCTATATCGTAACCAACTATAAGGACTTTGTTATCATCCAAGAAGATGCGTTTCTCATAAACCTCTTCTTTTTCCGGTATCTTTTCCAGTTCGGTTTCGGTTATCCTTTCTACCAGTTCATCCTTGGTTAACATGTTTACACCATCTTGGATCTTATTGATTTAGCCCTTAACTTACTATTAAGAATATTTTAGATTGAAATCCATTATAATAATATATACCAAAAGAACTTGATAAAATTTTATGATACCTAACGATATCCTGGGACTAATATTTGTCTATGGATATGTGACCATCTTATTAGTAATATCAGAAAAGTTCCTGGGAAAATATGTGAATTTCAGCCGTAAATTCCTGCACATAATGGTGGGAAATGTTCTCTTCATTTTACCCCTCTTTGACACTTGGTGGGTGATGAGCTTCCTGGCTGCCGCCCCATTTATTGCTTTAACCTTCTTAATGAGTCCCCACTCTCCGGTTAGGAGTATTAGGAATAGGATGTCCAATTCGGGGCATGGTCTGGGCCTGGTTTATTATTCTATATCCTGGACTGTCCTGGCCCTCTTCTTCTTTAACCAGCCCTGGATCATAGCAGTAGGCATAGCTGCCATGTCCTACGGGGATGGTATGGCCTCCTTAGTAGGGATGAAGTATGGTAAAATTAAATATAACATAACTGGGGATGTTAAGAGCCTGGAAGGATCGATAACTATGTTTCTGGTGTTGATGGTAACCCTGTGGATAGTGTTAACCTACTACGGAGTACCCTACACTCCCATGGTCATGGGGGTCGTGGCCCTGGTAGCCACCATTCTAGAAGGAATAACTCCCAAAGGGCTGGACAACCTCTCGGCCAGCTTCGGTGCCGCGGCCACCTATCTGCTGATGGCTGGTTGGATAAAAATTTAGATTACTTAGAACAAAACTAGCATGAATCTTAAAATCGGTGCATTGAATGCGTTTTATTGTGGTAGATGGGCTGGATGGTTCGGGTAAGAGCACCCACGCCAGGATTATTCGTGAAAAGTATCGCAAGATGGGTGAGAATGTTATCCTCCGGGAGCATCCCTCCGATGACAATCACTATGGACTGAAGGCAAAAAAGGCCCTTCTGGGCCGTGGGAAAGTTAACAAAATAAAGGCAGCATTTTACTACACCCTGGATGTTCTTCGCTCCGTGAGGTTATACCATCAGGAGGGGAAAACCCTCATCATGGTCCGGTACTTGATGGGGGTGACCTATCTACCCCTCCCCCTGGCCCGATTACTGTACCATTTGTTCACCGCTGTGCTTCCCACATCTGATTACATGTTTTTTCTGGATTTAGAACCAGAAAAAGCTCTTAAGAGGTTAAATGAACGTGTTGATGAGGAGATGTTTGAGAACCTTGAGGATCTAATCCAGGTTAGGGATAAAGCATTGCAACTGCTTAGGGGTTGGCACATCATCAATACTGAAGGGAGTATTGAGGGCGTGCAGTGCAAAATTAATTCTATATTGGAAGAACTGGACTTAAAGGATAAAAAAGTGATCTAAGGAAGTGGACTGGGCGGGATTTGAACCCGCGGCCTCTGCCTTGCGAAGGCAACGCTCTACCAACTGAGCTACCAGCCCTTGGATTCTATTATTATATTAAATTCCTTAAGCTTCTTAATTAACTCTTTGACTTCTTTTTAAAACCTTCCTTGAAGATAATTGTAGTTAGTTATAGGGTTATGATGATTGTTGGGGATTATTAAGGCCGTTAAAACTGGAAAGAGGGGTATTAACTGTGTTTCTACTAAAATTGAATAGTTCATCATCTGCAGAAAGTTTAGGTACCTATTGGATCTGATATACCATTTCCCACCACTTATAAACGTTGCACACTTTGGTTTCTGCCTTCAATCCCCTTGCATTCCACTTTGATCCTATCTAGCACCCTTTCTTTTCTCCATTTTTTTCTTTAAAAGGTAGTACAAGACCAGAATGATAATAACCAAGGTCACAATATTGCCTAACATGGATACACTACCTTCTAATGCCAAATAGATGTTTCCGAATAACCAGGCCAGAAGTCCCCATGCAAATATCTGCACCAGGGATCCAAAAAATGTGGTGATGAGGTACATTTTCAGGTCGTATCTTATCAGGCCACAGAAGATGTTGATGACTATGCATGGGATGATAGGGACGCAACGGGCCAGGAAAATAAACAGATCATCAAAACGGCTATCTTTAAATCTTTTTTCTGCACCGGCCACATCCTCCATGGAAACCCCCAGATACTTTCCGGTTCGTTCTATGAATGGCTTTTCCAATTTATAGGCCAGGTAATAGTAAAATAAAGAACCTACAGTAATTCCTAAAGAAGCAGGTATGGCTATTTTTACCAAAAGAATCCACAGAGAATCAATAGAAATGGGAGCTCCCTTCAAGATGATGACGGTGGTACTCACTACGATTAAACTGGCTGGAATGGGAACGATGATCTGCTCCATGATACATCCCAAAAAAACAGTCCATGCACCGTTGTTAAGTATAAACGACTCTAAACTAGTCAGTATTGAAGATAACAATAAATCCACCATTTTTTTCAATTGAACAATGGGACCAATGATCTAGGAAGTGAGATTTATAGGTCCTATATCCATCACAATATAAACAAATTAAGAGGATTAATAATTAAAGGAGAATAATGTGAAAAAAGCCTACTAGCCGTATTTGATGGCTTGTCTCTTGGAAACAGGGTCTTGTCGAGCGAAATATGTAAATCCGTATGCCACCATCTTGAAACTGGTGGATTCCACTACAGAAAAAAAAGACTTGGGGTGGAGTTTCATGGTACCTGGTATTGTAGGGAAATTAACAGTCAAACCCAGAAATCATATATCTATTTTTCATCCAAACCCCATTTCCTGCGGAACTTCAGCTTCTGCTCGGCGTTCATCCAGTGGCTACCATCACAGTATGGCTTGTTCTCGGATTTACCACACCTACAAAGTGTCATGCGGTTACGGACTTCATAAATCGTTCCATCCACGGATTCCACTGGAATACCTCCCCGTACCCAGATAGGTCCTTCACAGTTCTTCTGGGGATCATGGATCAGGACTAGGGATGGTTCAAACTCCTTCTCAAATGCCTCGCCGGTTTCCTTATCCCAAAGAACCAGTCTACCTGAGGGGCAGATGGTGGCCTCTTCAATGGCCGTTTTTCTGGCTGCCTGGTCATCGGATTTTTTTATAAGTTCCCTGATACCCCCTGATCTAAGGCAGAACCTGGAGTGGTCGCAGAACTCATGGGCATCAGTAAGGCGTAACTGGGGTCCTTCAAAGACCTCGGCCTTATCCAGGTAGGACTTTCGGTCCGCAGTTTCGGTACCATCAAAGCCAACTTCATTGTGGGCGCCGTCACAGAAGGGCTTATCCCGGGATGCTCCACAGCGGCAGAGACTGTAAATTTCGCGACTGGGATGTTCTTTTACCTCAATTAGCTCTTTAGTGTGGCCGGCTTCATCGGTGACCAGTTTCTGTTCATGGAGCGGCACTCCCCCCCTAACCAGGTAGGGACCGTCTTTTACTATTTTAATCCGGTATTCCTTTTTATTCTTCATCTTGAAACCCTCATACTATAGTTGATACGTTTCATGTCCCCTATCCCCTATTTTAGATTCATATTCTTATTCGGGAGGATAGTATGGTCTTAATATCTTCATGAACCTTTCTAACGCTATGGTTGGCGTTGACCACTGAAAAGTTGTGATTCTGGGCCAATTTCAGGTAATTTTTTCTGACTTTCCCTAAAAATTCGGGGTTTTCGAAGTGATCCTTTCCCTCAAATCGATTGATAGCTTGTTCAACATCCACATCAAGGAGTATGACTAGGTCCGGTTTTTTTATGTGCCGATTAATTTCCAGTATCCAATCTGGATCGCTTTGGTAAGCCAGGCTAGAATAAAAAGAGCGATCACTGATCACGATTTTTTCCTGCTTCTCAGCTTCCCCTATCCTATCCATGAGCATCATCCGGTCGGCAGCGAACAACAAGCCCAGTATCCTCTGGAAGTGTGGAGTAGTAGCCCGGGGATCAGTTAACATTTCACGGATAAGCTGTCCCGGAGGGGATTCTGTGGGTTCGTAAACCCGGAGAACCTCTAATCCACATTTTTCCAGCCACTCCCCCAGCATCGCGAGTTGAGTGGATTTTCCAGATCCATCAATTCCTTCCAGACACAGGTACATATCATTCACCCTAATAAAGACCATAAATAGGGGGATCCGGCTGCGAATGCCAGGAAGGTTACACCCATCCCCATCTTAATCTGTTTTGAGACAATTCTAGTGTTTTTGACTGATTGATCCTTCAGTACCCTTCCTGCACCATAGAGAAATACCACCATGGCCGGGATAAGAACTACCAGATAAACCCAGGTGAAAACTCCCCAAAAGTATAGCAGGGGGCTGGCCAGACTGGCCGTGACCATGAAAAACGCTGCTGCCTTGGAAGAGATAGCATTCCCATATAATAAGGGCAGAGTTGTGGCCCCTTCTGCCTGATCCCCCTTCACATCCTCCATGTCCTTCACTATCTCCCGGGCCATGGTCATCAGGAAGGCGAAGAGGCTCAGATATACCGATACCATCACCTGATCAACCACGATCCCACCAAATATGAAACATAACCCAGTTAAAAATGATATGGCCAGATTACCCACTATTAACATCCTTTTAAGACTGTAAGCGTACCATATCATCAGAAGTGAGCTTAAAAGAGCAATGGATCCTAGGAGGGCGTTAATACCGAAGGCCAGTATTATACCAACGATGAACAGTGTCGAAGAATACATCCCGGCGTTTCGGAGGGGAATCCGCCCGGAGGGTATGGGTCTCTCTGGTTTGTTAATGGCATCAATCTTATGGTCAAAGTAGTCATTGATGGAGTTACCCGCCCCAGTTACGATGAAAACCACCGCACCGGCTATGAATACATCCCCGGTAAAGTTACCACTGATAATGGCCATTAAGAAGATGGCCACCACCGCCATAAGAGCATTGAGTGGCCTTAAAATCTCTAGGTAAGCATTCATGAAATCACTATCTTAAACTGATCTAAAGGGAGATTAGGAGCTTATTTAGGAATAATGGCTTTGGTAATTACTAATCTATCTACTGTTCATCTTCTACAAACTACTTAAATTTTTGCTTGGGAAAGTTCAACGTACCTGAGAGCGTTGTCCCTGATCCTCTTGATCTCATCTGCCCCTAATTGTCTCACTGCCCGTGCAGGGACTCCCAGTATCAGACTGGCTTCAGGGAATTCCTTACCAGCAGTTACCAGTGCCCCGGCCCCTACTATACTGTTTTTTCTAATGAGTGCTCCGTCCAGGAGGGTGGAGTTAATACCGATGATACAGTTTTCCTCCACGGTGCAGGCATGCACCACTGCTGAGTGACCCACCGTAACATAATCACCTATTTCTGCAGGGGAATGCACAACACAGTTATCCTGGATATTTGAAAACTCACCAATGTTGATACTTCCCATATCCCCCCTTATAACTGCGTTGTACCATACCGAAGAATTTCGACCTATATGAACATCACCCACAATTTTCGCGCCAGATAATTGTTTAACCGTCCTATGAATCATAAAAACCAGCCCCTATCAATAATATATGAACCCGGGGACAGATAATAATGACTAGCACTCCAGTAGTCATACCCCAGGGAGGGAAATTCATGTCCACCAAGTTAATACCAGAACTTTTAGCACCAGCAGGTTCCATATCCGCCCTTAAAGCAGCAGCTGCGACTGGTGCCGATGCCGTGTACTTGGCTGGTTCGAATTTCGGGGCCCGACATTATGCTGAAAATTTCAGCCGCAAAGAAATGGAGGAAGCATTTAATTACGCCCATTTAAGGGGTTTAAAGGTTTATGTAACGGTTAACACCCTCCAGAAGGATGCTGAACTAGTTGAAGTGGCTGATTATCTGTGCTGGCTTTATGAAAGAGGAGCTGATGGGGTTATTGTCCAGGATCTGGGGGTGGCTGGCTTAGCCCGGGATCTGGTTCCCAAACTTCCCCTCCACGCCTCCACCCAGATGACCATCCACAACCAGGAAGGAGTGAAATGGGCCGCTGATTTTGGATTTAAAAGGGTTATTCTCCCACGAGAAATGGGACTAGGTGAAATAAAGCAGATGTCCCAGGAACTTATAAAAGGGGTGGAGCTGGAAGTCTTCATACATGGAGCACTATGCTACTCCTATTCGGGCCAGTGTCTTTTATCATCCCTGATAGGAGGTAGAAGCGGTAACCGGGGCATGTGCGCCCAGCCCTGCCGTAAAACTTACCAGTTGGTCACTGGCCCGACGGACCAGTATGGGAGGCCACTAGGACTTACGGAAGTGTCTATGGAAGGAGATTACCTACTCTCCACCCGGGATCTCTCCCTATACCCCTACCTGGAGGAAGTGGTTAATTCTCCTATTTCTTCTTTTAAGATTGAAGGCCGAATGCGTTCCCCAGTATACGTTGCCCTGGTGGTAA
This sequence comes from Methanobacteriota archaeon, assembly GCA_029556335.1. Lineage (GTDB taxonomy): Archaea > Methanobacteriota > Methanobacteria > Methanobacteriales > Methanobacteriaceae > Methanobacterium. The sequence goes on from JAKQFA010000035.1 coordinate 58,307, forward strand.
GCATATACCGTAAAGCCCTGGAAGCTATTAAAAATGGGAATTGGAAGCCCCAAAAAGAAGATATTGAAAATTTAAAGCTGGCCTTCAACCGGGGATTCACCCGGGGCCACATACTTGAAGCAAGACCTGGGAGTACCATGGAAAGGCGGAGCCCTGGAAACAGGGGCCTATATCTGGGGCAGATCACCCACTGGGATCCTGTTTCCCATCGGGCCACACTGAAACTGGAAAGTTCCAGCTTTCCTCAACAGGGGGATGGGCTGCTTTTCACCACCCAGTCCGGGAAAAAGGTGGTGGGTATGGGCCTTGATAAAACACCCCCCCTACACCAGGGCCGGGTTATTATAAAACCCCCCCGCATGGTGCAACCTGGATATAAAGTATATATGACCCGTAAAGAATCCCTGCATAGCTGGGCTTCCAGATCCATAAAAAGCTCGCTACAACCCATCATTAATCTGGATCTGCAAATGAAATGGGATGATAGCCTTGTACCCATTATAAATGGACGCATAATCACTGCTAATGGTGAAAACATTCCCATAACATATAGGGCTGCTTTGGCCATGGAGCCGGCCAGAAAACATCCCCTGAGTGTGAGGCGGATCCGTGAACAAATCCAAAAAACTGGAGGCACCATCTTCAACATCTGCAAGTTGGAAATTGATTACCCTGGTGGCTTGTTCGCCCCAATATCCACTTTGAATCAATTAAGAAGGAATTTTCTAGAAGAAGCTGAGGAATTACTGATAAAGCGGCACCTTCCCGATGGCTTGGAGATAGGTACCATCCATCATAATCTGGAGAGGGTAAAAAGGGAGTTGACCTTGGATTTACAAGTACCAAGCCCATCCACAACCCCGGATCTAATGGTCTGGATCAGTGATCCAAAATCACTCTTAAAAGCAGTGGAGGAGGAATGTAAACGGGCTTACCTCCAAGCCCCCATGGATCTTAAGTCCAGAAAGGATGGCAAGAAAATTCTAAAATTAATGGAACGGGCCATTAATATGGTGGATGATTCAAAAACACAATTAATCTGGAAGTGGCCTTTAATCACTCCTCACAGTCTTCTGAAAAATTTGGAGCCACTCCTAAATGAATTGGTTGAACTGGGCCTGCCTGGTGTTATGGTGGATGGATTAGGTGCTGCTGAAGTTGTTAAGAATCAGGAAAGGCCCCCGAATTTATACGGTTCCACAGGGCTTAATATCTGGAATCATCTGACCATGCAGGAACTGGCAGGAGCTTTCAATGGCCTTAGCATTTCACCTGAACTCTCCCGGGATGACCTGATGAAGTTGAGCCGTTTAAAGGGTTTAAACGCCGACTTGGAGATCATGGTCCAGGGAAACCAGGAGGTGCTAATCAGCCAGGACACTCTAGGCCCGGCTGATGACGGGGAAAAGTATGATGATAAGGTTTTCTGGGGAATCAAAGATAAAAAAGGACATATATTCCCGGTGAAATGGGATCATGACCATCGGACCCATGTATTTAACTCGGTGGAACTCTGTTTGATTGATCATCTGCCCAGCTTAGTGAATATGGGTTGGGGAGGGCTGGTTATTGATGCCCGGGGAAAACCAGTTGCCTACACCAGGGATATGATACAACTATACCAGGATGCCCTGCACCTATCCCTGCAGAATCCCCCTGATTTGAAGGGTGAACTTCGAAGCCTTAAAAAGGAGGTTAAAATGAGATCAACCGGTGGAATAACCACCGGCAACTTTTTAAGGGGCGTGTTGAATTAAAAGGACAGTTTAAGCCATCCAAAGATTTCCTTCATTTTCTGGGAAATTTAAATCAAAAACCAGGATAATACTTAGCTTAATTGTTTTTCGGGTTTGTCAGGGGGTTATAACACTGAATGTACCAAGGCTGGTCCCGGCTAAGGGCCGCTAGTTGCACCAGATTCATATAGGGGGAGGTATTCCCGGGAATGATAATCCAAGTAGGGGGTAGATTATGATTCCCTCCAGGGATGCCATGGTAATATTGCCGTGATAGTAAGCTATGGCTGGTGAATCCCAATTTTTTACAAAATGGTGAGTATTAGAACCATGACTATTCCCCACCAGAACTTTAATCACCCAGGAATCCCCTGCCAAGTATGATGGAGCCTTGGGAGATTCTTGATTCCCCTGATTCTGTTTCTCAGTCCATGTTAATACAGCACCTGCAGGGTGTTGGCCAGGATGATTCCAGATAAGATCCTTAAAAATTGTGTAGGAGTTGGTGGCTGCGAAGCCCCAGGAGGAAGAACTGTACAGGTCCCTTTATAAACCCCTTCCACTCCATGTAACAAGAGGTACATCCCCCCGGTATCAGGTCAATGCCAAGACAAGTAGACAAACAATTAGATCCATTTTTTTATATTCCCCCGAAATCACTATGGATTTAGTGTATTACATGACTTTTATTATTTTTAACTTCTTTAACTTCCTCTGACTCAGGCTGGATTCCATTAAACAGCGAAATAGTCTGGTTCTATCCGGTAAAGTCCATATTAATTTTTTTATTACTCGGGTGAGGTGTTCATAAAATGATTCCCCACACATTCCCGCCCCAACCCACTCATAAAATGATTAATAGGTGTGAAGAACAAGGATATTTAAGGTGTGAAATTTGGAACTGCGTAATATAAAGGGTGTTGGAGAACGGATGGCCCAGCGTATAGAGAGGGAATTTGGGAGTGAAGATGCATTCCTAGATGCCGCCCTTAACTGCGAGGTGGATCGGCTGGCTCGCATCGAGGGGATAAGTCAACGTAGGGCTGTTGAAATTATCAACGAAGTTCTTGGTAACCCAAGCCAGAAATTTCTAAAAACAGAACGGGCCATTCAACTCTACGAAGATATCATTAAAAAGATTCTAGACCATGCCAGTACTGATTATGCCCGTAATAGAGTTCTACTTCTAAGCCCCACCAAGGATCCTGGAACAATCCAGGAAAGAATGAGTAGGGTGATGGATGCCAAAAGGATGGTGGCTGAACTACCGCAAGATGAGATCCAAAAGCTCCTAATAAGGGTTAATCCCCTGGAAAAACCACGTCCCCGGGTTGAACCAGGACACGCCCTCCTGGTTGAGAGTAAAAAGGATTATGAAAATCTTTTAGAACGTGACTTGCACCGTTACATTTCCATAATAACCCTGGAGGAATTGGAAAGCCTTCATGAGTATGAACTGGTAGTTTACGCCTATAATGAAGGTTTTTTAGAAATTGATGATGCTCCTAACCTGGCAATGGTCCCCCTGGATGCCCAGGATGGAGAGCTGGTACCAGGAAAGGTGCTCGCCTACTACCAGCACAACCAGGAGACCCTGGAAAATGCAGCTAAACTAAGGGATATCCTAGGCTGGAGTTCTATCCTGCCGGATGTGATGAACACTCTCTGCTCGATACAATCTCGCCGGGTGGATGAAGCCAGCTTCAACCGAACCGTGGATGAGGCTAAGGAAAATGCGGATCAGAAGATGAAAAACGCCATTAAGGGGGTGGAATTATCTGGCCAGGAGGTTTTAGATCTTCTGAACAGTGGGATGCCCGGTAAAATCAGGGACATCCTGGATACTGTTCTGGATGAGGCCCGGCAGGAAATTTACTCCAAAACCGGCTGTAGTTTTAATCCATTCCTGGCCAAGTACCCCCTGGAATTTGATGAGGAAGAGTTGGCCCGGGTCCGGGAGCAGGAAATGGGACGGCAACAATTGAAAGCCTTTGAACACCAGGTGATGGCAGCCAAGGAACTTTCACAGTTACATGGGAAAGTTGAAAAGGAGGTGAGGGAAGTGCTGGAGTTTGACTACCAGTATACCCTGGGAAGCTTTGCATATAAATATGGCTTGCAGGAACCTGTCCTCGCCGATGGTTTCAGCTTTGAAGATGCTATAAATCTAGATCTGGCCCTTTCCAGGAAAGTTCAGCGGATAAGTTACCAGCTCCAGTATCCTGATAACGTGGTGTTATTAACCGGGGCCAACAGTGGAGGAAAAACTACCCTGCTGGAGACACTGGCCCAGATATCCATACTGACCCAGATGGGGTTGCCGGTTCCAGTGATAATGGCTCGGGTGAAGCTGGTTGATGAACTATACTTCTTTTCCAAGAAGCGTGCCCTGGATGCCGGTGCCTTCGAATCCTTCCTCTGGAACTTTGTACCAATAGCCACCCAGAACACTGATAAACTAGTCCTCCTGGATGAATTAGAAGCTATGACTGAGTTGGAGGCTGCAGCAAAGATCATATCCAGTTTTATGGGATTTATCCAGGATTCAGGGAGTTATGCTGTTATTGTAACCCATCTGGCACGGGAAATACTTAAACATATCCAGGTGCGTGTGGATGGAATTGAAGCCAGTGGACTGGACGATGAATACAATTTAATCGTGGACCGAACTCCTAGGATGGATTACCTGGCCCGCAGTACGCCGGAACTCATTCTCCGGAGGGTTTATGAAAAGTCAGACGGAAAAGTGAAGGATGTCTACAGGAAAATGCTGGAGCTCTTTTAAATTCCAGGAAAAAAGTATTCAAAAAAAATAAAGGGAAACAACAATTCAATTAATCTCCTAAAAGTTCTTCAACCTTTTCTTTTTTCATTTCCAGTATAACATAATCACCAATATGCTTAATATCATCATCAGAGACTATTAAATTCTTTTTACGGAATGTGGATCCAGTGGCGATTACTACATTATGGATCAAGCAACCCTTGGGATCGATGAGCATATCCTCCACCTTACCAATGATGAGGGCATCTTCGGACAGTACCTCCTTTCCTAGGAATGTCTTTAACAGATCACCCTCCAGGGGGAGTTGTTCTATTTTATCAACTTTGCCCTTGGCTTCAACACCCGCCTCATCCAGGGTTAGTTGCATGTAATCCCCAATTTCAGCTATTTCATCGCTCACCACTGCAAAGTAGTTCCTTTTAAGTGCAGATCCGGTTACCACAATGACCTTATCCACCAGGCACTTCTTGATGGTCACCGAGATATCCGCCACCTTTCCAACTTCCCGGGCTTGTTTATCAATCACCACAGTTCCTATAAAATCCGTTGCTTTCATCAAATTCTACCTCCCTAAAGGCTTTTTTAAACAATTGTCCATGAGCTTGGCATACAACAGTACTACTAAATTCGATTATTTATTGCCACGTAACAGGCACTGGCCGCCCGGTTAAGATCAGCCTGAATATAGGAAGAATCTCTGCTAGTCATCCAACTATTCCAACTATATTGTCCTTTAACATGACCATCAGCCATAAGAGTATCCAAATTACCTGATTTAATTGTTATGTGCGGATTTAGTGTTGTAGCCTGTATTTCATAGAGGGAATGGTATCCGGTGGCACCATCTACACAGTGAGGGGCGCAGAAGCTGTCAGTTATGTAATGGGAAGCCACTCCGAATGAGTAGCTGGCCTGGTCATAATCTCCTTTCTCATAGGCTGATGCTCCCCTGTCCAGCCAGTAATCAGCCCGGGCACAGCTAGCTGGGTAGTGATGAAAACGGTAATCAAAGAATTTAAAGTCAGGATCGTCAGAGGCACTTTTCATCAACTCCAAATTCAATTTTTGCTGTGCATCTGCTGGTAAAAAATAATAGACTTCTTCCACAAAGTCATCATGGGTAACACTGGTCCAGGCTACCGAGGCGGGCGCTTGTACCAGGGAAAAGATCACCACAAAAATCAGACAGATTAATATTTTTCTCATGTTAATACCGGTAATGCCTATTTAGTAGCTTTATAAAAAAATGTCCTTTATATTTATTACATTAATTCAATTAAGGATGTGTTGAATTCGATTAGGATATAAAGTTATCGTTTCCCAAAATTTACAGATTTTTTTTGTTTCAAGTGTCTTCATCTGCACTGGCAGTTTCCATTTCTATTTCCGCTTCCAGCTCTTCAACTATGGTTGGCTCCTTTCCCTCCTTTTCCGATCTTTTTATTAGCCAAACCCCAAGTGAAGCCCCTATGATGGCTCCGAATAGGTCAGCCCACAGATCCTGCATGGTATCATCAAGTGGGGGTGCCAGATGAGAACCCTGGGTAAGGCCAGTGGGAAGCCAGGCTCCGATGGAAGGGTACAGGATCTGGTCGTAGAAGTATTCAGACATTTCTAAAGCAGCGCCCATAGCCATGACCACTATAACGATGATGGCAAACATGACCCCTACACTGGCTTGCAGACGGCCCAGTGCATAAAAGGTGTAGATGATCATCATCCCCATTAGACCCAAAACTGCCGGGACCAGGATGTGCATGAACTTATCATAGTAATTGAATCGGGTGTAAAAACTGTTGGCATCAGCCAAGATCAGCTCTAAAAACACCACCAGCAATAATAAAATCTCCATCTCCACTGGAATATGACGTACCCGGTTAAAAGTGGCATATTGTGGCCAGACGATGATAACCAGAGCTATAAGAGCCAGTACCCCAAAAAATACCTCTCCAACCAGAATCGCAGTTACTGCACCCATTATCAGTGTAACACGGAGAAACCATTTAAGGTATTGTTTCCAGGTTTTATTTTCACCAAAATCAGTTGACGTGCCACAGGATTTAGACATTCACTTTTTCACCCTAACATATAGAATTCAATAATCTCCAAGTTTCAATATATTATATATTAATAGATGTTAAAGAACCAGCCCATCTTGAAGGTAAATAATGTAACCCGGGGGGTGGTAGATCTGGCTGGTATAAGGAGGATCCCGCGGTAACTATTTGATGAAGAATGAAATCTCTGGTTTTTATTATCAAGAAAATATATTGTTATCCATATCACGAGGCTTACTATTTATCATTTATCTACAAGTCATGATAACATTCATAAGCTGTTCAGATTAATTATGTGAAATTAAAAGTAATGATCACTATAAGGGCATGATTAAAATCCTTAACAACCCTATAAGCTGATGAACATATGAAATTGAAATATGGACTGAATGACCGGCCCCCCCAGACTGAAATGATGGTAGTGGGATTGCAATACTTTGCAGTTATTCTTCCCTCCATTATAATTTTAGGGGAACTCGTGGGAATACTTGAATTTGGTCTAAATTATATTCCCTATCTGCAAAAATTGTTTCTTGTCATAGGCATATTCATGATTGTACAAGTTTATTTAGGCCATAAACTCCCATTAGTGATTGGACCAGTTACTGTAATCTTAATCGCTATTTTATCAAGTTTTAATCAAGGATTAGGTGGTATCAATTCTTCAATATTAATTGGGGGTATAATAATTACCATTTTGGTTGCAAGTGGCCTTTTTAGATATGTTAAAAAACTCTTTACACCTAGAGTCGTTACTGTTATACTCATACTCATCACATTTACATTGACACCCACAATAATCAACCTTATAAGTGTGGATAATAAAATTCCACCAATTTATAATGTTGTTTTTGCTATTGTACTCCTATTTACAATTTTTATAGGAAATACATTCTTAAAGGGCACATGGAGATCAACTCTAACCTTTTTAGCATTGTTTGGGGGTAGTGCAGCGTACCATATCATATTTAGAAACTTCAGCCCTAACTTGAACCTGCCCCTTTTATCATTTCCATCCGGCCCATTTATGGGATATTTATCAATTCCCAGCATTAGCGTTTTGATTACATTCCTAATTAGCTTTTTAGCTTTAGTAATTATCGATTTAGGTATTATTCAATCAGCAGGGATATTTCTAAATGCAGATGAAATGGAAAAGCGTGTAGAAAAGGGTATCTTTTTTACGGGACTAGGAAACGTGTTAGCAGGACTTTTAGGAGTTATGGGTATTGTTAATTATAATCTAAGTATAGGTATAATTTCTACCACAAGAGTTGCATCAAAAGTGGCCATTATTCCTGCAGCTGTAATTTTTATTGCCCTTGCTTTTTCACCATTTGCAGTAGGTTTAATAAGCAACATACCTGCACCCGTACTGGGCATTGTTTTGTTATACGTTCTTATTATGCTAATTGGACCTGCACTGCTAATTGCAATTGAAAGTGATTCCATAAAAAACGTAGATGATGGGGCCATTATAGGATTACCTATTCTCCTAGGTACAATTATATCCTTTTTACCACATTCTGTGATAACCCAGTTCCCACAAGTTCTGCAGCCATTGGTAGGTAATGGTTATGTAATTGGGACCATAGCAGTTTTTTTACTGGAACATATTTTGTACCCACGACATTCGGTTTACACAGAATAAAAATATTTAGTTGCCAGATGAACTCCCAGAATTGCCTAGTCAATTAAACACTACAATCATTATTTGGACTCTGTGCAGTTAGAAGAAAAAGTTCCTGTAAGGTTAATAAAAGGATGAGGATCAATAACAATTACTAAATGAATTCACTACTTTTTTTTGGAAAAAATATGGAGAATTAGGCGTTTACACTTTCACACAAATTAATCTGGTTCAACCGATGCAATTATGGATTAATTAATATTTTGCCTGCGTACTAACTCGCCTGGTCATAGGTAGCTAACCATCATCCCTCCAGGAGCAACCCTCGCAGCAGGCAGTCTATCCGATGCTGGGTTTCTCCAGTTCATTGTGGGCATCGCCTGTACTCCAGGAGGACCGTAGGCATCGGTCAAATTAATGATGTGACCTTAAGCAAATCTTACCTTTGTAGTTGGTCTATCATATCAGTGTCGATCTGAAAATTCTTAACTTGTCTAACAGTTCTAGAGCAAATTCCTGATGAATTATTATAAAAGATAAGTCCCCCATTTTTTTGTTATCAGATGTAAGATGGCTTTAGTGGTGGAGGGGTTCTTGAAGTAGTATGTGGATATTGCGACCTCCGATTTGGTCTTAAATCTAGTATTAAGATTGTTTAGTATCTCAATTAAGAATTTTTTATAAAAGTAAAAGGGGGTTCTCCCCTCCGAAAAGGGGAGAGAGGGGTATTAAAAATAAACTGTTATATATTTCCTTCTGTTATGAAAAATTGAAATGAATAGAAAGGCCGACGACGTCTGGGGGTTCCCATAGGCTCCCACCCACAGTACAACCCCAATCGCTGGAGGACTTTACTTCTGGGATCGAAACGAGTCCAGGTGTGGCCCCTCCGCTGTGGTCGCCGTGCCATGAATTGTATGAAATGGATACGTGCACGTAGAAAGGATACGTGCAAATCTCGTGCATGTTCACCCTAACTGGATTCACCCGACTGGAATCGGTGTGAAATTATGCTAGCGGACGTTGGAAATAGCGGACTGAACAACTCGGCCGAAGCCTCGAAGCTTACATCCCTATCCCATCAAACAGGTCTTTTACCCATGTCCTAAAGCTGTCTATTTTTGGGGGATACCTCAGGCTTAGATGCTTTCAGCCTTTATCATCTAGCGCGTAGCTGCCCGGCAATGCCTTGTCAGACAACCGGTCGACCAGTGGCGCCGACGGCTCGTTCCTCTCGTACTGGAGCCACCTTCCCCTCAGACAACTAACAATTCCATTAGATAGCAACCAACCTGTCTCACGACGGTCTAAACCCAGCTCACGTTCCCCTTTAATGGGCGAACAACCCCACCCTTGGGTGCTGCTGCACACCCAGGATGGAAAGAACCGACATCGAAGTAGCAAGCC
>JAKQFA010000022.1 GCA_029556335.1 Methanobacteriota archaeon
CATCGACATATTCATATAAAATTTTGAACCCCATTTTTTCGAATTTTTCTATTTCAGACATTTCAAATTCATTATCCGTGGAATAAAGATGCAATATTTTTGGTTTTTTAACTGATGTTAATTTATCTGCAATGTAATTGAAGAATTCTTCGTGGTCCATGTCTAATAAATAAAGATTTTTTTTTATCTTGTGTATAGGTTTGACCATATTTTGGTCAACCCCATCATAGGCACCTCTAAATAAAACTAAGCCTCCTAAATCACTGAAATTTATAGAAATATGTTGTGGTCTTTGAAAAAGGTCCATGTTCCATCCACATTTTAAAACAAACAGATCGACAAAGTTAAAATTACTTTCTAATAATATCCGATCCAGTTCTTCCATTGCCCTATCTAAATTTGTTAATTCTTCTTTAAAGGTATTTAAATTCTTAATTTTCTCATTATTAAACTTTATTAGTGATAAAAGAGGATTTTCCCCAGATTGGGGTGGTGTTTTTCTATTAAAGAACTTGCTGCTGATCCATTTAATGAATATTTTTCTATCATTCCAGGAACCTTTTAAAAATTCATGAATGAATTTCCTGGACAGATATGCCATTTTGTACGGTTTGGTATCTGCAATAAGTTTGATTTCAGTATTTAATTTTTTTGTATGTGCAACATAATCTTGTATAAGTTTTTTGGTCTCTTTTTTAAAAAAATCATCATTATTGAATGACATATCAGATGATTCATTTTCATTCGAATCCTTTTTTCTAGACATAGCTATCAAACAGATAATAATGTTTATCTTCGTGTAGTATGTGGAGCCCATTTAATTTTCCATTTCTTTTCAAAAATTGCCTTATTTTTTTCGAATATTTCCATATATTCATTATTTTTAAGTTTAAAGAAGCTAGCTCCACCATAATGATGGATAAATACATCATCGGCGCATGCTATCTCGTATCCTTTTTTTATGGCCCTATAAGAATAATCATCATCTTCAAACATACCTACCGTGAATGTTTCATCTAAAGGTCCAATCTCTTCATAAACTTCTCTTCGCAAGGCTAAGCAGAACATGGCTATGACATTTATATCGGTGTACAATTCATTAATATGCGCATTCCTATTTTTCTTTGCGAAATTTTCCATGTCTTCTATTTTAGTATAATCCACCTTTATCTGGGCCCGATTGGAGATGGAATTAGTAACAGGCCCTAATAATCCTAAAGTCTGGTTTCGTTCCAGATGTTTTATTAGGCCCGATAACCAGCCTCTGGTTACTATGGTGTCATTGTTTAAAATAATAATATATTCTCCAGAAGCTTCATTGATCCCTATATTATTGGCTTTTGCAAAGCCTAAATTTTCTTCGTTGAGGATTAGTTTAATGTTATCATGTTTGTCCTGAAGTTTGAGGAGGTATCTGCGTGTATTATCTGTTGAGTTATTGTCAACTATAATAATTTCATATGAGAAGTATGCTGTTTTTTCAAATATGCTTTCTAAGCATCTTTGAGTACATTTCAGATTGTTGTAGGTTACAATGATGATACTGGCTAGATCGAACAATTGATTAATGTGTTTTTCTATTTTATCAATTCTAATTTCCCAGTCCTTAGTTTTTGCAAACTCTATACATTTTTCTGCAGCAGCCAGATCATCTTCGAGTTTAACACATTTATCGATGTTATCAACAAAAACTTTATTATCGTTGGTTAAATATAATAAGATGTCTTTATAATCAATTAATTCTGGAATTTCGGTAGCAACTATTTTCTTGCCCATGCTAAGATATTCGTAAAACTTAACGGGATTTGTGGCCTTAATAAGGTCTTTGTCCTGTTTAAATGGAATTAAGGCTACATCAAAAGTTTTTAGATAATGTGGTAATTCATTATAATCTTTAGGTCCCAACAGTTTGAGATTATTTAAGCAATTCAATCTTTCTATATTCGTTCCATCAGAATCTTTAACATCTCCGATTAAGACGATATCATATTCTGGTCTAGTTTTGGCTAAATACTCCACTTTATCGAAATCAAACCAGTCGGCAAGTGCTCCATAATAACCTATGACTGGCTTTTTGTTATCTATTCTACCTTTTGAGTAAAAATGATTGAAGTGTTTAAATTCTACTCCATTTCGCACGATTTTAACATTATCATGGAGTTTAGCGCATTTTTCATAAAGGAATGTAGAGGTAGTAATTACCAGATCAGATGTATTGAACAAATCCTCAAATGATTGAAGCAAAATTGGATCATCGGGATGGAATCCCTCAAAGTCATCTAAAACATCAAAAACAACTTTAAATCCATATTTTTTCTTTAGATATTTCCCGAGGTAAACCCAGTTCGGAAATTCGATGAATACCACACAATCTGTAATATTATATGCGGCAATATAATCGTCTAGTTCTTTGTAAATATCTGCATGAGGGTTGGAAAAATTAGTGTGAATTATAAAATTCTCTTCAGAGGATAAATTAACCATTCTTAAGTTTTTATTTACTTCATGCACTTGAGTCCCATTTTTTGAAAAATTGGTATTAAAGTAATGTACTTGATGGCCTTTTTCAGAAAAAAAATCTGCTATGTGCTGAGGTCTTTGGTGATATTTGTAGTCATAATTTATAATTGAAAAGAAAATGATATCATATTTTGAACCATTCCTCTTTAGATCTACTGGTAACAATTTTTTAGACTTGGATAAAACTTTTTCCCGGTTTTGAATTTTTTTATATTTCCTGTTTTTTAAATATTTAAAAACTGCACTAAAGGGCCACACATGATCCCGGATATGATAATATTTTAGAGCAGTTTTCCAGAAATCGGATGCATAGATTAAATCCAATTCTTTTTTAACTTCACGATAGTTGGATCTTTCATTGTTTAAAGTCTTTTCTACTTTTTTGAGGATATTTTGTACTCTGAATAATTCGTTTTGAATTTTTAAAAGTTCCCTGTTTGTACTTTTCAGATTATCTTCTAAGGATGAGATCTGGATTTGCTTATCAGAAATGATGTCCTTTAAATCGTCTTGTAGATCAATAAAACTCTTCAAATGGTGCTCTTCAGTGATTTTTAAGATATTAGATTTATCTATAACCTCGTTGACAACCTTTTCTGTATTTTCATCAGATTGAAAAAGAATACCGAGACCAAAAAATGCGTTCACTATTTTTAAAGATAATTTTAGATTAGATTCTTTAATGAAATCTTCTAAAGCTGTTAAAACACCATTTTTAGGAGTATTTTCAAGAATGGCATTGTTAAGCCCAATATTTAAACCACCCTTTTCCCTTAGTTTTGGTTCATTAGGATACATCCCCATTTTAGCGTAGGGTTGTCTAAATTCATCAGGTAAATTATCAGGATCGTAATAAAGATCTCTTCTCCCATATGGCCAACCAACGTCATGTAAGAAGACTAAGGGAAATTTTTCGTTTGTTTTTTCAATAATTTTTAACTCATTGTATACGGTGTACCAATTATGATCACCATCAATTAGTATGGTATCGTAATTTTCAAGAAATGGTAATACTTTAAGACTTAATTCAGTGAAAATTTCGAATTTATCAGCATATTCTGATTTAAATTCATTTATATCAAATTGTGGAAAAGGATCAATTGCAGTCATTCGTGCATCATTATCTCTGCAGTATTCTAAGATATTTTTAGTATTTATTCCAGTATCTGACCCTATTTCTACAATATACTGGGCGTTCAATTTCCTCATTATAGGAAGCATTAAACTGTTCCAAAACCTGTTCATTTTAAACCTCTAAATGTATAGTATATGACATTTCCGAAAATTATAGCATAGTAAATGACTCAGTTTTATTTATGGAATGATTTTATCAACTGTATTTTTTTATAGGATTCATATGTGTATAAGTTAGAACATCAACTTCATTTATTCACAACATCTTTTTCTCTTTTTTTTAATGTGTATTGTATAAAAAATACTCATTATTTTTTGAGAGGCCACAATTCTAATACAATTCTTTTTTATAACTATATAATACTTGTAAATCCAAATTAATGAGCATGTGTGCAATTTGATAATATGGATCTATAAGATTCGGTTGAATTGCAATTAATCAGAATTTCCATTTTTTTAATGATTGTTTTAAGAATCGGAGAGGAGCAGTTATCTTCCATGAATTACTATTCTTATACTTATCAATCTCAGTTCTCAACTGTTTTTCTTCTAATAGTTTTCGATTATGGAATTCATACATTTCCATTGACAAATCATTAATTACGCTCTTTAATCTTTCATCAAGTAATGCATTTCTTGTATTGAGAAAATCGGTAAAAATCCATTCAAAACTATTTAGTATGTTTGAAATTGGATTCACCTTATAATTGGAATAGCGAATTTTAATATCGTTACAGAACGTCACGTCCATAGGATCATCATGAACAGTTACGTTTTTTTCGTTTATCAAGGCAAATTGTTTAGCGAAATTTGTGATATCTTCATCTGAAATTTCATTTTCCTTCAATTTATCAAATATTACTCTCCAATGAAAGCTTTGGCCCTCAATCCTTCCAGTTCTATATAAACTATAAATCCAACCAACTGCTATTTTTGAGATTGTTTGCTCCTTAGAACGAATGGGATAATGAGCTATTCGCAGATCCGGATTAACAACACTTTTTATAACATCTTTATACTTGGAATCATAATATAACTCATGATTACCAAACGATAATTCAACATTATATTCAAGAACTAACTCTTTTGGGAATATTGCTTTGTAAAATTCTTCGAAGACATCATCTCTACATAGAGTTATTTTTGATGGTATAAATTTTTCATCTTCATTTTCATTAAATTCAGGGACATATGTTTTCCATTTAGCCAGATAATATGAGTTGGGATCAATATTTTCTAATATTCCCCTTGGGGTTCCTCCTTTGGATGATATTATAAATTCGTCAGCATCAATTGGTACAATCACGTCAGCGTTAAATTCTTCAACAGCTTTTTTTAAGAGTTGATTCATTTTAGTTGCTTGTTCATATCTTCTACTGTTATCTTCAATTATGTGTAAAGATAGCCCTTCTTTTTGAAGTTCATATAAAATATTAAGTGTATTATCTGTACTACCATTATCCAAAATGAGCATCTCATCGACTATATTAAGGTTATATCTCACATGTGATTCGATAATGTCGACTTCATTTTTAACCATTCCAATTGAAACTATTTTTTTATTAACGGTCATATAACATCTTATATTTGTTAAATGAGGTACATAATCTCTGTAAATAGCGCATTTTTAAAACTTATTGAATGTAATATTTTAAGTTATCATTTGTTAATATTAATAATAACTATCATGATTTTTTATCCTAAATTCGTAATTGTCAATCAATCACTTCATATTCTCTAAAATCGAAAAGAAATGATAATAAAAGAATTAGAGGAATATTAATGGCTATCTTAAAGAATCCAATTAATTTTATAAAAAAAGCTAATAAATCTTTCAATTTATTCCTAGAAAATTATGAGAAACTTCAAGAACATTTGGAATTCAGTAAAAAAAAACCACATGGAAATGGATCAGTTACTTGAGATGAATATGCATATGACTGATGATCTAAAAACATTCATAAAATCGTTTAATAATACCTATAATAAACAAAAGGAATATTTTTATAATGGCGAAGAACATTTATTTAAACCATTGCTGGATACAGATCTTTTTTTCCAGATGTGTCTATTTAACAATATTAAACTTCTGTCTTATTCTATACCAGAAAATCGAATTTATCTAAAAACAGAAGATAACATCATACTTGTGACTAACAATCGTTTATGGACAATAGATGAAATTTTTGGTCGCAAAGGGTACATAGTACCACAACTATATTTGTTTGATGAATTTGTAGTTTTTGATGTTGGAATGAACCGTGGCTATGCTTCTTTACAGTTTGCCAACTTCGATTCTTGTAAAACGGTCTATGGATTTGAAATAGATGAAATAACTTATCAACTTGCTTTAGAAAACTTTTCATTGAATCCTACTTTGTCTAACAAAATCAAACCATTTAATTTTGGAATTTATGACGAAGAATGTGAATTAGATCTGTATTATATCGATGGATACGATGGTATTAGCACAACAAGTATTGAATTGGTTGAAAACCAAGATGAATGGGTTAGAGAACAACGGAATATTAAAACCAAAAAGGCAAAGGTTAAAAAGGTCAGCGAAATTTTTACTGAGATAATTGAAAACGATAATATTACATCAAATATTGTATTAAAAATCGATACAGAGGGTTCTGAATATAAAATTATTAATGATCTAATAAAGGCTGACATATTGGATAATTTTGATTTAATTTTAGGAGAATCACATTTGAAATCAGAGAGAATTAAATCTGATCTAGATGGATTTAAGGAAACTAGACAATTTAATAATCAAAATTCAATCAATAGTTTCTGTTTTATCAAAGACAAACATTATAGTCCTTTAAAACGTGCCGAAGTGACTAAAAATAAGAAATCTCCAATATAAGGTACAAAAATATTATTTTGAGGAATTAACGCAGTTGATATTCAATAATATTTATATTAATAACAAAGATATAAACCGATACAATGATATTATGAATTTTTTCATAGAAAAAATAAAAAACATCAAGGAAAATCGCCTTGAAGCGAAAAACAGTGACTTGTTTACTTTATGGATAAGTGAAAATCAAACTTTACCTGAATTACAAATCATATCACTTAAATCAATGCTATTAACTGGTCATAAAGTGACTTTATACACTTATGAAGATTTGGAAAACGTCCCTGTTGGAGTTAAAATAAAGGATGCTAATCAGATTTTGGATAAATCAAACATCTTTACTTATAAAGAAGGCTTCAATAAAGGTTCCTATTCTGGATTTGCAAACTGGTTTCGTACTAAGTGTTTGTATCAAACAGGTAAGGGATGGTTTGACTGTGATATCTTAGCTATTAGAAATATAAATGAAGTTAACAAAAATAGTCAGATTATATCTTCACAATATAACCCTGATGGCAGTTTGAATCCCAACAATGCCTTCTTAAGATTAGGTAAGGGGGATAAACTTTTAAAGGAACTAATGGATTACATGGAAAATATTAAAGATAATGTTATGCACGGCCAAACGGGACCATTTTTGCTGAAATCAATGATGGATGAAAAATATAAAGAATATTACAAATATTTAGCTAATCCAAGCTTTATTGCAGCGATTAACTTCTTTGATTATGAACAATTTTTATTACCTTCTAAAGATGTTGTATCTAAGTTGGATGTTGATAATATTTGGGGTTTCCATGTATGGTATGCTATGTTCAGGGAATATGGCAGTGAGCATGAAAAAGTAGATAGTGGTTTCTATTTTGATTTAAAAGAGGCTATACTGACTAGTTCAAAAAAGGAAGAATATGAAAAGAAGTTAAATAGCATTTTTAATGTTTAACTTCTTATTAGAAAAAAAGAACAGTTTAATATTCTATATAGGTTATATCTAGGTTTACCCTTTTTAAATTATACTTTATCTATTCCTCTTTCTCCATCACAGCATCTTATTAAAATATCCATGATAATGTTCCATTTTACTATAAGGATTTTGTTATTTATTGAGTTTATTTTTGGTACGTATAACAATGTTTTTCGTTTTATACTTGAAATATCCCATGGTTGTCAAATATTTAGTTAATTTTTCGTTGGATGTGTTTAGCTGTTCTTGTAAACTTTTTTTTTCATCTAAAGCAGTTTTTATTTGTTTTTCTAAACTGAAAGTTTTTTCTTCTAAGATTTGTTTGATGATTAAAAGGTCTTTAAGTGAATCAGATATAGATATTGCTTTATCATATTCTTTGTTACTTATACTGCTGAAAAGAGGAATTAAATAGTTATCGTTAAGATTTACCTCATATTTTTTTAATTCTTCAAAAAGAATTCCTATTTCTTTTAAAAGTTTATTCTTTTCTTGGTAAGAGATATTACTTAAAATGAAAATGTTTGCCCAAAATCTCAAATGCTCTTTAAAAACAAGGGGGAAGTATTCTTCTTTTTCATAGCTTTTTAATATTTTGAAAGTTTCAATATATCCGTGTGCCATGTTCATAAGTGTCTTCATATCTTTTGCTCGGCTTATTGATTCTATTCCTATTGATTCACAAAACCTAGAGTAATTAACCGCAAAATGATTATCTAAATAAATTATTCCATTAGCTTCAAAAAATGCGTTAACAACAAAAACTAAATCATCATTAGGGATATTTTCTATAAACTTGATTCTGTTGTCATGTATAAAGTCCCTCTTATATATTTTAGTCCAATGCATGTGTGATGCTGTTAAGAGTTTAGGTTCATCATGGATAGTATTTACTTTAATTTCTTCGATATCCTTAAAATGTTGGTAAAATTCAGTTCTATTTTCATATACAGTAATATAATTACTCGATACAATATCTACATCGTATTGTTTGATCTTTTTGTATAGTACTTCACACGCATCATCATTATAATAATCATCAGCATCTAGAAACATTAAATATTCAGCTGTCGCATGATCTAAGCCACAATTTTTAGGTTTACCAGCAGCTCCACTATTTTCTTGAAGATGAATAGATTTGAAATTTTCATATTCAGCAGCGTATTCATCCATTATTTCGCCACTACTATCTGTGGAGCCATCATCAACCATTATCACTTCTAGGTGTTCAAAACCAATAGTTTGTTTAATAATTGAGTCCAGCGATTTTTTTATGTATTTCTCGGCGTTATATACTGGGATAATAATGCTGATCTTGTACTCCATGAAGTTCCCATCCTCTTTTCTAATTAAGAAGATTTTAGCGAGGATATCAAATTTTTTTCTGAATAAGGACTTGTATTTAAAAATTTATTAAATTATATTAAGATAGTTTGGATTTTTTGGAAAGCTTTATTTAGTAAACACTTACTTTAAACCCGCTATTATAAAGTACACTTAATTTAAATGTCTGATTATGAAATCAGAATACTACCTCCCACCATACATCTTCTCATCGTAGTTCTGGTACTCCCCGCTCTTCACGGTTTCCAGCCAGTCCTGGTGGTCCAGGTACCACTGGATGGTCTCGGTGATCCCGGTCTCGAAGGTGTATTTGGGTTTCCAGCCCAGTTCTTTTTGTATCTTAGAAGAATCGATGGCGTACCTGCGGTCATGGCCCTTCCGGTCCTCGACACTGGTGATTAAGGATTCGGGTTTGTCCAGAATCTTGAGGATGAGTTTTACTAGTTCGATGTTCTGTTTTTCGTTGTTACCGCCGATGTTGTACACCCCCCCGTCACGTCCCTGGTGCAGGACCAGGTCAATGGCGGTGCAGTGATCGTGGACGTGGAGCCAGTCCCGTACGTGCAGTCCATCCCCGTAGACAGGCAGGGCCTTGTCCTCCAGGGCATTGGAGATCATGAGGGGTATCAGTTTCTCCGGGAACTGGTAGGGCCCGTAGTTGTTGGAGCAACGGGTGATGTTAATGGGTAGTTTGAAGGTCTCATTATAAGCCCGCACCATCAGGTCGGCCGCGGCTTTACTGGCGGAGTAGGGACTGTTCGGTGCTAATGGTGTAGTTTCGGTGAAGTAGCCCTCCTCCCCCAGGGTGCCGTATACCTCGTCGGTGGAGATCTGGATATACTTCTCCACCCCTAGGTTAAGGGCGGCGTCCAGGAGTACCTGGGTGCCCATCACGTTGGATTTAACAAAGATAGCCGGGTCTTCGATGCTGCGGTCCACGTGGGACTCGGCGGCGAAGTTAACGATGTAATCCACATCCTCCACGACATCAAATACCAGGTCTTTATCAGTTATATCCCCCTTAATGAAGGTGTAGCTGGGATTTTCCTCCACCCCCCTCAGGTTTTCCAGGTTACCGCAGTAGGTGAGGGAATCCAGGTTCAGCAGCTCATAATCAGGGTGGGTGTCCAGCATGTACCTTACGAAGTTGCTGCCTATGAATCCGGCTCCCCCGGTAATCAATATTTTTACCATTATATAGCTCCATTTTTTACTGAATTACCTTCTCTTATTCAATTATTCTTGACATATTAATTAATATAATATATTTAATGCCATCAGGAAATCAAGCCAATTTATACTAAGATGGGGCGGTAGATTTTATGATGAAACCATTTCTCTTCCTGGGATATTAAAAAAAATACGTTGGAATAATCGAAATTCACATTCCATAGATATCCCAACTTATTTTTTGATGGAATGATTATTTATCCAATGGAAGCACTGATGGTAGATTGTCCAGCCATCGCCTTTTATAAAACTTCCCCCACGAGTAATTATTGATTCAGAAAAAGGATAGAATTATGGTGGGTAGCACTGATTTCCAGTTAAAATTTCTAAATCTTTCCCTTGAGGTGGGGGATCATAGATTTTTTCTACTGGTACCCTTGTGGTTTTCCTGGCTTTAACTTTTCTCCCTATTTAAGCAGGATAACTGGCTCTATCCCCAAAGTGGTGATAGTTCTCCTGGCTGTGGTGACCCAGATGGTATTTACTTTTAACTCTGGAAAATGTTACTAAGCCCTAAATCTAACCCCCTTTCTCTGGCTGGCGAGGTATCCTTCCAGGCCCACCAGGTGCATGGCACCAACCACCCAGGCCAGGAATAAACAATCTCTATGATAGTATTATAAGATAAAAATACTCAATACTCATTTAATAATCTTCAGGATACTTAAAATGGTAAAGCAAAAATTATATACAATATTAAAGCAGGAAACTGAGAGAACTGCAATACAGTTATTCCGTTACGTCTTCGTGGGAGGAGCTGCCTTCATAGTGGATTTTGGTTCATTGTTCATCCTCACTGATTTTTTCGGCATTTATTATCTGGTATCTGCAGCTATCGCCTTTATATTGGGTTTAATTGTTAATTATATCCTTAGTATCTCCTGGGTTTTTAATAATCGCAAGTTGAACAGTTCCACCCTGGAATTTGGGGTTTTTAGTCTAATCGGGATGGTAGGTTTGGGATTAAATGAGGTTTTCATCTGGTTTTTCACAGCCGAAGTAGGTTTCTACTACCTAATTTCCAAGATCATATCCGCAATTATCGTCCTGTTCTGGAACTTCTTCGCCAGGAAGTACGTCTTGTTCAAATGAAAAATTCGAATATAAGTGATGATATGTCTGAGAATCGGAAAGCTGTCATAATAGGTGCAGGTCCTGCAGGCTTAACTGCAGCCTACGAACTCCTCGATAAAACAGATATTCAACCAGTTATATTCGAGGCCACTGATGCCATTGGGGGCATCTCTAAAACTGTGAACCATAATGGTAACAGGATCGATATTGGAGGTCACAGATTTTTCTCCAAGTCGGATCGGGTGATGGAGTGGTGGCAGAATATTCTTCCCCTCCAGGGCAGTCCAGCCCGGGATGATCTGATACTGGGAAGGGAAGTGCCAACTGTTGAGGTAAGTAAAAAAAAGGAAGTTGCCTCCATGGAAATTATCACTGGCGCCGCACCGGACCCTGAAAAGGATGATCAGGTAATGTTGAATCGCAGCAGGTTATCTAGAATTTTTTACACCCGTAAATTTTTTGACTACCCGGTGGCCCTGAACCTTAAAACCATCTCGAACCTGGGCCTTATAAACACCCTTAAAATAGGTTTAAGCTACTTGAAATCCACACTAAAGCCTATCCATCCAGAAGAATCCTTGGAGGACTTCTTCATTAACCGCTTTGGACGTGAACTTTACCTCACCTTCTTTAAGGACTACACCGAAAAGGTGTGGGGTGTCCCCTGTGAACAGATCAACGCGGACTGGGGCGCCCAAAGGATCAAGGGATTATCAATTAAAAAGGCTTTAACACATGCAATAATGGTTAACAGGCAGAATAATGAAGACCTGGCCCAGAAAGAAGTGGAAACTAGTTTGATCGGACAGTTCATGTACCCTAAGTATGGTCCTGGCCAAATGTGGGAGGAAGTAGCCCAGGTGCTCACTAGGTCGGGTGCTATAATAAACCACCATCATCGTGTGGTTGGAATAGAAGCCGAGAAAGACCTTGTGCATGCTGTTTTGGTTAAAAATGAAGAAACTGGTGAACAAATAAGGGTTGAAGCCGACTATTTTTTCTCAACCATGCCTGTTAAGGATCTGGTAAGTTCATTCCAGGATGAAATCCCCGTAAATGTCATGGATGTTGCCGGGGGGCTCATGTATCGTGACTTCATAACGGTGGGTTTGCTGGTGGACTCCATGAAGATCAGTAATGAAACATCACAGAAAACAATCAATGACATTGTTCCCGATAACTGGATCTACATCCAGGAAAGGGATGTGAAGCTAGGGAGACTGCAAATATTCAATAACTGGAGTCCCTACTTAGTTTCTGATCCAGATAAAATTTGGATTGGACTAGAATATTTCTGTAACGAAGGTGATGAAATGTGGAACATGGAGGATGTGGATTTCACCAGCTTCGCTATTTCAGAACTTTCCAAAATAGATATCATAGATGAAGATGCTGTAAAAGACAGTGTAGTAATCCGCGTACCCAAGACCTATCCAGCCTACTTTGGCAGTTACCATCGTTTTAGTGAGATAAGAGAATTCACAGACCAATATAAAAACTTATTTTTAATTGGAAGAAACGGAATGCACCGTTACAACAACATGGACCACTCCATGCTTACTGCCATGCTGGCGGTGGAGAACATCATCAATGGTGTTGATTCCAAGGACAACTTATGGTCTATAAATGCCGAGGAAGAGTACCACGAAGAGAAAAATTAGTTATAACACTCTTAGTTAAAATAGTGTCCTGATAACCCTTATCTATTGAAAAGGAAAGGATGGTAAACTTTTTTATCCTAAAACTCCACCCGGTTCTCTTCCAGACTCTTCCATGTCTGGTCCTTCTCTGATAGGAGCACCTCATCCACCCGGTCCAGGGGCCAGTCTATACCAATATCTGGGTCGTCCCAGGGGAGTCCTCCCTCATCATCGGCCTGGTAGAAGTCGGTGCATTTGTAGGTGAATTCTGCCTCCTCAGATAAGACTAAAAAACCATGGGCAAATCCTTCCGGGACGTAGAACTGTTTCCTATTCTCCTCGGATAATGTCACCCCCTCCCACTGGCCATAGGTGGGTGAGTCCTTGCGGAGATCCACGGCCACATCGAAGACCTCCCCTTTGATGACCCGGACCAGTTTGCCCTGGGGGTGCTGGTACTGGAAGTGCAGTCCCCTTAACACTCCCCTCCGGGATTTGGACTGGTTGTCCTGTACGAAGTTAAAGTCCAGCCCTGCTTCTTTAAATTCCTGGGCATGGTAGGTTTCCATGAAGTAGCCCCGGTCATCCCCGAATACTGTGGGTTCTATTATGTACACATCTGGTATTCTTGTTTTAGTGAAGGTGAATTTTCCCATAAAAAGCAGTCCCCCCTAGAGTGGTTCATCTGTAACCAGGTCATTAAGGTATTTGGCGTAATCAGTCTTCTCCAGGCCCTTGGCTATCTCCAGGACCTTGTCCTCTCCGATCCAGCCATTGTGGTAGGCAACCTCCTCCAAGCACGCTATGTAGAAGCCTTGCCTTTTCTGGATGGCTTCTATGAAGTTACTTGCCTCCAGGAGTCCGATGTGGGTTCCGGTGTCCAGCCAGGCCATTCCCCGGCCTAGAAGTTCCACTTTGAGTTGTTTCCTTTCTAGGTAGGCCTCGTTGACCGAGGTGATCTCGATCTCGCCCCGATGGGAGGGTTTGACGTTCTTGGCGATCTCCACCACCTGGTTGTCGTAGAAGTAGAGTCCCGGTACCACGTAGTTGGATTTGGGGTGTTCAGGTTTTTCCTCCAGGGAGAGGACGTTACCTTCCCTGTCGAATTCCACCACTCCAAAGGCATGGGGGTTTTTAACGTAGTAACCAAACACAACAGCCCCTTCCTCCAGGGAGGCGGCTCTTTCCAGGATCTCGCTGAAGCGGTGTCCGTGGAAGATGTTATCTCCCAGTACCAGGGCCACCTTGTCATTTCCAATGAACTCCTCCCCTACTATGAAGGCATCGGCCAGTCCCCGGGGATGGTCCTGTACCTTGTATTGGAAGGACACTCCCAGGTCACTGCCATCACCGAGTAGTTCCTGGTAGGCTGATATATCCCGGGGGGTGGATATGATGAGTATTTCCCTGATCCCGGCTAGCATCAGCACCGACAGGGGGTAGTAGATCATGGGCTTGTCGTAGATGGGGAGTAACTGCTTTGAAATGGCCTTGGTGATGGGGTACAGGCGGGTGCCGGACCCTCCAGCCAGGACGATTCCCTTCACACATTACACTTCCTTTATGTTAATATTTTGTTTATACCATTGGCCAGTGCGAACTGTACGAACAGTTCCCTGGGTTCCACCACTATATTTCCCTCCAGGTACTGGGTGGCCACGGCTTGCATGAGGGCCATTTTCTTGTTGGGGTCCTGATAAGCCGCCCAGAGGGGTTTCATCAGTGACTCTACACTGGCGCCCCTGGTGTTGCCCAGGGCCTGTTCATCCCGGAGGAATTCGATGGAATTTCCCTTCACCGTACCCACACCTTCAATGTAAACACCACCTACCGAGGCGATCATGGCGTCCACTGCTTGGGGCGTGAATACCACCACGGCGTCACTGTGGAGTCCGGTGTTGTATTCCACAATCTCCTGGGCCAGTTTGGCATTCTGGGCGGTGTTGTTGTACCAGAAGGAGTCGTGGAGCAGAAGGGCCTGGACACCCTGGGCCTGTAACTCAGGGGGTGCTGCGGCGGTGGGGTGGGCCATTCCACCCGGGTACACGGCGGTCATGTTTTTAATGTCACCATCCACCACCGTAACCACGAAGGCCATGTCAATGCCTCCCATACCAGGCCGTGGCTCGGATGGATCAGCAGCCAGAACCAGGACATGGTGTTCCCCCAGCATCAGATTTGTTTCAGCGTCTTTACCGGGTATGTATACGTATACCATGAGGATGCTTCCCAGCAGGATCAGTACTAGGAGGATTCTTAAAATATTTTTTAGCCACATGATTTGCCTACCTGATTGTCTAATTTGGTAACATGGTTTCTGGTGTTATAATAAAAAGTTATATTCTCATATTGCGGAAGGTGTATATTATCTTTTACCCAAATTAATTCACTACTGGCTAGAAGATAACGAGTTTATATTTTGGAATTGGTGTTGAAGGGGGAAATAATCCCAGAATCTGTTAAGGGGCAGGACTATGAAGAGTGGTAGGGATCGTGAAAATGTTATAGCAGGTGCTCTAGTTTTGGTTGTCCTCAAAAAAGATCAGCATAGTGGTAAACTTACCCGGGGTGTGGTTGAAGATGTGCTCACCCGTTCCCGTCATCATCCCCACGGAATCAAGGTCCGCCTCCAGGATGGACGGGTGGGAAGAGTTAAAGAAGTAATAAAAAGTTAACCAACGGGTATCTTCCACAGGTAGCCTACTTTCTTTTCCTGTTTACTTTTACCCTTCTTTTCTTTGAGTTGGGGTTCGCTGCCTTCCCAGGCTTCCACGTTTTTATCCAAGTACTCCACAATCTTTTCACTGTACTTACGGGTGCCTATGGTGTAGGCATCGGGCTTGTTACTGATGTAGCTAATACCATCACCTTCTCGTTCTAGGAACTTGGATATTTCTCTTAATTTCTCATAAAACTGTTCAGTCATAGTTATTCTCCTAAGAAATATGGTGCCTCTACCTCTTACTAGAATGGGTTAAGTAAGATTTGGCGTTCTCCTGATAATTAGTATATATATTGATGTGTTCCATCTATGGATAAAAGTTACTGTGACTCAGTAGTACTTTATTAATATTGTTGATTACAAATATTAGGTACATGCTGGATAAGGATCAAAAGGAGGCTATGGAATACCTGCAGCACTTCGCCCGTAGAAAAAGAGAAAGCAACAGTCGTGGTTGGCTTTTTTTAGCCGGATTTATCTTGGTTATAGTGGCGGTTACTTTTTTGTATCTATTTAGCAGATAAATCGAATTAGACTCGGAATCTCGACTTAGCAGCCAGCCATAGGAGTTCCCATTCCTTGGACCTGATGTAGTCATGGTTGATTTCATCTATACAATTTCTGATGACCTCTTCCTCGATGAAGGAGGTGGTGAAGAGTATTAGGGCATCGTCTATTGATTCTGGGGGGGAACCATAATACTCTTCATCTTCTCTGTAGATAGCAGGTGAGTAGTACCCGTCATCATCTTCCTGGTCCTGGTGGACAGGATCATCATCAGGGTTGTGAAGGGGGGAGGGGGACTTGTTTATATCCCTTGATGGGTCAGGTGGATTATGGTTAATGTCGCGGCAATTCTTGGGGCCACCATGCCGTTCTCCACCTTTGGTGATGTTTCTTAAAAAATCTGTTACCATCACAAAAACTCCGTTGTTTACTTTAAACAATATTATTGTATATAGTCAATATAAAGGTTTGCATTCAAAATGATCCTGGGGGATGAATGCCAGGAAGGTGTTAAGTAGAATCAAGGTCAATGGAAAACCATGGAGAAATTAACCCCACAGGATGTGCTGGAGGTCTTGGATCTTTTCACCAGGGTCCCATCCCTTATGTTGAAGGCACTGGTCATCCGCCAGGTAAACGTGGTGGAAACCTTCCATGAAGAGGTTGAAACCTACAAAAAGAACTTGCGCCCTGAGGATCTGGCTAAAATAGAGACTGTGATCAGCACCCCAACTCCCCAGTTACAGGAAATAATAGGGCAGGCCTACCAGGAACAACCAGTAAAACAGTTGAAGATTCTCATGGACCCCGGTGCTCGCCCATTCTTGGACCGGAATTTGGAAGCCCTTAAAAAAATTATCTAGTCGCTGGTGTAACTGTACTCCAGCTGCCCCCCGCACTCACATTCACCCATGAAATCGTCTGCTTCTTCATGGTCTTCTAATTGGTAGTATCCTCCGCAGCGATTACAAACCAGGTACCTTTCACCTTCGTAGCGTTTACGGTTATCCTCCAAGTAAGAGGAGGTGAAGAGTATCAGGTCATCTAGGGATGAATTTGGGGGGGAACCGTAATACTCTTCATGGGCTTTACCGATTTCAGGTGAGGAGTCACTGACCAGGTCAGCAGCTTCTCTGACATGACAACCTACCCTGTTTTGGCATCGGTTCTTGGGGGGAACGTCTGAATTTGGGGGTGTATTAGAAGTGGCGTATTTTGGTGAATAATATTTTCCTTCACCAATGGGGGGGGAATGATCTTTTGAGTGGGCAAAACGTGGTGAGTAGTACTTCGTTTCGCAGAAATAATCATCCCTTGCAGGTAGTTTTTCAATAATTTGGGATACCACATCAACCACTCCGTTGTTCATGTCAAACAATATTATAATTTTATACCAATATATACTTTTGCATTCAACTGATCAATTCGTTGAACCTGTGAAGTGAAGTACCTTTTAATGATCCAGGGTTCGACCCCTACGGACAATGTCCATTAATCTTTGGTAACAGGCTTTCCAGTAGGCAATCTCCTCGTCGGTGAGGTCTAAGTACCCGCTTTCTCGTTCCATTACCTGATCGATGTAGTCTTGCACGTTTTGGTCAACTCCTAGATCACTAAAAGGTATCTAATCACCCCCCCGTGTTGAGACACAAACATATTGTTCATGCTCAACAATATTGTATATGTCATTGAATATATACTTTTCCCAGAAGGAAAGATCAGATCAAGAAGAGGTTACCTAGACCCTTCCAGGGCCAGCGGGCCTCACGATCCCAGCCAGTGGCAACATTCGGGATACAAAATCTCTCATCATCCTCGTGGTACCCATCCTTAATGGGTGTAAGTCCAATTAAAAGTAGTAAATCTTGGGCCCTGCTAAAGGCCACATAGTACTGGCGTATCAGATCATCGAAGGCCCGGTCCCTGCTGCTCCGGCCAGGCTCCCCCAGGGATGAGTAGACCCGCAGCTGGTCCTCCAAGTGGGAGGCCCGATCACCATCTAGGGGGAATCGTCGCTGGGCATGGGATCGGTGTATCCTGCGGTAGTCGGATCCTACGTCAACCACCACCAGGGGAAACTCCAGTCCCTTGGCCTGGTGGATGCTCATGACGTTAACCCTGTTGGGTGGTGAGGGCTGCTGGTTTAGAAGCACTTCATCCACCTCGATGACCCCGCTGGCCAGGGGAACCAGGAGGTTCCAGTACACCTCCTGTATGGATACCAGCTCCCCAGGCAACACCCTGCCCTGGTAACTGGCAAATTGGGAGGCCTGCTCTATGGTCCGGGTTAATGCTTCCACCCGCAGATGATCCTCCTTATCCCCATCCGGGGTGTAGTTTAATAGGTCGTACCATAACTCCAGGAGGTGGAATTCCTGATTGTACCACTCCCCCACCACCTCCTTCAGGGCGCTGCTCTTTCGGGCTGTTTTTCTCCACTGGTGGAAGCTGCTCCTGGCTCTGCTGGGCAGCCGGTCCAGGGAGTTCTCCACGGATCGGTCCGGATCCAGGCATTCCAGAACCAGACCCGCCAGGAGTTCCGTAGACTGGGCCCGCTCCAGACTCTCCCCCCGGGGGTTGAAAACCTCCAGGCCCTCCCCTTTTAAATAGTGACGCAGGTAGTGGGGGAATCTACGGGCACTGTGAGGTGTGTACTCCAATGGGCTGGCCATCAGGATGGAGCTATCTCTTTTATCAAGTTTAATAGTCATTTCCTCGGCCTGGTAACCATCCCTGTAGAGGGATTGGCTTATGAACCTGGATAGATCCCGGGCCAGGGTCTTACGGTCCCGGCGGAACATGCCCAAAACCGGGTAATGGTCTTCATCCCTCCGGGCAGCCTGGATACTGGGCTTACTCCTAACCCGGGCAAACTGGTAGTCCTCATCCACCTCCAGGAAGGAGTTGCAGAAATCCACGATCTGTGGGGTGGAGCGGTAGTTCAGGGACAAGTGTATAACCCGGACATCCACACCTACCTTTTCCTTGATCCGCCTCTGGTACTGGGTGAAAAGATCCACGGTAGCCCCCCGGAAGCGGTACAGGGACTGGTCATCGTCCCCCACCACGGTGATGTTACCACCATTTTTTATGGCAATCCTGGCCAGATGGAAGTAGATACTTTCCTGGAGGAGGTTGGTGTCCTGGTACTCATCCACAAGCAGCACCTTAAGACCATCCAGGGGGACTTCTTCCTGGTTCAACTTCCCCAGAAGGGAGGCCTCCAGGCCAGCGAAGTCATACAGTTGATGACGTTCCAGTTCCTCCCGGTACTCCCTTATACAGTTCAGGGCCAACCAGGCCCCAGGGTGTTCTGAATCAGCCTGGAGGGCTTCACAGTCCACCTGGTCATGGAGGATGCGGTCCTTAATCTCCAGGAGCAGGTCACAGATCCCGGTCAAATTCAGGGTTCCCTGCCAGCGTCCCATCACCTTAAGGTAACCCAGAAGATCCGGGTTGCGGTGCAGATCATCATGAATCAGCTTCTGCATCAGAATGGACCGGCTGGCCTGCTCCTCCAGGACCAGGGGGCCTCCCAGGAGTTCCTGGGCCAGGCTGTCCAGGGTGCCGGTGAGGATTCCCTCCAGTTCCAGATCCTGAACTTGTGGATCTAGATCTGCAAAAACGGCCTCTTCTAGCAAGTGGTCTTTTATCTTAGTTCCCCACTTAATTATCCTGGATTTTAGCTGGCCAGCAGCCTTCCTAGTGAAGGTGGTGGTCATGATAGCCTGGGGTGGTATGGAGTCCACGTAGATGTACTTGAGGATCTTCAGCACCATCACCGTGGTCTTACCACTCCCTGGACCAGCCACCAGAAACTGGGATTCACTGGCCGGGGCATGTACAGCCCTATGCTGGGCTGGGTTATCATCCCCTCCAATGTCCCGCTCCAGAAGTTCCCGGGCCAGTTTCTGATACTCTTCCCAACTGATCATTGTGACTTAATATAGGGCCACCATACTTATAAAAAAAGGGAGCTATCTAAAAAAAATGGTGATGCCATGAACCCTGAAGATCTCTACCAGGCCATGTTCAGGAGAAAAAGTGTACGCAACTACCACTACAGCAACCTCTCCAGGGAGACCCTGGAGGAAATTGAAAGCTGTCTCTTGAAACTCACACCCCTAGATCCCCATATTAAAACTGAATTTCGGGTAGTCTCCGGGGATCAGATCAAAACCAGGATGATGAAAAGAGCACCCCACTACCTCCTAGCCTTCTCCGAAAAAAGGGAGGGCCACCTGGTGAATGTGGGGTTCATGCTGCAACAGATGGACCTCTACCTATCCTGGCGGGGAATAGGCACCTGCTGGCAGGGTATACCGCAGCCAAAAAAAAGTGCACTGGCCACCTCTACACTGGGTTACGATATCCTGCTTACCATGGGAAAAGCCCAGGAAACCCTGCACCGGGAATGTGTTGAAGAGTTCAAAAGAATGGCTCTAGAGGATATAACCGATATCCAGGGAGCAGATGATATCCTGGAGCCGGTCAGACTGGCCCCATCCTCCATCAACAGCCAGCCCTGGCACATCACCGGGAGTCCTGAGTTGATGCACTTCTACTGCCGCAAATTAAACCCTATGAAGTCCTATCTCCTGGGCCGCTTCAACCAGATCGATATGGGCATAGCCCTGTGCCATCTGAAACTATCTGCCGAGCATCAGGGCAAGGAGGTGGAGTTTTTAAAGGATGAAGCTGCCTCTAAAATTGGACCGGAAGGCTACTACTACGTGGATTCCGTGGGGTTAAGGGACTAAAATCCATACATAAAAGTTTAAGGGTTACTTTTTTCTCTGGTACTTTTCAATCCAGACTGTAGTGAAGTAGAAGGTGATAATAAGCAGAAACACCGCCCATAAATTGTTGAATAATGGTTCAACAATGGTCCACTGGGTCATACCAGTGGTTAATGTGGCGTTGGTGGTGGTATGATTGATGGTGGAATTCCAGGGAATGGTGGCATTGGCTAGGCCACCGGTAAGGTTACTTGTTGAGTTATAGGTGTACAGTTTATCGGCTACTGCTAAACTGTAAAAGTACACAGCTCCCACGGAGATGGTTAGTGCTTTTCTGAATTCTCCTTCACGTAAGTCCCACTTATCAGAAAGGCAAAAGGTTGCTGCCAGCACTACAACAAAGGATCCCACCCCGATTATGGACAATCCATAGAGATCCTGATGTAGATTAGCTACCCAGATAACATAACTCAAGCCAAAGGTAAGTATGATTACTCCAACAAGCTTAAACGCCTTTTCCAAACAACAAAGGTCCTTCCACAATCTATCAGAATTCGAAGAGGACCCTTCCTGGTTATTCTCAGTGCCTGCAGTATTAACTTGTGGATCTGTCTGCTCTGGAGATTCCAGATCTTTATTAATATTATTTTCTCCTCCATCATCCTCATTTTTAGGATAATCACTGCAAAATCGTAAAGTTGCAGCTAATACCACCAGTATGAATCCTAACCCCATAATTAATATACCAATGGGGTTTCCAGGATAAATTAAACCCACCCCAACAGTTACTCCTAGTAAAACTAGAACTACGCCCAAAAGGCTGGTTACTTTAGCCCAAAATATTTTTTCTTTTACAGAAAGAGACAAAAAAAATCCCCCGTACACCAGGATATATCTTTAATTAATGAGTTAAATCTTTTCAGGTCCATGGTGGATCATAATGGTGGTAAAAAAAGGGGAGTGGATAGGGTGGTATGGGGGGATTAAACCTCAATTAAGAGAATAGAGTGGCCAGGGTAAAAAGAAGGTAGGAGAATGCTAGCGCTTCACCTTCTTCTCCAGCTTGATCAAATCCTGATACAACTCGGACATTAAATTATCCCCTGGTTTTCCTGATGCTTTCAACTTTTCATACTTCCTCTCCAGTCGCTGGAGCCTGGCCTGGTGTTCCAGTTCATCCAGCTTAATCTTCAACTCTTCTAGTTTTTTATCAACTCTTTCCTGGTCCTTTTCCAAGTACTTAAGGGTCATGATAGGCCTCCTTTACTTAGTGTGGGATATTTGACTTTGATCCCGTCTTCTTCGAGGACTTTGAACTGTTCTTTGCCCTCGGTGTGGATGGGGTACACTTCTTCCGGGTTTATCCTCCGGATCATATCCAGGATCTCCCCTCCACTGGCATGGCCTGAGGCATGGAAGCCCCTTAAGAGGGGTAGGTTGAACAGTCGAAGCCAGCTTTTCACCTTTTCCTCGTTGACCTCCATCTGTTCATCAAAGGGTTCGGTCATGGATTTGAGGTAAACACCCCTTTCTGGTTTGATGTCGATTAGTTCCTTCAATTCGAAAAAGTCGCAGCGGAAGATGTAATCCTCCGGGTATTCCTGCAGATCCTGGTAGTTGATGGTGTAGTCCTGATCCAGGTACTCCCTCTCCCAGGTCTGGTAGTCCCTTTGACTTATCTCCGGATCCAGGTCCCTGGCACAAACCCACTCCTCATCCCGGCAGGCGTAGCTCTCCTCACTGACCATACCCCACCCTTTTTTGGGCTGGTAAACCAGCACCTCCCCCAGTTCGGGGTAGTCACTCCCCTGGAAGAGGTCCAGGATGTAGGCTTGCTTGAGGCTCACCACCAACTGCCGGTCCGTGTTACAGGCCACCCTGTGGAAGGTTAAAAGCCTGTCCAAGTCCCTTACCGGGTAGTTAACCACCACCAGCCCGGGGTAGTGGTCCACCACTTCCTGGGCCTTCCTCTGTATGTCCTCCTCACTGGTGTTGCCTGTGCTGTTGATACGGGTGCCCTCACATATTAGGGTGGTGGGCTGGGCTTTACGGGCTTTTTCAACGAATTGGTGGGTTAATTCGGGGTGCTGTCCATGGAAGCGCAGGTCCCCGGTGTAGACCAGCATTCCATCATCATTTTCTGCCAGGTAAGCCGACGCCCCGGGCAGGCTGTGATCCACTGGTGCAGCTTGGATGGTGAAGTCTCCTACCTGGAACTCCTGGTAGGGCCGGGTCAAGTTGATCTCACGGTCCACAGGGATGGTCCTACGGGTGTAGCCCTCTCCCCTCTTTTTAGGCTGGAGCTGGAAGGATTTTTTAAGCTGCAGATACTCGGAGAATGAGGAGGACCCAGTCTCCTCCAGGGCCCTTAATATGAGGTAGGACCCCTGGGAGAGGTGCAGGGGCAGGTCCTCCCGGAGGTGGTGGACCAGGGACACGTGGTCCACGTGGCTGTGGCTGATGAGCACCCCATCCACTGCTGGTTCCCTGGTGTGGCTGAGACCCACGTGGCGCAGATAATCCTCCCGGTAGATGCCCTTCAGGCAGGGTAAGAGTTCCAGGGCCACGAAGTCCAGGATACCGTTGGCCTTACGTGGCTGCAGGAATTCGGATAGGTAGGTGTTGGCCCGGGAGAAGGCCAGGCCGAAGTCAAAAAAGAAGGATGATTCCCGGCTGCTAACCTGGATCTTGTTACCACCGATCTCATCCACCCCACCGTAGAAGGATAAATTGCTCATTACTATTGTTTTATCATAGGGGCTGATTATAGTAATTTTCTAGGTAAGGATATTTATTTCTAATCCGCACTTATTGGTGAAATGTAAACCCTAGATTAGGTCCAGGTAAGGGTCGAAAATTCTTAGAAGCACCCCCTTTTAAGAGTTGAAGATGGGGATAATCCTTAAAACTTATGGGGGTCCTGGAAGATCTGGATTCTATCTTTAATGGATGAAATATCCATCCTCCCCACTGGGGCATGTGCTTTTAAACCACTGATACAGTGTATCAGACTTGTAGTTGGCAGGGGAATTTTTAGTAAAAGAAACGTTACTAGAAATAATACGATAAAAAAAAACTGAGGTTTCTTAACAAAACCCTAACACAAGACATTTATTCCTATCCAAGCAATCCTGAGATGTTAACTTGTCTTTCTAGGCAACTGGCAGCACCTTCCCCTAACCCCGGTGTTTTTCCAGACAGCCACCTGACCAGAACCCCCTCCACACCATGATCCTATTCATCCAGGTTCAGGTCGCATTCGGTGCAGAAGCTGGTATCAGACGATACTCTGGCATTACATATTCGACAGTAGGTAAAGTATGATGAATCTCCCATTATACCCCTAACTTTACGGATGTACTATTTTGTTTGCATCCTTGTCCATCTTAAAATTTTCTAATATCACCTGAGTTGGCCAATGAGCAGTCCTAGAATAAAGCCCAGAACTGCGAAAACTAGGCTGGCATGGATCCCCTGAACTGAAGCATGCCAGAAGGAATGGTCAATAAGGTCCCAAAGCAAAAAGACCAGCCCCCTAACACACCCAGTAGTCATCCAGTGTAAATGGCATAGGGTAAATCCTCCTCCAATCGAACTCCCCACCCACCCCCTTGAGGGGCAGTTACTACTTTTATTTATGCTTTTTTAAGGGTAAGCAAATTTGCTTATAAAACGAGCCACACAGTATAATAGGGTGAAAAGAGATGGTTTACTGCCATAATTGTGGGACTAAAAATGAGGACGATGTTGAGTACTGTTCTAAATGTGGAACTCCATTGAAGGATGATGTGGAAAGACGTCATCACCAGAAGCGCCAGAGGGATGAATGTTTTGGCCTTCCCTACGGTAACCTTATCGGCCCCCTGATCATCGGGGTTATTTTGATACTGGCTGGTCTTTCTTCCATCTACGGATTTCCGTTCTGGCAGTATCTGTGGCCAGCCCTCATCGTACTAATCGGCATATTAATTATCGCCGGGGCCATCTACAAGGCCACGCACCGGGATTAAGTCTTGAGAACCAGGATAAATCTAAAACTAAAGAACATCTCTTATCTATAAGGACAAGCTGGAATAGAGCACTGACGGCATATCAGATCATGGTCCCTGGCCGAAATGGTGGTCCTGGTGTATATCCACAGACCAATAAGCACCAGAAAATAGGGGCTTAGATTGGCTTTGAATTCCAGGATCCCCACCAGGATCATCACTGCTCCGGTGACCAGCACCAGGTTGGATAAAAACTTAACCGGCGCTCTATCTATTTTTGAATAGTTAAGCTGCATCAAAGCTAAAAACACAGCCAGCACCCCAGCCCAGAATAGGATGGGGCTGCTGAACCCGTAGAGGTAATAAAAAAGGCACCACAGGATCGCCAGGGCACCTCCCAGGAAAAGACCGGAACACCCTGCGCAGTACCTTTTCCCTTGGAGGGTGAAGGTGTGGGTTTCAAATTCACTACACACCGGGTGGTGTCCGCTTGGCTCTGACTTTTCTCTTTCCCGGTTTAGTAACCGTAGACAGTGGTGGGGGTAGCCGGCGGCCATCATCCCCAGTACACAGACCAGGATGAACACTGCTAAAACCAGGGTTTTGCTGGTCTTGGCAGCCGGGACCCATAGGTACATCAAAACTAAAAACAAGAGTCCTGCCAGGGATAAAAAGCTGAGTAAGCGGTTGCTATTCAAAAAGACCCCTCAATGATTGTAACAGGCCCTGACCAGCCATGTAACGGTAGGTCATTCGTTTAAACTGATTTTTAGAAAAGACTCCAGTGAGGCGCCTTTTCACACTGCCGTAGAAATCCCGGTAACATAGAAACAGCTCCTCCTGTACTTCATTACGGGTCAGATGCTGGGTGGGCATCACCGCATGGACCATATCGTAGTTGCTCCAGTTATAGTCCTCCAACCAACCATTCCGCTGGGCGGTTTCATAGAGTTCTGTGCCAGGGAAGGGAGTTAATATCATGAAGATGGCTATATCAGGGTCCACGTAGTTGACAAACTCCCGGAACTCTTCCATGGACTGGTGGGAGTCGCTCCGGTCCCCAGTGATGAATGTGGCCTGGGCGAATATATCATGGTCCTTTAGAAGATTCATGGCCAGCCGGGAGTCCTCAGTCCTGATCCCTTTATGGTAAGAGTTGATGGTGGCTGGGTCGTGGCGTTCCAGTCCCGCCATTACCCAGTAATTACCAGCCTTCCGCAGCTCAGGCAGCACATCCTGGTTTTTTATGATGGCATCACTACGGGCCTGCACAAACCACTTCACATCCTCGGAAAGTCCCCTCTTTATGAGTTCGTCACATAACTTTCGAGTGTGGGGGCCCAGTCCCAGGTTGTCATCGGTGAGCCAGTGGAAGTTGATGCCCTGTTCCTGGGAGAGGTATTCCATCTCATCGGCCACCTTCTCGGGGGATTTAACCCGGAAATGACCTCCCCAGAACTTCCACTGGGAGCAGAAGGTGCACTGGTATGGGCAGCCCCGGGAGGCCTCCACCATAGCGTAACCATCCTGGCGGTTGGCCATCATCCGGAAGTGATACTTGTGGGCATGGTCCTCGATGAAATGATAACCAGGCAGTGGTAAATCATCCAGATTTTTGATCAAAGGACGGGGCGGATTGTGTACGATTTTATTCTTGTGGCGGAAGGACAGTCCCGGGATGTTAAGTTGAGACTTTTCCCGATCTAAACTACTCACCAACTCCAGGAGGGTTAACTCCCCCTCGCCGCGTACTATAAAATCGATCTCCGGGTACTGTTCCAGGCTCTCCTGGGCCAGGGCCGTGAAGTGCTGACCCCCTACCACAGTTTTAATGTCCGGATCTATCTTTTTCGCCAGAGAAACGGTGCGGAGGATGGTGTAGGCGTTACAGGTGGCCAGGGCACTGGGGACGAGCAGGTCTGGGTTGGCAGATTCCAGGCGTCTTTCCAGACCACTCCATTTCAATTCCTCGGCTTGACAGTCCAGGACTTCCAGATCCCAGTCGTCACCCTTTTCTTCCAGAAATGCGGCTAACTGGAGTATACCTAGAGGTGGTGGCAGATACTCGCCCATCACAAACCAGAATTCCTTGGGCGGCTCCACGAACAGGATCTTCATGGTTTTCTGTAGATATTTTAAGTTGATCTACTGTAAAACAATTTGTGAAAAAACAAAAAAATTCTTACTTTAGCCATTTTTTTTAAAAAAAAATAAAGGGGGATGGAATAGATTGTTAAGGAACCTAGTTAAAGAGCTTCAAGGAGCCCCTCCAGATCCTCCCAGGTTTTTTCCAGTTTCTGCGTCTATTTCAATCTCCCCCACTTTTTCTCCCTGATAGATAACTGGTACCAGGTAGATCCTTTTCTTGCCACTGGTTAATAGTTGAGGGGTGCCAGGGGTTGCTCCTGGTTCTTCAATGTACCTTTCTGCCAACTTTTTAGCCAGGCTAGCTGAGATTAGGGTGCTATCGTCACTGGAGTTATCATGGTCCGGGTGCTTCATGTACTCAGAGTCGTTGCTGGCATCCTTTCCTGGATCATCGTAGGCTGCGTATACCAGGCCCACCACGGCTACAATGGCTACCATGGCAATTATTCCTTTTTTGATCATCATCTCACCTCACGTTTTTTTCCTCTAGAATGGCAAAGACGTGTAGGTGCCCTTCAAGGTGGACAGGGTCCAGCTCTTAACCACTCCCAGGAAATTCCTGGAACTGGATGCATCAGCATTGTACCATACCCCGTTTATCCATATCTGCACCCACACATGGCCGTAGGTTGCACTGGTGAACTTACAGGTCCCATGCTGGTATCGGGCTGGAATTCCCACTGCCCGGCACAGGGCTACTAAGAGGTTGCTGGTGTCCACACAGTTCCCGGCCAGGGTGTTGAGGGTCTTCACTGCACCATTTTTGGTGTTGTAGTAGAAGGAGTAGCCAACCTTATCCCTTACCCAGTTGAAGATGGCCTCGGCTCTAGCGTAGCTGGAAGTTTTTCCACTGACTATGGATGCTGCCAGGGCCTGGATCTGGGTATTAGTCACCTCACAATTTGCCGTGGAGCCCGGTACTTTTCAATGAATCCGGCACTGCCATATCAGTGCTGGTTGACGCTGCCCCTGGTGTTACTGATACGTAGTTGGGCAGGGGTGGTTGTCTTGTTGGAAACTGAGTACCCTAGAAAACATGTCCAGCAGGGTTAGGACCTTATTTTACCAAGGATACTGCTTGCGTAGTTGGGCAACCTTCCCTGGGTATCAATAAAGGCATCCACCCTCTTGGCAATATCCAGATAGTCAGCTTTGTTGATGTTATAGGTTTTAATTGTCTCGGTGGGTGTCACTGCATTGTTAACTGTCTCTAGTGTTATACTGGTTGCTTTACCATTGTTTATCTGCAGCAGTGCAGTGGTGAGGAGTTTCAAAAAATCAGACATCTGTACCTGACCATTGCCCATGTTAACGTAGTTGGGTAGTCGTTTGTGGTTTTCTATGAAGTATTTACCCTGGTAGCAGCGTCCTTGACCTGGCTCAGGGTGAAGGTGGTGTTGCTCAAGGTTTTAGCGGTACCAGCCGCTGCCAACTCATCACCAGAGCCAGGGTTCCCCATCCTAGCTGTGGAATTGCTCTCCATGGTGTTACTTGTTGTTAGGGATTGGTTCAGTGATATGCCTGGTTGGTGTAGCTCTGTTGCCACCAGACTGTAACTAACAGTTGGTGCTGGGGCTGTAACATTGTCTGCTGCACTTGCGCCAGCCATACCAGCCCCGGATAAACTGGCCAGCAAACAGACTCCTAAAAGTATTTTTCTCCAAATTATATCGCCTCCGCATCCCAAAACTTA
Organism: Methanobacteriota archaeon; assembly: GCA_029556335.1. Taxonomy (GTDB): domain Archaea; phylum Methanobacteriota; class Methanobacteria; order Methanobacteriales; family Methanobacteriaceae; genus Methanobacterium. Next base: position 28,574 of record JAKQFA010000022.1, read on the forward strand.
AAATAAACTCTTTCTGAGTTCTTGGAACAGACACTACTTAAATTACTTATAAACGTTGTGGTTTTAAATCGAAAAAAGACGCATAATGAGTTCATTTAAAGAATTAAGGCACTCTCTGAAGAAACTCGAGTAACCTATTTGGAATTAGCTCTCTCTGTTTATATTTTTAGTAAATCATCGTATTGGAAATGATGTTCAACTAAATAAGTCCCTATTGTTCTTTATCTGCCAGGGCTGCCCAGGGTGAGGGGATGGCCTTAAAGGCGTATCTACTGGAAATACATAGAAACGTCTTAAGCTGCTGTGAATTACTCCCATCAAAACAAATAGGCCACATTTGAGTGTATTACCCCTTTTCTACTGGAAGCTCCTCTCTGGTCTGGATCACTCCCTATGGGTCAGAGGCACACATGTGCTTCCTTATCTTCCCCAGTTTATTTATCATTCCCCATCAGCCAGCGGTGATCCCAGATAATTCGCTTCCCAGTTACCAGGATAAAAGTAGCTTATGCCATCCATGTACCGGGGGAAGGTGGTGGACGGCACAATAGTAGGCCAAAAAGATATCCTGGGCTGGACTGATATCACAATTCATGTGCACACCCTACCTTAGCCAGCTACTTCTGCAGCATCTCCTTCACCCGGGCATCCAGGTGATCAGCGTGGTGCAGGGCCATGGCCTCTGGTAACTTGGGATTAACAGAAGAACCCCAGCCCTGACTTACCTTACCATGGTGGCTTAGGATGAGGTGCAGAACCTGTTGATAAAGTTCCTCCGGGAAGTTAAGACTCTCCATTCTTTCCCTGACCATATCAGCCGAGAGGTACAGATGATCCAGGAGGACGCTCTCCCGGGACATTTCGATCTTAACCTTGTGGTACTGGTAGGTCCTGATTTTACCCACATCATGGAGTAAAGCCCCGGTTAAGAGCAGGTCCCGGTCCAGTTGGGGGAATAACTCACATAACCTTTCACAGATTAAGAGCACCTCAACAGAGTGGTCCAGAAGTCCTCCCAGATAATTATGGTGGTGGATCATGGCAGCCGGGGCCTGGTAGAACTTGGCGGTGAATTCCTGGTCACAGAAGAAGGATCTTAACAGGCCCTTCAGCTCCGGGCTTTCCATACCCCGGATAACCCCCCGGATAACCTCCACTTGCTTTTCACAGTCATGGGGGGAGGTGGCGATGAAATCCTCCAGTTGGTATTCTTCTTCACACAGCTCCTGCAATGATTTGATGACGATGTTCATCTTCCCGGATCCAGGTGGGAACTCATTAACTTTCCCCTCCACCCTGCAGATGGTGCCGGTGGGTATGCTGTTGTATATATCCTCCACCCCACTATCCGGGAACATCCGGCCATCCATCCATCCTGTCTTATCAGCAAGGGACAAGGCCAGATAGTGGCGTCCACTGGAGGCGATTTTCAGGCTCTTGTGTAACACGGCGAAGGTGGTGTTGATACTCCGGGGAAACTCCAGGTTCACCACCAGGTCTTCAATTTTTTTCCGGGCCATATCCAAATTCCCCACCAAGTAAGGTTCTTAACATTCTCTCTATTATCCCTGGTCCTTAAGGCTTTCTAAAGCCACCAATCAATAAGCTAATATAATTAAATCAAAAAAGAATAGAATAATGAAAATTGATATTAAATCCTGTTCACTATTAAAATTAAAAAATCTTACCCGTGATGTGTGGGATCTTAGATTTTTCATACTGTTGTTCCTGGGTTTCCTGGCCCTCTACATTTTCTCCTTATTTAAACTAGATAACTACCTCTATCCCAAGGCAGAGCTAATCCTCTTGGTGGTGGTGACGCTGCTGGGAACGTTCTGCATCACCTACTACTCTAAAAGGAAAGGTCAGCTTCATCGTGTGGCGCTGGTTGTAATCTTAAGTTTTGGTTTGGTTAGTGTTTTCTTAACACCACTCCTGGATGTGCTGGATGAACGTGAACATTTCACCCGGGCAGAAATGACTTCCCGAGGAGTAATTTTCCCGGAATATGATTATTCAACTGGAACCTACCAGACCATCAAATCAGTGGAGGATATGCACAACCGACACAGTTACCCTCATCTAACAGTTTTCAACACTGACTTTGATTCCCGTAAGATTGATGATAACCCGGGCCAGTTAAAGTCAGCCTTTGTCCAGAACCCCTTTTTTGGGTATCTGGCACCGGCTGTTGGAATAAAGGTGGCTAAGCTTCTGGATCTGAACGCGGTTTGGATGCTCTGGCTGGGGAGGCTTTTCAACCTGATACTGTACGCTCTGGTCTCTGCTTATGCCATAAAGAAATCACCCATATTTAAGATGCAGTTAATGGCAGTGGCTTGTTTACCCCTAGCCATTTACTATGCTGCCTCTACTAGCATCGATGCCATGATCAATTCCTTTGCCCTACTGGTAATTGGATATTTCTTCTACATGTACAAATCAGCAGACTATTCCCTGGATTGGAGGCATCTCCTGGTATTTTTCACCCTGTGCCTGGTCTGTGGTTTCTGTAAAGTCACCTACATGGCCCTGTCTCTCCTGGTCCTGGTGGTGCCCCTATCCAGATTCAAGTTAAAAAGATATTACCTGGCCGGGGGACTGGGAATAGTGGGTTTGCTGTTGTTAACCATATCATGGACTTCCTACGTCTTACCCTTATCCTATAACTCCTGGAGGGGGAACAGTTACCTTTTAAGGGGGGTTAACTCCACCCAGCAGGTGAATTATATGCTGTCTAACCCAGCCCAGACCGGAGTAATGTTCCTCAATTTCATTAACTATATCCCCCTGAAATTCCTGCAAATATTTGATTTCAGCCTCACACGTTCCGTGTACTCATCTACTTATCTATCCTTCTTTTATTCCATCTACTTTGCAGTGCTAACATTCCTGTACCCAGGCTACACCTGGATAAAAACTAGGGGTAGACTGGGGGCCCTGGTGGTGGTTGGAGTAGTTTTCTATGGCACTTACCTGGTCCAATACCTATCCTGGGAGCCAGTGGGGGCGGCGACTGTAGTGGGTGTTTTCACCCATTACCTGGTGCCCCTTTTAGCCCTCTTACCCTTCGTATTCAGCCTTAACAAGGAAAAAATTCTGGTTAAAGATATGGATATCTGGGTGATGACCCTGATGGTGGGTTTCATTGCCGGGATGATGATGCTGACCCTGGTGAACTGTTACTAGAAACCCCTTACCTGCACCCGGCTGTGAGGTACCCGCCCAGGCCCACCAGGTACCCTAGGATGGGGTAGGCCACCAGGCGCTCGGCTCCACCCACCCCCAAGCTATGGATCAGGGGACTGTCCATCCCCATCCACAGGAAGCTGAATAGTGTTAACAGGCTAACCAGGCCCAGTACAAGGGATAACACCACCAGGGGCAGGTTCAAACCCAATCGGTAGGAGAAAATAACCGCCAGGCTAGCGAAAAGAAAAACGAGGCCCGAGAACAGGAGATGGGGGGTGCCAGTGTAGGTGGGGAAGAGTCCCACCCCCACCGCTGCCAGGGAAGACACTGCCAGGCAGGCGGAGAACAGGGGGCAGCTGCCACTTTTAGATATCAGGTACACCACCACCAATCCCATGATCCCCAGGGCAACGATGCTGAGGTTGAAGATGATGGCCGAGTATCCAGCCACTGCTCCCAAGTCACTGAGGGTGTTCAGGGATGTGCTGTAGAATTTGTACTGGGTCTCAGCCAGCATCACGGCCAGTATAAACTGGAGGCACGCCACCATCAAGATTATACCCGCAGTCTGGTAATGATTTGTCTCTAGGAACTTGCTGTCCCTACGAATCTTCATAGTAAATAGTGTGGATGGATCTGTTCTTATCCTTTACCCATACCTGGAAAAAAAAGGATAAGCCTTTATAAACTCCATCCCTAAATAGAGGTAGGATTATGAAGTTCAAATGCAGCCACAGCAAACTATTTCTGGGTGGACTGGTGGCTATGATGATAGTTCTCTCCTACGCCACCTACCATTACCTCCAAGTGGAGGATGAGACCATAACTGTAGGGTACTTGCCAAGCAACCACCATTCAGCATTGTTCATAGCACAGGAAATCGGGATGTATAAGAAGGCCAACTTGAAGCTGCGCCTGGTTCCCTTCCGCAGCGGATCCGACCTAATCAGGGCAATGAAAATGGGCCAGGTAGATGTGGGATACTGTGGCATAGCCCCGGTGACCATGGCCCGGAGCAATGGTACCCGGATTAAGGTGGTGGCTACAGTGAACACCGAGGGCAGTGGCCTGGTAATACCCAGCGCCACTGAGGGTAACCTTAGCCAGGCCCTGCAGAATAAAACTGTGGCCATTCCCCGCTGTGGTTCAGTGCAGGATGTACTACTCCACCAGCTACTGCAAGCTAATAATCTTAGTACCACCCAACTATCAATCATCGAACTGGAAACACCCCTGATGCCTCCCTCACTCAAAAATGGTAAAATTGATGCCTACCTAGCCTGGGAACCATATGTATCCTCGGCTAATATCAGTGGTGATGGAAAAATCCTGGCCTACTCTGACCAGTGGTGGGATAACCATCCCTGCTGTGTTATAGTGGCCCGGGAGGAATTCATCCAGAAAGATCCTTCCCGGTTGTCCCGGTTTTTAAAGGTGCACCAGGAGGCCACCCTTTATCTGAAAAACCACCCCGAAGATGCAGCCCGGATCGTCTCGGAGAAGTTGGGAACCAGCCTCCAGATACAAAGAGAAGCATTAAAACATGTGAACTTCCAGTACCACCCCGATCCTGACTATACCATGAATATGGAGAGGTTCATGAAGCTTCAGCAGAGCCTGGGATACCTGGAAACCATACCCTCCACTGATGATCTCTACGATTTACGATTCTTATAGGACTTCCCGGTTCTCCCGGCCCATGATGGTGAAGATGATAATGAGAACTGATATCCCCACTCCCAGGTAGAAGGCCGCATGGAAGCCATCCACCAGTGCTGCTGCCGGGAGGGTTAGCTCCAGGGCACCCTGACTTGATGCCTCCAGACTAGGGGAGTGGTGGCTGATGGTGATGTTGAAGATGGTTTCAAAGATCACCACCCCCATCACCAGGCCCAGATAACGGGCGGTGTTTAACAAACTGGAGACTGAGCTCTCCATCCCTGGGGGGCTATGACTGATAACCATCTTACTGTTGGCCGGATTGGAGATACCATCCGATAGGGCCCGGATTGCTAGGGCTGTAAATATGAACAACAGCCCCACAGTCTGGTCCAGCAGGGACAGTAGGACTAGACTGCCCAGGAGTACCAGAGCCCCGGTGGTATTAACCAACTTAGCCCCTACTTGATCAGTGAGCCAACCAGACAGGGGTCCTACCACCAGTACCAGGAGGGTGGAGGCAAATACCAGAAGACCAGCTAGATCGGTAGGGTAGGATTTAACCAACTCCAGGTAGAAGGGCACCAGAAAGATGGTCCCCGTTAATACCAGAGTGGTTAGAAAGCCGCTTAATATGCTCTGGATGAGGTGGGGATTTAAAAACAGGCGAAGATCCAGGAGGGGATGGGGGTGGTGGAACTCCCAGTAGATGAAGAAGAATCCCACCATTAGGGTTACTAAAAAACCCACCAAGGGGTAGGGATTTATTTCCAGGGTTTCCAGGGTCAATATCAGGGACAGGAAAAATGTGAAAGATAAACAGACCCCCAAAAAGTCGAACCGGTCTTTACTAGCACTATTTGATATGTCTGGTAAGTAGAGGTGGGACATAATAAGCACCAGAGCTCCGAGGGGTAAGTTTAAAAAAAACACCCAGTTCCATCCTAGGTGCTCAGTGACCAGACCTCCAGCCAGGTATCCAGTGGAAAGACCCAGGGTGGTGGCCAGGGATATGTAACCAAAGGCCCTGCCCCGGTTTTTAATGGTGGAACTTAGGGTTATCATGGCTGGAGACACGGACAGTAGCATGGCCGAACCCACCCCCTGCACCAGGCGGAAGAATATTAGGTTATTAAATTCCTGGGACAGGCCGCACAGATAGGAAGAGATGGTAAAAACCAGCACTCCCCACATGAAGATGTTTCTCTGGCCCAGGTAATCAGCCAAACGTCCGAAGATGAGTAATAAGGATACCAGTATCAAAAGGTGGATAATTATAACCCAGGAAACAGTGGAGGTGCTGATATCCAGGTACTGGGCAATGGTGGGTAGGGAGATGTTGACGATACCAGCGCCGAATGACCATAGGAACATGCCGCTCACCACGGTCCACAGTACCATCTTACTTTTGCACTCCACTCTTATCCGGCCTCCAGTGTTTTTAGAGTTATATACTCTGCCATAAATAATGGGCTGATTTTTTTTCTAGAATTAACAGTAGATACTATGAAGGAAGGGGATGGGGTGCAATGATTTTATTAGATAATTAAATCCTATAGGGGGGAGGAACATTCCCTGGCCCTTCAGCTAGAGGATGGACTTTTAATATTTTCAGGATAGTGGGGATGATAAACTATAAATAGAATAGGTTCGTACTATTAGATACAGTTCGTATAATACCAAACTATTTGCATAGTATGGGGGTTTCTAGAAAAATGAAGGCTGAAGAACTCAATAAAAAATGCCCAGAATGTGGCTGTGTAAATAAAAGTGTGTCCCAAAAAATGACCAAGGAAGAAACCAAGGAACATGAAAGCGACTACGTGCGCCATGTACCCTCTGGCTCCCAGGGCATCATCCGCTGCACCGATTGTGGGTACATCTTCGAGCACTGCCAGGATCATCCATTACCCCTGGAAGTAAAGAAGAAGCTCATCTAGGCCGGGCACAGTAAAGCCAAAACAGGACTGATAAACCTGGATATACCGAGTTTACATATAAATTTGGAGACTATTACTTTTTCTTGGCCAGGGATAACTGGGATCTCCAGGGTCACTGGTTGAAGGATATTGAATATCTATATATATAATGACACGCATAAACAACAACATTGTTTGTTTACAACAATATCCTGTGGTGGGCTATGCCCATCAGTTATGAAAAATGGGGGGGATAACCAATGGGATATTTAGTGTGCGATAAATGCAGAGGTTACTACAAGTTGGAACCAGATGAATCACCTGATGACTTTGAAGATGAATGTGAATGCGGGGGAAGACTGGAAGTAGTGTACAACTTGGCCAACGTTTTTGAGGACATCAACTGTCCACAGTGCGGATACAAGAATCCAGGTATCAACTTGTTCTGCAAGGAATGCGGTGCCTACCTGAAGATGGAAGGGAAAAGCCTTATGATGGACAGTGGAAACTAGAAAAAACCAGGTATAGAGTTCTATTTCTCATCCTCTACTATTTTTAGCTCATCCAGGGCGGTGTGATAGGCGTGTTCCGTGATTTTCTCATCGTCCAGGAGGGCCTTCAATTCGAATCTTATATTTTTAACAGTTCTCCTTTCACCTTTATTTCTAAGATGAGTGTAGGCCATGAGTATGATGGGATCCTCCATGGCTACGTCGTAGATAGATACCGGGCCATTTTTTTTGGATGTGGAATGGATCCTGGCACTTAAGACCTCCAGGTTCACCATGTCCTCCTGGTTAAAGGCAGGCACAGCTTTAACCCTGATGGTGGAGATGTACTCGTTAATCCGGCTACGGAGTTGGGTGAAGTTAACGGAGTAGTTCTCCTGCCAGTTAAGGGGGGTGTGGTTCACCACGTGGTTGAGGCTGTCTATGAAGGTGTAAAACAGGCCCCTGTTTTCGCCGTATATTTCATCGGTCTCAGGGGAGTAGGGAGTGGTGAACCCACAGACCCACTTTTGATGGTTTTCATGGTCAGTTATCACCACATAAAATTCTGCCACCTCCCTTTTACCCATGGGGATGGTTTTAAATTCACCCACCACTACTTCTCCCTCTATCTCATCACCCGGGGCAAGTTCCTTCAGGGAACGGGTGGTGTAGTTCTCCATCTCTGCCTGGTCAGCTATACCAAAGTCCAGCATACTATTACCCCCACCATTGTCTTGATATTATACATTATGCAATCTTGGTGCTAATGAAATTTTTTAAAAACCAGCCCTAATACTGGTGTGATGTTAATATTTAAATCCCTTTAATCAATAGGAGTCTAGGGAGAAAATTATGTCCAAGGAAAGTAGAGAAGGATCATCTTATCCCCGGGACAAGAGGAGGGGGGATAGGGGGGATGGATGGATTTTGAAGGATCTGAGTTCCTTCACCAAACTCATCCCCCATCTAATGACCACCAGGAATTCTTCAGCCATATACTTTAAGGAAAAAATTGATGTAACCAACTTCGTAGGGTACGTAGAGGAAAAAAACCAGGAATTACATCAGAATCCCGTTAAAACCCTGGATGGAGATGTTGACAAGATAACTTACTTCCATGTTTTCATGGCAGCCCTGGTCCGGCTTTTCACCCTCAAACCCCACTTAAACCGGTTCATAGCTGGACGTAACTTTTATCAGCGAAAGAAGATCGAGGTGGCCTTTGTAGCAAAAAAGGAATTCACAGAAGAAGGTGAAGAAACCATTGTTAAGGAATCTTTTAACCGGGATGAGACCCTATGGGCAGTGTCATCCAGATTGAGTAAGGGGATTAAGGTGGCTAAAACAGGCCAAACCGATGATGCTACCGATATACTGAACACCTTTGCCAGGCTTCCCAAGCCACTGGTCAGACTCTCACTGGGATTTCTGGATCTTCTAAATTACCTGGGCCACTACCCGGATACCATCTACCAAGCCGACCCCATGCATGCCAGTGTATTTGTAACCAACCTGGGGAGTATTGGACTGAAAAGTGTGCCCTACCACCACTTGTACAACCGGGGAACCACTTCGGTCTTCATCTGCCTGGGAGAAATTCACCAGGACAGACTCTATGACCCGGGATCAGGGGAACTGGTGGAAAGGTATGTGGTTGAAATCTCCACCACCATAGATGAACGTATCAGTGATGGATTCTACTTTATCAAGGCCATGAATGAATTTAAGGAAATATTAAATAACCCCCAACTACTAGAAAAAAAATTAGAACAGTTCCCAGTAGACATCTAGATGATTTTTATGAAAATTTCACCCCTCATACAGGAGGCCGAGGATAAATTAAGCTACCACAGGCCCTGGTTAAAGTTTTACAATAAAGACACTCCATCCAGTCTGGTTTATCCCGATAAAACCATCTATGAAATGTTAGTGGATTCTGCCCAGCAGTATCCGGAGCACGTGGCCCTGCACTTTATGGGTAAGAAGATAAAATACAAGAAACTCATCCAGGAAGTGGATAACTGTGCCCGGGCACTCTTAGAACTGGGGGTGACAGAAAAAGACTCGGTAACGGTTTGCATGCCCAACACTCCCCATGCGGTGGTGATGTTCTACGCCATTAACCAGGTAGGGGCCCTGGCCAACATGATCCACCCCCTCTCCGCCCCTAAAGAGATTGAGTTCTACCTGGAGTATGTGGAGAGTAAGTACATTCTAATTGGCAACTTCTCCTATCCCAACCTGAAGAAGATACAGGGAAATCTGGACCTCCGGAAGATCATTGTGGCCAAGATCAACGACTACCTGGGTAAAAGGAAGAGCATGAGCTTCTGGGCCATGGAGGGCCATAAAATACCGAAGATCAGGTACAACCAGGACGACCTGCTCATCTCCTGGAAGAAATTCAAGAAACTTGGTTACCAGTCCAGTCGAACTGTGGAGAGTAAAAAAGAATGTGGAGATGGTGCCGTGGTATTATACACAGGCGGAACCACAGGGGTGCAGAAGGGGGTTTTATTATCAAACCATAACTTCAACGCCCTGGTCATCCAATGTTTAGCCCACCTGAACGATGAAAGATTCGGAAAAATCAGCAGGGATAAGATAATGTGCATCCTCCCCATCTTCCACGGATTTGGACTCACCATTTGTGTGCACCTGCCCATCTGTGTAGGGGCCTGTTCTATTCTGGTCCCTAAATTCAACGCCAACATCTTCGCAGACCAGTTTGCCAAGTACCAGCCCCACTACATTGCCGGAGTACCCACCCTCTACGAGGCCCTGCTCCGGAGTAAGAAGATGAAAAAATCCGATTTCCATGGCTTGAAGGGTGTTTTTGCCGGGGGTGACACGGTCCCTGTGGAACTTAAAAGGAAATTCGACGGGTTCATGAAGAAAAGGGGGGGCCAGGTAACCATGCAGGAGGGTTACGGATTGACGGAGACCGTGACTGTGAGCTGCCTGGTTCCCCACGCCGATGATCGGCTGGGCAGTATGGGTGTGCCCCTCCCTGATATGCTGTACAAGATCGTTAAGGTGGGCACCACCCAGGACCTTGCCCCTGGTGAAGAGGGAGAGATCTGCATCAGCGGCCCCACCGTCATGCTGGAGTACTACAACAACCCTGAAGAGACTGATAAGGTCCTGAAGGTCCATGATGATGGATTTAAATGGTGCCATACTGGTGATCTGGGTTACATGGATGAGGATGGCTTTTTCTACTTCAGGTCCAGGATCAAACGCATGATCAAAAGTTCCGGGTACTCGGTGTTCCCCACCCAGATCGAGGAGGTCATCAACCGCCATGAAGCGGTGGCCCTCTCCTGTGTCATAGGTGTCCCTGATAAGTACCAGATCGAGAAGATCAAGGCCTTCCTGGTGTTAAAGGATGGATACACCGATACGGATAGGATCAAAAGTGAGATCATGTCGCTGTGCCGGGAGTACCTGGCTACCTGGAGTGTTCCCCGGGAGTTCGAGATCAGGGAGGAGCTGCCCACCACCCTCATAGGGAAGGTGGACTGGTTGAAGCTTAAAGAGGAGTACGCCCAGGTTTAGGGATGAGCAATTCGTTCATTATAGTACTATGAAATCACTGAATCTAGATAAAATGTCCCTGGTGCCGGGGAAAATGGAAGGAACCCAGTCCTGGAGATGAATGAAACCAGCCACAGAATTATGCACAGATTCATGGTCCCACTAGAGCCCTGCCAGGAAAGCATAGACAAGTAATATAAACCTAGTTAGAGGTAAGTGCCCTACCCTGGGTCAGCTAGCAGTCTCTGTGGATTCTGAAGATAACGTGCCCTGTTACTGTAAAAAATAAGTGCAGGGGGAGGGATTCGAACCCTCGAAGGCCTACACCAATAGGCCCTGAACCTATCCCCTTTGACCGCTCGGGAACCCCTGCCTGGTACCATTGTTTGTGGGATCGTATACATATATAGCTTTTTCTTTTCCCAATCCACTGCCAGTAAAACCATAACCATAGCAAGCTCTGGGGATGGAAGGTTCTATATGAACAGAACTAGAACCCTGTATCCACAGGTCTAGGATTAAGTAATGGATATATGTAGATTTCTATTGGTTTACAATAACCCAGCTAAGCTTCTTCTAATTCTTTACCACCCATGATAAGTCCCCTGGTGATGGTGAAGGAAACCAGGGCCGCCACCAGAATGGGGAGGATGTTCACTGGGGGGAGGCCAATGACGATGATGACGATGGCTGCCAGGGACAATGGGATGGGTACGATGGCAGCAGGTATGGCCACGATCATACAGCCCAGTGCCAAGCCTAGGGGGAGTTGGGGGAAGATCTGGTTGAGGGCTGCGCCTAAGCAGGAGCCAACAAATAAGAGGGGGAAGATGGGGCCGCCAATAAATCCAGAACTCAGGGCACTGCTCAAGGCCAGCATCTTGGCCAATGCGAAAATTAGAAGGAGTACAACACCGATCTCCGCGGCCTGGTAGGTGACCAGTGGCATTTGATTGCTTCCCAGTCCAATGGTGGTGGGGAGCACCACCGCCAGCAGGCCCAGGAAGAGACCGCCCAGGGTAGAGCGGAGAATAGGCTTCTCCTGGAGTGGCTCCATGATTCTCCCCGAGATTTTTAAAAGGACCACAAAAAACAGGGCAGCTGGAACAGCGAGGATACCTAAGAGGATGCTCACCCCCAGGTGCCAGGGCCGCAGGTCATATTTAGGGGGAGTTAGAAGGCCCAGTAGGCTGGCATAATTAAAGCCCTGCAGGGTGTAGAAGATGATGAAACCAACAAGTGCCGCCATCCCTGCGATAAAGAGGGTGCCGTAGAACTGAACCGACTGGCGATGTTTGGATTCTAAGAGGATGAGTATCATGGCAAAGGGTGAGGAGAATATCCCACCATAGGCACCGCTTACACTGCTTGCCACGTTGATCCGGGTGGTGTCCGGGTCCATGCCCCATTTATTGGAGAACCAGGTGGCCAGCCCCGCTGCCAGAAAGCCGCAGGGCACCTCTGGTCCCAGGCTGAAACCACCCAGGAGGGATATGAAGGAGGTGAGAAGGGATGGGGGCACGGGTTCAGGATCCAGGCATCCCTCATCCAGGGCTTTAAAGGCATCCAACTGCTGGGCAGAGGTGTAACGATGGATAACCCCCACCAGGAGGCCGGCTACAGTCATTAAGGCCACAATCCACCATGGCCCTGTGAAGGGCGCCCAGTTGTTAAAATCATAGGGCAGGAAAACCTTCTGGCCCAGGTGCACCAGTACAATGAAAATAAAGGCCCCTATGGCGCTGCAAAATCCTAGAAAAATGCCAGAGGCCATCCTCTTCCAGTACACTTTTGATCGGAGGTTAAATTCAAGGGACATAAAATCTTACTCCACCAGTGGTTTATCCTGGAAATCTAATTAAAACTAAACTGGCTGATTATAAAGTTATCTTTGCTGTGATAAAAAGTTTCACCTGGACAAAAGAAAAAGGAAGTTACAAGGGGGTATAATGTATCTGTTATCCCCTGGGCTAACATCCCAGCTAGTGGATGCCTTTAATAAAGCTTCACTGGTCCCAGCCTGGTATTTTAAGATCTTTAAATTTCTCGGATGCTGGTACTCCGCCAATACCCCAGTGGGATTGGGGTACTTCGTGTACTAAAACTTCCACTGCATGGGCTGGAATATCCAGATCCACAAAGACCTGGGTTATATTCTCAATCACAAATTTCACATCTTCCTCTTTGAAGCCTTTCCAGACGTTTACATGGACCGTTGGCATTTTATCACCATCTTCTACCTTATCAATATATATTGTCCTTGGAGATTATTATTAATAGTAGAGGAGGGGGTGTGGCTTGAGGAAAATATCTGACACAAAACTGGTCTCTTAACTGGTACTAGGGTGATGATACCAGAGAACTATTGGATCATTTATTCGAAAACTAAATCATCCCCTAGGATACAATTGCTTAGTAGTGATATTGTAATGGTACTGAACCATCTATGGGTAGGGGAGTGTTATGTATACCGAAGAAGGGGAAAAGTTAAAAAAACTGTTGGACTTGGAAAATGAGCCGGTAGCCATCAAATGGTCGGTGAGGGAGCCAAGAAACATTAAAAAGGAAGAGGGAAAGTCGAGGTTCTGCACCAAACTCAGCAGGGCCATGCAGGGTGAGGTCTTCTATGCCACAGCCGAGGAAGAGGAATGTATGGGCGGGGCCCGTTACACCGGTCTTAGGGATAAACGTGAATTCCCCCAAAACATGCAGAGCGGTTCCTTCCTAGTTCCCAGGGGGGTCTACAGGGATATACCAGCTGTGCAGCGATCCTGGAGGCACAACGTTAATGTGGATCCAGGTATCTTCAACGCCGTAACCTTCGCCCCCTTAAACCAGGCAGAATTTGATCCCGATGTGATCTTCATAATCTGCAACGCGGAGCAGGCCATGGAGATATTACACGCCAATGCCTACGACTCCGGTTCCCATGGATTGGGAGCAGATTCCGGTCCCATCTGCAGTACCATGGCGGCACTCCCCTACCTGACTGGGAAGGTTACCTATGGCTTCGGGGACACCGGGTCACGAAAGAACATGGACATCCGACCCGACCAGGTCATGGTGAGCATCCCCGCTAGTGAACTAGCCCGGATAGTGGATAACCTGGAGGAGATGCGTACTAAAAGGAGTTTTAAGAGGGAGTAGATAGTTCGCTATTCTGTTAATCACTGGGCTCTTACCGGAACACTTCAATGGACCTTCATACCCTATGGGTCCAGGTTAGGGGTCTAGTTAAATTAATTGCTGGATTCAGCACTTACCCTAGGGCTATGTACGTTAATTCCTTCTCTCAGTCCACGGTTCTTATTCGATAGGATAAAAGGTGGTTGCCAGTAAGATACATGGTCTTAGTGTCATCAGGGTCAGGGGGTTTTGTTCAATCTATTTGGAATTCTTCAGGTATCCTGGCTTCGGCATCCCCTGCAGAACAGTGTGGTATGGCCTTTAACAGATTATCTATGCGTTCGTAGGGTACTGATAAGAATATGACATCTGGTTCAAACTTCTGGTGGCTCCTGGCAGTCCAATCTCCCAGGGACATATTGGTGTTTCCACTCATTATGGTGTAGACTATAGCTGAATAGCATAATGCACCTATTATTTGCTGTTCAGGGGATATGCCATCCCAGTAGGTGTCCAATGTTATTAGGCGACAAGCCTGTTCACCATTACATAGGAATAAAATCATGTCCGGACGAATTTCCGCCCTTTCTAAGGGACCTATCAGAATTCTATCTGCCAGGTCAGTTGCTGGGGGTATGGCTAACCTCTGCATCCGCTCAAATGTTACAATGGAGCTGGTAAGCTTTTCCCCCTTGGTGAGGAATTTCTGCACCCTTCTCTTCTTTTTCCCAGCATGAAGTGGGCTGAAACCACAGTATTGACTACCACCAGGGCAGATAGAGACAGTTTTATCAATTAGAAAACTTTCTCCACTACTAGCATGTTTTAATGCCCTACATATGCTTGTTTTTTCATATCTGCCTAGTGAAACATCGTCGTTTGTAAAAGAAATAGCTATTGGTTCATATTTTAATTTAAAAATCTTTTTAAAAGCATGGGCCTCTTCTTTATAGTTCATTCTACCAACCCCTCCTGGGAAATTCAAATGGACCTTCTAGGTTGTAACTGCTATATTTATAAATGAAACCATTTATTTTATATATATGGGAGCAAAGATGGAGCAGGAGCCGAACACCCCGGCCCAAGAAATGAACAAAACAGTAGTTTTACTGATTGCTACCCTGGCCACATTCTTAACCCCATTCATGGGCACTTCCCTGATCATAGCTCTTCCAAGCATAGGCAATGAATTAGCTGTTAACGCTATCCTTTTAAGCTGGATCACCACCGCATATTTTTTAACATCAGCCATGTTTGCCGTTCCCTTTGGCCGAATCGCGGATATATATGGGATGAAAAGGATTTTCACCTATGGTATTATAATATTAACCATCTCCACATTTCTGGCTGCCATATCCCCATCAGCTGAGTTCCTGGTAGTGACCAGGGCCTTCCAGGGTGTTGCCAGTGCCATGATATTTGTAACTGCCCTGGCCATAATAACATCTGTCTACCCACCCCAGGAAAGGGGTAAAGCCATAGGGATAAATATTACGGCCGGATACACTGGACTGGTTTTAGGGCCAGTCCTAGGAGGCTTTTTAACCCAGTATCTGGGCTGGAGAAGCATATTCTACTTCATCGTACCCCTCTGCATACTGGTACTGGTACTGGTTTGGTGGAAGATGACAGGGGAATGGGCAGAATCCAGGGATGAAAAACTGGACCACTGGGGAACAATACTCTACATCATCATGCTTTCACTGGTTTTAATAGGATTCTCAACCATCACCGGGACATTTGGTATAGTGATGGTAATCTTAGGCATTGTTGGATTTATAGGATTCGTTATATGGGAATTAAGGGTTGAACATCCAGTCTTAGAGGTTAAATTGTTTTTTGAAAACAGAAGATTCGCCTACAGCAACCTGGCCACCCTGATAACCTACATCGCAACCTTTGTTGTGAGCTTTCTGCTGAGCCTATATTTACAGTACATAAAAGGACTGGATCCGGAAGTAACTGGATTATTTGTGGTGGTTCAAACCTTTTTCATGGTGGTCATCTCTCCCTTCGCAGGCAAACTATCTGATAAATTCGACCCTGGAAGATTGGCATCACTGGGAATGGCCATTATAAGCATGGGACTCTTGATCATGGCATTTTTAACAGAAAAAACCAGTTTATATGTTATAATAGCTGGCTTAGCTGTGATAGGAATAGGAATCGGGATATTCTCCGCCCCCAACACCCACGCCATCATGGGATCCGTGGAAAGAAAATATTTCGGAGTGGCATCAGCCACCTTAAGCACCATGAGACTCCTAGGCCAGACCTTCGGGATGGGGCTGATCCTAATAGTATTCGCCGTTTACATTGGAGCCGTCCAGTTCACTCCCCAAAACTACCCAGCCCTCCTAACCAGCATACAGGTAACCTTCATCATTTCCGTGCTACTGAGTGTAGTGGCTATCTTTGCATCATTAGCTCGGAAGTGAATGGAAAATATTTAAAGTTTTCTCTAATTTACCAACTCTGGATAAAAAGTTCTATTAATTTTTTTTATTCTTGGAAGACAAATTTATAAATAAATACTGTGTTTTTTAGAAAAATGAAAACCTGTAATCATAAATATGGTTCTTCAGGAGAGTTATGTCCTGAATAAGTTTGGAAAAATTCGGATTATTGCATATTACACACTGATTTCCCTAAAAACAGGAATTCACCAGATTTTAATATCTTAACTGAAGAAAAAAATAAAGAAATTCAAAAGAGGGTATTGAACAGGATTTTGATTATGAAGGGGTAATGTTATTTAGTTTTGATTTTTCCAACCACTCCCCTACCAATTATTATTCTACAGTCACCTTATCACCGAGAAGGGCGGGTAGGGTTTTCTGGTATTGTTTGTATTTTTTTCCCTCCATTACTGTGAACTTGTAATCCTCGGAGGTGGTTTTTATGGTTATTGTGGGGTTCAGTAGCATTCTTTTCTTTCCCATATTCAGTTTCATGATTTCCTGGTAAGGAATGATCACCACGTCTGGATCCTGGGCAGCTAATTTCGAGAAGTCGGTGGTTTGAGCTATCTCTTCCTTTTCGGAGGAGTCTTTCTTTTCCAGATATAAGCCCACCAGCCCTATTCCCACCCCCATTCCCTTGAGAAAGGTCCCTTCAAGGATGTAGATATTTTCTTCAGTGAAGCAGAGTATTTTGCGGGGCGGCACAGTACCCTTATTCCAGGCTGCATGGATCATTTCCTGCAGTGTTTCACCTTCATTAGCTGTTTCATCATCGTCCGATTTTAGTTTTGCTCCACATTCTGAACAGTAAAGTGCTTTATCTAAAATCTCAGTCCCACATTTTTCACAGTACACCATCTTACTAACTCCTAGGATTTGTATCAGATATAATTGTGTTAGTAGATATATGCATTCCTCAACAATTCTTTTTGTAATATTTGCTCAGGACCTTACCAAAGATAGCCTCTCCTACTTAAAACAATCCCTTCCCCTGGTACTTTATCATCCGGATGATTAATGATCGTCCGGCTCTAATGCTTTTTAACCCGTGGATTGGTTATAAAATTCTATAAATCTTTGGGCAACAGCTTCCCAGCTGAAATTTTGCACCACTGTTTCTCGTCCCTTCTTTGCTATTTTCCGGGCGAGTTCTTCATTTTCCAGGAGTTTTATTATGGTGTTGGATAGTTCCTGAGTGTTGTAGGGGTCGATTTTCAGGTAGTCCTCGCCGTTTGATAGGTTTTCCTGTATACTTGCATATTGGGAGATGACAGCTGGCACCTGGCAGGCCATGGCTTCCAGGGCAGCCATGCCAAAGGGTTCAAACCTGGCTGGTAAGACATATATTTCTGCTTTCCTGTAAAAAACAGGCAGTAGATCGTTGGGTATGCATCCTAACAATTTCACATGTTCCTTCAGCTCATTTTTCTCCACTATGCTCTTAATATTTGATAGAACCTTTAATCCCTCCAGGTCCTGGCAATGGATATCTCCACAAAAAACAAGATTCACGTCTTTAAATTCCTCCAGGACATCTACGTATGCTTTTAGGAGTAAGTCATGTCCCTTAGCCCGGGAGGTGCGGCTGGCCATGAATATAAATCTATCTGGAAGCTTAGTATCAAGTTGTTTTTCCTCTTCACCGGGATTAAGGGGCCGGAACTTGTGCACATCCACACCGGGAGGGATGAACTCCACCCTTTTAGGTTTGTAATGGTACAACTCTTCTATCTTAGCCATCTCTTCATGACTGGTAACTGTCTGGCCTGTAACCGACTGGAATATGCGCAGCTCCTCAGAAATCCTGTGCTGGAAGTTATACTTCTGCTCCATCTCATCTGGGTCTCCCCCCACCATCTGTTTCTTCCAGGCCCCCAGGGAGTGGGCAGTGAAGTAGACGGGCCTGGAAAAAGCATCAGCCATCTCTAAGGCCACAATACCCCCATCCACGTAATGTCCATGGAAAAGATCATAATTTAAGCTATTATCATTGATAAAACCAATCATATTTTTGGCTAGTTCAGGTAGTACATGGTATATTTTTTCTTTGGGGATGAACTCCCATCCTCCGGCGGGTATGCGGATGATCCTAATGTTGGGGGTGTCGGGGAAGGTTTCAATTTGTTTTTTATCAGGATCGAACCAGCGGGTGTAAATATCCACATTGATACCATCTTTAGCCAGTGAACGAGCAATGTTCAGGACGTAGAGAACCTGTCCACCCGTGTCGATTTTACCCAACTC
>JAKQFA010000023.1 GCA_029556335.1 Methanobacteriota archaeon
GGGCTTTCGCCCTCGCTATGGGTGGCGGTGAAGGTCCAATCTACCACCGTGAAAATTTTATCTCCATAGTAGGGGTCATCTGGGAACCGGACTTGGAGGCCGGGTTCCATATCCTGGTAACCAATCATGGTAAGGGTGGCAGAATAGATCGGGACCGACTTGTTATCAAGTTGCCATTGAAGGTAAGCCGTCATCTCCGCAGCATCCATGTTCCCGTCACTAATGGTATCATCTATACAGAGGCCGTACTTGGCGATGCTGCTGTTATTGGTTAAGTGGACAGTTCCTCCAGTTTCACTATCCCCATACATACCCGTCATGTCATTAACGATATTAGTAGCATCTTCCTGGACATTAAAAGATATTACCCGGAGGTCATCCCCGAATATAACCTCCCGGCCAAGGCGGGGTCCGACCTCAAACCATCGGAACTTCCCGTTGATGTCAATGTACCACCGGATAGTCTTGTTACTTTTACGCTTGTACCAATTGAAGAGAGATTTAATGGCATCAACCTTATTCTCCCATCGCCCGCACCAAGTATTCACCCCATTGTTAGCGGATGGTGTGGCTTGGTCGCCACTGGTATCCCGGAACTTAGATGTTCCCACCCATGCGAATCCTGCCATTTTATATCTCTCCCTGGACTGTATGGCCTTCGCCACGTGTGATGCCCGTATTAGCCAGGATGAGGTCAATGATCTGTTCCACGGTGTAATCAACTCCACTGGTTAAGGTGCAGGTGTGGGTGAATGGCTGCCGGAGTAATAATCGGCCTTTGTCCCGGCCACTAATCCCGTAGATTTTGTTATTGTCATTATCATCCCTGTCCACTGATTCGATAATCCCAGTAAATCGTGTATAGCCTTCCTTACTTGCAGGGTTCCTTATCACGAGTTTTAATTCCTCTCCAGTAGCATATTCTGTTGGACTGAGTGGGGTGGTGAAAGTTACGCTAAAATTAGTTGCTGGTTCTCCTATTCTTTTAGTTAATGTAAATGTGGTTACAGCATCCGTAGAACTACTCATAACCCACCCCCCCCACATTAATTATGTACTGGTTCTGCAAATCCAGTTCTGGTAAGTCCGGGATACTATAACCCACCCCCCCGATTAGAGTTATAGGTGGATTGTTAGTCCACGTTGTTAAGGCCGAAACTGTTGGATCCGCTGTGGCCGGGTTATGGATTAGTAAAAAATCATCATATAATACATCTGTTGTCCCCCCATCCCCACTATAACTCTCACTCACCAACGCAGGATATAAAATAGAGCCAAGAGATAAGGTAAGGGTTTGGTATAAGACATAACCCCCTCCGATGTCATAATATAAATAATAAACCGTTCCGATTTTCTTAATCTTAACCTGCAAGGAAGAAACATCCACTGCAAAGTTATACTGAGCAGATGATCCCGCTACTTCTTGGAGGACACTCACTTTTTTCGCATCCCAATATCCATAACCAATTCCAGCATAGTTACTATCATCTCCGTATACCATTAAGTGGCCTCGGCGGTGATTTGCTGTGGGATTGAGGGTGAGGTGGCAGTATAATTCACAATTAGTAGGTAATGGGGTGTTGCCTCGTAGAACTGGTGCATTATTATTTGTACTCCACAATTCCTTATTAAGGGTCTTCATATTCAACTTCCCCGCTGAGGTGGTGCCTTCATCCCAGTTCCCCCCGCTTTCACGGATCCAAGTCCATAAACTTGTATCCAGGGAAGAGTCGTCAAAACCATCATATACTCCTAGGCTGGTAACCCCTTCAGAGGATGCACTGTTATTCCCACTGTAAACCGTGATATTTGAGGGTGTGGTGGCACTTAGAGTAGGTAATTGGACTATGAATGTGGAGGATGTGCTGTCTGTTTTATAAAGCAATTGATAAAGAAGAGGGTGGTCGTTTTCATAGAATCGTATGTCATCGAAGTCTGTTCGCATCTTACCCGCTTCGTAGGGGATGGTTACTATGATATTGACGTTGTATTCGTCTGTGGTGTGGTTGCTGGTTACTGTGAAGGTGGAGATATAATCCCAGTCTAAAGCTGCTATGTCCCCGGATGGTTCGAGATTCCATACTTTTGAGCCTGGTCGACTGGTAGATGGTGGTCTCCATTTAATATAAACCGGGAGACTGGAGTTGGCAGGGACGGTATATGTGTCTGTGGTGAAGACATAATCCAGGTCATCATCTGATAATAATGTAGAGGTGGCAGTTTCCGTTAAAGTGCCACTCTCACCGATGGTAGCGGTAAGGGTGACATCCACACTACTCCCGGAGTTATTAACCAAGGTTAAGACTTGAACATCACTCTCCACACCCGCCGATAGGTTCTCGAAGGTTACCGTGTCGATCCGGTTGCCGTTACTATCCAGGACTTCAAAGAGGGGATACCGCTGGAAACCCGGAGCATTAGGGGTGATACTTAACGTGGCCAGGGGGATGGTGTTCACTGTCCCGGTTCCGGCGGTGACTCCTGGGGTTTGGGGGGTGATGGTTAGGGTTGCGGTTGGTACGGTTTCATCTACATCAGTCACTATCTAAACCTCCAATGTTTAGGTTGCGGTGAATAAACCACTCGCATTAAGTGTTAATTTAAAGGTTCCATCCGTTGCTGTCTTATCCTCTCCTAGATTGATGAGGAACATTAAGGGTCTGGTGGCATCCGTGGAGGGTGTACTATCATAAACCACCGCATATCTAGCAGTGCAGGACCCGGTGATAGTCCAACTG
>JAKQFA010000056.1 GCA_029556335.1 Methanobacteriota archaeon
CAGTTATTTGAACAAAATTTTAACAAATAATTATTTTAAAGAAGTTTTGTATATGAAATTTATTATTAGAACTATTTATAACTGTTCTTATCAACTTTTTATAAATTGTAATTATAAATTGTAATATATGGACTCTAAAACTTGGTTTATATCCTGCTCTACCTGGTTCGCATCATTAGTGTTATTTAAGGGCACGTTGTTAACGTAAATGGAGAATATGAGTTTTTTTCCACTCCTGGTGACCATGTAGCCATCCAGGGATTTGCTTAACAGGATCACACGACCATTGAGTTTATCATCGACTGTGACTGTGCCGGCTTTGGCATTCACCTTCCCATAGAGGGGGCTGCTGTTGGTAACTGACCCGGATAGGGTCCCATCATATCCTAGAACCGGTAAGGCGTCGAAGAAGCTCTGATAATAGCTCTGCCGGGCCATGTAACTTAAAAGCTGGTTGCTGGCCTCGGGGCTGATCCGGTCAGACGGAGAACCTCCCCTACCATCTATTAAGGCCAGCATATCAGTGTTAACACCAGCACTAGTCAGAAAATCGCCAAAGAGTTTCATACCCTCATCAAAGGTTTTCTTACCATTCTTGGCCGCTAAAAGGGCCACCAGGGTGTCGGCCTGCATGTTCTGGCTGACCTTCAACACCACTTTGATGTTCTCTGAGAAGGGTGAAGAAGTGAATAAAGCCACCCTTTTATCCTCGGTGTAGGCGGTGGTGTTATTGGATGCGAGGTGCTGGTTTGGGTTAGTGGCCGGTGTGGTAACCTCCACTCCCTCCCTTTTAAGGGCCTCGATGAAGAGTGCCCGGGCAAAGGAGGAGGGATCCTCCACGGATACAGTTCGCACTTGGGGGGTGGAGTTCTCCAGGATGGTTCCCTCCACCACGATCTTACTTGGATCATCACTGTTGACCCTGATCTCAGTCTGGCCTGATGAAACAGTTTGGACCTGGGAGGTGACGGTGTAGGTGCTGCTCTGCGGCCTACAGTTAATGGTGGCATTTTCCCCAGCCCTTCCAGGGACTATTTCCAGGTCGATGAGGTTGTCGTTAATCATGATAGGAGTGATTAAGTACTCCCCCGAGGGGGCCAGGGTTTTTTGGAATAACCGGTCATCGATGATGACATCACCCTCCACCCTGCTGACCCCGGAGGCCTTAACCTGGCGTGCCAGCTCATTAAGTCCAGCGAGAGGATCGGTGGAGGTTAAATTAGCACCATCCATGGAGTTGGCTTCACAGTGGTCCAGGTTGGTGTAGGCCAGCTTACCATCCGGGGTGTTGCGGCCACCCATGGTCAGGTCCCCACTGGCCACCAGTACCAGATTCCCCTGGAGGGTTCCGGATTCAAGTTCACCATCATAGTAAACCGGGGTTTCGAAGCTGTGATCCGGACCGTAAGCAGCCAGGGCAGCGGCAGCAACTAATATCTTAGTGGTGGATCCGGGTACAAATAGTTCCTGGGAGTTTTCTGTGAAGAGTACTTCGCTGGTGTTCTGGTCCTGTATCAGGATGCCCCAGGTGGAGTGTTGATAGGTAGATGAGTTAATGGTGGCGTTGATTTCCATAGTCATGTTGCTTATGTTACCAGGGGTGGTGTTGTTAACTTCCTGAGATGCTGTGAAGCTTCCAGAGGTGGATAAGAATAGTAAAGCAGAAATTAAGAGTGTTAAAAAGATCTTGTATACTGCGGAAATAGAAAACCTCCTGATATTGAATAGTATTTCCCACCTAATATTTCAATTATTCTCTAGTAGCCCCAGAAGGTTCTATGCACCAACATCCACGCCGGGAGGTTCAGGACCATATTTTTGAGGTTGAAGTCCCGGTCCTGATGAAATGGACCATCCCACACCGCAGAGGTGAACCTATGCAGCTGGTTAATTGAGTGTCCTTGTGGTGGCTCAAATACACTATCGCCTTTATTTTCTGATTCTGTCTTCAATTAATGGGGTTCCTGTATCTGTTCCCCCCATTCCAGGGCTTCCCATCTTGGCTGAGATTTATGGGAGTAACTAAGTTTAGGAACTCAGCAGGCATGTTTTTTAACAGAATAAACGTATCCATCCACTTCAAATTAGAACATAGCACCGAACTGAGACAACAAGTTGTTTATCTTCTTTTTCCGACTCACACTCCAGGTTACAATGGATGTTCCCATCACAATTCCGCCCCTATCCCGGCAGACTCTTTTCATCTGTTTAATAGCCTGGTTCCCACCGGTACTGTCAAAGGGCAAGCCTTTGGTTACGAAACAGGCGATCTTCTTATCCTTTAGGGATGGGATCTGGTTTAAGTAGGCGTTCATGGCTGGGGCCAAGTTGAAGGCATGGACCGGTGCCCCAAAGATCAAACCCTCATAGGGGTCTGTATCTGGCTGGCTCTTGAAGTTCACATTGAGGTCTCCCGGGTCAACCTTAACAGCAGGCACCACCCGTTCCAGGTTCACTTCATGCCCCTCTACTGAGAGTTTATCCTGTAGTTTCTGGGCTATGGAGTAGGTGTGATCAGTCTCGGAATAAACTACAATCCCAATGTTCATTGCCAACATCACCCCCAATTCTTAGCTTAGATAACTGATCATTAATTATGTTTTTTCATGTATATCACAGGTTCACCAAAAAAAATGGATACCAACCTTAATGAATAGTAATATTTTTCATCTAACTGGAAGCTCCCTGGTAATAAAAGAAGGTTAAAGCCTGTTTCCTCCTTGTGGTTCAACTTGGAGGATTTTTCAGGAAGGGGACTATAAAAAACTTCCCTTCCCCATTACATTTACCTTTGGGGCTGTGGTTAACTACGTGTATTGATCTGGGCCATGGCATCTCGGATGGCCCGTTCAAATTCCTGAGATTCTCCCCTGGATTTGTTGAGGGCCTCCTGTAGGTAGGGGAGTGCGGCTTTATCCCCGATGGTTCCCAGTGCATGGGCAGCGTTAACCCTCACCAGATAGTTCTCGTCTTCTAGAGATCTAATAAGGGACTGTAATGATAGATTATCACCGATCTTGCCCAGGGAAGTGACGGTACAGGCCCGGAGTATATAGTCATCTTCCTTCAATATTTCCATCAAGGGCTCAGATGCCCGCCTGTCACCTAAGGCCCCCAGGGCACCCACCACCTCACATTTAACATTTAAGGAACCGTCTTTTAAAGCCTCGATTATGGGCTCCACCGCCCGCTTATCTCCCAGGGCCCCCAGGGCCAGGGCTGCAGTTTCCCGCACATGCCAGTAGTCATCCTTCAGAACCTTGATCAATGGCTCTACCGCCTGTGCATCCCCTATTGATCCTAAAGATAATGCAGCAGCCTTACGAATAGGCCAGTATTCATCATTTAAAACTAGTATAAGGGGTTTTACTGCTTCTTTTACCCTTAGATCGCCCAGGATGTAGGCTGCCTTTTCCCGGATGCGCCTATCACCTTTGGAATCCAGGGCTTTTATAAGGCCTTCCATATCCCTTTTTTCCCTCATCTTTTCCAAATCAGAACTGGAAACCATGTTTTTCTCCTCAATAAAAAAATAAAGATATCATATCTTATTTGTGAGATTTGCTTTACTTATTTCTTTTCATTGTTCACTGCACGATTGTCTTAGCCACTTATAAGGGAGGGATGATTTTATTTAAAAAAAAAGGTGTTGATTGATAGTTTAGGCCCTGTTCTCTTCTTCCGGGAAAGTCACCACCACGATGAAGGGTTCTTAGAAAAAAAGAGATACATCATCTATCCATATGTGAGGTGAGACTCAGATTCTGGCTTACCATAACATCCCACGCAGCAACCTTAATAGTCCCCTGCAAGTACCAGAGTGGGATGTTCTTATTAGGAGGGTGTATTTTTCATCTAATCTGCCTGCATGTTTTCCCTTGCCACCCCTTTTTATGAAAATTAATTTCCACTAATATATTATGAATCAAAATTATAATATGTAGGATGAATTGGAACAAATTGTAAGCTGAGGGGAGACTTATGAAAAGAGATATCATAAAGATTGACCATGAAAAATGCACTGGCTGCGGTGATTGCATCCCCGGATGTCCGGAGGGGGCTTTACAGGTGATTGATGGCAAAGCCCACCTGATAAGCGACCTTTTCTGCGATGGACTGGGGGCCTGCATTGGCACATGCCCTGAAGGGGCCATTGAGGTGGAGACCAGGGAAGCAGAGCCCTACGATGAATACCGGGTTATGGAAAACGTGGTGAAAGGCGGCCCCAACGTTATAAAGGCCCACCTGAAACACTTGGATGATCACAGTGAGAAGGAACTCCTCAGCCAGGCCATAGACTTTCTGAAGGAAAAAAATATGGAGATACCAGAGTACCAGGAAGAGAAGACCTTTGCCTGCGGGTGTCCCGGCTCCATGGAGGTGGATCTAAGCACCCGTCCCCAGAGTGAAGACCAAGCCGTGGTCCTCAGTGCCGAGCTTCGTAACTGGCCAGTGCAGTTGCAACTGTTAAATCCCCAGGCGCCCTATCTGAAGAATGCAGATTTACTCATCGCAGCAGACTGCGCCCCCTTTGCCTACGCCAACTTCCACCAGCGCTTCTTAAAAGATAAGGTTCTCATCATCCTTTGTCCCAAGCTGGATCAGACCCTGGACCAGTATGTGGACAAGTTAGCCGAGATCTTCGCCTACCAGGACATAAAGTCCATCAGCATCGTGCACATGCAGGTTCCATGCTGCTCTGGTATTGAAGTCCTGGTACGCCGGGCCCTGGAAAAGGCCCAGAAGAACATAATCGTCAAGGACTACACCATTTCTATAAATGGAGAGATAATCTAGTTAGATGGTTGGTTGTATATAAAATAAGAAAACAGCAACCAGAATATATACCATAATTCCTGCCCCCAATGCCACCAGCAACCCTTGTTTGGGGAGAAAGAAGTAAACACATAATAGGAACACCATCCACACCGGACTTAACAGCAGGAGTCCCTTCACATAGTCTAAAACCAGCAGGCCCCCGGCTTCACTGTAGATGGTGATGATGCTCATGGTGGTCACCGCCGGGAACATGGCTATGAAGGCAGCCAGGATCCCCCTGTCCCTAGTACCGAAGTAGGTGACCAGGGTGAGGATGGAGCCCCCCACCAGGAAGTAGATTAACAATTTCAATCCATCATCCATTAATAGATCTCCAGTAGGTGGATCGGGAAATACTGTGCATTGTATACCAAGTAGCTGTTCTAAACTACTCGCTTAGAACCAGCGCCTGGTTTCAGGGAGTAAACCTCCTCCACGTTGATTAAAAGGGCTGCCCTTGGCTTTATTTTATCCCCAAAACGTGACTTCACCATTCCCTGGACTTGTTGAAACTCAGATCCTTTTTCTATTATTGCTCCGGTTCCCTTAACCAGGTAACCTTCGTAGTGCACTGCGATGCCCAGGGCCACCCTGGAGTAGGTTTCGATGTTGTACATGGTCTGGGTAGCGAAATTTATGGCCACCAGAATCTTATCCCTATCCAGCACCTTGGTAAAGCATACCGGGGCCAGATGTGGAATTTCCTCATTGTCCTTAACCCCAATAGTCGAAATCCATACTAAAGGCCTATTTTTATCACAGTCTTCGTTGTTAAACATATTCACTGCTTCATCCGGAAGATCAACCATTCTCTTCACCCCCTACTTTGCATATATTTTTATTGGCCGCAGTATATCTATCTGATTGTTCAACTTGGTTTAAGATCCAAATAAGAAATATTAAATGGTTCAATCGCACCTATACCATGTAAAAATCTTGAAGTAGTATTTTTAGGGGAGTATCTCCATGAAAACCAAAGATGGTGTCTAATTTTTTATGATTTTCTCATAATATCACTATATTACTTCCTTAAATATCGGAATACTATTTTTAGTGGTTATGTAACCAATAAAAAGGAGGTAATTAATGTATGGGACGAGCAAAGCAACATTACCCTTAACGTGTCTAGGAATGTTGTTAGTATTAGTTTTTAGCATTCCCAGTGCAGTTGCCGCATATCTGGAAGTGGGTTCTGGTCATACTTATCCCACCATTACTGATGGTATAGATGCAGCCATTGCAGGAGGTAACATCAGTGTGTATGGCAATGGAGGAACTCCCTACGTTTAGACTGAAAACGTGGAAAAGAATAAGGAAAACTTCACCTTTTTGATGTGGTATTCACCTTCAACCCCAAAACCATGACCCCATCCTGGAAAACATGGTAGAAACTATGGGCAGGGAAGCCTGTGATTCCATGGCCCCATGAATACAGAACCTACGACTGGGTTATGGAAGGTTTGCCGGGAAGAACTGAATTTTTAATTGACTCCAAAGAGTTGAAGCCGAAAATTGTGTAACTTATATCTGCACCCGACTATAATCTAACTCCAGGTGAGGTGTTGAGTATTCCTGGCAAAGAAATGGTTAAACAATTCATTGTGGTTTTTCTATTATTCCTCCTCATACTCCTCCTTATACAGTTTCTCAGATTACTTATTACCTTTCCTTAATAGATCTATACAGAGGATGGTACCTTGTTGTACAGAAAACTTGGGAAAACTGGTCAAATAGTTTCTATACTGGGATTTGGGTGCATGAGATTGCCCATCAGTGATGGGAACCCCGAAAAGATAGATGAACCCTTGGCCACCAAGATGCTGCATCATGCCCTGGAAGAGGGTGTGAACTACGTGGACACCGCCTATCCCTACCATGGCTCCACAGCCACCACTGGAGGTAAGAGTGAATTATTGGTGGGAGAGGTGCTCTCTGATGGTTACCGGGACCAGGTGTACCTATCCACCAAACTACCCTGCTGGTTGGTCCAGGAAAAAGAAGACCTGGATCATTACCTGGATCAACAGCTGGAAAGGCTGCGAACTGATCGGATCGATTTTTATCTACTGCATGGTCTGAACCAGAAGACCTGGGAAAACCTGAGCAACCTGGATGTTCTCGAATTTCTGGACCGAACCCTGGAAGATGGCCGGGTAGGATACGCTGGTTTTTCCTTTCACGACGAATTAGATGTATTCAAGCCCATTGTAGACTCTTATTCCTGGAGTTTTGTCCAGATACAGTATAACTACATGGATCAGGACTTCCAGGCGGGTAGAGCTGGATTGGAATATATAAAGGCCCGGTACATGGGTAGTGTCATCATGGAACCCCTCCGGGGAGGCTGTCTAACCAAAAATGTCCCGGCTGTGATCCAGGACATCTGGGATAGGGCTCCGGTGAAAAGGACACTGGCTGAGTGGGGTTTACGATTCTTATGGGACCAGGAAGAGATGGATCTTGTCTTGAGTGGTATGAGCACCATGGAACAGGTTGAAGAGAATATAAGAATTGCCAGTGAAGGTTGCTCCAGTAGCCTATCCTCCCTGGAGAAGGAACTGATCCAGGAAGTCCGGGAGGCCTACCAGTCCCGGATGCACGTGGGCTGCACAGGGTGTGGTTATTGCATGCCCTGCCCTGCCGGGGTGGACATACCCCTGAATTTGAACCTTTTAAATGATGTTTACATCTACCAGAACATGGAAAAACCAAGTGGTAACTATTCCTTCCTAAAGGCCAAGGGAATGAGTGCTTCCTACTGTACAGATTGTGGGGAGTGTGAAGAGAAGTGCACCCAGCAGATACCCATCAGGGAATACCTGAAAGAGACTGCAAAGACCTTTGAATAAAAAATATGGAATTCATTTAGTATCTCTGGGAAGCACCCTCTAAGTAGGAATCAGTACTTAGCAGGCTGTTTTTATTTCTGATCATAGAAATATAGAGGTTTGTGATTGCGTATCCAAGTTACCACCAATCATCGTGATTGATGATAATAAAGGGTTATAAAAAAGAGGTTTATTTTTAAATCCCAGATGTTTTTCCTAATTATCATTAAAACCAGATAGTATACTAAAAGTTTAAATAGAGGATAATTAATAATATCACTCAAAAAAAGGTAGTAGGATGGAGATAGCGCCAGTTGGAGGGATAAGATTTACTGTTTAGGTAGTCTTACTTTCAATTGGCTTCTAGATAATGCACACTGAAATTTCCACTAAAATCAATGTAATCGGAGGCACCTGAATGGAAGTTGAATTTTTGAAAGACAAAGAAATAATAGTAGCCTCGAATCGAGGTCCTGTATTATTTAAAAGAGACGACAGAGGGAAAATAGAATTAATCAGGGGGGCGGGGGGAATTGTGGGATCCATGATTCCCTTCATGCAAAAAACTCGTGGTACATGGGTTTCTTCTGCAATTGGAGAATGTGACCATTATATGGACCATGAATATCAGGGTAAAGTACCCATACCATTAGAAGACCCTGAATATTATGTCCAATTCATCAAAACCTCAGAGGAAACATACAATGGCTTTAATGGTAAATTTGCCAACCCATTGTTGTGGTTTATTCATCATTCCATGTGGAACCCGCCCTACTCACCCTGTGCCGATGATGAACTGCACCAGGCCTGGGATTCCTACCAGTACGTGAACTCCAGATTCGCAGCTGCCATAGGGGAAGATGTGCGAAACTCAAAAAAGACCCCCATAGTAATGTTACAGGATTATCATATTTATTTAACCCCCAGATTGATAAGAGAAGAGCATCCGGATGTTCTTATGAGTCAATTCGTCCACATTCCTTTCCCGCCACCAGAAATATTCCAGCAACTGCCCAACCACATGCAAATAGAAATTTTAGAGAGTATACTGACCAATGACGTTCTGGGGTTCCATATTCCACGTTATAAGAACAATTTTCTCCGGACTGTAAAACAAATCCTGTCCCAAGCCCTGGTGGATGACATGGTGGGCGACATTCTGTACAACGGACACGTCTGCCATGTGCGAACCTATCCCATCAGTATCGACTTGGAAACAATTCAGAAACATGCCCAGAACCCTATGGTGATTTTAAAGGAAAAAGAGGTGGATGAACTGGTTGGAAACTGCAAGTTAATCTACAGGACTGACCGGGCAGACCTTTCTAAGAATATTATCAGGGGATTCCAGGCCTATGACATGTTCCTGGAGAAGTACCCAGAATGGAAAGAAAATGTTAAATTTGTGGCCACTTTAATGTCATCCCGGCAGGACATCAAGATCTACAGGGAATACACCGATAACATAAGGGATATAGTTAAAAAGATCAACGAAAAACATGCTACTCCGGATTGGGAGCCAATTAAATACATCTGCCGGGGAGACTATGATTTGGTTGTTGCCCTTCTTAAAAGATATGATGTTTTAATGGTCAACCCCATCCTGGATGGGATGAACATCGTAGCCAAAGAAGGGAGTGCAGTAAACGAAAACAACGGGGCTTTAATCCTATCTACCGGGGCTGGATGTTATGAAGAGTTGAAAGATGGAGCCCTCTGCATAAATCCCTATGATATACGGCAAACTGCAGAATCCATAAACACCGCCCTGTTAATGGATGAGAAGACCAAAAAGCAGTTGATCAAAAATGCCAGGGCAGTTCTCACAAGAAACAACTTGAATAAATGGGTTTCTGATCAACTAAAGGATATTGAGATGGTCATGTACGAAAGACAGGAACTAGAAAAGAGTGAGAATCATGAAGAAGCCCGATTAATGAATTAAAAATCTCGTTCAGCGAAAGATAATAAGGATTAGATAATGCCCATAGAACTTCATGATAACCTAAAAGCAGCCCAAAGAGAAAAAGCTTTGCCAAAGCTTACAGCTTACAACCGAATTGATGGCCCCGGGTCCAGTTTAGATTTAAGTGAATTTCAGGAGGCCTTCTGGAGATTGCCAGATATTCAGGAGGATGACCCCGCCCAGAAATGGAGTTGTGACCTTCCCCGAACCATTGGCATGACCATAGACACCGGGACCGAAATCTCAGCGCATCCCTTTGATCCGGGATTTATATGCGTTAAATCTGTAGAATATGAAACCGAAGTTGTTGCTGCGCCAGGGGAAGTGACTCCTGTTAAGGAGAATTGGTTGCTGAAGATACTGGAAATATTTGACTTATCCGGTGTCAAGTTCATTTTACGGAACCTCAGGGAGGGCACACAATCTTCAGGGCTGGGTGGATCATCAACTGCCACCATTGGAGTGTGTATACTTGCCAATATCTTAGCAGGACAGCCTTTTAGTGATGTTCAGTTGATTTCTTTAGCATCACGTGTTGAACAGGGTTTGGGAGTAAGTATCACCGGAACCCAGGAACAGTCCAACGTCATCTTCGGAGGGGTAACTGATTATGTCTGGTTTCCCTGGGGAGTGCCAGGAGATTCGGGCACTGGTTATGGTGAATCCCTACGTTATGAGCTCATAACACCTGAAGATTACGGGTTACTAGAGGAAAGAATGGCTATTTTTCATTCTGGACATCCCCGCCTGAGTTCAGAAGTTAATCAGACCTGGAGAAACGCTCTTTTAACTGGTCCAGGTTACAAGTTGCATTCCGCGAAATTGAAAGTGGCCTATGAGTTTCGTGAAGGACTAAGACTTCAAAAATGGGATCATGTACTGGAATCAATAGACAGATACCGCAGGATCCGGACAAAGCTATGTGAAGGTTATATGGAAAATTCCCGGGATTTATTAGAACGTGCTGAAAGCCTCTACTCTACCGCTTTCCCCCTAGGTGCAGGGGGAGGGGGTGGAGTGCTCTTATTCTCCCCGGAACCCGGATCCTTAGAGGAGTTACGTGAGGATCTTAAGGGGATCTACCGTGAGATCCCCTTTAAATTACGGTCCAATGGGCATGAACTGAGTAACGTGGATTTAAGACCATCTGCTCCCGATTAGTTGTTTTATTCGGGGGGGTAAAAAAAAGTTATTGTATTCTGATTATACCATCTGCTTTAGCAAAATCAGAATCAAAGGAAACAATGGTGTCAGTTTTAAATTCTTTCATGAGTTCTAATGTAACCGCATCAGCGAAAGATAGTACCCCATCATAGTGTAGGAAGGTACTCATGGCCTTGGAACTAATTTCATGATCCAGATATTTCACCTCAAGGTTGTCCGTAATATAATTGTACAGAAGGACTCCTTCTTATCCCCAGCCAGGCCACCCATCATGGTTACTGCTTCGGATAAAACCAGTGTAGATGTTATTTTATCTTGTTTGAGAACTTCAAGGAGTATTTCAAGGACGCGGCCATGCCACTGGTCTTTTCTAAGACGCTGCAATCAGGAAAGAGGAGTCGATGAAGATCAATTCTTTTCTCCCATCTGGGCCTTCTTCTTAAGCTTCACTGCTGGTTCTTCCACCATTCCCAGTACATCGTCTATGGTAACCTTTTTTCTAAACTTCAACTCCACACCATCTCCAGTGGGGATCCATTCCATAATATCCCCCGGCCCCACTTGAAACCTCTTCCTTATCCTGGCAGGGACCACTGTTTGAAAACCCTTAGAGATCTTGGTTTGGCAAGTCATCTAGTTCACCAATTTGAATAACCATTTTTCAAGGTATTTATGTTTTTCAAAGTTTTTTTAAAAATTAGGAGTCCCTCACAGAGTATTAACTAGGGAAAAAATATTCATAAATAAAATAGACATGCCAATAAATTATTTCTCTACCATTAAATGCCCTTTTCTGTTTCTAATTATATTAATTTTTGAAAAGATGATTTTTTAATAAAAGTTGGCAAAAGTATCGAAACATATAGGGGAAGCAGTTGATTTACACCAATATCACAAAAGTTTGGAAAAACAGTGCCATGGCTAAATCTTATCAGTCACTTTTCGTTACGATGGTTTGAAAAAATTATCAAATAAAGTCTGGAATAATGTCATTTCAATCCCAAAATGGTCTGATTTTAGTAGTTAAGAAAGAATCCGTCTCAAAACATGATAAACTATTTCAATCCCAAAATGGTCTGATTTTAGTCCAGGGAAACACTACTTTGATATTCAGTATTGTTTATTTCAATCCCAAAATGGTCTGATTTTAGTCCACATCGGCTTTTACGGAAACAGCATATTAAACCCATTTCAATCCCAAAATGGTCTGATTTTAGTCGGATTTGGATTGTTAACCTTTGTTAATAATGCTATTTCAATCCCAAAATGGTCTGATTTTAGTCTTCTGGGTCATCATGTCGCCACTTCATCATCTTATAATTTCAATCCCAAAATGGTCTGATTTTAGTATTAACGCCCCAACACTCTTGCAAGGTTTCCTCTTCATTTCAATCCCAAAATGGTCTGATTTTAGTCCGTTACATCTGCGGCGCCGACGTCATAGATGACATTTCAATCCCAAAATGGTCTGATTTTAGTTTGCTTCCCAGCTGTTTGAATTGCTTCTCAGGTCATATTTCAATCCCAAAATGGTCTGATTTTAGTAGAAATATAAGAAATCCGCCAAGATGGAGTATTATAATTTCAATCCCAAAATGGTCTGATTTTAGTAGTATATACAGCGAGGGGGTGTGTACCCCTATCTGGATTTCAATCCCAAAA
>JAKQFA010000008.1 GCA_029556335.1 Methanobacteriota archaeon
GATTGTGCCTATTTTATGGATGGATGGGATAAGGCTCGTGGATGTATAGCTGAACATTATGTAGCAGTGGAATATGGGATTCCCATAATCTATGAATAATTAACTTCATTATAGAGTAGAATAAAGAACAAAAAAGATATAAACCAACCTAAATCTGGGAGGCGGATACTATAGAGTTAGAGATACGATGCGAATGGTGCGGACAACCCCTAAAAACCAGAGACCTAAGACGCAAGTACCACACGGTCAACAAAGACGGAGTCTTCTGCAGCCTCGAAGCCCAACGAGAATGCAACCGACAAAGACAACAACGACACACAAAACAGAATGGGTATAAACAGAAAACAGGAACCGGACTCCTAGGCCCACACCGTCACAGTGACCCCAATGTGGAGGAGTATGAAATATATTTGAGCAAATAGGTAAGGGGGTAAATGATGAGCAATAAAAGGATTAACCACCCCCCCCTAATGAACTTATTTTTGTTTCAGCAAACGCAGTATCACATCATTGTAGCTCTCGTTTTTCTCTGCGATCTCAGTGAGCATATCATGCACTTCACGTGTGACTTTTACACTCTTCGACACCGTTGTCTTCCGTTCACTGAGGATTTTTTCTTCGTACAGTTCGCGTAGGTTGTATTCATCGAGTAGGTCCAAGTCTCCGCTTCTGAGGATCTGCTGCACCGCCTCCTTGGGGGTGATGATCTCGGCATGGTCCTGTTCTCCCTGCCATTGTGTCCCATGAATGAGGACGTATCTGCCATCTTCCAGGCGGGTTAATCCTTTGTGGAGGCCGGGTCCTCCACTTTGCCAGTTATGGCCATTCCATATATCCAGGTTGTTATTGTATTTGACTGTTGCGATTATTTCTCCGTTTTCGCTGTATACGTTTACTTCTGCCATGTTTTCCATGCTCCCATCATATTTTTGATTTTTGAAAAAAAAATATAAAAAATAATTATTCTTCGAGGTATATATCCTGTACTACGTTGAGTATTTCTTTCTGCACGCCTTCCTGGGCGGTTTTCCTGGATTTGTTGATTCCTTCTTCTCCGTAGTAGTCGTATTCTTCGAGGGTTAGTATGAAATATGACAGGCTTGCGGGTAGTCCAAAGTAGGTTGTGAATTGTTCTATATTGTTTCTGTATTCCTTGCAGATTGCTTCAATTTCCTCTTTTTTTTCTTCTGCGTCGGCCTGGTAGATTTTTTCGTTGAGTTTTCTGTTGAGTTTGTATAGGCAGTTGAGGGCGTTTTTGAAGTTTTTTTCGTTTTTCATTTTTTTCACCAAATCCGGGGAGAATTTTTCTCCCTCTTCTACTATATAGTATTGTTCTACTACTATATATACTTTTCTATTAGGGGGGTCAAAAATGGGATTATGCTTTACATGAAAAATTCAATAATAAACTTTAAATATCCCTAACGGCTTTCATAAATGGCAAATACCCATACCCCCTTATAAGGGTAATAGGGGCAACCAAGATGAATAGTAACCGTGTCTGCCAATGGCAGGGGTGCACCACCACCCTAACCGGCCGTGGAAACATCAAATATTGCGAACAACACCGGCGAGAAGCCCAACGTGAAAGAAGCCGGGAAACCAGCCAACGCCACTATGAACGGTTTAAACTAAAGAAAAAACTCCGAAACATAGGCACCACCACCACCAACTGCCACCTAATAAAACATCCAGGACCAAGCTACCTCGGATCTTACATCCCCTTCCATGAATTCTATTATGAATACCAGGATGTCCACAAATTAAGGAATGTTACTTTTTCTAAAAGTGTCAGAACGAAGGGTGAGATAAAAGGATTAAACGGCACCCACCAATACGTCACCGGTGACGACTACCACACCTTCAACGTATCATACACCATGAAGGCACATACCCGGTGCATCAACCCAGAGTGCCCAACTAACATTTACGGTGATACACAAGGCCCCCATGGGGCCATCACCCTCACACGAGACCTGAAACACTGCGAAACCGTATGCCAGAGTTGCGGGACAGTCCTCAACCACCCCGGCATGAAAGACAACGGCGGGGGAAGGATGGCCTTCACAAATGTTGATATATATAAATCAGGGTTGGAGGATCAGCCCGTCCAGGTTATAGCCTGGAATGGTTACTGGCAGCATACCGAGGAATTACTCGAAAGGATAAATAAATGACACCATCTAAACGGGTAGTGGGTCGTAAAGGTCGCCACTGCCTTTACCATAATACCCCTCAGTTCTATGACCCCATCCAGAAGAAATGGTACTGCCCAAAATGCATGGAGGAAGACCTTGAGGAACAGGTCATCCAGTCGGGTTATACTGACTGAAGTCTTTATTTTGCTTGTCTTTTTAGTTATTTTACGTTTATTTATAGTTTCATGATGATGTGCCGGGGATGCTTGGTTTCACCCCCTCTTGGAAGAGTTGTATACTGCGTGTAATTCCTGCCAGAGCATCCCCGCATCATACCCCCCCCATTTATTCTCATGAAAAAAAATGGAGTTGATTATATTTTGTTAGATAAAAGACAAATAGACATCCTAACCACCATCGGGTTAGTTGTGTTTGGGATAGTAGCC
>JAKQFA010000054.1 GCA_029556335.1 Methanobacteriota archaeon
GTATCAGAAGTAAGTGGTGACCGAGTGATAGTGGATTTGGAAAGCAGTCCCGGAACGATGAATGCAAGGTATGTATCAAAATTATGATGGAGTTGGATCTGTTTTGTTAAAAGAAGATTATAAAATACAAGTAGGTGACCAGTGTATCAAATTTCTTGGCGAGGATGATATTGAATATATCCTGGAGCCAGGGATAGATCCACGAGTAGGGACACCTATCGTAATTCACCCTGTTACTGGTGAAGTAGTTACAGCAGGGCATGAGGTTATCCGTGAAGGTGATCGGGTAATTATAGTCCCTTTGGATGATGGAGATTGGGCTGCGTTGAAACCAGCATGGAGGCAGGAAACAAATTGTAAACCAATAATTAAATGGGTACATGAAACTACAAACCATGAATGGGTGGATGGAAATGGAAACCCTATTTATAGAAGTTATGATATCCATTTATCAGAACCCTTTTACCGGAACGACCATGACATGAATATTAATGTTTATTTCATGAAATATAACAATGATAAGGCTTATGGATCTTTTAATAATAGGTATCCTTATGGAGGGGTTACTATTGGGTTTGGATATAGTGAAACTCAACCCGAACTAGGTGTGGGATATTGTGGGCCCTCTCCGGATGTAACATGGTATTTTAATCTAGGTGGAAACCCTTATGCCACACTTTCCTTAGATCCTACATGGGATTTAGGGGACACTTCAGGGATTAATGGAGTAGAGAATGATAATCCCCATTATTGTTATATGGATGCACTTAATGATAATGATTGTAACCCCCAAAGTGCCTTCGCTAGTACACTCCCTGGAGATACACCAATTGAGTATATCCATATCCAGATAAGAACGTATGGAAGTGCCTATTTTGCAGGTTGTTGTGGAACTAAAAGTTTTCTCCAAGCTATTGATATTTGCCGGCAAGTACCAGTAGATTGTACTATCCGTTGTTATGGTGGGCGTAATAGGTATCCTCCTATCCCTCCGTATGATATTATGGAACACCCGGAGGATTGGGAGGAGTACTTAGAGGAATGGCCCTGAAATACCTATTTATTTTTTCATATTTTTTTTTTGATTAGTTATTCTTGGAATATGAATTGCACAGGAGATTTGATATTTTATGAGCGAATTAATGAAAGGCCGCCGGGAAACCAGTGGCGATGTTAAAGAGGTTAAATTAACAGAAACCAGGGAAATACTGGTCGTTATATGTGGAGAACAAAGTGACGGAACCATCACCCCCGTCCTCGTGGATAGTGATGGGAAGATAATAACCACCACAGGAGCTGAATAAAAATGACCAACGCATTATATGGATTAGGACGTGAGAAATTCCTTAACGGAGACATAGACTGGGCGAATGATGATATTAAATGCATACTTGTAGATACCGCCAAGTACTCAGTATCTATCAATGCGGATGAGTTCCTGGATGATATAAGTGGAGATGCGGTAATCGCCACCAGCGGAAACCTTGCAAGCAAAACCAGCACCCTTGGTGTGGCGGATGCTGCGGATGTAACATTCTCATCAGTTACGGGTGCACAGAGTGAGGCTATTGTTATCTATAAGGATACCACAGTCGCTGGCACATCCCCATTGATTGCTTATATTGACAGTGCCACCGGATTACCAGTCACACCGAATGGTGGGGACATCACCGTAACCTGGGACAGTGGAGCTAATAAGATATTCAAACTCTAATAAATAGGAGGTTAAACAATGGCCGTGGTAGTAAAACATAACAGCACCGCAGATGGCGACCCCCTCATCGACGGGGATGACTGGAACGCCAACCACACCATCACCGGTGGGGGAACCTTCCGAATACCCAAACATATTGAAACCAAAACATTATCTAATGATACTGGATACACTTTTAGCGGTTTGAATGGGGATACTGATGGAGAATACTTTGTTACTTTTGATTTATTTGTTAACAGCAATGACGAAAGGGCTATTTGGTTAATCCCTGGGGGGGCTACGGCATCAGATTTTGATGGTAAGGATTGGACAGAAAATGGAGGTGTCGATGGGGATGGTTACGGGTTCTTAATTGCATCTACTACTTGGAGTAAACAGTTAATGAGGGGGGCAATAACTATCCATCCGAAAACAGGATATAGGCGGACTAGTTATGGGACCCGATTTGCGGTTCATGGTGATACTAGTCACGTGATTATTCACAGTCGGAGCGTGTGGAAGGACACAGCTACGAATATTACAAGTTTAGTTTTAGGTATTGGTGCTTCTAACACGATGACCGGGGTTGTGAAGTTGTACAAGATGGTTGACCTCACCATATAAAGAACAAATGGAGTGACTGATGACTGATTATTTCAGTGGGGATTATTTTAGTGGGGATTATTTTGACATCCCTGCAAGCACCCCCAGCACCCAGACCATCACCCCCACGGGAGTCGGAACTGGGGAGGCCCTGGGCACGCCTAAATTAACCCTTTACATTAAACCCGGGGGCCTTGCATCGAGTGAGGCCGTTGGCACACCTCAACTTAACCTCCACATATCAGTATCCGGGATAGACTCGGCGGAGGCTACGGGTTCACCTCAACTTAATTTCACCATTTACCCCGACGGCATCACAAGTGCTGAGGCTCTGGGTTCATTAACAATAACCACAGGGGCCGAAGACCAGACAATCACCATAACCGAAGGCATCACAAGTGGTGAGGCATTCGGCACACCTAAATTAACCCTTTACATCACCCTCAGTGGCATCGGCTCAGATGAGGCCACAGGGTCACCTCAGCTTAATTTCACCATCCACGCCACAGGGGTCGGATCAGCGGAGGCTTTTGGAACTGCTAAATTAAACCTCTACATCACCCCCCTAGGTGTAAGTAGTGATGAAGAGTTTGGAACACCAACCACGATTCTATACCTAAAACCCAATGGAATCCCCACTGGTGAGGGTCTTGGAACTCCACAACTTAATTTTATAATACACCCCACCGGGATAATCAGTAGTGAACGTGTTGGATCCCCATATCTTATTTATTACCAACTAATACAACCCCCAAGCATCCCATCCAGTGAAGAGTTCGGCTTAATAATATTACGCCCTGACCAATTCATCACCACGCATGGTATAACCTCCGGGGAGGAGTTCGGGGAAGTGGTTATATGGATCAACCACACCTATATCCACGTAACCGCTGATAACACGTAT
>JAKQFA010000055.1 GCA_029556335.1 Methanobacteriota archaeon
AATTGCACTGGAGAAGGGTGTTCATGAACTTATCAACTTCAACGGACCCATAATGACCGATTCTGGTTCATTCCAACTATCACTCTATGGTGATATCGATATGAGTAACCGGGAGATCATCGAGTTCCAGGAAAAAATCGGGACCGATATTGGGACGTCACTGGATATACCCACCCCCCCCTTCGTGAGCATGGGGAGAGCTGAAGAGGAGATGGAAATCACCATCGAACGTGCCCGGGAGGCCTTAGAAGTCCGGGACAAACTGATGCTTAACTCGGTGGTACAGGGATCCACGTATCCCAGCTTGAGGGCGAAATGTGCAGAGGCACTGGGGGGGATGGACTTCCAGGTACACCCCATCGGTGCGGTGGTACCCTTGATGGAGTCCTATCAGTATTCCACCCTATTAGATGTGATTATGGCCAGTGTAGAGCACCTGCCTGATTCAAGGCCCAGGCACCTCATGGGTGCTGGACACCCCATGATATTCAGCTTCGCCGTGGCTCTGGGCTGTGACCTCTTCGATAGCGCTGCATACATACTCTACGCACAGGACGACCGGTTGCTCATGCCAGAGGGTACGTATAAACTGGAGAACCTGGTGGAGATGCCCTGCAGCTGCCCTGTATGCAGTAACTACCACCCTGAGGACCTGCGGCAGATGAAGAAGGATGAGAGGACTAAGCTCCTGGCACAGCACAACCTGCACATAAGTTTCGCGGAGATAAGGCAGATCAAGCAGGCCATGGCTGATGGAAACCTGTGGGAAATGGTGGAACGCCGGGCCAGAAACCACCCCTACCTCCTGGACGCAGTGCGGAAATTGGGCAAGTACAAGCAGGAACTGGAAATGTACGATCCACCCTATAAAAAATCTGCATTCTTCTATTCGGGACCTGAATCACTGAATCGGCCGGAGGTGTACCGTCACCTGGAGCGGTTAGAAAGACTGCCCCATAGGGAAAGGTTACTTATACTTCCACCTGCTGAAAAGCCTTACCACAAACATATAGACACAGATCTTGAGATATTTTTTTCCAACACGTTTAACCCGGATCTCAGAAAAACGGACGACTTGCAAATTGCATTTGCAGATATACCCTTCGTATTCATCCCCCTGGAGATCGATGACGTGTATCCACTGGCACAGAACGAATCACCCCAGATAATTGATCAGGATTCCCGGAAATTCCTCAATGAACACCTTAAAGCTATAATTGATACATACAGAGAAGTAATTATAAGTGAAAAGGTTCTGGATGTCTTTGATTTACGGCCGAGGACCCTTGGTGTGCCCCATGGAAACCTGAACCAGGCACCGCCAAAGGACCAGATCGTTAGTGACCAGGAAAAAGTGGAGTACATGGCCGATTACCAGTTTGGTAGTGGATCTGGAAAAGCTCTTTTTGAGGGAGATACAAATATTACTAAAAGCAAAAAGACTGGTAAAATAAGACACATATATGATAAAGATGATCTGATTGCCACCCTGAGGGCCCGGGACGGGGTGCTGGTACTGGGGATGGAGGGCGCCCGGAGACTGCACAGCCATCTTCCCTACCCTGTTAACCGGGTGGTGGTGAATGAGGATGCAGAACCCTTTGCCCGGGAGGGAAAAAGTATATTTGCTAAATTTATTATAGATTGTGATATGAACATCCGAGCCAG
Source organism: Methanobacteriota archaeon (assembly GCA_029556335.1). Lineage (GTDB taxonomy): Archaea > Methanobacteriota > Methanobacteria > Methanobacteriales > Methanobacteriaceae > Methanobacterium. The sequence continues at coordinate 1,669 of JAKQFA010000055.1, forward strand.
TGAAGAAGTTCTGGTGGTTAACCAGGATGATGAACTCCTGGCCTTTGGAAAATCAATCTTAAATGCAGAGGAATTTACAAGTTTTAACACCGGTCAGGCTGTTAAAACTAGAAAAGGAGGTTTTTAATGTTACCCACTGCTGGAATGAACCCTAAACAGTTGAAGCAGATGCAGAGAGCCATGAAACAGATGGGCATGGACATGAAGGATGTGAAAGGTGTTACCGAAGTTGTCTTAAAGTTTAAAGATAAGGAACTGGTCATCACCAACCCCAAGGTAAATCTAATGAATTATATGGGCCAACAAACCTACCAGATAACCGGGAAAGCCAAGGAACAGCAAATAGATGTGGAACTGGAAATACCAGATGACGACGTGGAACTGGTATCCGCCCAGACCGGGGCAAGTAAGGAAAAGGCCCTGGAGGCTTTAAAGGAGACCCAGGGTGATCTGGCAGAAGCCATCATGAGGTTAAGCTAAATGGCCCATATTGCACGTATCATGAGGTTAAACTAAATGGCCGTTGTCGCACACATCTCTGATTTACATGTAGGGGCTCTGGCCTTTAGGCCGGAATTACTGGTTAAAGTGATAAATGAAGTAAATGAAATGAATCCAGATGTAACCATCCTCACGGGAGACCTC
>JAKQFA010000057.1 GCA_029556335.1 Methanobacteriota archaeon
TCCAATACGGAGCCGTAGTCCTAGCAATCATGGTAACCATCTATAACCTGTACTTCCCACGCCAACCATTACCAGAAGCTGAAGAACCACAATAACACCACTTGGGAGAAATATTTCATGATAGGACGGAGGACGGCACCACTAGACCTGATCAATCACCACTACTTCAAAACCATGATGATCACCGGCCTAATCAAAAGCACAATAGGCACCTTCCTAATGACCATCGGAGGGAGTATTCTTGTTTATAGCTTGGTTCAGCCAGGGAATTATGCTTGGCACGCACCCCTCACCGCCATCACACTAATAGGAGGGGGTGTCTTCGTATACTTTATTGGTGATGTTTATAAGGTGATACAGAAGAAACGGGAAGAGGAAACCCTCAAGCAACAATACATAGCCCGGTTAGAGGAACTTGAAAGGAACTTGTGTAATGATATAAACGAGTTGAACCAATGCCAAGGCCAGAACTGCCAGCAGGGTGAGGGTTACTGTCGGAAGTACCAGGAAGATGAAGAATAAAACCACTAAACATCAGGGCCACCCAATCCCTAATGATTGTATTGTTACAGAGCAGGACCCCCGTGAGGGGCTGGAGGTTTATTGGGTTGGTACCTCTAGATCCTCCTGGAGTCTCCTGAAGCTTTAGTTTTATGTTCAGTTACTAGCTGCAGATCCTGAGGGTATGGATAGTAGAATGTTCACCCCCATGCCTGCAGCTGTAAAAAAAATGTTCAGTAGGGAACCCGTGGGGGGGCTCCCTATACTTCTTTTAGAGAATTGGAACCCTTCCTAAGTAAAAAACCTTAGAGAAGGATTTTCCCCCGGTTCTTTTTAGTCGAGCTGCTAGGGAGGGGGAACAGCCCCCCCATAGAATCCATTATAGGGTGATGTTTATGCTATTTTATCCTGATTTAGGGGGACTCTTAGTAACAATAGTGGCAGGATCCTTGATCATGATCCTGTTATTCTGGTTATTCTGCCTATTGGTAGGTAACAACTAATGTTAGATGTAGATGAGGTGATATCATTGGATAGAGATGTGAAGGAA
>JAKQFA010000018.1 GCA_029556335.1 Methanobacteriota archaeon
AGTACTCCTCCCTGAATAGCTGCTCCTACTGCCACACATTCCATGGGGTCTATTCCCCTTTCTACAGGTTTTCCTATGTAGTCTTCCACAAATTTCTGTACTATGGGCATCCTGGTTGGTCCACCCACCAGTATGATCTTGTTAACATCAGCTTTGGTCATTTTGGCGTCTTTTATGGCCTGTTCCATTGGTCCGGAACATTTCTTGATGATGGGGTCCACCAGTTCTTCCAGTTTCGCCCGGGTTAAAGTGTTGGTCAGGTGTTTGGGTCCGTCCTGGGTGGCGGTTATAAATGGCAAGTTGATGTCGGTGGTTAAGGTGGTTGATAGTTCGATTTTAGCTTTTTCTGCGGCTTCCCTGAGTCTCTGTACTGCCTGGTCATCGTTCATCAGGTCTACACCGGTTTCTGCCTTGAACTGGTCGGCCAGGTACTTCATGACTACGGCGTCCATATCGGTTCCGCCCAGTTTGGTGTCTCCGCTGGTGGATTTAACTTCGAATACTCCTCCACCGAATTCCATGATGGTCACGTCCAGGGTTCCACCACCGAAGTCGAATACCAGGATTTCCAGTTCTTCATCTGATTCTTTATCTATACCATAGGCGAGACTGGCTGCTGTGGGTTCGTTTACCAGTCTTACTACTTCTAATCCAGCGATGGTGCCCGCGTCTTTGGTTGCAGTTCTCTGGTTGTCGTCGAAGTATGCGGGGACGGTTATAACTGCTTTTTTAACTTCTTCTCCGAGAAATGCCTCCGCGTCTTTCTTGATCTTCTGTAAGATGAATGCGGATATTTCCTGCGGGGTGTACTGTTTGCCCATGACGTCCACTTTGTAACTGGTACCCATATGCCTTTTAATAGCAGTTATGGTGTGTTCTGGGTTGGTTACAGCCTGTCTTCGGGCTGGTTCTCCCACTAATTTCTGCCCGTCGCTAGTGAAGGCCACGTAGCTGGGGAATGACTTTCCGTACTGGGTGGCTCCTTCTGCGCTGGGTATTATGGTGGGTTTTCCACCGATAAGTGCTGCTGCTGCTGAGTTACTTGTTCCTAAATCTATACCGATTATTTTTTCTTTTTTTGCCATATCTTATCACCTTTTTTTGCAAACTTTAACTTTTGAATACTTAATTACCTTGGAGTCCAGGGTGTAGCCCTTTCCAAGTTCTTCTATAACTGTTCCATCGTCGTAG
>JAKQFA010000030.1 GCA_029556335.1 Methanobacteriota archaeon
GGTAATTTATCCTTTGTTCATGACTACAAAGCCATCTACAACCGGGATCTGCTGGCTAACATTGACCAGGACGTGATCAGATCCCACGCCCCCCAGGTGGTGGTGGAATGTGCCCATGGTATAATGGCCCCCATCACCCCCCTTATACTGGAAGCCCTGGATTGTGAAACCATCATGACCGGGTGCCAGCCCACCGAAAAAAAGTTCAAATTCCCGGAGCCAAGTCCAGAAAGCCTTCACCTGATATCTAAGCTGGTAATGGCCAGTGGCTCAGATCTGGGTGTTGCCCTGGACAATGACCGGGACCGGGTGGTTTTCATTGATGAAGAGGGAAACATCTTAAGGGACCAAACTGCCCTGGCAATATTTGCCAAGAACGCCCTGAAAGAAAACCCTGGAGGAAAAATCGTTACATCAGTGGTGGCCTCCATGTCCCTTGATGAGATAGTTAAAGATAATGGGGGAACCCTCATCAAGACCCCGGTGGATTTAGTTTTAAATGGAGTCCTGGAGGAGGGAGCTGTTTTTGGTGGAGATGAGCCAGGTTTGTACGTTTTCCCCCACTTCAATTTATCCTTCGATGCCATTTACGCGGCGCTGAAAATGTTGGAAATTATCTGTAAAAGTGGCAAACCCTTATCCAAGCTGGTGAAGGAGATACCCGAATACGAGAGGCACATATTTTCCATAGCCTGTGAACACGCCCAGAAAGCCAGGGTTATAGAGAGTTTATGCAGATATTACAAGGATAGGGTGGAGTTGAATATGGGAGACGGGTTCCGGGCAGATAGGGAGGATACTGTAGTAGTGGTAAGGCCCTCCCGATTCGAGCCCCTGGTACGTGTTTATCTGGAGGCCAAGTCACCGGAGAAGTTAATGGAGCTGCAGGGTGAAATTAAGAAGCTCATCAAGAAGTTTTCCAGATAATAGGAATCATAAAAAAAAGAGGGGTTGGGAGATGGTTATTAAAGAAGATGACCCCCGGGTTAAGGTTCAGAAATTCCTGAAAGACAAGCACCTGATAATAGCCTCCAACCGGGGACCAGTGGAATTTAAGAAGGACAAAAAGGGCAACGTAGAACTTAGAAGGGGTGCTGGAGGACTGGTTTCAACGTTAATGCCCTTGATGGAGGCGGTTAAAGGTACCTGGGTGGCCAGTGCCATGTCCCTGGTGGATGCCGAGGTAGCAGCACAGTACCCGGAAAATCGGGTCCCCATAACCCTGGATGATCCTAAATTCATGATCCCCTATGTGGTGGTGGATCGGGAGAGGTACGATTACTACTACAGTGTAATCAGCAACCCCCTCCTCTGGTTTGTGCAGCATTACATGTGGAATCCGCCCTACACCCCTGAGATCGATCAGAATATCCACGAGGCCTGGGAGAAGGGTTATCTCCATGTGAATCGTCTTTTTTCACGGAGGATAGTGGAGGAAGTGGAGAGATCCGAGGATGAGCCAGTGGTGATGCTCCAGGATTATCATCTCTACCTGTGCCCCACCTTGATCCGTGAAGAACTGGATGATATCTTCCTAAGCCAGTTTATCCACATCCCCTGGCCCCAGGCAGACTATTTCAGTATACTCCCCTCCTACATGGAGGAATCCATAATCAGGGGGCTTCTCTCCAATGACCTCCTCGGATTTCACATACCAAAATACGTGTACAACTTCCTTAGTACCTGCGAAAGGTACGCTGATGCAGTTGACTACCAGAGGCAGCAGGTCCAATTTGAGGGTAGGGTGGTGCACGTGAAAAGTTATCCCATCTCAGTGGATGATGAAGGGATAAAATCCTCTGCTGCCTCAGAAGAGGTTAGGGAAAAGGAGAAATTGATAAAAGAGTTGAAGGGGGATAACATCCTTATTTATCGCACCGACCGGGCGGATCTGAGTAAAAATATTGTGAGGGGCTTCCGGGCCTACGATCTCTTCCTGGAGGAGCACCCGGAATTCAGGGGTAAAGTCAAATTCCTAACCACCGGCAAACCCACCCGGCAGCAGATAAAGGAGTACCGGGATTATCACACGGAGATCCAGCGAATTATAGGGGAAATTAACTCCAAACACCTTAAAGACGGATGGAAACCCATTGAGCACATATTCAGGGCTGATTACTCCCTGGTCCTGGCGGCCTTTAAGAACTACGATTGCCTGATTGTCAACCCCATTGCTGATGGTATGAACATCGTACCCAAGGAGGCCTCGGTGATCAACGAAGAAAATGGGGTGCTCATCCTGTCTGATAAGGCCGGGTGCTACGAGGAGTTAAAGGATTATTCCCTGAATGTGAACCCCTTCGATGTATCTGAAACTGCAGAGGCCTTCTACACAGCCCTTACCATGGATGAGAATGAGAAGAAACAGCGCATGCAGGGCTTGAAAAAAAAGATAAGTGAAAGGAACATTTTCCACTGGATAACTGACCAATTCCAGGACATCGAGAATTTATTCTAATCCTCAACTTGATTCCTGTTTTTAGGGGCCTGGAAAGATGAGTTTGGCTGGATTATCACGGCACATCCTTTCCACCTCTTCCCTGGAAATTCCCTGGCCTATCATCTCCTCGGCAAAGATCCGGAGGCCCGAAACTGGGGTGGGGTTGTGGATCTGGCCCAGGTCAGTGGCCATGATACACCGATCCGGCCCAACCTCCTGGATGGCTTGGGCTATTTTCTCCAGGCCCAGACCATCATGGAGGGGCCTGGTGGCCACGTAGCAGTGCTCCAGGTAGGCCCTCCTGGACATCTCCTTCTGCTCCTCCAGGGATGCATTCACCACCTGGGTAAGGGGATGGTTAACCAGCAATCGCTTCACCCCCAGGCTCTTGGCATGGTCCAGAACCTGGAGTATCTCCACAGGCGAGAGGTGGCCTGTTCCCAGGGCCAGGTCGTAGTCCCGCACCGCTACCAGCACTTCCTCCAGTTTTTCTTCCTCCAAGTCCACCTCTTGGTGGTGGATGGTGGGGAGCCAGACTATCCGGCCACCGTGGAGGGCTGAGGCCTCCACTGCATGGGAGTTAAGACCCCCAACACTGAGGTTAAGGGTCACTCCCCCTATAACCTTAAAGTCAGCAAGTTCAGAGGCTAGCTGGGCCCGGGCGGAGGTGGGTTCCAGGTGTGATTTGATGACGATGGCCTCCATCCCTGCCTTCCTGGCCTGGATGCCTGCCTCCACGTCGCTGGTGATCCGGGGCCGGGTATCAGGGGAGGTGTGGATGTGGGTGTCTATAAATCCGGCTAAATCCACAGCTTCACTCCCCTCCCTGGCGTGCCTCCTGGTAGAGGTCTCTGCCTGTTGAATCCATGGTGACGATTAAGGGGCCGAAGTTTTCCACTTCCAACTCCCAGATTGCCTCTGGAACCCCCAGGTCCAGCCAGAAAACATGTTCAATCCTCTTCACGGCCTGGACGTAGAGGGCGGCGCAGCCCCCCACCGCTGATAGGAACACGGCCCCGTTTCTTTTAAGTGCCTCCATTGTGGTGCGGTCCATGCCACCCTTACCTATAACTGCCTTAACACCTCCATCCAGGACTTGGGCTTGGTAGGGGTTCATCCTGGTGCTGGTGGTGGGTCCCACCGCCACCATCCGGTACTGTCCATCCTCTTCTTGGATTATGGGGCCGGCGTGGAATATCACCGCACCCTCCAGATCCATGGGGGCCCCTTCCTCCACCATCCGCTTGTGGGCGCTGTCCCGGGCTGTGTAAATGGTTCCGGAAAGGTGTACTGTGTCTTTGACTCGTAATTTTCTGGTTTCCCCCCCTGAGAGGGGTGTTTTGAGTTTAAACTCCATATTTTGTCTCCTGGTCTATCTTTTTATAGGGTGAAGGGTAATGGTTATATTGCTATCTTTACCATTCATCAGCATTAAAAGTTTAGAGGTAGGTTATGTCGGCAGTTGACAATCTTATGGGGCTAACCAAGTACCTTGTGGTTCTGCCCGAGAGCAATATATCCATTTTGAGCATGGTATTCCTAGGCTTCCTCACCGGAACCATGGCCTCCTATCTAGAACCCGGGATCAACCTCTTCGATAGTGTAGTGTACGGTGGTTCGGCTGGGTTTCTCATCTTCGGTTTGATGTCCATCATGGCCGGGGCCCTGACCCAGCCCTGGGTTAACAGCCTGGAGGGCCGGCACATGAAGATGAAGCAGTCCCTGTTCCTGGCCCTGGTCACCATGCTGGTGGTGGCCCTGGTGTACCTGGTGGGGAGCCTGATATCCACCTTCACATTTAACAGTTACACCATAAACGCCCTGATATACGGCTGTGCCCTGGCCTTCGCCCTGAGGACCCTGGTTATCTGGGGGACCAGTAACATCAGCTTCCTCCAGTCATTACCAGTTGCCGCCACCCAGCCGGTGCTCATCCTGAGCATGGTCCTGGTGTTGGTGTCCCTAACCAGCCTGGAAACCAACTTCGGCCCGTTCAGTATACTGGCACTGGTTCCTAAGGCCATAATTGCAGGTGCCATTTTGATACTGGCCATATATTCATTTGTACTGGTAATTGAATCCCCCATAAAACGTAACCTTGGGGTGGGGGGCCTGGAGTTGCTGAGCCTCTTCATCGCCCACATAACTGAGGGATCTGATGCCCTGGAAAACGTTTTCCAGGACATGGGCGAACCCATCGACACCCTGGTAGGGGTGGTGAGCTTCAAGGGTGAAGAAAAAGTGAAGGGCATCCTAATATCCCCCTGCGTCCATCCTGGGCCGGTGGGGAGCATAGGTGGGGGTAACATGCCCACTGAACTGGCCCAGCATATGGATTGCTTTACCATGGTCTGCCATGGACCATCCACCCATGATTTCAACCCAGTATCGGCCCGGGAGATCAGGAAAATAGAAAAGGTGGTGAGGGATGCTCTGGATGAGATGGAGTACTCATCCCATGCCACGAAGTTCTTCCGGGTGCGCTGTGAAGAAGCAGTGCTGGGAGTTCAGTACCTGGGGGATAATCTGCTACTCTTGGCTACTTTTGCACCCCACGGCTTTGATGATATAGAGTTTGGCGTGGGTTTATCACTGATCAAGGCAGCAGAGGGCCGGGACGGAGTGGATAATGTGGTGCTGGTGGACTGTCACAACAGCTTCAAAGGAGAATCCGGCCGGGTTTTAGCGGGTAATAAAGAGGTTTTCCAGCTTTTATGTGCCGTTGAGAATATAAAAAGGCCTGAAGAGACTGGTAATGTGCGGATGGGTTGGGCTCATGACCCCCTAAGTCACTTGGACCGTAAGGATGGTGTGGGGCAGAGCGGAGTTAAGGCCATGGTGGTGGAGGTGGATAGCCAGAAAACAGGCTACATACTCCTGGACAGCAACAACATGATCCAGGGCTTCCGGGAAGAGCTAATAGAAGAAGTGCTGAAGCTGGGATTGGACGAGGTGGAGGTCATGACCACGGACACCCACTACGTTAACACCCTCTCCGGTGGCCACAACCCCCTGGGTGTTAAGAAAAAGGATGAAATAACTGCAGGTGTGCTGGGATGCGTCCAGAAAGCTCTAGGTGACCTGGAATCCGTGAAGGTGGGCTGTAAAACCAGTCGCCTCTCGGGAATTAACACCCTGGGCCCCACCCAGGCCACGGAACTGGTAACCACCATCAGCTCCATTGTGGCGGTGAGCCGCATCTTCGCACCACTGGTACTGATTGTGGCCCTGTTATTCGCCTTTGTATGGATTTTCTACGGCGCCCTGCACCTGTGAGGGTACCTGAAAAAGAAGGTGGATCAGAGTAAGTTCATGAACATGGTCCACAGCATGTACCAGAACAGTAGGAAGGGTACGATTCCACTCCACAACCAGCCCTTGAAGCCACCTACTTCTTCTTTCCCAAAGAGTTTCTCGGATAACTGGCCGGAGAGGTAGAGGATCACCAGCCCCACCAGTGTAGCCAGGGCCTCGTTGGTGCCCACACCGGATATGGCTCCAGTTGATAATAGGAATGACAAGAAAGCTGCCACTAGGGCTGCGATAATGTGTACAGTAACTACTTTAGCTTCTACTTCCATTTTTTACCTCCGATTTATAACTATAACTTTTCATATAATATAGATGAGGGTGTATTTGACCATGAAACCCATGTCCAACGTTGATGTTTATGCAATATGCCAGGAATTAAAGGATATCCTGATTGATAGTCGCATGCAAAAAGCTTACCAGCCCACTAAGGATACTGTTCTCATACGATTCCACGTGGCGGGCCAGGGCCGGGTGGACCTGATCCTGCAGGCCGGGGTGCGGGTGCACACCACCCACTATCCACCCCCAAACCCCCAGCTACCACCCTCCTTCCCCATGTTACTGCGCAAGTACCTGAAGAACGCCACCGTGGTAGGGGTCCGACAGCACCACTTTGACCGTATCCTGGAGTTGGACCTCCAGAAAGAACAGCGATACCGGCTGGTTGTTGAACTTTTCTCCCCAGGCAATATAATACTTTTGGATGAGGAGGATCGGATCATGCTCCCCCTGAAAAGGAGACTCCTACGGGAGAGGAAGCTGGCCTCCCATGAAGAGTACCACTACCCAACTGGTAAGGGTATCAACCCCCTGGAACTAGATTACCTGGATCTGGAGAATCTCCTTAAGGAGTCTGATAGCGACGTGATCCGCACCCTGGCCCGCAGTGGCCTGGGGGGACTGTACGCCGAGGAAGTCCTACTAAGGGCCGGGTTGGATAAGAAGAAGCCCAGCATGGACCTTGATGAGGGGGAAGTGCAGCTGATATTCAACTCCATCCAGAGTATATTCCAGCCCCTGAAGGACCAGGACCTGCACCCCCAGATCATCCAGGGGGATAAGGAGGACGTGCTCCCCCTGGACCTGGAGTACTACCAGGACCGGGAGAAGAAGAGCTTTAAAACCTTTAACCAGGCCCTGGATGAATTCTACAGCAGCAAGTTCGGGGAGGATATCAAGAAGGAACAGGAAGACGTGTGGAAGGTGGAGGTGGCTAAGTACGAGAAACGGCTGCGCATCCAGGAGGAAACCCTAGAAGGATTTGAACGCACCATAGTGGATTCTAGCCGGAAGGGGGATCTCCTGTACTCCCACTACCAAGAACTGCAGAGCCTCATTGACACCATCCAATCAGCATTGAAGAACCACTCCTACAAGGAAATCGCAGCCACCTTCAAGAAGGCCAAGAAGGAGGGGGTTGAGGAGGCCCAGATCATAGAATCCATGGATAAGATGGGACTGGTCACCCTTAAACTGGAGGATGAACACCTCAACCTGGATCCCCGATTAAGTCTCCCGGAGAATGCGGAGACCTACTACAACCGTGGGAAGAAGGCCAAGCGAAAGATCCCCGGGGTGAAGATGGCCATTGAAAGGACCCGCCGGGACCTGGAGAAGGTGAAGGCCAAAGGGGAAATAGCCCTGGAACGGGTTAAGATCCCCCAGAGACGCGTGAAAAGGGAGCTTAAATGGTTCGAGAAGATGCGCTGGTTCCTGTCCTCCCAGGGCCACTTGGTGGTAGGGGGACGGGACGCCACCACCAACGACCTGGTGGTCAAACGCCACATGGAAAGCCATGACCTGTACCTGCACAGCGACATACACGGCGCACCATCAGTGGTGATAAAAAGAGGAGACCAGGAAATAAGTGAAGAAACCATCCAGGAAGCAGCAAACCTGGCTGCCTCCTTCTCCAGTGCCTGGGGCAAGGGTTACACAAGCCAGGATGTCTACTGGGTCCACCCGGACCAGGTCTCCAAAACCCCCCAATCCGGAGAGTTCCTGGGCAGGGGTGCCTTCATAATCCGGGGCAGCCGGAACTACATCCGTGGCGTGCCCCTGGAAGTGGCGGTGGGGGTGGTGGACTACCAGGGAGAGCGGCTGATGGCCGGGCCCCAGGAGGCTGTCTCCCAGTACACGGATAGGTACGTGGTACTGAAGCCCGGTTACCGTAAAAAGGAAGAGCTCAGCCGGGAGATCAGGAAACACTTAAAACGGGATGATCTAGTCTCCCTGGAGGATATCATCCGGGTGTTACCCCCTGGAAAGTGTGATGTGCAGGAGAAGATGGGTTGAATTAGAGTAGGTGAGTTGAAATACTGAAAACACTGGTTATACACGAATCCAAATATGGAGCACCCTGGAGGTGGCCGGGTATCTATCCCTGGTTCTGATGGATCTGGAAGTTCTAAGAAAGGCAGTGGCTTATCCCCAGCAAGACATTGACCTCTTCAACCTAGCTGTGAAGAATCATTAGTTAGATATAAAGACGAGTATCAGGAAACAATATCCATGAAGAGGCTGAGGTATGGATTTTGTTAAAAACTTATCCCTTAACATGAATATTGTAAGGATCAAGATCAGAAAAAAATGAATTTTTCCATTCCAGATTCACCCAGGTGGGGATGCGGAACCAAAGAAATCCTCCACCTTGTATAGTAGGATGGGAGAGCCTAGTATGAGTGATGATTACTATTTAGACTTCCAGAATTATCCATTACACACCTGGCAAGAGGAACTAAAGAAAGCCTCCCTTCTTCCCAGCCGGCAGATACTGAAGGAGGACCTGGATGCCCGGTTTAACATCCTATCCAGGAAGGGGATATCTAACCTCCAGGAACTGATGGACGCTTTAAAAACATCCAGGAAGGTCCGAGAATTTGCCTCACAAACAGGGCTACCAGAGGATTACCTTCTGGTTTTAAGAAGGGAGGTCTTGAGCCTGAAACCAGGGCCAGTTAAGCTCTCCAAACTCCCAGGAGTTAAGCCTGAACTTGTAGAAAAGCTCGAGGCTGCCGGGATAAAAACCACCCTAGAACTTTTTAAGAGGGCGAAAACCAGCCAGGATAGGGATGAGCTGGGTGAAGAGGTGGGGTTGAGGCGGGAGGAAATCCGGGAGTTAGCCAAACTTTCGGATCTGTCCCGGATAAAGTGGGTGGGACCGGTCTTCGCCCGGATGTTCCTGGAAGCCGGAATGGATAGTGTGAAGAAGGTATCCGAGGCAGATGCCAGTGAATTCTACGCAGAACTAGTGAATATCAACCAGAACCATAAACATACCAAGGCCCGATTTGTGGAAAATGACCTGGTTATGTGCATTGAATTTGCTAAAAAACTCCCTGAAGTAATGGAGTACTGATTTTAATCCCCCTGAAGTTGATGGACAGTCCACTTTTAGAATCCATCACGTCCCTGGCTATTTCCCTGACCACTGTGTGTGCTGATCTTTTCTAATCCTAAAAAAGATGGGGGGATGATCCTGGTTTATCATCAGCACCACCCTTGACCTTGCTCTACCCCTAGTGGTGTGTATGATGAGTTTTTACGGAGCACCTCTGGGTAAGGATCAGCTACCTGTTGATCCCTTCATAGCCATAGGTATGGGTTCCTGGCAGCTGATGTCCAATAAATAGTAGGTTTAATGCCTTTTTTTCTCCTTCAACCCCTTTTTTAAGAGGAAGTTAAGGTCAATGAGGTACTTGCCCTCCTCATCAGAGACAATGATGGAGTCATCCCCCAGTAGGCTGGGCAGATCCACCTCGTAGACCCCATGCTCATGGACCATGATGGTCTCAATAGAGTCCCCCCGGGCTTCCCTTATCTTAGGGGGTTTTCCCTCCTGGTGGTATTCAAAATACTTACTACCACACTCTGGACAGCCCTCCAGGAGGATCTCTGATGATTCGTACTCGGCATGGCACTTAATGCACCGGTGCATCGGCACCACCCAGTTGGGCAATCATGGACAGGAAGTTGGACTTCCTTTTAACGGTTTTCATGACATTGGCCGGGCCAATGATGGTTATACCCACGGTTTTGCGCTTGGACAAGCCGAAGAATGTGCTCTGATCCTTCTCCAGGGTGTAGATGTCGATTCCCAGGAAGTTTTCCACATCGATCTCCCGCATAGTGGTTTCTATGAGCTCCGCTTCCTCACTGGGGGTTAAGCCGCCCTCCATAACCAAGAGGTCACCATTTTTTACTTTATCCACGATCATGGCGATTTTCTCCATACTGGAGCGGTTCTTAAGGGCATCGGATGAGAGGAAATCCATCTTGAGACTGTTACTTATTTCTTCCACATTAATCACTCCTAGAAATGGTTCACCATGGCCTGGTAGAGGCCTTCCACATTATCTCCCTGCAGGGCGGAGATGGATACCACCCTGTGCTGGGGGAAAACCGCCTTGATCCTCTCGGTGGAGGCCTCGGGTAGGTCTATCTTGTTGGCCACTATGAGGAAGGGTATCTTGCGGGCCTCCAGGTTACCCATGATGGTGATGTTGGCCTGGGTCAGTGGGTCCTGGGTGGCGTCCACCACCAGCAGTACACCAGTCACATCATCCAACCATTTTATGGCCTCAATGATCCCCTTAGTCGCCTCTTTAGCCCTTTCCTTGGCTTCCTCCTCGGATAGGCCGAACTCCAGAAAGTCCTTGTAGTCGATCTTGGTGGCGATCCCAGGGGTGTCTATGATGTCGAAGTCCAGCTCCATGCCGTCCTGCTTGAGGGTCACGTGTTCCTGGCGGTAAACCCGCCGGGTCTCGTGGGGCACCTCGGATACCAGTCCCAGGGACTGGCCGATCCAGTCCGTGGTTATCCTGTTAGCAAGGGTAGTTTTCCCTGAGTTGGGGTGTCCGTAAAATCCGATCTTAAGTTTTTTATTTTTTCCAATTAGCTTGTAGAATATATCGCGAAAGTAGTTTCGCCTGAAAATCTTGAAAACAACATTAACCACATAATCACTCCTGGTAAGTCTCACCCGGCTCTAGAACAACGACTTTTGCCCCGGTAGTGGACTCCACATACTCTTTGAACTTCTCTGGGTCCTGTTCTATCACCGGGAAGGTGTTGTAGTGCATGGGTATTACCACATCCACATCCAGCCACTCCACTGCTATCTTAGCCTCATGGGGGCCCATGGTGAAACGGTCCCCAATGGGCAGCATTGCCAGGTGGGGACTGTAAATATCTCTAATCACAGTCTTCATATCTCCGAAGATTCCAGTATCTCCCGAGTGGTAAATCTTTTTCCCATCCTCCAGTTCCAGTATGAAGCCACAGGAACTCCCCCCGGGGCCCATGCCCTCCAGGAAGTCCATATCCGAGGAGTGGTTGGAGTTTACCATGGTTACTTTAACGCCCCTGGCCTCCACGGTACCGCCCATGTTCATGCCCCAGGCCTCGATTCCCTGGCACTCCAGGTACTTGGAGAGTTCATGGATGCAGATCACCAGGGATCCATCCCTTTCAGCCAGCTTCAGGGTGTCTCCGAAGTGATCGTTGTGGCCGTGGGTCACACAGATCACATCGGCCTGGACCTCATCCAAACTGCAGGTGCAGGCGGGATTCTCTGTTATAAAGGGATCGATGAGGATGTGCAGATCCTCACTGGTGACTATTTCAAAGGCAGAATGCCCCAGCCAGGTTATTCTCATTCTAGTTTCATCTCCTTGGACAGGTTCCAGGCATCCTCAAACATGTTCTCTATTTCCTGGATGGATTTCTCATCCCGGTAGACAACGCCCACCTCGTAGCTATCGTAGATGGGGTCGGTGGAGATTATAAGTCCATTTTTATCATCAGCCACCACTGCCACGGTGTGCACATGGGGCATGGTCCTGATCTGGACTTGGTTTTCCAATAAGAGTTTGATAAGTTCTACTGAGGTATCGTCGTCCAGGCTGGCTTCCTGGATGATCATCCTGCTCTGGGTGTCCATGAACTTCTTCAGTATGGATACATCGATGTTACGCACCCAGGGGTACATCATCAGGATCTTCTCCTCTGCCTGGGATATGGTGTCTTTAAGGGCTCCCTGGACATCCTGGGCCTCAAATGACCAGATGATGCTGGGATCCGTGGTTTCCGTTTTAAGACGGTTCAGAGTTCCCTTGAAGGAGTCCAGCCTCTCATCAACCAGTGTTTCTATGTCCTTGGAATTGAGGATGTAGTCATCCTTAAGGCGTTCCAGCCTGTTCTTGACGTAGGAATCATCTTTAACCTCAGAATCAGGAGCTTTTTTGGGTACTACAGGCGTCCTTTTCACGGGTTTTGCTTCCTTTTTCTCAGGTTCAATTTTAGGGGGAGTTTTAACCTTTGGCGGATTTTCATCCTGCTCTGGAGGTTTAGATTCCTCCCTGGGCGGAGGGGTGATCTTTTTAAACTCCTCCCTATTTGGAGGGGTGATCTTTTTAGGTTCTTCTGCTGGTTTTTCTTCCAATGGAGGCTTGGTTTGAGTATCCTTAGGTGCAGGGCGGGGTCGAATAGGAGGCACCTTCCTTTTTACCTGTTTAGGATAAGATTTCTCTTTTTTAGGAGTTTTAGAAACGGTAAGGTCCTTTAATGCTTCAGTTCGAGCTGTTTTAGGGCTTACCTCCTTTTTAGGTGAGGTGGGAATTCTGGGCCGGGTAGTGGAGCCGGCAAACAAGATGATTATAACCATACCCAGCACCGTCAAGATCAGTCCCAAGAAGAATGCTAATGGACTGGGTGGAGTTAAGAACCCAAGGTACATTAAGTAGAATCCAGCGATTACCAGTAACAACCCAAAAATGGTGACTATCATTTTTATCATCATAAGCCTCCTACTCTTATTATGATAAGGGGTTATTTATAAATTAATGGGATTATCCTAACCCCTTGGCACAGCACCTAATAATATTGACGGCCTCCTTGGTTCCCTGGTACTCTTGAAATTTCTTTTTAGTAGTTGAAGCACCAAGTCGTAAATCATCACTCTCCAACAGATAATTTATATCCTCCGCCAATTTGCCCGGGGAAAGATCCTTCATATCCCTGATCCGGGATATCCCAAACTTTTGCATGTTTAAAGCGTTCTTCATCTGCTCGGGATGGTTTTCAATGGGCACCATCAGATTAGGCACCCCCAGGGAAGCCAGTTCCATGGAGGTGGTGTGCCCGGCCAGACTGACCACCAGATCCGAGAGCTTCATCCAATCCAACATGTCCCCCAGGAACCTCTTAACCATTACCTTAGGTGGGAGGGGTAGAAAGCTGGAGTCAATGTGGGGGCCGGTGACCAGGATGATATGGTGGCTTTTTATTCTATCCACGGCCTGGGCCATTAACCTCAACAGCTTAGCACCGAAGTGGCTTCCACCCACCGTGGCCAGCACCACCCGGTGTGAAGGATCCAGGTTGTTGCTTTTCCGGAGTTTCACCCGGCTGGGGATGGACCCTGGATCCTTTTTTAAAAGAGGACCAGTGCAGGTTATCTTATTTTTTATCTTAACTGGTATCTCCTGGGATCCGGGGATATCCGGGACTATGATGGCCTGGGATAGTTTGGCAGAGTCCTGGATGAACCGTTCCAGACCTGTCTCCAGGTACTCCATCTTCCGATCATGGGGGTAGAGTTCTTTGAAGTTGAACTGCAACTCGTTACTGATAAGTACACAGGGCACTCCCAACACCTTACAGGTGAGGGGTGCTGAGTAGTGGGAGTCGGCAACCACCACATCGGGCTGGAATTTTTTTATTATTTTGGACTCGTGGTAGATGCTCCTGAGAAAGGTGAAGGGGACATCCATGGATTTACGGGCGGTGTACTTGAGGTCCAATTCCCCGGCACCCCCGTAGAACTTGATCTCCGGAAGCTCCACCGGCTGGTAATCTGTGAATTCCCCTAGAAAGTGGTACCCCTCGCCGTAGCTGGCGAATAAAACTTCGAAGCCGTCGTGTTCTAGTTTCTGAGCCACTGCCAGGGACCGGGATGCATGTCCCATTCCAATACCGCAGGGTATGAAGAGTGCCTTCATGTTGTTAACCTATCAGTGCTTGTGATTAATAATGCTTTAAAATTGTGAATTATTCCTAGGATCTGTATCTAGTATGAATCATTCCCAGCCCGGTATGTACCAAAATACATCCCAAAAGTAAAAATAATAGTTCGTGAATAATAGTACTCAACACTGGCAAGGTGGGGGTTGATATTTGAGAACAACATTCATCAAAAAATATAAAAAAAACCAAACATTTATTAATGAGTAGTCATACATAACAATATTGACATTCATAGAATAAACTACACATGGAGGAAAAAAATATGGAGTTCTTAAAAGATGAAGGTGGACAAGGAGCAGCTGAATACATCCTACTATTCGGTGGAGTAATCGTCATAGCCATAGCAGCTCTCTACATATACTACACCTACATGCAAGGATCTACCCAATTAAAAGCCACACAGGACATTAGTACTGTAAGAACCAGCGCCAAAATAGGATAAATTAAATCCTATCGAATAGAACCTGCGTCTAACTGACGCAAGTTTTATTTATTTTTTCTAACCTTTTATCAAAGGGTGGTGATTGGAATGGATTTTTTTAAAGATGAAGGTGGACAAGGAGCAGCTGAATACATCCTACTATTCGGTGGAGTAATCGTCATAGCCATAGCAGCTCTCTACATATACTACACCTACATGCAAGGCACACTTGCTATGCAAGTTTCTGGCGACATTAGTACTGTACGGACCAGCGCCAAAATAGGATAATTAAAAAAGAAGCTGCATCTTAGATGCAAGTTTCTTCTTTTACGGATGCTCCTACTAGATGATTATATATTAAAAAGAATAAAATTTAAATAGTCTAACATGAAACCTTACACCTATTTTGATGAAAACGGGCAAATCAGTGCTGAAATGATCTTACTTATAGGTGCCCTGCTCATCATCGTGATCGTTGCCGGAGGATACATCTTTGGAATTACCAAGTCCGTAGGTGGTAATATTACAGAAGTAATAAACACCGCCCGCGACAACACCATTGGCAAGATGTAATCCAGATAAATCTTTCTATTCATAACTTCTTTTTAATACTTTATTTCCTTTCAATTTACTGATTAACAGTTGATAAAACCTCATAAAAGCCAGTAAGTCAATTTTGAATATTTTGTATTCTAATTTTATAAAAATATATATGGAATTGCTGTTAAACAATGAAGCATGGAAGTTTCAGTGATCATTCCCATGTACAATGAGGAGGAAAATGTCCTCCATACTTTGCAGGAAGTGAAGAATGTACTGAGACAGTACAGTCCATTCCAAATAATTGCAGTGGATGATGGTAGTGCAGACAACACCTTTACTCTACTGGAACAGTATGCATCAGAAAATCAGGAAGTGGAAGTTCTCAAGCATCAGGTGAACATGGGGATGGGCAAAGCTTTAGTAACTGGATTTAAAAATGCTAAAGGTAAGGTTATTGTAACTTTAGATGCGGATCTAAGCTACGATCCCAACTACATCCCCTTGTTGGTTTGGAAGTTGTATGAAGAAAATGCCGATGTTGTTATTGGTTCCCAGTACATGCACGGGGGCAAAACCGAAGGCATACCTTTTATCAGGCTATTTGTGAGTAAAATGGCCAACCGCATAGTTGGTTACTCCATGAATGAAAACATCAGCACCGTCACCGGTATTCTAAGAGCATACAGAAAGGAAGTCTTAGATTCTATTGAGATAGAGTCCCGTGGTACAGCAATAAATCCAGAAATACTATCAAAAGCTATAGCACTGGATTTTAAAATCATTGAAGTCCCAGTAACTTTAAAGGGACGGGAATTAGGTGAATCCAAGGTACAATTCAGATCAACCACCATTTCACACTTGCTTTTGACCTTCTATGAGAGGCCCATGATCCTGTTCGGATTTGTGGGACTGGCATTATGCATAATAGGGGTTGTATCTGCAATTTATCTATTCTACTTATACTTAATTGGACAATTAGACCCTAACCGGCCTTTGATGATATTCATGTTGCTAACCCTCCTTTCAGGGATACAGATACTTATTTTTGGTTTCATGGCAACCCAGATCAGCCTTTTGAAAAGGGAGATTTACATCGTTCAGAAGGAAAACAAATTGATGAGGAAAAGATTAGATAAGGATAAAGATTAAAATCAATTGATTTTTTTGAAAATAATTACTGAACCGATTTTTTGAGCTTCTTCATAGTTTGAAGTGAAATTCATACGTGCCCATACTAAGGAAATGTAATAATCTGGATTATCTCTTTCCAGTTCTGTTTTAAATAAAACATAATCTTCTGGAGTTAAATTTAAATCCCTCGTACCTCCTGCATACAATTTTTCTTTATTCTTATAAAATGGCATCTGTTTCACATCCATCTGGAGGTACCAGGCAAAATAGGATGGGAAATCGGCGTAGATAACTTTGGATTTGTAATCAGGGACGTTGTTTTTGATCCAGTTACTGGTTTGAATTGATTCTTGATTGAAGAGTTTGTTCTGTTGGTTACCCTCTTCAATGGCCGGATATTGGGTGAATACAGACAATAACATCATAAGAGTCAGTACAATGGCCATGAAGTATTTCGTGATATTTTTCCCTTTAAAATTTACCTCAAGTTCTGAAACAGCCCATGAAAGTCCCCTAACTAAAAAATAAGCCAGCGGGGCGTACATGGTGATAACATATCTATGATCCTTAGCTACATAAACGCTTTGGAAAATAAAAAAGGCCATAAACCAGGAGAAGAAAAGTAAATCCATATCCAAGCCCATTTTATAATCTTTAGATATTAAAAAGACAATATACGCTATAAAAAAGAATATACCTTCGCTAAACATGTAGTGTATTTTTCCAAAGCTAATTAAAAATAAAGCGATAAATAGGAGAAGTAATGGCACCTTATAATTTGTTTTAAAGTTTTTAATATTGATTGACCAGGACTTTTCTCCTGATCTGCTTTTATTCCACATTCTAAAAAGATGAACTGCAAAGCCCATAGCAGTAAATACAATAATCACGGCAGATTGTGCTCCGATGTAAACTGGCATGTTTTTTATGAAGTACAGCAAATCAGGGTTATAAGCAAAGTGTTCCGTAGCAGCAGTATATCCTGCACCTCCTGATGACTGGAAAAAACTTAGGAAAGGATACAGTGGATTGCCAAATTTCGCGTTGAAGAAAAGGAATAAAGGAATTAGGATCAATGACGACAAAAGCATACCAAAAATAATATTCTTTGAACTTTTTATCTTATCTCTATTAATTAAAATGTACAGGAATATGGGAAAAATAATTAATGCATTATTAAATCGCGTCAAAAACGCCAGCATAGCCATGGGAAAAGATAGTAAAAAATACTTGGAATCCTTATTCACTGCCAAATAAGTAAGATAAATGGCCCATATAACCACAGCTACTCCAGATACATCGTTATAACCTACGGCAGTAAATGTTATGATTAAAGGAAATGTGGCAAATAATAAAGCCCCAATAAAGCTCATTAAAGGGTTAAAACGTTCTTTTAAAAATAAATAAAGCCCAATAACACCAAAAAAATACAATAACCCATCAACAACAAAAATAGGCCATATTGATAGGCCAGTGAAGACAAAGAATATCGATGTTAATAGTGAAAGTACAGGGGGTCGATTGAGATCTGTGTATCCTATCCCTTTTCCAGCGAACAAAGCTGCATTTGACAGTAGATCAAAGGTATCGGAAACAGGGCCTATGTCTATCTGAAGTTTTACCTTAAAATAAGTGTAAGTACCCACAATTCCTATTAAAATTATTAAAAATAGCAATTTAGAAAAGTTCGGAGACTTCACTTTTTGAAAGTTCAACAGATCACCTAATGTTATTAATTTAACTAATCTAATTATATCGTACTATTGGCTAATTCTTCCATATATCTATATTTAATTTCAACTATCACTCTGAACATGATAGATCTGCAAAAAAGGTAAATAGATCAACATTTAAAGAATTTAAATGAGATTAGATAAAAATTATTCTTATAGAGAGCGTTTTATGAATACTGGAGATAAAGTTGTAATAATAATAGTAAACTGGAATGGATGGCAGGATACCATTGAATGCCTGGAATCAGTTTACCAAATTAATTACGATAACTTTGCTGTTATTTTAGTCGACAATCACTCTCAGGATGACTCTCTTAGCAAGATAAGATCCTACTGTGCAGGCGAACTAAAAATCGAATCCAGATTTTTCGATTACCAAGAAAAAAACAAACCAATAAAAGTTTTAGAATATGATGAAGATGATAATCCATCTTCTATTGGAAAACATGATTTAGTCCTAATAAAATGTAAGAAAAACTACGGATTTCCAGGGGGGAACAATGTAGGGATTAAACTTGCTCTGGAAAATATTAATCCAAACTACATATTACTTTTAAATAATGACACAGTTGTTGATCATTCATTTTTAAAGGAACTTGTCCAGGAAGGAGAATCTAATAAAAATATCGGAATATTGGGGCCTAAAATCTATTATTATAACCAACCAGATATTATTTGGAGTGCAGGTTGCAAGATTTCATGGAAACTCGCTAGAGGTATCCAGATAGGAAGTGGCGAAGTGGACCAGGGCCAGTATGAAGAAAAAAAAGAAGTAGATTATGTGAGTGGATCTGCTTTTCTCATAAAAACTGAAGTAATAAAGAAGATCGGACTGATGGATGAGAATTATTTTCTATATTTTGAAGAATCAGACTGGACCTTAAGAGCTAACAAAGCAGGTTATCAAAGTCTTTACGTTCCTGAAGCTAAAGTTTGGCATAAAATATCCAAATCGGGTGGTGGAATTTCAAAACCAGTTGGTTTGTATTATATCACCCGTAATCGTTGGATTTTTATGAAGAAGTGGGCAAAAAGAAGTGATTATTGGATTTTTGTGGTTTATCAGATTTTTGGAGCCATCATATTCCCTATTTTTTTTAGTATCTATTACTGGGACCAAGATTTGATTTTTGCCTATTATAGGGGTTTAAGATCAGGATTAGTTCAAATTTTATTATAATTTGGGCTTTGTAGAAACCCTTTTTTTAGTTGATTTGTGTTGATCTGTAGATGTTGTATATTGTGTTTTTGAGTTTAGTTTCTTTGTTTGATAGTTGTGTGCTTCTACTATGGTTTGTGCCGTTAAATTTTCTCTTTATTGCTGAAAATATGCTTTCTATATTGTTTCTGTTTATGTATATTGTCTGTCGGAATATTGCTGGGCTTTTTAGTCTGTATTGTCCTTTTTTTGCTCTGTTTTTGAGAGGTATTTGGTCAAATGCTTTGAGTTCTTCATTTATACATTTTCTTATTGGTTCTGTGTCATATGCTTTGTCTGCTACTATGTAATGTGGTTTATACTTTTTAATTTGTCTTAATGCAGGTTTTGCAAATTGTGTATCATATTTTGGTCCACGTGATGTTTGATAATATAAAATAAGACGCGTTTTCACGTCTATTGTTAAATGGTTTTTTATATAGCTTTTTCTTTCTTTTTGCCGTATTTTTAGCATAATACTTGTCCGCATAATCATTCGTAAAACCAGAGCCATCTAACGCTATTATATCTGCTTTAATATCGTTTAATGATAATATTAAACGATTAATTTCTCTAATTTGTTTTGAAGGTAATCTTTTAAAAAATTTTTGGATCGTAGTAAAGTGCGGAACCTTTTTTATTCTCAAATATTTCTTAATCAGGTCTGATACATCAATAAAATCAATTATTTTCACGATATGTTGATTTTGTGTAAATTTTCATTGCCAATATAGTGAATAAAGCATGTTGTGAATATAAATGGTTTGAAAAAGCATTAGAATACTTGCTTATCGCTATTTTAACATAATAATATGTTCTTTCAATGAATTCGACCAATTTATTTTCTTTTAATCGACTATTCTTGTTTAAAAATCTTTTTAAACATTGAATATTAGAATTTTTAAAATTAAAATCCAAAAGATTTAACTGCTTTGAGACCCCACAATAAACAGGGGAATAATAGATTTCGCTAATCATAATAATATTATTCCCCTTTCTCATTATAAATACTTTAGTAACCGTGTTTAAAAATATGTAAGTGTAATTTCAAGTGAAAACAGGAAAAACTAAACCTAAAACCAACAAAGTTATTTTTAGTTACCAAAAAAATCCAAAAAACTCAATTTCAAATAAAAAAAACATGGTTTCTACAAAGCCAAAATTTGTTGAGAGATAAAAAATTTGCGTATATTTTTTTACATATGTTAAAATCAAGAAAATTTTGTAACTCACAATGTCGAAAAAAATAACTTATTAGAGCACACGTTTAATTATTAAATCCATTTTAATAGAATTTAATGACGTTATTTTTTAGAGTACTGAGTCTTGAGATTTGATATCCTTAATGAATATGGCTCCATATATTTGATTATTTCTTTATCGTTAACTTTTCTTTTAGATTGTATTTTTTTTCTTCTTTTCAAAGTGTTGTTTAGATTAGTACTATTCCATAAAATCGCTTGAAAATAAGTTTTTAATTGATCAGTATCTTTATTTACAAATATCCTTCCAAGGGATAAAGTAAAATCAATTATTAGTTTAAGCGGTAAATAAATTACTATATTTTTAATAGAATAATATTTTAATAAAATATATATTGAATTTTTAGAAATTAAAAAATTAATATAAATCGAAGTTTTTTTCTTAAAGGATTTATGTTGTTTATGAAAACATATTGAAGAAGGACAATACGCTATTTTATACCCTAATATTCTAGCATGCCAACTTATATCCACATCATCGTGAATAGCGAAAATATTAGAATCCAAAAATTCATCAGGATCGGTTTCATTAATGAAATCTACGGATACTAACATACAAGTTCCTAGAACATAAAAAAACCCATCCTCCTTATTTTCATCATATTTTCCAGTATCATTTTCCTTTAATCCTCTACTTATTCCAAACCCATATCTATCAAATATACCTCCAGTCGAATCTACTTTATATGTTTCATATTCTAGTAATTTTGACTGGATTAATGCAATATTCTTATCATTTAAACAAGTAAAAACCAGTTTTTCTAAAAAATTTTTATCTACTACTGTATCATTATTCAAAAGTAGAATATAGTCCGGATCAAGATTTTGAAGTGCAAATCTAATCCCTACGTTATTCCCGCCTGCAAACCCGTAATTCTCACTATTTTTTATCAGTATTGTATTTTTAAATAAACCATATTCTTCTTCTATACTTGTATTTTCACTTTCAGCATATTCAAAATAGTTTAAAAGACCATTAACATGACCATGACCTATAAAATTAGATTCTGTACCTACTTTGCTTTTTAAATAATTTTTAATTTTTTGTACAGAA
Organism: Methanobacteriota archaeon; assembly: GCA_029556335.1. Lineage (GTDB taxonomy): Archaea > Methanobacteriota > Methanobacteria > Methanobacteriales > Methanobacteriaceae > Methanobacterium. Next base: position 21,120 of record JAKQFA010000030.1, read on the forward strand.
TTGTCTTGAGAATGATTGTCTACGACAATAACATCGTAATTATTATAATTTATTTGCTCTAGTGATTCTAAACACTCTAATGTGTCTTTCCAACCATTCCAATTCAAAATAATTATTGTAACTTTTGGATTCATAAAATGAAACCCACAATGTTTTAAAGCATTTATGTTTGAAGTATTCTTTCCCATTGATCAATAATCATATGTTCATCAAAATTTCTAGCCCTATCCAACCCATAAGAATATTTTTTTCTTAAATTAGGATCTTCAATAAATTTAATCATTAAATTAGAAAGCATTTGCTCTTTTGCATCTAGTTTATCATTTGACGATTTCAATTTTTTTTCAAAAGGTTCTATTAAAATTCCATATTCTCCAAAATACGGGTAATCAACTAATTGGTCTAGATCAATATCTGGACATAAACATTCTCTTGGTCCTGATAAGCAATCTACTGAGATGATTGGTAAATCCATAGACAAGGCTTCAATCAAAGTAAGGGGAAATCCCTCAAATAAAGAGCTTAGAACAAAACATTCGCTCATTTTTAAAAAAGGATATACATTTTCCTGATTTCCTACTAAATAGACATTATTTTCAAGTTTGAGTTCTTTTATCAATTCAATTAATTTTGGTTTTAAATCGCCATCACCCAAAATAAATAGTATAGCATCCTTGTATCTATTAGTGACTTCTTTAAAACTCCGTATTAAGTACCATTGACCTTTCTGATAACTCAAACGTCCAATATTAATAAAAATAAATTTTTCAGTAAGTAGTTCCTCATATTCTTCAATGGGTTCATTGGCCTTTTTAAGGTTAGATTGGATATCTATCATGTTATATATAGTTAAAAGATTATTTAAACCATAATTTTCCTTTAAAACATCTTCAATTTTCTTTGAAACACAAATAACCTTATCTGCTTTAGGATAGAAAAATTTAATCCTATCATAGTTTATCCTATGAGTTTTAGGGTATAAATGGTGGGAGGCGTATATTCTGACATTATTTTTAAAAAGGTATCTACTTAAAATTGCTCGAAAATTTGCTACTTCACCAACAGAAATGATAAGATCAATACCATTTTTTTTACATATCTTACTAATTCTATAAGACATTTTAAAAAAATCTTTAATCTTAAAAAGAATGTTTCTCGAACGTTTTTCATTTAAAGTCAGATATTTACCTTCTAAATTATATTTAGGACTATCATCATAGGAAGTCAAATAATAAATCTTATGATTTTTTTTATGAAATTCATTTCCTAAAGAAGCTGCAAATTTTTCTGCACCCCCTCCCAAAGCTAATGAATCAGATATTATTAAAATTTTCATTCCTTCACCTTAAATTTAGTAAACGTTTGATTAATGATATATCAATTTCATCTAATACCCCAAATAAATATATTGTTACAAAATACACTAATGAAGCCAATAATATGATCAATAACAAATGTAAATCTCTTAAAATTATTATTATAGCTACCATAACCATATTTGAAACTATAAGTTTAGGGAGATCTTTTGACAAAGCCTTTTTATTAGCATAACCAGCTTTAAATAAAGGATAAACTAAGAAAGGCGATAATATTAGCTCTGTAACAACAGTAGCAACACTAGAACCAATAAAACTAAATTTTGGTATTAATATCAAATTAAGAATGATATTTAAAACAACTCCAATAAAGGTAATCTTTGTAAGCACCATTTGCCTATTTACAGCCCCTAAAACATAACCTGAAAGTCCATTTATAAATAATAAAGGAACAGTCCAAATCAATATTTGAAGCGCAAATATTGCAGGAATGTATCCCGCTCCATAAATTAATAATATAATTTTATCCGCTAACAATGTTGTTCCAAAAGCTATTGGTAAACTAATAATTAATAAATACTTATAAGATCGTTCATATGAGAATTTCAAGTATTCATTTGAAGTTTCATAAAATTTTGACATTACAGGAAATATGGATGCTAAATATACTGTATAAATTGATAAAAAAACAAACATTAGTCTATAAGCAGCGTTGTACCATCCTACAACCTCGTTTCCAACCATTTTCGATAACATTACAGAATCTATCCAATAATAAATAGACCCAAATATGTTAGTTACTCCAAATGGAAGAGCTTCTTTTAAGGTTAATTTCCAAAAACTCAAATCAATGTTAATTTTTGGTATTGGAAATTTCCAAGTGTATATAATAAAACTATAGACAAGAACTACTATGCTTGCTATGATATAAACCATAGCAAAAAAGAAGATATCTAATTTGCAGAATATGCCAATCACAACACCCATAAACAGTATGGCAGAGTTTAAAATATTGCCAACTGACATATACTCCATTTGTTCATAAGCTTGAAAAATGGAATTAAAAATGCTGGTAAAAGCTGTAAATATAATCGAAAATGTAATTAAATAAATTATATAGGAAACTTCTTCAGTATAACCAAAAATATTTACCGTAAAGAAGACGATGAATAAAGTCAAAATTGCTAATAATATTTTGATTACAGTTATGTTAATTAAATAATCACGCGTTAGTGTTTTATTCCTTGCGATTTCCCTTATTGTTAGCGTATTCAATCCTAAATCTGTAAAAATAGTAAAAATTCCCGTTAAAGCAATCGCTAGAGAAAGGATTCCAAACTCTTCAGCCCCCAAATATCTGGCAATGAATATATTAACGAAAAACATTAAAATATAACTTAAAACGGTAGCCACAAGTAATATAACTGTGTTTTTTGCTATTGTTCGTTCTGTACTCATTCAGGTCCCCGATATACATTCACAATGTATCTAGAAGATGCTTAATTTGATTTATTCTTATATCCCAAGAATTTTCTTTCAAAAAATTAATGCGTTTTGAACCTTCATGTTTATCTGTAAAACCATTTTCTATCGTCTGTTTCAATAAATCTATTAATTCATTGGTATTTGAATAAAAATGGACAAATTGAGAGAAATAATCTAATTCATCATAATAAACAGAAAATATAGGCTTATTATAATTGATATATTCATATAATTTAACTGGATCTACCGATTTTACTAATTTATTTAACTTAAACGGCATAATGAAACAATCAAGATGTTTTACATAGTTATAAAGATCATCATGATTAATTACTCCATGAAATTTAATTCTATCATCAGTTAATTTATTTTTCAATTCACAAGGTCCAATAAAATGATATTCTATGTCATTTATTTCTTCTAATGTACTTTTTATAATTGTGAAATCAATCCACTGTGAAATAGTTCCAACATATCCTATCTTGTAGGGTTTTCTTGCTGTTTTTTCAGGGTAATCATCAATTATTTCTCCATCAAACGCGTTTCTTATTAAGAATAATTTATTTTCACATCGGTATTTCCTATCCAATCTTTTAAAAAGAAAATTAGAGGATACAAAAACTAAATCAGCATCTGTAACTAATTTTTCTTCTAAATTTAATATCTTAGATTTAAAACTTTCTGGAAAATCAAAACCAGTCGAAAGATCCATACAATCATAAATAACTTTACATTTGGTATTTGGAGGGATGTAATCATATAACTGAGGAAAAGTAATCCATATAAAATCAGGATCATATTTCTTGATTAAAGATTTGAAAATAATTCTCATGTAAAATTTATTCAAATCGTAAATTATTGTATTATGATAAAAAGGAAGCCTAAATAATTGTAAAAAATCAATATTTTTATGATTAGACAATTCTGTAACCTCACCAAATAAAAATTGTTTACTGACAAAATAAGCAACCTTAATATCATAGATATTGGAAAGGCCTTCAGCAATGAATTGAGGTCTTTGTTTAATCCACCGCCAATCAATATGCATTAAATATAGAATTCTCTTTTTATTCATGAAACCACTTGTTTATATACGTCACTGTAAGTTTCAGAAATTTTTGCCCAAGTAAATCTCTTTTTAATTGTTTCAAAACCTTTTAATGAAAGATTTTTTCTACAAATTTCGTCTTTCACAAGTTTAATGATAACTCTACTGATTCCCAAAAAATCCTTTTCCCTTCTAAGTAAACCATTCTCTCTGTCTTTTATTATATCTAAAATACCTCCAACATCTGAACCAATAACCGGCACACCACAAGCCATAGCCTCCAATAAAACCACTCCTAAACCTTCTGTATTACCCTGAGAATCTACTACTGCCGGGAGAACAAATACATCAGAAAAATTATACAATTTTAATAATTCGTCATCAGATACGTTTTTAATAATCTCCACAAACGGGTCTAAGTTTAATTCCGATATTAGGCTCTTTAATTTACCCTCCAGCGGCCCCGATCCCACAATCTTCAACCTGACATCATCTCTTTCTTTCACTATCTCCTTCATAGCCTTGATTAAATATTCATGGCCTTTTCTCTCAATCAAATAACCCACCGATAAAATGTGAAAGTAATTATCAGTTCGAGGAACATCAATCGGCCTGAAAAACTCGGTGTCCACCCCAAAGGGTATGACCTCTAATTTATCCTCATCCAGCCCTGCATCTACACAAGCTTTCCTGGTAGCAGAGCTATTAGTAACAGTCTTACTTGAATTATTCACCAGCCATCGTAAAGCAAATTGTAGATGATATCGTTTGGCTAGATAAACCTCTTCCCCATGTATGGTGTTGATGTAAGGAACTCCAAAAATTTTTTTTAAAACAAGGGCACCCAGGCCGTTGGGGATGGGCCACTGCACATGGACTAGGTCAACATCTCTGAATCTTAGAAGGGAATACCAGACATTGAAAATAAGAAAAGTCAGAACCTGAAGCTTTACAAACCATCCTTCCTTTACGTTATCGATCATCCCCGCCCGTCCAGCTAATTTTTCATAGCCTTTAGGATAGAAATAGTGGAATTTCTCTATCGAAACATTATCCATGGTATATTTGGATTTTCCACCGGTATGTGGAGCAATGACATGAACTTCATGACCCTTTTTGGCTATCTCCTTCATAAGTCGGTGCACAAAAATACCATGAGGATCATCCTCATATTCAGGGTAGGCTGACGTTATGACTCCTATTTTGATTATAACCACCTATTCTCCTTAAATACCGGTTCAATTAGACATCTTGATTCCATAAGGTTAAATAATGAGCTTCTCATCTAGTTGATGATTATGCGGTTTCATGTTTAAAAATTCTAGGAAGGTTTGGTTCTGTAGTGGTTATTTCTTTATAATGGCTCAAGTTTATCTTTTTAGTTTGATTCCAAACTATATAGTAGTCGATATTATTTTTTTCAAGCCCTGTTTCAAGGTCTTGAGAATAAGAGTCAGTGGCACCATAAAAAGGGGAATTAAGGTAATACGCTAAAAAAAGAGTCTGTAATGCGAGTGAATCAGAGGCGATATTACCATGAACGTTAAAATCATTTTTAAGATTTTCACTAAGATCGTAGATCGCCTTATCATCAGTTGAATGGATAAGAGCAAGAGTGGGTGAAATAATTAATAAAATGAAGAAAGCCACCATTAGCACATTAAACATCCTATTTTTTAGATCATATTTTTCTTTGATTGCACTGATTAGATAAACACCTAATAATAGCACTAAATAGAATAAAAAGTAAAAATATCGTGTGTCAACAAAAAATGGAATATATCCTAAGATAAATATTAGAATGGTTACCATCAAACAGAATATTCTCCATTTTACTCGTTCATCTGGTGATTTAAAATATATTATAATGCTTAATATGAGTATAAATAGGACAAGTAGAGAAAAAGAAGCTATTATATTAATTGTTTTGATTATGTTTTTTAAAATAATATTCAGCTGATATTGGAAAGATTCGGTAGAATCAAAAGGATTCCACGATTTAAGTTTTACATAGGAAGGATCCTCCCATGGAGTTATAGCAGTGGGGTTAGGGTGTGCAACAACGCCAAACATGTTCATAGGGTGATTCAATTGGACATCTTGGCCCAGAGCATTATAATTGTAAGTCCCAGAAGTCCCTATAGTCAAATGCCCATATTTTTCGTTAATTGCTAAAGACCAAACCCCACTGATTAAAAAAAATACCGTCAAACCAATTAACAGATTCTTTAAAATTGTTTTGTTTTTATAGTCCCTTTTAAAGTAATAAATAGCGTTAAAAAATAAAAAATGGGCCAAAAAAAATGGAAAAGCAAAACTTTTACTAAGATAAGCTAAACCACCTGTCAACCCACAAAGAAAGCCCAAATTTAGCTTATTTTGATATTTATGGTCAAATAGGAGGTTGAGATAGAAAATAAGGAAACTTGACATCAATAAATCCGCGTTTAACATGTAATAAACGAAATACAGCGTAACAGGAATCAAAGACAATACAAAAAGAGTTCTTATTGTATTTCCAACTTTAAATCTGTAACTTAAAAAATACATCCCTAAGATGTTAAAGGATCCTATAACTAAAGATAAAGCCCAGGCTGATTTTAAAGCCGATAGTTGTGTGAAACCTTTCAATAGGAAAGGGACCAGCAACCAAGAGAACAAAGGTCCCCAATACCCATTCACAGCATCTTTAAAGTTTCCTATTGCATACTTCTCAGCAATACTGATATAACATATACCATCAGCACCAGGACCAAAGCTATACTGGAAATACCCCCACAAAACAAAGCCTATAACAAAGTAAATGACCAGTGCGATAATTAAATCAAGATTATCCTTCAGATTCATATTATCAAATTTCTAAATACAGGTCTGAATTCATCCTAGGGATCATAGCCATCAGCACGCACTGCTCCGTGTTCTCAGTCCTATCCAAAAGTCCCTTGGTCAGAATACTCACCGCCCCTGTCTTCTGGCCCAGCTTCTCCACCCCGGTGACCTCGTCCATCACCTCACCAACCTCCTGGCCCTTCAGTACCTCCTCCACCACGACAGGGGGATATTCGAAGCCAGCACTCACCCCGAGGGTGATCCGTTCCCCATCGTAGATGGCACACCACTGCAGGTCCAGATAACCAGTGATGCTGTGGGGTGCGGCCAGTAAACCTGATTCGATACCCACCGATAAATCCGCGTCCAGGAAGGCATTCCGGGCCCGGTTAACTGCTCCCTGTATGGTTTCATCCAGGCCGATGGGCTGGTCACTTACCCCGGAGTCCACCTCTATGCCCTCCACGTCTACGTTGGTGTAGATTTTCTCCATCACGTTGCGGGTGGCCCTCACCTTCAGGGGGTTGTGGGTTCCCACGTTAACCTTCATCATTTAAGGCTCCCGTCGGGGTTTATCTCTCCCTTCCTTATTCTAGTCGATGAAATGGGTTTCCCATCCTCAGCTAACACCATCCCGATCTTCACAATGTCCAGGGGTTTCATCCCCTTTTCCTTTCGTATCTGGTTGATCTTCTGGGCGGTGGGTTCTGTTTCAGGGCTGACCACAATGGCCTCTATAGTTTCATCCTCTATGGTGGGGCCGTAGTGCTCCTCCAGCCTGGCTATGACGTAGTCACTATGTCCCTCCAGGAGGGCGTTCAGATTGGCCATCCTGACGTTGCAGGGCTCTATTTCCCCCTTCTGACCACCGAATTCATCGGAGGTAACTCCGATGAGGACCTGTTGGGCTACCTGGAAGGCCTTCTCCAGTAGCATGCGGTGGCCCTGGTGGAACTTGTCGAAGGTTCCCCCAACCGCCACTTTCCGGTATCTCTTATCTCCCATGCGCTCAGCCCCATTTTTAGGTTAAGTTGATTATGTAAAAGGTTAGATAATAAACTATGCTCCGGGAACATAACGTGGTGGTCAAGAAACCCCGGGGGGTGGAGCTGCGCTTCGCCTCCTGCTACCCCAACTTGTACCGCAGTGCCATGTCCTCCCTGGGATTTCACATCATCTACGATTTTCTAAACAGCCGGGAGGACACCTACTGCGAGAGGGTGGTTTACCCCCAGGCTAAGAGCCTGGAAACCGGCACCCGTTTAAAGCACTTTGACCTGGTGGGATTCTCACTCCAGTACGAGGAGGACTACATCCACGTATTGGAGATGCTCCATAAGGGTGGTCTAGCCATCCGGAAAGATAAAAGAAAACCGGATGATCCCCTGGTAATAGCCGGGGGCCCCTGCGCCACCTCCAACCCCCTGCCCATGTCTCCCTTTGTGGATCTGTTCCTGGTGGGTGATGGGGAGGCCATCCTCCCCAATTTTTTAGAAGTATTTAAAAAACTGGACAAGCCCAGATTGGAGTTGGAGAGCTTCCTGGAGGTTAAGGGAGTTTATCTACCTGATAATCCCGTGGAGATCAACCTCATCCAGGACATGGAACAGGCCTGGAAGCCGGTGCACCAGGTTATACCTGAGACAGATGAGAAACGTTTGATCCCGGCCTTTGGAAGATCATTCCTCCTGGAGGTGTCCCGGGGGTGCACCAGGGGCTGCCGGTTCTGTATGGCCGGCTGCCTGTACCGTCCCCGCAGGGAAGTGCCCCTGGAGGAACTCCTAGAAACAGCACAGAAGACCAGAAAATCCACGGGACTAAACAAGGTGGCCCTCATAGGGGCGGCAGTCTCGGACCACTCCCGGATAGAGGACCTGTGCCAACAACTTTTGGAAAAGGATTTCCAGATCACCCTGCCCTCCCTGCGGGTGGAATCAGTAACAGACCAGCTCCTTTCGATACTTAAAGATAGCGGACTGAAGACGGTCACCCTGGCACCGGAGTCCACCTGGAACCTCCGCAGGGTGGTCAACAAATCCCTGACCGATGAGGACATCTTTGCTGCCGTTGAGAAAATCTTCCAGCACGACTTAAACGTCAAGTTGTACTTCATGGTGGGCCTGCCCACCGAGACTGATAAGGATATACTGGAACTAGTAAATTTAATCAGAACCCTCCAGAAAAAGGCGCCGAGGTATAGTTCCCTCCGGGTGAGTGTGAATCCATTCATACCCAAACCCCACACCCCCTTCCAGTGGCACCACTTCAACTACAAAGAGATAAAAAACAAGATCAGCTCCCTGAACAAGGAGTTCCGTTCCCGTTATTTCAAGGCGGAAAGTCCCCGCAGCAGCCTCATCCAGTACGTTTTATCCGTGGGGGGAGTGGAAATAGGGGTTGTTCTGGAAAGATCACTCCAACACAAGTTATCCCTACCGGACTGGCAGAAACTTTCTCCCCACTGGGATCTGGAATCCGATCTTCCCTGGAAGAACATCCAGGTGGGAGTCAGTGACGAGTTTCTAAAAAGTGAGTATTATAATGCCTTGAAAGGTGACTTCACACCCTGGTGTGAGACCTTCGGTTGCCAGAACTGTGGTGCCTGTCCCTGATTCCTCCCTCTTTCAAGGTAGGAATATTTTATCTCCGACTAGCTTTTTACCTGATCCTCCTCATCAGACTGGCCAGGTGGCCTAGGGTGTGGGAGAGGAATCTTTCCCTCCACCTAAGTTCCCGGTCGAATAATCCTCTGCGCTCCTTTATCTCCCTTTTCACCGATTTGATCTCATCACCAGGTGAGTACTTAATGTAAACAGGTATTCCCAGGAGCATCAGTAGGACCCCAGTCACGATCTGGATGGGGGAGCACTGGGTCATGAGGTAAACACTGATGATCACCCCTAAGATAGGCACAACTCTGGGGAGGTTAATACCGCCCTCATAGTTCTTGCGGAGGGGGAACACTGATAGGCAGGTTACCAGGTAACATAGAAGCAGTGTGAATACCGAGAGGATGATGAGTTCACTTATGGTTCCCAGGAGGGTGGCGATGGTGGTTACCACCCCCTGCACCAATAGGGATAGGTAGGGAGTGCCATACACCGGATGCACCCTGGCAAAGAAGTGGGGAAACAGGCCATCACCAGCCATGGCATAGGGTATCCGGGCTGATGATAATATTCCCGCCTCGTCAGATCCGGATATGGAGAATAAAGCACCAATTGCCAGGATTATCGCACCTAAACCTCCGATGATGGTTTTTCCTGCCAGGGCCAGGGGTGCTGAACTGGTGGATAACTCCTGCCAGGGTACCGACCCCACAATTACGAAGTTGGTTAAAAAGTAGAAGACTATGATGAGGACCATCCCCAGTACCAGGGCCCGGGGAATGGTTCTCTTAGCATCCAGTATCTCATCCGAGGGTACAGTTACCAGTTCGAATCCGACGTAGGCCCAGAATATCAGGACCAGGGCACCTCCCATACCACCCCAGCCCTGGGGGGCGAAGGGTGTTAGGTTGGATATTAAATGGGAGGGTTTGAGGATGAAGAACACCAGGCCCAGCAGGGTGAGGATCACCAGGGGGAAGATCTTCAGGAAGGTCAGGGCGTCGTTGATCTTCCCTGCTTCCTTCACTCCCCGGTAGTTTATAAAGGTTAAAAAGAATACGAAGGCTATTTTGATGAGGTCCTGTTGCCAGGGCACGATGTGGGGAAAGAAGTAGGTGAGATATGCCACGAATGCCAGAGGAAATACTGCGATAGCTGCCCAGGAGGCAATTATAAGGGACCAGCCCACCATGAATCCTGCGAAGTCCCCAAAGGCCTCCCTGGCATAGGCGTAGGGGCCTCCTACCCGGGGAGTTAGGGAGGAGCATTCAGCAAAACAGAGTGCTATGACTAGGGCCATTACACCGGCTAAAACCCAGGCTAAAAGAGATGCCGGGCCCAGTAAACCCGCCCCAAAGGCCGCGGCGATGTAGATATCAGCACCTACTATGGTGCCGATAACCAGGTTTATCACATCAAAAAGACCAAGGGCCCGCTTCATCTCAGCCATGCTTTCCTTTATATTAGTCTAGGACGATAAATAATTAAGGTAATGATTATGAAGCCATCTCAACGTCTAGAATCCATTGACCTCTCCGGGGTTCGTAAGATGTTCGACCTGGTGGGTGAAGGTACCATCAACCTGGCCCTGGGCGAACCCGACTTCAACACCCCCAGCCATATTAAGGACTCTGTTAAAAGGGCCCTGGATGAGAATTTCACCCACTACACCGGTAACCAGGGGACCCTGGAACTCCGGGAAGCCATATCTGAAAAGCTAAGGCAGGATAACCACATTGAAACTTCCCCGGAAAATGTCATAGTCACCGTAGGTGCCAGTGAGGCCCTTCTGATGTCAACCCTGGCCCTGGTTGATAAGGGAGACGAAGTCCTCATCCCTGATCCAGGCTTCGTATCCTACCAGGCCTGTGTAGAATTGGCTGGAGGCACCACTGTACCTGTGGAGCTTGACTGTGAGGATGACTTCCGATTAAACCCCGAGAATGTTCAGGAGAAGATCAGCCAGAAAAGCAAGGCCATTATCATGAACTCCCCAGCCAACCCCACCGGGGGAGTCATGAAAAAGGAGGATGTTAAGGGCCTGGCCGAGATCGCCCAGGACCATGACCTGGTGATCATAAGCGACGAGATCTACGAGAAGATCATCTACGGGAGCAAGCACTACAGTCCCGGACGATACACAAAAAACGCCATCACCATCAACGGCTTCTCCAAGGCCTACGCCATGACCGGATTCCGTGTCGGATATCTATCCGCACCATCCAACTTATCAGAATCTCTCCTGAAGGTGCACCAGTACAGCACAGCCTGTGCCAGTTCTCTCTCCCAAGCCGCAGCACTGGAAGCCCTTACCGGGCCGCAGGATAGTGTGGGTGAGATGGTGGCGGAGTTCCAGAGAAGAAGAGACCTGGTGGTTTCCAGACTTAATGGTATGGGCATTGAATGTAAGCTGCCACAGGGAGCTTTCTACCTCTTCCCCCAGGTTAGGGATCCTGAGTTGTTCGTGTCTGAAGCAATTAAGGAGGGAGTGGTACTGGTGCCAGGTGCTTCCTTCGGGGCCCATGGTGCGGGTCACTTCCGTCTCTCCTATGCAACGTCCTACCCGGAACTGCTAACTGCCATGGATCGGCTGGAGCTCCTGGAGTGGTAAACACCATTTTTAAAAAAAAAACTCCATTAACTTGGCCTAATTCTTGATCATCAAGCTACACATTCTTTTGGCACTACTTTGGGCTCTGTTAATTCCAGATAAAAATATAAGTACTCATTTTTTCATACTTTTAAAAACCCAAGGAGTGGGAGAAAAAGATGTGGGAAGAGGTTAAACTGGAGGGAATGCCGGGACTATCCCAGGAGGAGGCCAGTGCTAAATTAAAGTCCGAAGGCTATAACGAACTCCCCTCCCCGGATAAAAGAACCTTGTTCGCCATTGCCCTGGAAGTAGTGCGCGAACCCATGTTCCTTCTTTTAATAGCCTGTGGCAGCATCTATCTGGTACTGGGGGACCTGGAGGAGGCCCTGATGCTCTTGGCCTTCGTGTTCGTGATTATGGGCATCACCTTCTACCAGGAACGGAAAACCGAGAACACCCTGGAGGCCCTGCGGGATCTGTCCAGCCCCCGGGCCCTGGTAATCAGGGATGGACAGCAGAAACGGATCGCCGGGAGGGAAGTGGTCACCGGGGATATCATCATGCTCCAGATGGGGGACCGGGTACCAGCCGACGCCGTGGTCCTCTCCTGCAGCAACCTCCTCATCAACGAGTCGCTTTTAACCGGGGAATCAGCACCGGTGCGTAAGGTCTCCTGTGGTGGGATCCTGGACATGCACCCCCCAGGTGGTGACAGCCTCCCATCGGTGTTCTCCGGGACCCTGGTGGTGCAGGGGCAGGGAGTGGCCCAGGTAATGAAAACCGGCCTCCAGACAGAGATGGGCCGGATAGGTAAGAGTTTACAGTCCCTTGAAACCGAGAACACCGCCCTCCAGAAGGAGACCCGCCGGGTGGTCCTGAACATGGCACTCATGGGGGTTGGACTCTGCTGTGTGGTTGTGGTGGTCTACGGCCTCACCCGCCTGGACTGGTTGCAGGGCTTCCTGGCGGGGATCACCCTGGCCATGGCCATCCTACCCGAGGAGATCCCGGTGGTCTTGACCATCTTCCTGGCCCTGGGAGCCTGGCGCATATCCCAGAAGAACGTGCTCACCAGGCGCTCCCAGGCCATAGAGGCCCTGGGATCCGTCACTGTACTGTGCACCGATAAGACCGGTACCCTCACCCTCAACCAGATGATGGTCCGCACCCTGATGGTCCGGGGCGAGTCCCTGGAAGTTAACCATCATGATGATAATTTACCGGAGAAATTCCACTCCCTATTGGAGTACAGCATCCTGGCCAGCCAGAAGGACCCCTTCGACCCCATGGAGAAGTCATTAAAGGAATTCGGAAACCAGGTCCTGAGGAACACCGAACACCTCCACCATGACTGGAGCCTGATACAGGAGTATCCCCTCTCAGAGGAGCTCCTGGCCATGTCCCATGTATGGCAATCCCCAGATGGAGATGAATACCTCATCGCTGCTAAGGGGGCTCCGGAGGCAGTGGCAGACCTGTGCCACCTGTCAGAAGTGGAGTTGGCGGAGTTGCAGGAACAGATCACCACCTTAGCCAGTCAGGGCTTGAGGGTTATTGGAGTGGCCCAGGGACATTTCACCCAGACCCACCTACCCGGAGAGCAGCACGATTTCCCATTCCAGTTTCTGGGCCTTTTAGGCTTCCATGATCCCCTCCGCCCCCTGGTAGAGGAGGCAGTGGCTGAGTGTTACCAGGCCGGCATCAGGGTGGTGATGATCACCGGGGACTACCCCGGCACCGCCTCCCACATTGGCTCACAGATCGGGCTACGGAACTACGGCCAGGTAATCACCGGGCCCGAGTTAGACCAGATGAATGATGAAGAGCTCCAGGACCATGTCCAGGATGTTAACATCTTTGCCCGGGTAGTTCCGGAGGAAAAGCTGCGCCTGGTGGAGGCCTTCAAAGCCAGGGGTGATACTGTGGCCATGACTGGAGATGGGGTGAACGATGCCCCGGCACTTAAATCCGCCCAGATCGGTATCAGTATGGGTGGCCGGGGGACGGATGTGGCCCGGGAGGCCTCCGCCCTGGTGCTCCTGGATGATGATTTTTCCTCCATTGTCTTGGCGGTTAAGATGGGCCGGCGCATCTTCGACAACCTGAAGAAGGCCACCTCCTACATCTTCGCGGTGCACGTGCCCATCGTGGGCATGTCCCTTTTACCGGTGATCTTTGGCTGGCCCCTGGTCCTCTTTCCCATGCAGATCGTCATCCTGGAACTCATCATCGACCCTGCCTGTTCAGTTGCCTTCGAGGCAGAGCCCGCAGAGGAGGATGTGATGAAGCGGCCACCCCGCAGTAAGAAAGACCCCCTCTTCGAACCCCGAACCATAGGGATCAGCATCCTACAGGGGGTGGTGGTGCTCCTCATAGTCCTGGCCGTCTTTGTGGTGGCCTTCTATGGGGGCCGGGGCGAGGACACCTCCCGGGCTCTGGCCTTCACCACCATGCTTTTCGGTAACCTGGCCCTGATCCTCTCCAACCGTTCCTGGAGTAAAACCATCATGGAGACCCTGCACTCACCTAACCCGGCCTTGTGGTGGATCATAGCCCTGGCAGTTATTATACTGGGACTGGTACTCTACCTGCCATCACTGCAGAGCCTGTTCCAGTTCGGGGTGCTCTCAGCAACTGATCTCCTGCTCTGCCTCCTGGCTGGTGGCACTAGTGTGCTGTGGTTCGAGGCACTGAAGGCCGCCAAGTTCCGTCTGCAGCCCTGACAGCCTGGACCAGGCAGGGAATAATAAATATTAATCCCCAGACCTAAACTAGAAAACATGGCTGAATCCATAAAAAGCAGGGTCAGAAAAAAGTGCCAGGAAATGGGCATACCCCTGGTGGGCTTTGCACCGGTGGAAAGGTGGGAAAATCCCCCGGAGGAGCTGCCCCACCACTTTGAGGAGTGGATACCCCCAGAATTCTGGCCCCAGTCCATCTACCCCGAGGCTAAAACAGTTATTGTAATTGGACTGCCAGTGCAGCTCCCCATCCTGGAGACTGCGCCCTCCATCTTTTACCACGAACTGTACCACACCATCAACCAGCTATTGGATGAAGAGGCCTACCTCTTATCAAATTATCTTACCAGCCAAGGACATCCTTCTATTTACCTACCCCGGGATGGGTATGGTGATATTGAAGTGCTCCTGAAAAAGCCCCTGGCCTTTTTCTCCCACAAACACGCTGCATACCTGGCTGGTCTGGGATCCATTGGTTGGAATAATGTGCTTTTAACTCCAGAGTATGGACCCCGGGTTCGTTTCACCTCCATCTTCACCACCGCCTCCCTGGATGGTGACCCCATAATTGGTTATGACCTGTGCACCCGGTGCCTCCTCTGTGCTAGAACTTGCCCTGTTCATGCCCTGGCCACCCGTAAGGATGAGCACTTCCCCCCACCCATGGAGAAGATCAACTGTGCCAACCGGAGCAGGAAACTCCGTAAAAAGTATCAGTCCCCCTGCGGTATCTGCATCAAGGTCTGCCCTGTGGGGATGGATCGGGTGGTGTTTGGCCGGGAGGACACCTCCCTCTACTCCCAGGAGGAGGGTTTCGAGGAGTATCACCGGGCCTGGGAGCACGTTAAAAATTATGGGAGTAAAAAATAATCCTATGGACTATGAATTCGCAGCCCGTATGGGTAAGGTTCCCCGCTCCTTCATCAGGGAGATACTGAAGGTATCCGAGGACCCGGAGATCATATCCTTTGCCGGTGGCTTGTCCAGCCCAGAATCATTCCCGTAGCATGATATTAAAGAATCAGCAGTCCGGGTCTTAGATGAAAAGGGGGCGCAGGCCCTCCAGTACAGCACCACCGAAGGATATTATCCCCTGAGGGAGTGGATTTCCCAGCGCTACCAGATGAGGGGCCTAGAAGTGGAGCCGGAGGAGGTTCTAGTGACCAATGGTTCCCAGCAGGGCCTGGATCTGGTGGGGAAGATATTCCTCAACCAGAACGACCCGGTCCTGGTGGAAAGACCCACCTACCTATTCGTCCTCCAGTCCTTTGGGCTCTACGAGCCAATATTCCATTCCCTACCCCTAGGACAAGAGGGAGTGGATGTTCTAGACTTGCAGGAGGTTCTGAATAGATTTCGTCCCAAACTCTTCTACGCAGTTCCTAACTTCCAGAACCCCACCGGCACAAGTTATTCCCTGGAGTGTAGGAAGGAGGTTGCCAGGGTTTTAAAGGGCAGTGATACTGTTTTGGTGGAGGATGATCCCTACGGTGAGATACGCTTCCTAGGCGAGGATCATCCCCCAGTTAAGGCCTTTCTAGGTGAATCCTTATTTTTAGGGTCTTTTTCCAGGGTAGTTTCCCCGGGCATCCGTCTGGGATGGGTAACCGCCCCCTCCGAAGTTATGGATAAGCTGGTCACCGCCAAGCAGGCCTCTGATCTGCACACCAGTCTACTGTCCCAGATGATCATCCACTGTTACCTATCAGATTATGATGTGGAGGCTCATTTAAAGAGAATACGCAGCATGTACAAAAGAAAGCGGGACCTCATGGTCTCTTTAATAAAGGATGAGTTCCCGGAGGATGTGAAGTGCACCGAACCAGGGGGGGAATGTTCCTGTGGGTTACCCTCCCGGAGGGTGTGTCCTCCCTGGAGCTATTTAAAAGAGCCCTTGAGGAGAAGGTGGCCTTTGTACCAGGCCCGGCCTTCTTCTCTGAAAATCCTCAAGATAACACCTTGAGGATGAATTTTTCCAACAGCAGCAGGGAAGAGATAGAAGAGGGTATAAATCGGTTGGCCAGGTCTCTAGGAGAACTTGAAAATTAGTTGTTCATAAAAAAAATATAAAAAAGGGGGTTTATTAGTTCCCCCTATGGTTTTCTTTTTGATAGGAACAGTCCCCCGGCTACCAGTAGTAAGGCCAGGATGGTTCCCAGTAGTGGTGCTCCTGTTTTTTCCATGGTCACTGTAGCAGCAGATACGTCAGGTGTTTCGGGAGTTACAGGTTCTGGTAGTTCCAGAATAATTCCCGGGTCAATGGCAGCATAGAGATATCTGGTTTCTTTTTTGTAGGTGGCTGGGTGGTGTATGCATTCGTAGATTGGTCGGCTGGGATCTTCACAGTAGATGGGGATGGTGGCCCAGGCCCAGTACCAATCCTCGGATTCTGGGCATATCTCACAGAAGTATTCTGTGTAGTGGAATGGACCCCAGAACACAGCACCGGGGTAGGAAGATTCTGGGTAGGTGGCACGCAGATCATCAAGCCACGTGTTTACTTGATGAAGGCTGCCCCAGTAGTATGTTCCCCAGGCAGGGAGCCAGTCCCAGCCAGTTAGAACTTTTTCATGGCCTACCAGCACTTGTTCATCGTAGGCGGGTTGATCCACAATGGTTACCTTGTAGGTTCCGTTGAATTCGTTGTCAAATCTACCAGTGGCTATGGCTCTGGTAAAAATGGTCAGTTTTGCCACTTCCCCAAGGTTTAGATTACCAATATTCCAGGTTACGGTCCTTGTGGCTGCATCATATGTTGCTTTCGAAGGATCACTGTTTCCAAGGTACTCTAACAAGTCCGAGATTTGATCTGTAACCACCACGTCGGTGAAGTTGTCATCCAGGTTTGGATTGCTAACTGTAAGGTTAAAATTTATAGCTTCACCCAGATAAACTTCTTCACTGTTCACCGTCTTTTCTGCCGTAGCATTCAGAATTGGTTCTTCTGCAAAAACAGCGCCTATCATGCATAATCCCATTAACAGGATCACTATGGTAGAGTAGATAGTCTTTCTCAATATATCCCCCCCAAGTGATATATTTCGTTTTATAAAAATAATCCAATAACTTATCGTTATAAGTGTGGTGTCTTAAGCTAAGGTGATTCCCCCGCCAATGGATAGTATCTACTCCTTAAATAATGTATTAAGGCGAAATCTATCACCACATCACCATAACGAATACCGCGAACACCACAATAAGGTGGCCTGAACCATACTGGGCTCCCCACATTATGGGTGGTCACTTCTTCCGCTTTATGGATACTCATCTTTTGTTATCCCCCCCTTTTTCTTTTTCTGTTCTTTGTTTTTATTCCAGAACATATTTATAATTTGCCATGGCAGAGAAAAATTAGTGTTAATTCACAATATTTACACTGGAAATCCACCTGGAACTGGTATCTTTATGGATTATAAAATTGGTTAAAGGCAGGAAAAGCGCCGGGGACGGGATTTGAACCCGCGTGATCCAAGGGATCATTGGCTTAGCAGGCCAACGCCGTACCAGACTGGGCCACCCCGGCATATAAAATGTAGGTATTTAGATTGGTTCCTCTACTATTTAAACACAAGTATCCTGGTGGTGAATGTAGTGGGCGTGTTCAAGAGTGGACAGACCGCGTGTCCAATGGTGATCCAGAAGGCCAACTCCACCCCGCTGTTCCACAAGCATCAGCTGACCAGAGTAGAGCTGCTTCTTTCCAGACCTGACACGTTCCCCTGGTTAAGGGCGTTAACACCGGCCCTCCAGCCAGTGCCCAACCACCAGTGATCCTGTGGGACGAGGTTTCAGCATTGATCCTCTGGGCCAAGAGACAGTTAATCTGCCGCCTCTTGAACTTCGACTGCGCCGTGTAGGGGATGTGCGCTTACAGAGGACCCCTGACCCTCCAGTCTAGCCCATTTAGTGTTGGTGGTAGGTGGTATTTTAAGGTTGTGTTTCAATTGCTTAACCTTCATTGATTGGAATGATATTTCACCAGTCTAGAACATACAAATGATCATGGATGGGCTTTTGATTATGGGCGTGGTCATCAGCATCTACATGGCCTTTAACATAGCCGCCAATGATATTGGTAACTCAATGGGGACAGTGGTAGGCAGTGGTGCCCTTAAAATGCGTCATGCCCTGTTACTGGGGGCGTTTTTTGAATTGGTAGGGGCACTGTACTTTGGGAGTGAAGTTATCAAGACGGTGGGGAGTGGTATCATCGCCCCGGATGTCCTGCAGGCCACCGGGGCCTTCATCATAACCCTATCTGCGGCTCTGTGGATAACCATAACCCTGCTGCGTAAGATACCCATCTCTGGTTCAGATGCCATTGTAAGTGCACTGGTTGGCTATGGACTGGTGAGTGTAGGTATTAACAGTATGAACCTGAATACGCTGGCTTTTATCGTCGTTAGCTGGATCATGTCACCCCTGATGGGGCTGGTGACGGGCTTTGGGGTTTACTATCTTCTGAAAAATTTTTTATTCAAAAATATCACGGCCATCTCTGTTAAGGACCGTTTAGAGAAAATATTTTCCTACCTGCAGATTGGTAGCTCCGCCTTCTCAGCCCTGAATGTGGGGGCCATTGACATTGCCGTGGCTACTGGGGTGCTTTATTATGCCTTCGGAGCTTCAGTCAGCCAGAATATACAGATCCTGGGGGCCATTGGGATTGTGGCCGGGATAATGGTGGCTGGGGGGCGTATAACCGAGACCATAGGGCGAAGGATCACGGAACTTGTTCCATCCCGGGGATTCTCAGCACAGATAGCCGCAGCTACGGTGATTTTCTTTTTTGCTGGTTTGGGGATGCCAGTTTCACCAACTCAGACCCTGGTGGGCACTGTAATCGGGATAGGACTAGCCCGGGGTACCAGTACCGTTAAGGTGGATGTGATTAAAAACATTGCCACCACTTGGATCCTGACCATACCTGCCTGTATCCTGATATCGGCCTCCATGTATCTTCTCTACAGCATACTAATCTAAGATCCCTGTATCGAAGGAGGCTCTAGGTTTCATGGAAAAAAATAATTAAAAGTTCAAATCAATAAGTAATAGTTTCTTTAATCAGCCAGTCCCCAACCCCAGATTGTGGTGGCTTGTATGGGAGGTATAAGATTCCAGTTAAGATTAAAGAAGCAATTTACTGGGTGGAGTTCTGGTCAGTAACGCCCTTCAATTGGAATCCCCACCAATTACAAGGACTTCACCCTAGACTAGGGATACTTTGATGTACTGGAGGGGGTTTTAGCTTCAAGGCACCGGCTTAAATGGACAAAGCACCACCTGGGGATAGATAGACTGGTGGTAAAGCCATGGCCCGAGTGGCAGAATGCTTAGAAAAATATGGATTCGAAGTTTTAGAAAAGTATGAGTTTAATTATCAGCCCACCACCAAGGAGCTGGACCAGTGCTACGAGATTGGTATAGCTGTCTTTATCAAACTGATGGGTGAAGAATGGAAGAGGTGAATGGACTATGAAAACAATGGACTATGAAAGCCCCATGGATAATGAGAAGAAGTTGATGGTGGTTACCTTTTGGGTGAACCGAAAAGCAGCACGTACCGAGGGTTGTGCTCCCTTTTTAATAAAAAAAGTTACCACCAGCCAGGACACCCATCTCCCTGATGAGGGTAAATTCCTCAAATATTCGGAAGATTTGATCCAGGAAATAGCCTCTGACCTGGATGATGGTGAAACTGTGGAGTTTATTTTCAACATCGGAGAAGAGGTGATGGACGTCACCCTTAGCAACAACTCCTTCAGTGTAGAGGTGACTAAAAGTCCGGAAATTGAAGAAGAAATCGTTGACAAACTGGAGATGGAGCTCCGCAAGAAGTTCCCCAGCTTATGTGACTCCTTCAAGCCCCGGGTAACTCCCCATGAATAGGCAGGGCCCTCCCCCTCCTTTTTTTATGAAAAAATAATCTTTTTACAGGCCCAGTACCCTTATAATATCTCCATCTGAGATAATTCCCCGGATCTGGTGGTCCTCTATTACCATCAGCTGGTTGATAATGCCCTCCTCTTTACCATACTGATTCATCTTCCTCACGGCAGTTACGAGATCATCTTCGGGACTGACACACACCACATCCTTGATCATTACTTGCTCCACTGTGGTGCCCAGTTCGTACTTGTCCAGTATCAGGTTGTGGCCCAGGTCCGTGGCAGTGACAATACCAGCCAGCACCCCCCCATCCATGACGGGTAGGGAGCTTATCCTGTGCTTCATCAACTTTTCAAAGGCAAAAATCACGTCTTCCTGGGGTGGGACCGTAATTACATCCTTGGTCATCACATCTTTAACCTTGAGTTCCTTTAACATCTTCTTCACTTCCATATGTCTGGGTTATGTTCTCGATAATTGAGTCAATGGTGGTGGTGACATCGATGTTCTCGATGACCGGAACATGGAATTTGTTGGCCTGGCTTTCAAAGTAGAGGTGGGTTCTCCGGATATCATCAAAGGAGTCCATATATCTTTTAAGCGGCCTCCGGGCCCACATCTGTCGGCAACGGGAGTAAAATCGTCCCCTGTGCACTTCCTCATCCTGTATGGTTAGGACGAACATTTTAACGTTGGACAGTGACACTAGGTTTTGGCTGATGAATCCGGGTACGATGTGCACCCCCTCTACCACGATGCTTATTCCCTCTTTGATGGCCCGTTCAATAACTGCCTCCACACCCACACTTACCGTGTCCACATGGTCCCGGAAACCAATGAGTACTTGGTCAAATTCAGGTGGGGGTGGAATGCGCAGGGAAAGGTAGGCTGTGTAGCTGGATTCGTAGAGGGTGGGAACAAGTTCCTTGGAGCTTGTTTTACGCATGACCTCCCGGATCATGTCGGTACTGATCATGTTTCGGATGCCCAGCCGGTTGGCTACTTCAAAGGCAATGGAGCTGGTCCCCACACCCGAGGCACCCCCCACCAGTATAATTAAAGGATCAGTGCAGCGGCGAAGCTTCTTCCAATGCCTGTACTTGGAGGCTATTTCCTGATCCTCTTCCCATAACTTTTCAGTGACCTTTTTTATGAGGTCATCCAGTACAATTACCTCCACTCCTTCTTCCTTGAGGTGGGCTTCGATCTGGGAGGCAAAGGTGTAGGCCTTGTTAGGGTCCATCTCCGCCCTGGTAAGAGATCTGGCTAGAACCCCCTTCGAAAAGGGTTCCCGGTATTTTTTACCCCCTACTTCTCCTTCGACCATTATCATACTCATATGTACACCTCAAAAAGTTTAAAAAAAGGTATCTAATGATGGTTGATCCCCCACCTTTAAATCATTTTCTACCCCAAATGGTTACCCATCTTTTTAGGGATAAGATTTACTGTTTTTTAGATTTATTCGAATCTAAGGCTATTATTTTAGTTTTGATCCGGGTTTTTTCCTCTTCGGGGATGTGGATGAGGCAACCATAGCCCTCATCCAATTTACCCGGATTCAGCACCTGGGTCTCCCGGATCCGATCTGTGCCCCGTGACTCGTGGATATGGCCACAGATATTTATGGTGGGCTGAAACTCCTCTATAAGCCGGCGCAGGCTGGTGCTGCCGGCATGCTCCCCCGAAGGGAGCAGGTCTGTACTGGTGCCATGTGGAGGGGTGTGGGTTACAAAAATAGTTACTTCATGGTCCTTTATGCCTTCCAGGGCCTTTTTAGCCTCATCATATATCTCCACCTCCTCGAATTCCAGTGGAGTGTTGAAGGGGGTGGGGTTGGACCCGCCAAATCCACAGATGCCCACATTTTTCACCACCAAGCAACGGGCATGAATGTTAACTGCACGGGAGCTTTCGATCTCGCCATGAATGAACTCCGGGTCGCAGTTGCCGGGTATGGCCATGACTGGTACATCGTAGGAGCAGATCTCATTCAGGATATCCTCCCCTAACTTACGAGGGCCAAAGTGGGTTATGTCACCGGCCAGTATTACCAGATCCACCGGGTTACTTTTTAGATAGTTAACTAGGGGCTGGAATTCACCATGCATATCAGTTACTGCCAGGATCTTCATTTTTCATCCTCTACTACTGAATTTGTGTCTTAGGTAGGTTAAGGTCCCACATGGACAGGTGACTCAGCAAAAATCTTATATCTGTTCCTTGAAAAATGTGCCCAGTTCCTTTAGGCTCAGCTTAAGATTTTTCGGATCACCGTAGACCGCCACCAATCGGTCGTCTTCAAATTCGATGATGACGTTGTGGTACTCAGCTATCTCCTGAACCCGGTCCTCTGCCAGGGGTATCTTGAAGTTCACCCGGATCATGGAAAAGCCAGGGGGTGCGCCTACCACAAATTTGGACCGGTCCTCCTTGGGGGGATAAACTTCTTCACCCTGAGCTGCTCGTCTAAGTTTATCCAGCCAGCTATCCGAGTATTCTTCCCCTTTACACTCAGCTAGGGCCATCAGAGCTTCCTGGGCAGATGTTAAAAATTCGTTCATCCTTTTGGCCTCCTTTAACCGTTCCGGATCCGTGGGATCCACCTTGTAAAAGTTAATGGTGGTCTTGGCCAGGCGGATGTCCCTGGTTATGGAGGGAGGGATCTGGACTTTGTGACGGCGCAGGTCAGTTAAAAGTTCCACCAGGATCATCCAGGTCTGTTCAGCTGGTAATGAACTCATAGGTGGCCTTCCAATATTTTCTTGGAACTGAAGTTAATCTCAGCATCAGCATCTTTTAGTTCTGCTTCAATTTCTTTAATATCCTTGTATGAGCTTAAAAAAAGGACATGAAAGCTTTCAGTGCCACTGATATTTAAGATGGCGATTTCATCCTCATTTTCAATAGTTTTATCTTCAATCGAGGCCTTGTACTGTACAAAGGGCCCGAATTTTTCGGGTAGTTCAGTGTATCTGAAAACACCAACTAGGCTGGCTACAAACAAAAGTAACACCTCACTTATTTTTAAAAGGTAATTTGGATTTTGTAATTTAAAAAGTTAATGAAAAAAAAGAGAAAAAAGTTGGGGGAGAGGTTTACTCTCCACCTGTTATTTCATCCAGAGTTGACAGGTTTTCCTCACATTTTTCCAGGGCGGAATCAACGCATACCTGGTGGGCATCCACAGTGAGGTCGTCTACACTTACACCCATGGCCATACCATAGAGTTGGGCCAGGTGGAAAACAGGGATCTCGAAGTCGGTGCCGAACTTGTTGTTGGTCTCCACTTGTCCCACGTCAAACTGAAGGTGGCAGAAGGGGCAGACATTGATGATGGCATCCACACCAGCATCCCTCATGTTGGTGAGTTTTTCCCTGGTGAAATCAGCTGTGACATCGTTATCCCGGGATCTTAGACCTCCACCAGCTCCGCAGCACATCATTTTGTCCTTGTAGTCCACGGATTTGGCCCCGGTGATTTCCACAAGTTCATCCAGGATGGTGGGTTTGATGGGGTCGTCTATGCCGATAGCATCGCTGGGTTTAAGGAAGTGACAACCATAGTGCACGGCTACATTTAGATTTAAGGGTTTGGTAACTGCTTCTGCTAGTTTGTCCAGGCCCACATCGTTGTAGAGGATCTCGGCAAAGTGTCGGACTTGAATTTCGCCCTTGAATTCACGGCCTGCTTCAGCCAGTACTTTGTTCACCTTATCCTTCATTTCAGGGTCTTCGTGTAAGAGGTGGTTGGTTTCGTATAAGGAACCAAAACAACCGTTACATTCGGTCATGATGTCGTTACCCTGATCTTCTGCTATGGTAATGTTCCGGGCGGCTATTGAAGCCCAGGTGAGTCGGTCGAAGGATCCGAACACCCCTGGAGCGGGGCAGCAGGATGCTCCTTCCATGTCCTTAAGTCCTACACCCAATTTATCAAACATGATGCGGGTTGCTTTTTCAATACCGGGGTACCGGTTGTTCATGATGCATCCTAAGAAGTAGGCAAATTCTTGTTCAGCCATGTTATCACCTTATTCTAGTTCTCCTTTCTCCCAGTTGTAGCCGATGAGTTTATCGAAACCGGAAGCCTTGATTATCGTCTGAACTTCCTCCAATGCTTCGGGGAAGGTGTGGGTAGTTGGTGGTAGTTCATCCAGTCCCACTCGTTTTCTGAGTTCCATGGTGACATCGTTAATGGGGACGCCGTGTCCTGTTTTTAAAACGAAGGACCCCACTGCCTTGTGAGCAGGGGCCATGTAACCGGCCTGGGCAGCGTAGTTTCGTACTATTTTCACTACATCTACAATTTTAATGCCCCGTGGACATCTTTCCTGGCATTCATAGCAGGTGGTGCACATCCAGATGGAATCATCAGATATGACATCATTTTTCAATCCCATAACTGCCCGGCGTACCAGTTGCCGGATCCGGTAGGGAGTTCTCCTACCTGAGGGGCAGGCACCAGTACAGGTACCGCACTGGAAGCAGATAGCTACGCTCTCTGCACCGGCTTCCATTACTTCTTCTTTGAATCTTGGATCTATATCAGCACGGGTTATTTTATTTTCATCCGCATTTAGTAACGTCATGCTTTCACTCCTTTCCTTTTTAGGTTCTTCAACAGCTTCTTCTGGTTCTTCAGCTGGTTCATCTATCTCCTCAGATAGTTCCTCTTCTGAAGATTTTTCTGGTTTCTCTTCTGGAGATTCTGGTTCGGTTTCTTCCGTTGTCTCCGACTCTGATGTTACTGGAGCTAATGGTTCATCTGTTGCTGGTGTTTTCTCTTCCGTTGATTCTTCCTTTTCTTCAGGAATCTCTTCCTCAGGAATAGTTTCAACTTCGACTGTTACTTGTTCTTCAGCACTGGTTTCTGGTTCTTTTTCTTCAACCGGGGGCTTTTCGGGCTCTGTTTTCACCTGGGGTTCTTCGGTTTTTGCTGTTTCTTTTGGTTTTTTTTCTCCTGGCTCACCTTCGCCAGTTAAAGCTCTTTTCAAGCGGTTAAGGAAACTCATTATAGTTCACGCCCCGGTCATCATAGTGGTATCTAGAAAAACTTATGATTACCAATGAAGGGTGTATTTCGTTCCGTATATATAGCTTGCGGAAAAATCATCATGTGTCACCTTTTAGCTTACACCCGGGTGGGTTGTTATGGAGGGTGGCAGACCTTGATGGTTGAGGGTGAGCTGGGGCCCTGGAACAATCATTCCAAGAATCCCCCCCTCCCAGTACCTGCAGTGTTTCTTCCATCTTAACTATAGCATAGGGATCATTGTTCTGAATTCTTTTCCTTTTATCCTCATCAAAGAGGAGTTTATCGGTGGCTTAATCAGACAACCAGTTTTCAACCTGATCTGTGTTGGTTGGGATCTTGTATTCTTTCTTTTAAAAAAAATTTCATCTTTGATAGTATATTTGATAACGTTAGGGGGAAATGACTTACCAATGCCTTATAATGGTGGATACACCCAGCAGATCCTTAAACTGCGTAAAGAAAGGTTTATAATTTTATGTAGTTCAGTGCAGGAGGGTATCGATGATGGAACAATACGATCTGATGTTGATCCGGTGGAAATAGCTGTTTTATTATCATCTATATCTAAAAATATCTCTAAGTTCCCCTCAGATCATGAAAAATTACTGAAAAGTAGAGAAATAAATCATGAGAAATATTTCACTGATGTCGGGGATTTGATCGATCATATGACAGGGAAAGGTTAGATCGAATATTGATTTAAAGAAAATGATCTTCCTGAAAATCTGTTAAACCCTCCAGATTTATCCAGAACCCCCTATTATAACTGTTAAACTGGTTCAGGGGAATGTTCATTCTATTATTATTTACCATAAGAATTGATCTGCAAAGCCAATAAAAACAAGCTTCCTAAGAAGCTTTTCTAGATAGATGATGAGACAGTATTCAGCATTAGCACCGGATTTAATGTGGATTTTTGCATCCACCCCTACCCATTGGCACTTACCATTCCAGTTCCTACATTTCTACTGTAGTTAAAACAGATCCTGGTAGAACCACCTGCAAGAAGTCATAGGATAGAATAATATTAACATCCTCCTATGATTATCCATTATCCCCAAAAAAATAATATCAAATTCTGAATTTGGAACCATACAAAGATATTCTATAATATTAAATTAGGGTTAAATAATAATTAAAGGGCTTGGTTGAATTTTTAGTGGGGATCTTAAATGGAATACCGGTACCTGCCATTTATCACACTATCAGAGATTAAACCTAGAGTTTGGATAACTCTTTCTGGGTGTAACTTTAAGTGCAAAGCTTGTTTCAGTCCGGCTAGAAATGTTATCGGCAAAAAGATGGGTGTTGATGAGCTTGTTAAGCTGGTGAAAAAATCATCCCTAAACTACTACCAAAGGTTGCCGGAGGAAATCATAATAACCGGGGGAGAATCCACCCTGAACCGGGATTTTCTCCTTGAACTGGTCTCTAAATTAGATTTTGGTGATGTAGTAATAGAAAGCAATGGTTTTCTTTTGGATGAAGAATACGTTGATGAGTTGGTTAAAGCCGGGTTGAAGGAAGTCATGCTTGACCTGAAGGCCTGCAATGAAGACTTGCACGAATGGTATACGGGTTTTTCCAATCGTCCTGTTCTAAGAAGTGTAAGAGTGACTCATGAAAGAACCAAATTGATAGTTAAAACCGTGTATATGCCCGGGATAGTAGATGAGTCGGAAGTAGAGAATATTGCCCGATTTATTTCCAGGGTTGATCCTGGAATAGAATACAGAATAAATGATTTTAAACCTCAAAAAGGCTTATCCAGAACTCCAACTGACCAGGAAATGGAGAAGGCTTATTCTGTTGCAAAGAAGCATTTGAATAATGTTATATTAAGTAGAAGTTGTAGAAAGGAAAGAATAGCTACGAATAAAAAAAGCTGGATAACTGTGTTTCCCAATGGAACATATAAGAGGCGATCACTAAAAAATTACAAATAGGATATTATTATCCCTCTTCATCAAAAATTGAAGGATAAAAAATAGTAAACAGTCCCTATTCTAAAAAAAGACCATAATAATTTATCATTCCTTTTTTTCAGACCTTGATGACTTTAATTTGGCCTTTAAGGGGTTGAAATTATCTTATCTACTTAATTAAGCCGTTGTAAATCAAAAGCTTAGTTGGTACTATTAGTAAGATTTAAGACACCCTTAAATAGGATGATGCCTATTATTTTATTCAGAAACCTTCCTTGTATTAAAACTAATGATATAAGTTATTACGAATTGGGAATTAGCTCCAAAGAAGTGGGGACTTAAAAATTTTTAAGAAAACTTTTAAACAGCGCAAAAAGGTGATACCATTAACCAGTGGATTACTGGCTGGCTTAATACAAGGATTATAATGGAATTCATAAAAAGATAAAGGGATGATATTTATGGAGACAGATTCAACACCAAAGGAAGGTATTGGCATATTACTGATTGGACATGGAAGCAGCTTACCTGAAGGGAATAGTGTGATATACCAGCTGACTGAAATGTATAAAGAAATCTCAGATTATCCTGTTGCAGTTGGTTTTATGAACATCGAAAAGCCTAGCATACCCCGTGCACTTAACTCACTGGCCAAAAAGGGTGTTAGAAAAATAATTGCTATGCCCATTTTTTTAGCCCATGGTCTTCACACCAAAAAGGATATTCCCTACATGCTTGGCCTGGGAGAGGGACGCAAAGACGCAAGTTACTACCATATGGAGCAAGAACCAATTGAATTTGATGGTGAAATTATCTACATTGAACCCCTTGGAGCTGACGTGAGGATTGCAGATATAATTGAAAAAAGAGTGGAAGACGCCCTTAAATAGATTTGGGCATCATTCTATATTTACTGCGCTTAACACAACAAACTCCCACCATAATTAATGGTAAATGATCTTCTGAACCACACCCCCCTTAATTCCGTGAATAATCCTCAAAACAGGGGATGCACACCAGGGCACCGTTCTCTACTCGGGCCCGGTGTTCAGCCATCAGTTCTCCACATTTTGCACATCTAACAGAACTGAACAATCGGGCCTCCCCGGGTATGTCTATATCCACCTGTTCGATTTTGAATATTTCTTCGGCAGGCATGGCCATGATCTTTTTCGTGACCCTGTCTTTCTCTTTTTCAAACTCCAATTTATCTTCTGGA
The DNA here is from genome assembly GCA_029556335.1 of Methanobacteriota archaeon. Lineage (GTDB taxonomy): Archaea > Methanobacteriota > Methanobacteria > Methanobacteriales > Methanobacteriaceae > Methanobacterium. The sequence continues at coordinate 49,812 of JAKQFA010000030.1, forward strand.
GTAGCTGATTCTGAAAATGCCTTATTTCGAAGATCATCAAAATCAGATCCTATTTCATCCAGGCCTTTCTTTAAAGATAAACGTAGAGCATCTCCTGAGTCCCTATTGATAAAAGTGTAAACATGTTTTCCATGGTCCTTGAATATTAAATTGCCCTTGCCCAGGGTACAGCCCGCTACTACTTGTATGGCATCCACACTACAGCTATCATTCTCAACGATGGCCAGGAGCTCCTCATCTTCTGCTCGGGATGAACCAAGCTCCTTTATAGCAATTTCCCCTGCACGGTAGCCTATGGCGGTTCCAGGACAGACATGGCCATGGAATTTAGTTACTTCTGAAAAGGGTAGTATATCTTTAGATTCCTCCATTATTTCACCTGTTTTCATATTCCTAAGAATCATAAGGAATTTCTTAATACCATGAATTATACCTTGTGGGGGATATATAACATTGGCTGATATTATTAAGCTTTAGCTACTGGTATTGTGAATTCATACAGTAACAGTGGGTTACGTGAATAATTTGGGAGAATAGGTTTATAAAATTAAAAAAAATTGTTAAAGGAGGATTACTGTGGTCCATTCCAGGAAACTTCGACTAAAAAGGTTCCAAAATTGTGGTGGGCCTGGGCCAGGTCCTATGTTCTGGGCCATGGAGATGGATCTTTGCCAGGCCCTACTTACTCCTGGGCAGGGCAAGGATGGCTACACTTAAAACAGATGGTGTCACTATAATATTCTTTGAGTAACAAAAATCTATTGTATAAATTGTACCCGGAAAGGCAGGGTACTTAACAATATTACACCATTTCATTGCCAGGGAGTTGATTGATGTATGCTGGAGATAACTCTACACAATGGCCCTGCCCGGCTGGGCAAGTGGAACAACCTTATCACCCCCACCATTCTAGACTCTGAGGAGGTAGCTGTGGTGGATGACCAGGCCATGCCCTATGAAGTGCCCCGGGCCCTGGCGGAGTGGTCCGTGGAGGAAACCATCCTCCAAGCCCAGGATGGTGATCGGAATAATATGGCTGTTATCCACGGGGCCAAGTACTTGGATCTTCGCCTGGAGTGTGCCACGGAACTGGAAAAGTTGGGGTATCAGAATTTCCTGGTGGCCAACATGGATAAACTCCTGAAAAGGCCACGTGACCTGGTGGGGATGATGGTGACCATAAGGGAGACTGTTAATCCCAATTCCTCGTTATACGTGTCCTATTGTAATCCGAACCACATTCCACTCCTCTCTTATCTGGGTGTGGATCTTTTCGGAGATGCCTCCTGCGGATACCACGCCCTCTTGGGGGTGATGCTCACCCCAGATGGTAATTATCCTGTGGATGAATACGAGATCTGCCCGGCGGAGAACTGTGATACCAGCTACTCTGGGCTTTTAAAGTACAACAAACACAGTATGGACTTCGTCATCCGGGAAGTGAAGGCTCATATGAAGAATGGAACATTACGGAACCTAGTGGAGATGAGGTGTGCTTCCTCCCCCGAGACCATGGCTGTGCTCCGGATACTGGATGCGGATCATTCTGATTTCCTGTTGAAGTACACCGGCTTGTATTGAATTAGTAAAGATTGTGTAAAAACAAGTTACGAGGCCTGAAAAAAAATGCTTGACCAGTACCTATGCCCCAACATCAATTGCAACCATCTGAAAAAAGGGAGAAAGGGAAAAAGCTGCCCAGAATGTGGTGAACCCTTCAAGAAGGTGGGAATCATAGAAGGCACCAACCTTATACAGCAGAAGAAAAAAAGTTCGGCTAATCAGTTAATGTAAGGGGGAATAGGATCCTATCCTCATTTTTTAGCCAAAACCACGGCGTAGTGGTAGGGACCTACTTCCATCTCCTCCTGGAATTGGAAGCCCCTGCTTTCCAGGATACCTCTAACATCCTCGGCTGTGATACGGTGGGCAAATGGTGGTCCAGGCATGCCCTCTATCTTTTTAAACTCTACGATGGCCAGCCTGGCACCTGGCTTTAAAATTCTTAAAAGCTCTGGGATGGCCTGGTCCAGTTCTTCGTTGTGGAAGAAGCCGTGTAATACGTTGGCCATAAGGCACAGATCCACTGTTTCGTCGGGTATTGATAACTTCCGGGTTAGATCAGCTTCCAACACTTTCAAGTTCTTTATTTTCTCTTCGCGAACCTTTTCCCGCAGTATATCCAGGGAGGGGCTGTGCTGGTCCACTGCCAGCACTTCACCCTCGGCACCCACCATCCTGGACGCGGCCCGGGATATGAAGCCATCACCACAACCAGCGTCCATGAACACGTCCCCCTCACATAGGTTAATGGATCTTAAAACTCGCTGGGCATTAAGCACTGCTTCACTGGACTTTCCACCGTGTCGGTGCAGTTTTTTTCCACTCATAATGATACCTCTTACAATTCCAGATGACTTTAACCTTGATGTCGGTTTGTTTTATTGTTTATCTGGCCTTAGCCTTGTTCTGGCGAAGATGAACACTCCCCCCATGAAAAGGATGGTGGTTAAGAGCACGGCCCATCCCACCTGCTGTGCTATGTCATTCCATCCTCCCCCAAAGGTGAGAATGCTTCGCAAAGCATTTAGTACGTGGTGCCAGGGTAAAATATCGTATACCTGGAACTGTTGATCCATCACCTCACCCAGGACTACTTGAGGCAGTGGGAAAAAAGCCCCCACCAGGAAGCTGGTGGGTACGGTGATGATGGTTCCCAGGGTAGCAGCCTGGTGGTCGTTCCAGACAAAGGAAGCGATGATCATTCCCAGAGAAACTGAAGCCACTCCCCCAATTATCCCCACCAGCACAGCCAGGAAGATGGAATTCAAGCCACCCTGCCAGTTGAATCCCATCAGCACCGCCACTCCCAGTAGAATTAAGACCTGGGCAACTGCAACGAGTGACCATGGAATTAAGTTGCCTAATAAGAAATCAAAAGATTTCATTCTAGAAAGTTTCAGTCTAGATAGGGTTCCTTTTTCCACTTCACGGGCCAATGTCGTGGCCACAGTGGTGGCCAGCAGGAGTAGGGCGAAGACCATCATCCCTGGTGCCATGTAATCGAAGCTAGTGAAAGTCTCGGTGCCTGGTATGGATTCTACCCGGGTTTCAATGAGCTTAGGCACAGGTTGAACTGTTTTCCCTGTGAATTGGCTGCTTAGCTGGGCTGATAACTCGTCCTGGTACTGCTCTATGATTCCCACCAGTATACCCTGGGAAACTCCAAATCCCATGTACCCCGTGTCTCCCCTTATGACAACTGGGGTGGGGGTTGTTCCTCCACCAGTGGAGTCTAGTATGGATTCTGTGAAGTTTTCGGGGATTATAACTACGGCATCCACGGTTTTCTGTCTGAGAAGGGAATTTGCCTCGTTCAGATCAGTCCCTCTGACTACGAAGATCTTAACCTCACTATCCTCGTACTTAACATCCTCCAATACATGGGTGAAGTTGCTTCCCAAATCCAGCCTTTCACCAGAAATGGGGAGGGTGGCTCCCTGGTCATAGTTAATTACCGCAATAACATGGGGCTGGTTGGCTTGGCCCATACCTCCAAAGGCGAAGCCGAAAACCAGCATGAATAGTAAGGGGAAGATCAGGATCATGATGAATCCACGGTGGTCCCTCAGGAGTTCCTTCCCCCCTTTAGATGCTATTGCCACGAATTTCATCGTATCCTACTCCCGCAAGGTGCTGCCGGTGAGTTCGATGAACACATCTTCCAATGTATTCTGGCGCACTGATAAATCCACGATTTTCACGCCTATCCCCTCGATTTCTTCCATCAAGGTAGGTAACTGGGCCACCGCATTCAGGGCCCTGATATTTATTCGTTCATCCATCTGAACCGCCATGTCTATGTTCTTCATGGGGGTCAGGGCATCTATAACTGTCTGGTTCATTTTAGGATTAGATAGTTTCATGTCCACCACATCTCCCTCACCGATCTCCTTTTTCAGGTTGCTGGGGGTGTCCAGGCGGAGCAGTTTACCATGGTCCATGATGGCAATGCGGTCCGATAGTTTATCAGCCTCGTCCATGAGGTGGGTGGTTAATATGACAGTTTTACCCTCATCATCTCGTAAGGAACGTATGTAGCTCCATAAAACCCGGCGTGACTGGGGGTCTAGTCCCTCGGATGGTTCGTCCAAGACCACGATCTCTGGCTGGTGCATAATGGCTAGTGCCAGGTTTAAACGCCTCTTCATACCCCCGGAGAGATCTTTAACTTGGGTGTTGGCTTTATCTGTTAAGAGTAGGTCGGATAACAATTTCTCAGCCCTTCTTTGCCGGGTTTTGGGGGGTATATCGTACATGATCCCCATGAGCTTAAGACTTTCAAGGGGAGTTAAACTATCCCACAGTACCAGTTCCTGGGGACAGATCCCTATGACCCCCTTCTCCACCCTATTTACTTCCTGTCCATCTATGAGGATTTCGCCACTGGTGGGTTGTAACAAGCCCACCATCATGTTGATGGAAGTGGTTTTACCCGCCCCATTTGGGCCTAAAAATCCGAAAACTTCTCCCCTTTCAATTTTAAGGTCGAGTTTATCCACCGCCCGGAATTCACCGAAATCTTTGGTTAAGCCACGAGCTTCAATGATGTAGTCCTTCAATTAAATCCCCTATCCAGTGTCCTGTTATTGCAGGAATAATTTACAGATAATCGTTCATTAACTTATTCTATTCATGTTAAAGGCTGTAGGATCAGAATTTTTGCAGGAATATTTCCACATGCTTTTTATCCATTTTCACAGTAGTTTCTTACTATTAACTCCTTGATTTCTCCTCGTTTAGATGCATCACAATTTATGGACCTTTTTGCTGGAACTCTTTCTAGGAAGTATTCCTGGTATAGTTCATCAAAAAATTCGTCGTTTGCATCGACATTTTTTGGATCAGAGTTGCTTAACATCAAATATGCACCACGTTTATCCATTCTATGGAAGAATTTGGATAGACGTATCTGATCCTCATCATCAAAGCCTTCTTTAGCATAGCAGGTGAAGCTGGAGGATGGACTGATGGGGCGGTAGGGTGGGTCCAGGTACACCAAAGTATTTTTTTTTATGTATCCCTCTGAATTACTAAAATCTCCCATGATAATTTCAGTGTCCTCTAGAGCCTTGTTTACTTGAATTATGTTCTTTTCATCACATATTCTTGGATTTTTATACTTCCCAAATGGAACGTTAAATTCGTCCTTACTATTTTGGCGAAATAATCCATTGTAACAGGTTTTATTTAAAAATATTAAATAGCTGGCTCTTTCAACCCATTGGTTGCTGTACTTTTCATAGTCAAAGTCAGCCCTTTGCTGATTGAAACTCTTTCTAATGTTGTAAAAAAATGTTTCACGTTCTTCATCACTTTTATCCCTGTATTTATCCTCTAAATTACTTAATTCAGTGATCAGGTGACTTGGATCATTTTTTAGGACCCTGTATCCCACTACTAGGTCTTGGTTTATGTCGAAAAGGAATGACTCCTTAACTTGGAAGTTTCTTTTCAGATAAAAAAACAGGGCGCCCCCACCAAGGAAGGGCTCCACATATCTTTCAATGATCCCCCTACCCATTATAGATTGCGGGATCCTTTTATGGAACTCTCCTAATAATTGGGCTTTACCTCCAGCCCACTTGAGAAAAGGCCGGGCCAAACAGACATCTATTTTATATAAATCAGTTTCCATGGCATCATCCGACTAGTATAGAATTTTCCCCTTCATTCCTGAGGGTTTTCTTTTATTTACGTGAAGATCATTTTATTCAAGGATCTCCCCTGGAGCCCCACCCAACACCACCAGTGCCTCGGCCTCCAGGAAGTGCAGCTTCCCTGGGATGATCAGGCAGTGCAATGGACCCCCAAAGTCCTCATTAACCAGTTTTCCCATCTGATCTGCCCTGACCAGGGGTTTAGTGTCACCTGCCCGGGCCACCACCACTGCCAGGCTATCTTCATTTAATAACTGGTCCCCACGGTCCTGGGCTACCTTTAAAAGGTACTCCAGTCCCTGGTTGGCAGTCATGTAGTAGTCATGGTGGGCCTGGATGTCCAGGAGGGCCAGGGTGTGCAGGTCCATCTTCAGATTACTGGCTACGACTTGGTAGGGGGAGTGGGGGAAGTAGTTCTCCTCGGGTCGGGGAATGGTGGTGACCTTACCAAACTTGTAGGCCTGTAAACCAGCCAAACCCGGAGCAGCCGAGAGTATGGAGGAGGAATGAACCACCTGGACATCTATACCTGACTTACGGGCTTCAATTAAAAGATCCGTGTGGGTGGTGGCCACCAGGGGATCGCCTGCTGTTAAAAAAGCCACATCCATAGTCACTGCATCCTGGAGGGGCCTATTTTCTTCTTCCACCTCTTCCCGTCGGAGTACCTTAATCTCAGCTCCAGTTAACTCTTCTAGGCTGTGCAGGTCACCGCCGAAGAGACGGGCCGTGTAAAACTCGGCGTAAACCACATCTGCCCTTTTAAGGGCCTCCAAACCCTTTAGGGATATGTCTTTTTCATCGTAAAGTCCCAGTCCAACCAGGTAAAGCATATTTCCACCTTCAATTCCTAGTTATGGGCTGAGGGGTTTATAAAATTTTATTTTAAGGTGATAACATAATTATGTTAGGCATAACTTGCCCCGTAGTATTTGTTTACAAAAAAAAATGAGGAAACCCATGATCGGACTCAAGGTCCCTAAAAAAGAGGCCAACCAGTTACGCTTGCTTCTTTTGGAACATAAAATTTTGGACCGGAATTTCAAAATTAAACGCTCCCTGGATTACGTTTTCATACCCCTCCTGGAAAGGCCCGGGATGGATTTAATGAAGAATGAAAGCCTCCAAGTAGTGGACACCGAATTTGAGGAGGCTAAACGAAGTCCCCGCAGTATGGAGGAGTACCTGGAAGGCCAGATCCCCGCCGAGAAGATGGAGGACCTTAAGAAGTCCTTTGACATCATCGGCGAGGTGGTGATACTGGAGATACCCGAGGAACTGGAGGGTGAGAAAAAGGCCATCGCCGAGGCTGCCTTGAAGTTCACCAAACGCCGGTCAGTGTATCGGAAGGGGAGTGAGGTGAAGGGAACCACCCGGACCCGGGAACTGGAGCACCTCGCAGGGGAGGATCTCTCCGAGACCACACACCAGGAGTTCGGAACACGTATCATGCTGGACGTGAAGAACGTCTACTTCAGTCCCAGGCTGGCCACCGAGAGGAGGATCGTAACTGACCAGGTGAAGGAGGGGGAAGTGGTACTGGACATGTTCACCGGAGTGGGTCCCTTCGCCCTCTCCATCGCACGTAACCACCAGGTAAAGGTATACGCCACGGATATCAACCCCATGGCCATCTTTTACCTTAAAAGAAACCTGGAGATAAATAAATTACAGGAACGCGTAATTCCCCTGGAGGGTGATGTGAAGGAGATTCTGGAGGGGCTGGATCTTAGATTTGACCGGATAATTATGAACCTGCCTGGCTCGGCCCGGGAGTTTTTGCCAGTAGCCCTGGAGCACCTGAAATCAGGGGGTGTGGTGCATTACTACCAGTTCAGCCGGGATATGGATGATCCCATCCAGAGTATCAAAAATTCGGCAAAAGACCGGCAGGTGGAGATACTTGATAAGAGAAAGGTGAAGTCCACCAGGCCCGGGGAGTGGCATGTGGCAGTGGATGCCCGTATATGCTAAAGGTTTACTTAATCAGAAAGTGTTGAGCACATCATAAAATTATAGGAATGAGTTAGATGATGAATATTCTACCGGAAGTACTGGAAATTGAGTATTCATTCCCAAAGGATGGGGGTCATAACACCCTTAAACTGGTGGAAGGTCGGCTTTTCTTTTTCAGTGAAGCCCATTCGCGACTTTCCGAGAAGAATGAATATTTAACCATGGTATCTGCTCCGGAGAGGGATGATTGGATACTGTTCTGGAAGGCCCTGAACCAGGCTGGAGTCTGGGACTGGGAGGAGGACTATCGTCCCGAGCCAGGATTAACCCTGGAAGCTGATACCTGGCTGGTGAAAATTCATCGGGGAGAGCAGACCATGCAGACCAGATCCTGGTTCGTGGAACCCCTCACCCGCAACGAATTTTTCCTGGCCCTGAAACACCTAGCCGGGGTGGACATCACCCTGCCCTACCAGTACCTGTCCCGGAAGCTTAGAGAATGAATGATCTTATTAGAAGGGTTTCATAATCCCCTTCTCGGTGATGATGCCTGTGATGAGGTCTGCAGGCACCACATCAAAGGAGGGATTCCTCACCTCAGTTAACAGTGGTGCAACCCGGCACCCTGCGAAGTTTAGAACTTCTTCAGGATTTCTTTCCTCTATTTCTATCTCGTAGATGGAGTTTTCATGGTCGAAGGTGCTTTTTGGTGCCGCCACATAGAATGGGACCCCGAATCTGTGGGCAGCCAGGGCCACCATCAGGGATCCGATCTTGTTGGCCACCCCTCCCTGGGCCACCCGGTCGGCTCCGATTATCACCTTATCCACCTCTCCCTCCTGCATTAATCTTCCCGCCGCCCCGTCGACTATGAGTTTCACGGGTATGCCCTCTTCTTGCATCTCCCACACACTCAAACGTGCCCCCTGTAGTACGGGCCTTGTTTCGTCACAGATCACCTTTACGTTCTTACCCTCCTCATGGGCTGCGCGCACCACCCCCAGGGCGGTTCCGTAATCCACACAAGCCAGTGCCCCGGCATTGCAGTGGGTTAAGATGGTGTCACCGTCACTGATGATCTCGGCCCCCTGTTTACCCATGGCCCGGTTGGTGTCCTGATCCTCCTGGTACATTTTAAGGGCTTCCTCCACTGCCGAGTCAGAGTTAAGCACACGGTCCACTGCCCAGGCCAGGTTCACAGCTGTGGGGCGGGCTGCTCTGATCTCCTGAGCCGCCTTTTCCAGGTCATCACCAGCCAAATCCGCCAGGGCCATGGCAAAGGCAGCTGCCACACCTATAGCCGGAGCACCCCTTACCACCATGGACTGAATAGCCCGTATAACATCTTGATAGGTTCCGCAGACCAGATATTCAACTTCATGGGGTAACAGGGTCTGGTCCAAGAGGTACAGCTGACCATCCTTCCAATACAGGGTTTTCATAATTCATCACCTGAAAAAAAGGGTACAAGTGGGATCTATCTTTAACCAGCAGCCCCTAAGCGGATCATCTAGTAGTGGCTGGCAGGGGTCATGTCCAGGTGCTTGTCCTCCCCTTCCTTGCCAGGCACTCCATAGGCATCAGCCCGGCACTGGGTGCAGGCCCGGAATACAGGGATGATTTCCTCCACCGCGTCACGGACCTCTGCTAATTCTGCGCATCCCGGGCGGGGATAGTCCTTCATCTTGTAAAGGGGTATCAAGGGCAGGACGTTCATCAAGTTGGCTCCGCGTTTTTTCACCTCACGGGCAATGTCCACGATGTGTTTATCGTTCAGTCCAGGTATAAGGACACTGTTAACCTTGATCACCACACCCTTACCAGCCAGTTTCTCAACACCTTCCAGTTGATTCTTGGACAAGACCTCGAAGGCCTCTTTCCCCTCGTAGAGTTTTCCATTGTAGAAGACGTTGGAGTAGATGTGCTGGCCAATCTCGGGGTCCACGGCGTTGATGGTCACAGTCACCGAGTTGATGTTGGCCTCAACGATGTCATCGATCCTATCGGGTAGTAACAATCCATTGGTGGACAGGCATTTAATAAGATCCGGGAACTTTTTATCAATGATCTTAAAGAATTCGAAGGTTTCTGGGTTGGCCAGGGCATCACCTGGTCCAGCTACTCCCACCACATTTATGGGCATCTCCTTTATAATCTGTTCCACATGGTCCACGGCATCCTGCACATTCATGACCCGGGCCGAGACCCCGGGCCGGTTTTCACACTTATTGATTTCCCTGGTGCAGAAGTTGCACTGTATGTTGCAGCGGGGGGCGATGGGAACGTGGGCCCTTCCCACCTTATCATGCATCTTTTCACTGAAGCAGGGGTGTACCTTGGTTAAGTGGGCAAATTTGGATTCATTCTTAAATTTAGGTTCATTCATAGATTCATCTCCCAAGTGATTTTAGTAAATATTATGGGGATTTTTTCATCCTGGCTATGATCTCCCGGCACTTATCGATCCACTCTTCCTGGAGGAGTTCATCAGTGCAAGTCAGGGCTATGATTTCATCCTGGGAATAATGATCCACCACCCTAAACCCTTCGGGTATTATCCTGAAGAGTGCATCGTAAACCTTCCTTTTGAGGTCCTGTTGTGGATCCACCACCATCATATTCTCCAGGGGGTGCTGGGGATCATCAATTATAACTTCCATGCGGCTGGGCTGGTGTATCTTATTCCGGCCCTCCACGTCCCATAGTTTCTTCAGAAGGGCTGGCAGATATTTTTCATCTTTGATGCGAATAAAGGCCTCGTTAGCTTTTTTGTCATATTTAAACTCGGCGAAGTCTTCCAGGACAATGGGTGGGGAGGTTTTTTCCATCTCCACCACGATGATGAAGACTGGCTCCCGGGGGTCTGCGTATATCTGGACGTCCTTCACTGAACGGATGACCTGCACATCCTGGAGAACCTGGCGCAGTATCATCTCATATACTGCGGCTCCTTCCGGGTCGTAACATTCCACATTCATTTCATCTGGTCCCCTAATCCTGATACTAAAAGTGCAGATCCCACTGCTCCGATGTGTGAGGAGTATTCCGGTACAATAACGTTGATACCACCCAGTACCGTGGACACAGCTTCCACCAGTCCCTCGATGAGGCTGGTTCCACCTACCTGTATTAGTGGTTCGCGTACATCTATCTCCTGCAGTTGCTGCTCGTATACCTGCTCTGCCACGGAGTAACAGGCTGCAGCAGCCACGTTCTCCTTACTGTTCCCAGCAGCCAGGGATGTGACCAGGTCCTGTATCCCGAACACAATACAGTAACTGTTCAGGAGGGCTTCTTTGTAGTTTCCCTTCAGGGCCAGGGGGCCAAGTTCACTGATGTCCACTCCCAAACGGCGGGCGGTTATCTCCAGGAACCTTCCCGATGCACCGGCGCAGATTCCTCCCATGGTAAAGTTGTCAGGGATACCATCGTTAACTGTGATGACCTTGTTGTCCATTCCACCTATATCCAGGACGGTGGCTTCGCCCTTCTGGTGGCCCGCCAGGTACACTGCTCCCTTGGAGTTAACAGACAGTTCTTCCTGGATGAGCTGGGCGTTCATATGTTTTCCAATGGTTAAACGGCCGTAGCCAGTAACCCCCACTCCCTCCACATCGTCTACTTTGTATCCGGTGTCAGCGAAAGCCTGGTTCATGGCGTCCTGGCTACAGGCAACCACATCGGTGGTGGGGACCCAGCCAGTTCCGATAATCTTGTTATTTTCCATTAAAGCTACTTTTGTAGTGGTGGAGCCGGAGTCTATGCCCAGGGTGAGGCCTTCCTGTTTCTCCCGGGCCAGTATACTCTTCCGGGCCACGATGGTGGATAAGGCCTCCATACGGATGAAGAGTTCATCGGCCTTGGTCCTTTCTGTGAAGGAGTAGGTTACCACCGGTAGGTTGGTGTACTGTTGGATGAAACGGCGAATCTCATTTCTAACCAGGGCACCCTCGGCGCAGCGGAAGCAGGTGGAAATGAACACTGCATCGGCATCGGACTTACCCTCCACCAGGGACATGGCCCGGGCGATCATTAACCGTATGCTGCTGCTGGCGGCGTTGAACCCAAACTTCTGGTAGGCCTCGTTAATGTAATCCAGGTCTGCTTCGGGTATGATCATCTCCGCACCAAAGGTGGCGGCAGCTTTTTCAATCTCCTTCTGCACTCCACTGTAATCAGTACCGCAAGAAATTTGTGCTATCTTCACCATCTCAGTCTCCTCCCTCTTTGTCTTCGGATTCCAGGTTATCCAGGAAGGTGTTGATCTGGTTCACCACTTCCATGGTCTCCTCCCTGGTTTCGGGGTAGTGCAGTTCCAGCACCGGAATTCCCTGTTTACGGAGGACGAACATGCACAGTTCATTGGTCCGGGCACAGCCAATACAGCCAAATCCGAATGGAGCGTCTTCCATGATGATGGCTGCTTCGGCTTCCTCGATCAGCGGCCCGAATATGGCCATACGGCCCCTTACACCAGAGGGAACCTCTATTGCGGCATATTTAAGCCCCTTAATTGGTTCATCCTCGGTGATGTTGAAGGGAGGTGAATCTATCTCTGGATCTGTGACTTTTTTCCTTATCTCTTTCTGGAGAACCAGTGGCTCGTGGCCTTTCCGCTCCACCAAATCTGCCAGTATGAGTGAGTTTGGTGGAAAAATTGCTATTTTCATGTTATTCTCCTTATTTCTTTTTTACATCTTCCGGTCGCTTGGTAATCTCCATTATGTCACTGAAAATGCCCTGGGTGATATCCACCACTCCCAGTGCAGCTATCACTTCCCCTGCTTCATGGATGGGAACCACCACCACAGGGGTGCCCTGGTATGGTCCGGTTTTAGGTACCTGACGGGATATTTCTCCCTTTTCAAGGACCAGTTCCAGTGTGGGACCGGTGTAATTGTAATCAACAACTTTTCCATCTTCTATCCGAACACCCAGTTGTGTTTTGGTCCGCATGGTCAGGGGCAGGCGGTTAACCAGTTCGTGTATGGCCAGGGCCAGTTCCGTTATATCTTCTCCAGTTGATGAGGAATTAAGGTTCATGGTTCACACTCCTCTGCTATTTTTTTGAACTCCTCAGGACTTATCTTACTATGTTTTTTTAGTATCACTGGTTCCGGCCACTCCAGGGCCTCCCCAACGTATCCCAACAGTTCGAATTCTTTCTCCAGCTGGTGGAATCCCTCCCTAGCCCCTCCTCTCTTGGCTCGGCAGCGCCTGGGGTCTCCAGGTGGGAATCCCCGGTCTTTAGTGAATATGTTGGCTGGGTCCAGCTTTCGGATCTCCTGGATGGCTTTCATAACATCCTCTTCTTTCCCATGGACCACTGCCCCGTAACAGGTGGATTTTATGGTTAGGGGAAGTTCCAGCATGTGCAGTTCTCCCACCACCTGGCTCTGGCTGACCTGGGCAGCTGGTCCCAGAATAACCATCCGTGTAACTTCATCTTCTTCGGACATAAACTGTTTCCCCCTCTTTAAATTTTTTAAGATTATCCATGCCCTTAATCACTTTTCCTAGGATGTTAGTACCCTGGAAGGGTTCTCCAGTAGGACCAAACTCGTCATGATCCTCAAAGCGGATGCCCAGCATCCCAATATGGCGACGGGACATGTTTGTTAATCCAATTTCCCAGGCCCTGGTCTGGCCCTGGGGTGGATTTTCCGGGATCAGTCCCCTGGCTTCGCGGGAGTCTCCTTGGAACATCAAGAGGTCCATGCCTGGGAAGGCGAAGCTAACCTTCAGGGAGCCTACCGGTGCATCCAAGAGTCCTGTGATCTTCTGGAAGTACCATATGGAACGGGGGGCCTCGTCATACAATTCTATCTCCACCATATCCTCGTTCCTAACTCCATAGGTGGTGGCTTCTCCCTTTTCTATGATCTGCATGGTGTAATTTGGCTCCTGGCGGACCACCAAGGCCTCATCATCTTCCAAGCCGCTCCGCACTTGCTTCACACCATGGTCTGATAAAAATTCCTCTGCTTCAATCTGAGTCATGGCCAGGGTCATTATCCTCTCAGGTTTTATACGGAGTGTTACTTCATCACTGTAACGGGCTATGTCCACCAGTTCCATCCCCTTAACCACCTTACCCACCATGTTGTGGGAGGGAGTGGACACCCGGTCCTCCCGGTAGATGTAAACCCGACCCATACCCTTACCCTGATTACGCAGGGTCACTGTGCCTCTTTTACGCTTGTCTATCCATTCTATATCTCTTTTAATTCCTTGAAGACTGTAAGATCCTAGGAATGAGTTGGAATCATAGTCCACCCCTAATTTTCCCGATTCGGAGAGGGCGTAGAAGTGTTCCACTGATTGGGGTGATTTTGGTTCGGGTTCTACTTGTAAGTATGTGAACACCTGGTTCCCCTCGGATAGCTCTGTTTCCAAGTCTATGATGGCGGCACTTTTCACAATGCTCCTTCTTTCCACTACAGGTGTGACCTCCAGGACATGGTCATCATCGCTTAGTTTCATTATGGTCCTTTTACCACCCACCACCCGGGCAAAAACTCCGTCATTCCCCTTAGGGGCTCCGTAAACAGCTTCGTGTTTGTCTTTGCAGAATATGATGTGGGTGGCGTCGGCGGTGAATCCGGATAAACTGAATATCACATCCCAGCGCTGGTAGGTGTATTCATCATGGGATGGTTCTAGATCAGTGATCACAGGCCCCACCGAGGCTTCCTTGGAGGTTGTCCAGCGCACTCTTAGCCCTGAAAAGTCATGGTAACGTTTCTTCCACAGATCAACAAGTTCCGGTGGAGCTTCCTTTAGTAGCTCCAGAATTATACTCCCCTGCGGAGTTTTCAAACGGTACTTGTTCACGTGTCTTTCCACTTCTTCCCGGCCCTTAACCACTCCCAGAACACTTCCAGGTAGATATGGGGCCTGGGTCGCTTCAATGGCATCCCTTATGGTGGAACCACTGGTAAGTTCTATTTCATCTCCATTAACTTGCACCTTCATGGATCTCACCTGTTTATCTTCTCTCTCACTCCCATTATACTTTCACTCTGGAAGTTAAAAACGATCTCCTTCTCTCCATCATGGGTTAAAAACAGCTTATTCTCCGGTATAACTGTTCCCACCACGCCACATGTTATATTGACCTCTTTCAATATCCTTTCGCATTCGGGAACATTTTCTTCGGCTACAGTTAGGACAAAACCTGCCCCGGGATAGAGTTTTAGCCAGTCCTCCCAGGTCACCATTTTGTTGCGGGGTATTCTGCCCAGTTCCATGGTTCCACCCCTCCCTGAGGATTCCAGTAACATTCCTAACGTACCCACCATGCCGGGGTTGCTGATATCCCGGCCTGAATTAACCAGATGTCTCCGGGCCAGCTGATTCATAGCCTTGATCTGTCCCTGAACCAGTTCCGGAGTTTTCATGGTGGTGGTGTCCCAGTTGAGTTGGAACTGGGGGCGGATCTCCCCATCCAGGTCCATGGCCACCACTATCTTATCACCCACCTGGGCTCCTCCACTGGTAATAAGATCATCCCGGCCGATTATTCCAGTTATAGAAACATCAAGGGCATTGTATGTGGTGTCCGGGTGCACATGTCCCCCCACCATTGGTACTCCAAATTTTTCCACACCTTCCCTGATGCCAGCCATTATCTGCCTACATATATCCGGATCAGGGGTGGAGATAACGTTGGTCATGCCTAGGGGTATGCCCCCCATGGCGGCAATGTCGTTCACATTCACCAGGACGGAGCAGTAACCCGCCCACCAGGGATCGGCCTCCATGAGTTTGCCCCACATTCCATCAGCAGCCAGCAGTATCAACTTCCCGTCACCGATATCCAGGGCCGATGCATCATCCCCATAACTTAGAACTGTCCGTCCCCCGGCTTGATAGCTATCCCCCAATAGGCTGGTTACCTTTTTAATATTTTTCTTGCGGGTTATTCCCTCGAAATTTTTAATATTATCTACCAGTGATTTTAAAGCCAAAAATACACCCCGTACTTTCTTAAAAACCTTCACTACAGTTAAGTATATGTCACTTGATAGTGAGGGGTATTCTTCTTGATTATTTGTAGTATTTTACTTTTAAAATTTTCCATATTCACTATTTCTATGGTTTCATTGCCTTTAAAGAGTTCCCTGAATATTTTTTCACCAATTATATCATCCCAGCCACTTTCCAGTTCAACCACCATGGATCCGTTGGCTTTAAAACCTTGTTCCACCACTTTGTCCAGGTCACCATCGGTGATGCCGATGATGGGAACGTTGAATCGGTACAGTATATCGGCTGCCACCAGGGTGGTGTCATCCCCCACAGTTACCACCATATCTGCATTGCGCAGGCGATAAATATCCTCAGCAGCGTGACTTAGATATGACACCATTAACTTAGAATCATCTTTTTTTGAAGTTATTATGCGTGGTTTAGCTCGGGACTTGCGAAGAAGTCCGGTTTTGATGATGGCCCCTTCCAGGTCCACCTTACCCAACTTTTCCACCCCATGGGGCTTCAGTTCCCCGCCCCTGAGCTGGGTGATCATCCCTTCCTCAGCCACCAGGGCCACCTCAGGGGATGTGGATCTTCCCACCACAATGCCGTTAACGAATATATTCTCTCCTGGGGATACACCAGCTATGTTACGGCAGATGTACTGGTTTATCTTCAAACAGGGTTTTCCTTTTTCCAGGGAATCCCTGATTTCCAGGGGGGAAGCTGTTGTCAAACCCAATTTACTGGCTATTTCAGTGGCCAGTTCCTGTAAATCAGTCCTCCAGGCCACCACGCTTCCGTCTTCTTCACCCGGCCGTTCGATCTGGATAAGGGGGGTGTGAGGGTGGCAGTGGCTGTAAACCTTACAACCAAAGGCTTGGCCAGTGACACTGGACTTCCCATAGTTGATGAGAACAATAATATCCCGACCTTCCTGGCAGAAGAGATTGATGGATTGACTGGGCAGAAGCTTTTGACTGATATCAATCCGGGATTCGAGATTAGAATCGATTACTGCGGTTCTTCCCATGGTACCGCCCAGGCGGGCTTTCACCTCTCCATAGTCCTCCATAAATTCTAGTAAGCGAAGGGCATATCCAGAATCCACAATTTCGGGTCCGTGGACCACCACACCAATCTTCATTATTTCACCTTAGGATCTGTAGCCTCTTATAATTAACTAAAATAAAAAAGTAGTAAATGGATGTACAGACCACAATACTGATCAGATTCGTTTAGATACTTTTATTCGTCGTTTGATTAGTTTAGAACCACAAATTTCACAATCTGAACCATTATAGTGGGATTGGTACCGCTTCTTACATCCCTGGCAGATCAGAATCCAGTGATAAACATCCTCAATACCAGGGGTTAACACGCCACGGTAGGGTATTTTGAGGATTTTAGACAGATTCTGCATGGAGTAGTCATCGGTAACCAGTTGGGGTTGATAGGACTCTGTTAAAGTAACTGCCAATGCCAGGACTCCTATATCAACCCCTGAAAGCCTCAGTACATCGCCAGATTCCTCCATCATCCTCTTAACCTTTTTAAAAGCCCAGGGAGCTGGTTCCCTCACCAGCAGCTTGCCATCTTCCCGGGCATTCTCGGTGAAAATACGGGAATTGAAGTCCTTGATTTCCATGATAACCCCATTTGTGGTTATATTAGTCGTATCGGGTGATAAAAATCTCCCAATAATGGCCGATGTGTCCAGGACGTATACTTTGCATTTTTTATTATTAGAATGAGAAAAGCTGGCCATAAAACACCCTTTGAAATTTTTTAAACCTCTTTATCCTCCAAACCATTTTTTATTGGGAATTTATGAGTTTAAAACTTTTAAATTCGTTTTTGTAATTGGTAGAGGGGCTTATGAGAAAGGTTTTTATGTTATAAAGAATAAACTTTCCCACCGAGGGAGAGATACTATTTAGACTCCTCAAGATTTTTTCGCCACGAAAAAACCGCCTCCGATTTGGACCTAAAAACTCTCCCTCCACATATATATGGGTTAATTCTATATTTTGTACCGGTTCAGCTAAAATATTATATAAAGGGGATTGGAAGAGTATTCTCCAGTGTGAACCTAGGACTTTATTTGCCCCATGGACACATTTTTTTTATTCACAACTGGGAACTTAGGATGTGATTTGATTGAAAAGCAGAAGCATGGAAGAACATCGAAGGAACAGCCCTCTTAGTGTTAAAGTTGGAGTTATAACCCTCAGCGACTCCAAATATCAGGATTTCCTCCAGGGTAAAACCGACACCGACCTTTCGGGGCAGCTGTTAAAGGACTCCTTAAGTGAAGTGCACCAAGTGGTGGATTACAAGATCATACCCGATGACCCACCAGAGCTCATCTCCACCCTGGAGGCCATGAAAGGGAAGGGAGCAGAGGTCATTATCACCACTGGTGGTACTGGAATTGGTTCCAGAGACAAGACCATTGAGACCCTTAAACCACTCTTTGGTAAAAAACTGGACGGTTTTGGTGAAATATTCCGTTACGAATCTTACAAGGAGTTGGGAGCCGGCGCCATCCTCAGCCGGGCCATGGCAGGAGTTTACGATTCTACCCTGATCTTCGCACTACCTGGTTCACCCAACGCCGTGAAGCTGGGTTTGAAGATCATCCAGCCCGAACTGGGACACCTAGTTCGTCATATTAAAGAATAATTAACCATGAATGGCCCTAATAGGGACCGGGATTAGTAGGGGCATCTTCAAGGTCTAGTTACGCACCCTGGAAGTCACTTTTAGTAACCAGTGGCTCCAGTTTAATACCTTTTTTCTGAAGATTCTCCCGGGCCCCTTCTTCACGATCCACAGCCACCAAGGCCCGGATCACCACACCCCCATTATCTTCAACTGCTTCCACAGCTTTTAAGAGTGAATTTCCTGTGGTGGTAACGTCTTCCACCACCACCACCCGATCTCCTTCTTCCAGGTCTCCCTCTATGAGTTTGGAGGTGCCGTAACCTTTTCTGGATTTCCGTATCATGAGCATGGGTATTCCTGTGGCCAGTGAGACAGCAGTGGCAATGGGCACCGCTCCCAGGGCTGGGCCAGCTATTTTGTCCGCATCTTCCCTGGTAATTTTTCCAGCCATCATCTGTCCAATTTCTCCTAGGATGCCTGGATCGGTGATGGCCTTCTTCATATCCACGTAGTAATCACTCTCCCGGCCGGATGCCAGGGTGAACTTACCAAACTGGATCACCTGGTGGGTGGTTAATAGTTTTAAAAGATTTCTTTTCAGTTCATCCATGTACATCAATCCATCCTCAGCCCTCTCCGACACAAACGACACACCCCTCTCTGGTGATGGTAACACTCACTACAAACCCGGCTACCGCAGAGTTGACAGGGATACATCTTCCCCTGTTTTCCACAGATAGGACAGATGCCCGAAATCTCCAACTAAGACACCCACCAAAATAATTCCTATTTAAAGAGTTTCTGAAGCATTTTTAAGGAGAATTTTGTCTCCAATCTGTTTAATCATATCGTAGGGGACTACTGTTTCCCCTTTAGACAGTCCCAGTCCCTCCGAAATGCCACCTTTTCCTAGGATGAAGGCTTCGATCTGGTTGGTTTCCACATTCAACTCCAGATCCCTAACTTTACCAATTACCACTGCTGAGCTGTCTAAAACTTCTTTTCCAATTATTTCTTCAATTATTCTCATATTAATCACCATCAAAACGGGTTTTTCAATCCTCGACCTTTTTATGTACTGATTTGTTTTTATAATATTTCACTGATACTATATATTTTTTTAGAAAGTTTATTTCTACAAGTATTTCTGAATTTTTCAGGTTATAATTTATCAAAATAAGGTTAAAACTCCGTATGATAGAACTAAGATTAATTCAATTGGTGTAATTATTTTTTTAATATAAAATATTAAAAAGAGGGATTAGAAATTTAAATCCCCTTAAAACAGAGGTCCATGTGTTCCTGGGCGGGTGGTTTGGTCAATAAACTTACCACCACAGTGACCACGAAGGCCAATGGCAGGCCAATCACAATGGGGTCTACGGTGGGCCAGGGCGCGGTGGTTAAAATAACCGCATTACCAGTGATGGCCTGGCAGATACCCAGAGCCGCGGCTGATTTCTGATATCCGAAGAGTATCCAGAACATGCTGAAAAAGGTACCAGTCAAAAGACCCGCAATGGCCCCTACCTTGGTGGAACGCTTCCAGAACAGGGCGAAGATGTACAGTGACAGGAAGGATGCCGCAGTTATACTGAACCACATGGCAGTTCCCACGGCTATGATGTTGGCTGGTAAGATGAACCCCAGGATCACCGCGATGATCACTGCTATGGCTATCCCAGCTCGCGCTATCATCACAGAAGAGCCACCAGTTTTACTGGTGACGGTTTCGTAGATGTCTCTTCCCAGGGCTGTTCCCTGCACGTGCACCTGGGCGGATAGGGTGGACATGGCCGCTGATAGTAGGGTGATCATGAACAGATAGGCGAACCACAGGGGCATGGCACCTCCAATGAAGGTGGGTATAATCTTATCAGCATTACCACCTGCTACTGCGATGGCTAATTTCCCCACCGTGTCAAAGAAATACACGTTGGACAGGGCACCCACCACAAAGGCAGTTCCAGTCATCATGAAGATGAATATACCACCAATTAGCACCGCCCGGTTGAGTTCCCGGTTGGATTTAACGGTCATGAAACGGACTGCCAGTTGGGGTTGGGATAACACTCCAATACCCACTCCCAAAATGAGGGTGCTTACCAGGGTCCACCAGAAGGGACTTCCCAGTGAGGGCATGGATGTCCAGCCTGTGAATCCGGTGGCGGTGGCCTTGGCCGTGGCACTGGCTGGCACGATATTGATCAGGTTGGTGAGGGCCTGGTTGGCATCCACCACTCCACCCAGCACCCAGTAGGTGGAAGCCAGGAGGAACAGCATTCCAAAGAACATGATGGTCCCCTGCAGGGCGTCAGTGTACATCACCCCACGTAAGCCCCCAAAAATCACGTATACTGCCACTATTAAGGCCATTCCAACGAGTGCAAAGTTGTAATCGATTTGTAGGGTGGTTTCCACGAACCGAGCCATACCAATCAGAACCACCGATGCGTAGAGGGGCATCCCCAGGAATATTACTGCCCCTGAGAAGTATTGGATGAATTTACTGTTGAAACGTCGGGAAAGGAATTCGGGAAAGGTCAGGGCACCCATATTATGTCCCATTTTCCGGGTACGCTTTCCGAAGAACACGAATGCAATGAAAATCCCCACCAAGATGTTCAGGAAGGTGAGCCACAAGAGCCCCATACCATAAACACCAGCTGTTCCCCCGAAACCCACGATGGCTGAGGTACTGATGAAGGTAGCCCCATAACTCAGGGCCATAATATAAGGGTGGGTTTTACGACCAGCCACCATGTAATCATCGGCGCTTTTGGTACGTTTCCAGGCCACGTAGCCCACGTAACCCACCATCAAAAGATAAATTAAAACTACAATACTTAAAATGAAAATATCCACTAAAAACACCCCCTTTAAATGAAGAACAAGAATGGGCAAAACTTGGAATAGTCAGCCTTCCTCATCCCAGAGCCCGAGCTCTTTTTCTTCCATTTCCTTCTCCTTCTTATGCCATTCCATCTCTTCCTTGATCTGCTCTTCCTCGTCTTCAGCGCCTTTATTCCAGTTTACGACACCATAAACTACACATAAAAGCATGGCCAGAATGCAGCCAATGTATGCGCTCCAGATCCATGGATCCTCAATTCCCAAAACCATTTACTTGCACCTCTTCCATAATATATATGATAAACCTTGAGTTTAAAAAAGAACTCAGTTTATCATTATTAATTTGGTGAAATAGTCTATTATAAATATCTATAATAAGTATGGGGAGCCAGCCTAGAATTAGCCACATAAAATGCGTGTTAATATAAAAAACCAAATTCACCTTGTTTATTCATGAAAAAATGATTATTAGGTCCCGGGTATCTTTTTTAAATAAGCATGGGGTAGATAACCTCAACCATTATACAGTTTAGTGTATACAATTATTATAAAAATGATAGGAATGCCAAGATGATAGAACTAGTTTTTGGCCTTGCTGTACGGGCCCTGATCACCGATGACGATGGAAAGATCTTGATTTTAAAACGATCCTCTGAATCCATGACTAACCCCGATAAATGGGAGCTTCCAGGGGGAAAAGTTGATCAGGGCGAATCATTTGATCAAGCCCTTAAAAGAGAAGTTAAGGAAGAAACCAACCTCACCATCTCCCTGGACCATGTGGTGGGGGTTTCTGAGCAAAACTTAACCCTGATAAGGGCAGTTCATATCATTCTCTCCGCTAGGGTGAAGGAGGGCGAACTCCACCTCAGTAGCGAACATGATGGCTACGCCTGGGTATACTTTGACACCCTCCCCGAATATGAACTGGCTGATTGGCTGGAAGACTACGTGAAAACCCAGATCCCAACTACGGGAAAGGAATCCGGAGATGACCAGGAAAGTTACCAAGAGAGACTGAAGCCCTGGTTAACCTCCCTGAAATCTTCAGTGGACAATTTACGGAAGAAGAAATAGATAATATGGAGGAATGTTTGTTGTGTCTGATGTATCCACACCAGTATCTTTTATTAGAAAAGATGAAAAAATAGCCATCTCCCCTGACTTTGTTAAGGACTTTTACTTCCGCAGTGACCAGCACCTCATGGTAATGCTGCGGGTGGTGGGCACTGACTCGGCCCGGGTGAAAGACTTTTTCAAGGGTCGTGAAGGGAAGCAGTTCACAGTGAAAACCATGGACAACCTTGCTGGTAAGCAGGTATCCGAGGAATTTCTACTGGCTTCACTTTACATGGATGAAGGACCCCCTCTCTCAGTGGACATTGACCAGGAACTCCCCCTACTCAGGGTGATCCTGGACTTCCAGAAGAAGTAATGGATTCAAGGTGACATCATTACTTTGGGGACTTCTTTCTCGGCATCCAACCTTTTTGGGGTAGGTCACGCTTTAGATGTTTTCCCACTTTTTTCTCCACCTATCACACCCTAATGGCCTACTTGATTTAAGGGTTGCAGATGTGTTTTTGTGGATAGAATGTTGGATGTGTGGCTTGAACCCCTGTAATCAATGAAATACTTATCATATCTTTTTAGCAGTCCACAGGATCATGCGGGCCAGTAACCGGGGGTTTTGAGGATCCATTTCAGGATGGGGACCACTTAACAGCACCCTTCCCGAACCATAGTTCACACCGAAAATGGCAGCGTAACCCTGATATCCAGTCTGGTTATTGGCATAGGTAGCCATGGGGATATCCGAGGACGTGGAGTACATGGCAGGGCCGTTTTGATGGTGGAGGTTAAACATAGACGTCCCGTTTCCCAAGATATCTCCATTGGAGCTTATGTTTACTGGTACCATTCCCTGGTAGATAACATTATTAGTATTAATGGTGGATGCCAGGCCCCAACCTGAACGGTATCTGTCAAACTGGTTGGTGGCAGCGTAGGCACCAGCACATATCCCCATATATCCTTTACCGCCACTGACGAACTGTTTAATAGCCGCAGCATCAATGCTTCTTCCTCGAAGATAAGTGGAAGCATCACCTCCTGGAACTATCAACACATCGCAGTCAGATAACTTGCTGGTGCTGACCACATTGGTGGTGGAATAATCGTAGTAATAATATGGGGTGAGATTCTGATGGTTTATGGTGTTAAGACATTCCAGGACACCTTCCACGCTTTTGGACAGGGTACCATCCCCATTGTACACCAGAACTTTAACTGTCTCCACCTCTTTCAGGGTATCACTAGTATTGGTATCCGCGTTAAGGGGATATCCCAGTATGATTAAAGAGGAAAATACAAAGTAGATGATGGCACCTATGATTAATAAAATTTTAAATTTATTTATGGTTTAACCTCCTCGGTCTAAACTTAAATGTTAACTCCAGTCCATTATAAAGGTAGTTTTTCCCTGATTGACCCTTATTCCCATCAACCTAGACTACATTCATTTCCTAATCATAGGTGATGGGACAGGAAAAAAGCAACTGCCTATCTGAGTAATTCCTGTGAAACTTGTTCCTACATCTTTTGAATATCAGAGCCCAGCATTGCTCCTTTTTTTTCACAATCCCATTGTTACTGAAATTATCTCCAGCACTGGTTAGTCAAATTCATTGATTCATCCTAGTTCATTAGCTAATAATCAATACAAGCTATTATTTTCAATATAATCAGTCTAATTGCATATTTTATATATTTTGTTGAACAAAATTATTTGTACAATAAATAATATCTTTGGGTGTCCATTAACCATGCGCCCCATTGAACATGCCTCCTTATGAGTCAAAAAATTTTATTAGATAGAGAAAAGATCCAGAATAGTTCCACATATGAATTATTAAATATTTTATCCTCAACTAGGGGCGGGCTTACTTCAAAAGAGGCGTTGAGGCGTCAGGAAATATATGGGCCCAACCAGATTATGGAAGAGAAAGTCAGCCCCATCTTTACCTTTTTAAAGTACTTTTGGGGTCCTATTCCCTGGATGATCGAGATTGCTATTGTGATATCAGCATTCATAGGACACTACGCTGATCTGGGGATAATTACTGTACTGTTATTTCTTAATGGGGTTGTTGGCTTTTGGCAGGAATATAAAGCCAACAATGCCATTGAACTCTTAAAGGAGAAGTTGGCTGTTAATGCCCGGGTTCTGCGTGATGGGAAGTGGATGGAAATGGCAGCCCAGGATCTTGTTCCTGGAGATATTGTACATCTACGTCTGGGAAATGTTGTTCCTGCTGATTTGAAGTTGATTAAGGGAGATTTTTTATCCATTGATGAATCAGCCCTCACTGGTGAGTCCCTGCCCGTGGAAAAGAAATCTTCCGATGTGGCCTACTCAGGCTCGGTGATAATACAAGGAGAAATGGAGGCACTGGTGATCCTCACCGGTATGAACACCTACTTTGGTAAAACCGCCCAGTTGGTAGAGGAAGCTGAAACAAAAAGCCACCTAAAGAAGGCCGTGGTGAAGATCGGGGATTATCTGATACTTGTAGCTGCCATGCTGGTGGCAATGATATTCATGGTGGCGTTGTTTCGGAAGGAGAGCTTACTATCCACCCTCCAATTTGCACTGGTACTGGTGGTTGCCTCCATACCCGTGGCACTGCCTGCTGTGTTATCAGTAACCATGGCCATAGGTGCCATTGCCCTGGCCAAAAAGGAGGCCATAGTCAGTAAGTTAAGTTCCATTGAAGAAATGGCTGGTGTTGATGTCTTATGTTCAGATAAAACCGGTACAATAACCAAAAATGAACTGGCAGTGGCAGGATTAGAACCCTTTCCAGGGTTTGATGAAAAGCAGCTGCTTTTATATGCAGCACTGGCCTCTGAGGAGGAGAGTGGAGATCCCATTGATGGCGCCATACTCAAGAAAACCAGGACAGAAATAGGCCCAGTAGGTGATGAATACAATATAAAAGAATTTAAACCCTTTAATCCTGTTGTGAAACGTACCGAAGCCTTGGTAGAGGGTGGTGGGAAAAGGTTCGGGGTTTCCAAGGGGGCGGTTCAGTCAATACAGTCACTGGCCCTGGAAGACCCTGCTGTTCAAGTGGAAGAAACGGTTGATAAATTTGCAAAGAAGGGCTATCGGTCCCTGGGCGTTGGGAAACGTGACTCAGGGGGTGGATGGAGTTATGTGGGTATAATTGCCTTGTATGATCCGCCCCGGGAAGATTCTGCTTTCACCATAAAAACTGCCCAGGCCATGGGAGTGGAGGTTAAGATGGTAACTGGTGACCATCTTGCCATAGCCCAAGAGGTCTCAGGGGAAGTCAACCTAGGGGCTGAAATTGTTTTACCAGAGGATTTTATAGAGGAGTCTGACCGAAAAGCGAAGAAAATAGTGGAAGAATCAGATGGTTTTGCCCAGGTTTTCCCAGAACACAAGTATCACATTGTGGAGTTACTTCAGGATGCAGGGCACATCGTGGGGATGACCGGTGATGGAGTTAATGATGCCCCTGCACTTAAAAAAGCTGATGTGGGAATTGCAGTTTCAGGGTCTACCGATGCAGCGAAATCAGCAGCAGCTATCGTTTTAACCAAACCAGGCCTCTCAGTAATAATAGACTCCATAAAGGAGAGCCGAAAAATTTTCCAGAGAATGAACAACTACTCTATCTACAGGATTGCTGAGACCATCCGGGTCTTATTTTTCATAAGCTCTTCCATCATGGTTTTCAATTTTTATCCAGTAACAGCCTTGATGATTGTGCTTTTAGCCCTTTTAAATGATGCTCCCATCATGACCATTGCCTATGACAACGTGATATACTCAAAGCAACCAGAAAAATGGGATATGAGGATGATTTTAAGTGTAGCCACCATACTGGGTTTTGTGGGAGTTCTTTCCTCCTTCCTGATCCTCTACATTGGGGTGGATATATTTCACCTCAGCAGGGAGGTGTTGCAGTCCTTCATATATCTGAAGCTATCGGTGGCCGGTCACCTTATGGTATTTGTAGCCAGGACCAAAGGCCCCTTCTGGTCAGTGAAACCAGCTTTACCATTATTTTTAGCTATAATACTAACCCAGCTAACCGCCACCTTAATAACCGTGTATGGGATACTTCTACCTGCTATGGGCTGGTATTTGGCCATTTTTGTATGGATTTATGCTGTTATCGCCTTTGTAATAACCGACTTCATCAAAGTCTTGATGTACCGTCTGTTTAACCATGAAGGAATAACCTTTTGATCCAGAAAAAATAGGAGTTGGTTTTTCTTTTTATGGGTAAACTATCAAAAAAAATGTACAGGTCCTAGGGATTGGTGACTGGAGTCCATACTTGGACCAGGATTTGTAAAAGAAAATCTCCAACCTTTTCACCGGGAATGATATGCGTTTCCATGATTTAATTCTGGAAAAAAAAGTTTCCATCCCCTGGGATGGAGATGGAATAGAATTTTTCTTGGGCATTGTGGGACTAGGCTCCGGCTCCACCGGCTAAAGTGTCGGAGCTGACACCCATCAGCACTGGTTTGGGCAGTTCAATACCGATGGTCTCCCTTATGACATCTTCCACAGTTTCAACCAGGATGAATTCCAGTTCCCCCTTCACATCTTCAGGGATATCATCCAGGTCGTTTTTGTTCTCCAGGGGTAGGATGACCCGTTTTATCCCGGCCCGGTGGGCGGCCAGGACTTTCTCCTTTATCCCCCCCACGGGCAGTACAGCGCCTCGTAGAGAGATTTCACCAGTCATGGCCAGTTTAGAATCCACGGCTTGACCAGTGACCAGGGATGCTATGGTGGTTAATAGTGCCATCCCTGCAGAGGGTCCATCCTTGGGTATGGCCCCGGATGGGACATGGATGTGCAGATCCTTTTTATCGAATTCCATGTTCTTCAGGTGGAAGGCCAGTCTGGAGCGAATGAGGCTCTGGGAGATCTTAGCAGATTCCTTCATCACATCCCCCAGTTGACCGGTCAGGGTAAGTTTGCCGGTTCCAGGCATGAAGGCACCTTCGATGAAGAGGATATCCCCTCCCACTGGAGTCCAGGCCAGGCCAGTCACCACTCCGGGAGGATTTTTCTTACCCACCTCATTGATCTGGGTTATCTGGTGTCCCAGCATGTCGTACAGCATGTCCTCTTTTATTATGTAGGGTAAATCAACCTTACCCAGCACTATCTTCTCCGACGCCACCCTGGCCACCGTGGCAAGTTGCCGTTTGAGGTTCCTAACCCCTGCTTCCCGGGTGTACTTTTCGATGATGGTCTGCAGGGCTTCGTCGGTTATCTGCAGCTGATCCCTGCTGAGGCCGTTATCTTTCAGCACCAGGTCGATGAGATGGTTCTTTCCTATGTGGAACTTCTCGTGGCTGGTGTAGCTGCCGATTTCGATTATTTCCAGACGATCCCGCAGGGGTCCGGGTATGTCCCTCAGGGAGTTGGCGGTGGCTATGAAGAAGACATCAGACAGGTCGTAGGGTACCTCCAGGTAATGATCAGAGAATGTGTCATTCTGTTCCGGATCCAGAACTTCCAGGAGGGCGCTGGCCGGGTCTCCACTGTAGGAGGCCATTAACTTGTCCACTTCATCCAGGATGAAGACCGGATTTTTTTCACCGGCCCTTTTCATACCATTGATGATCCGACCAGGCAGAGCTCCCAGGTAGGTGCGGCGGTGGCCACGTATCTCTGATTCATCCTTAACACCACCTAAACTAATTCTAACGTATTTTCTCCCCAGTGCTTCGGCGATACTTTTTCCAAGGCTGGTTTTGCCGGTTCCTGGGGGTCCCACCAGTAACAGGATGGATCCCTGCTGGTTATGTTTCAGTTTCATAACAGTCATGTGCTGGATGATCCTATCCTTCACTTTATCCAGGCCGTAGTGCTCCTTATCCAGTACTTTGCGGGCTGCCTCAATGTCTATATCCTGGACTTTACTTTCACCCCAGGGTAGGCTGACCAGAAGGTCCAGGTAGTTTCGGATGACATTCTCCTCGGAACTGTTGGGACCCTGCCTGTCCAGCTTGGCCACTTCCTCCAGGGCCACCTCCCGCACCTCATCTGGCATTTGGGATTCATCAATAAGTTCACGATAATCTTTCCTACCAGGACCACCCCCTACTTCACTGAGTTCGTCCTGTATGGCCTTCAACTGCTCCTTGAGTATATTTTCCCGGTGCTTCTTATTCATCTCCTCGTTGAATTTGGCTGCCATCTCCATCTGGAATTGGATAGACTCCTTTTGTTCAATGAGCATGTCCAGGAATGACAGACTTTTTTCCTTCAAGGAGCGTGTTTCCAGGAATTTTTGTCTTTCTTCCACAGAAAGTCTCATGTAGGGGAACACATATGCTATTGCCCGGTTTAGATCGTCTAGTTGGTTTACCTTTTCCAGGAAGGTTTCTGCTCCTTTAAAGTTTTCACTTATCTCTGAGACTAAAAACCGGATATGCTTCAGGATTTCCTCCTGGTTCACAGGGTCCAGGTCGATTTCATCGGGTGTTAAATGATATTTAGCCCGATAATTCATGCCATCAGGGATGAGTTCATCTATCTGAACTCTTTCCAGAATATCCACCTTCAGATGGTAGAAGTCCCTCATTTCATGGGCATTTTCGATTCTGATGAGGGTTCCCACCCTATGAAAGTCATGTTTAGCGTATCGGCCCGCCCGGAATTCCTTCACGGCCAGGACAATGCCATAAAAATCATGGTCCTTAACCCTTTGATGGATTTCGCTCCCGATTTTTTTGCCAATTTTCATGTTCATATTGGTGGGGTGTAATAAAACACGGTCCGGTAGGACCAGTACCGGTAATTCTTCATTTAAATTCAGTTCTTTCATGTTATCACGCAAGATATTGGTTTATAATGTGAAAATAGGTATTTTTTTTAATTTTTAAAGTATTATTTAAGGATCTGCCGTTGCTGGATTGCCCTTAAGGGTCTATTCCTGCTTTTCTAGGTGTTCACATTTGGACAATGCACAGTTAAATAAAAAATCAATTGAATTTTTGTGCTTCTGCAGGGCCTGTTTGTTGAAGGTGTAGTAGATGTAATTTCCTTCCCTTTGGGCCACTAAGATCTTGGCTGTTTTGAGGACTTTAAGGTGTTGTGATGCGGCTGGCTGGGTTAAACCCATTAGTTTAGACATCTCGGTTACGCTGATCCGCTCCACTTCTCCAGATGCCAGGGAATAGACCAGAAGGAGTCTGTTTATGTTACTCAAGGCCTTGAATAGCTCTTCCAATTCAGCAGATATTAAGGAGCTGGCCCCGGAGTTTATCCTCATCATGATTCTTAAGTATATAAGAATATACTTATATACTTTTCCATCTTCCATTACTTCTTGCTAAATTGTTACTACTCAAACTGGATGCTGAATCTTCATAGAAATGTATATATATTTTCCAGAAGTAAGATGTAATTAGGTGAATTAGACTGAATATAGTTCTAATATCACCCCCGTTACCGCCTCCGTAAAACGGGATGATAAGGATTCCCAGAGTGCTAAACTCTGGGAACCCTTTTAATTACCCGGAATATTCCATATAGTGCAAATTTTTAGCACAAAATTTATTTAAGAAGTTGAAATAACTAATATACGGTGCATTAACATGAAAAATTCCGCCAAATTTACCAGTACCATGGATGTGAAGGATAAAAATGGAAAACTTTTAGGGGCAGTCTGTGTAGCTCCAGCCAAGGAAATTGGAAAACGGGACATACTTTTGATGGATGAAAAAACCACACAATCCGTCCGGAGTATTACTGAACTAATTAACATGCTTTCTAAGAAAAATGTTTCATTTGAAGAACGAAAACAAGTATTAGACTTCTTATCTGAAAGATTACGATATTTAGAGAAAGAAATAACCCTTAACACTTTGAAGACATTGAAAGACAGCCAGTGATGATAAAAAATAGTTTAACTCTATCTTATTCAGGACTTTCCAGGGTATACTGGACCAAAACTAGCAGCCGATAAAATGTCTCTAATTGAACCAGAGAACAACCATATCCTTCACACACTAGACAACTTTAACTATGACTGGGAATACTGGATAACACCCAGTGGTAGGTTAATTCATTGTTCTCCTTCTTGTGAACGTATCACTGGATATTCATCGCAGGATTTTAAAAAAAATCCCCAACTATTACATGAAATTATCCACCCCGATGATCGACCACTGCTGGGTGAGCATTTCCAGAAAACAAGTCCAGATGATGAAGCCATCAGCCTGGAATTCCGGATAAAAACCCGGGAGGGGGATGTTCGCTGGATTTCACACACTTGTAAATCTGTTTTTGATGAAAATAAAAATTACCTGGGATGGAGGGTAAATGAAAGAGATATTACTGACCAAAATAGCCCTGCAGAAGAGCGAAGAAAAATATCGCACCCTTTTTGAAACCATAACCCAGGGGGTGGTTTTCCAGGATGTCCATGGCCACATCACATCCATGAACCCTGCGGCTGAAATCATTCTTGGATATGATTGTGAAGAAATTCTTAATAAAAAATCTGATAACCCCCTCTGGGGGGCAGTGAAGGAAGATGGAACCCATTTTCCCAGAGAAGTACACCCCTACATGAGGGCCTTGAAAACCGGGGAAAAGGTGCAGGGGGTGGTGATGGGAATTGAAAATCCATCAAAGGAGGGTTACACTTGGTTGAGTATAAACGCCATCCCCTTATTCCAGCCGGGTGAAACTAAGCCCTACCAGGTTTACACTATTTTTGAAGATATTAGCTCCCGTAAAAATATGGAAAAAGCTCTCATTGAAAAAGAGAGAAAATTAAGCGCCCTCTACGAAACACTCCCCATAGGTGTTTCCATTGTGAATAAAAATCGTGACGTCTTAGATGTTAACCCTGCCATGGAGAAAATACTTAAACTTTCTAAAGAGGAAATTCTCAGGGGAAAACATAAGAAGAGGAGATATATTAAAGGTGATGGGAGTGAAATGTCCATAGATGAACTTCCCAGTTCCATAGTACTGCATGGTGGGGGTGAAATTGTGGAAGATGATGTTGGCGTAGTCACCGAAGATGATGAAACCATCTGGATCAAGGTTATAGCACGCACCCTACCCTTCCCTGATTGGAAAGTGTTGATCCTCACCTCAGATATTACTCAACGAAAAAACTCCGAAAATGCCCTTAAAGAGAGTGAAAGAAATTATCGAGAGTTGGTGCATAATTCCCTGGTGGGAGTTTATAAGAGCAATCTAAAGGGCGATATACTGTTTGCCAATGAGGCGTTAACCAGGATATTTGGTTTTGATAGTGTTGAAGAGCTGAAAGAGCAGAATATCAAAAATTTGTACAAATATCAAGAGGATAGAACTTCATTGATCCATGATCTGAAAGAGTGTGGTGGCTTAGCAGATTATGAATTGGAAATGGTTGGAAAAAATGGTCAGGGCATCAACTTACTAGTTAGTGCCAGTCTAAAAGATGACGTGATCTCGGGGATGTTCATGGACGTAACTAGAGGAAAACTGGCAGAACAGAAATTAAGAGAAAGTGAAGAACGTTACCGTTCCTTGTTTAACCAGATGTCCGAAGGCTTTGCAGTACACGAGATTATCTTTGATTCTAAGGGAGGACCAATTGATTTCCGATTTTTAGATATTAACCCCGCCTTTGAAAAACTAACAGGGCTGAAAAAAGACGAGGTAGTTGGTAAACTCCAAAGTGAAGTTGTGCCTGGAGATACTGTAGACTGGGTTTCGATTTATGGGGAAGTAGCTCTTACAGGCAAACATAAGCACTTCGATGGCTACTCAGATACTTTGAAACGTCACTATGATGTTTGTACTTACTCTCCCAAACCCCATCATTTTGCAACTATTTTTAGTGATATAACCGAACGGAAAGGATCGGAAGAAAATCTTAAATCAACACTGGGGAAGCTGGAAAAATCAAATTACGATTTGGAACAGTTCGCCTACGTAGCTTCTCATGACTTGCAGGAACCTTTACGCATGATTATCAGCTTCCTGCAGCTTTTACAAAGGCGTTACGGGGAAAGTTTGGATGAAGAGGCCCAGGAATTCATAGGGTTTGCGGTGGATGGTGCGGTTCGAATGCAAAAATTGATCAATGATCTTCTAAAATTTTCACGTCTCAACACCAAACCAGTGAAATTCAGGGAAGTTAGCACTGAAGAAGTGTTAGAACAGGTTGTTTTTGAATCAAAAATTTTCATTGAGAAAAACGATGCAGTAATCACCCACGATCCCCTCCCAGTGATATTTGCTGATTTCAACCAGATGGTACAGTTGTTCCAGAATCTTGTCGTCAACGCCATTAAGTATCATGGGCCGGAAAGACCCCAAATCCATATTTCCGCCAATAAGGAAGAGGATGGGTGGCTGTTTTCAGTTCAGGATAATGGTATGGGAATTGATGAAAACCAGAAGATCAAGATCTTCAAGATATTCCAGAGATTGCATGGTAGAGATGAATATGAAGGCACAGGTATAGGTCTGGCCATAGCCAAGAGGATAGTGGAAAGACACGGTGGAAGGATCTGGGTAGAGTCAGATCCAGGAAAAGGCTCCACATTCTACTTCACCATCCCCCAAGGAGGTTAATTTATGCATCTGAACGGAAATTTAGCAGCTAAGATGGTTGAGATATTATTAATTGAAGACAACCCCGGGGATATTCGCCTAGTGAAAGAAGTGTTTAAAGACTCTAAATTACACAACAACCTCCGGGTAGCATTAGATGGTGAGGAAGCCATGAAAATGCTTCGCCAGGAAGGCGAGTACTTCAAGGCCCAAAGGCCGGATCTGATAATTCTTGACCTAAATTTACCTAAAAAAAATGGCATCGAAGTTCTAAGAGAAATTAAGGAAGATAAAAGCCTTAAATGCATACCAGTGGTTATATTAACTACATCTAATGCTGAAGAGGATCTGGAGGAAACCTGTAAGCTTGATGCCAACTGCTACATTACCAAGCCAGTTGATCTGGACGAGTTCATAAAGGTGGTGAAGAGTATCCAGAATTTCTGGCTGGAAATAGTTAAACTACCTCCCCGGTGATCAAATGAAGGAAATTAAGGTTCTTTTGGTGGAAGACAATCCTGGTGACGCTCTGATAATTAAGGAAATGCTTAAGGAAATTTATGGTGCTCATTTTAAAGTAACACACGCCGATAGACTTGTTGATGGGATAAAGCACCTTAAGTACACTGATTTTGATATTTTACTCCTGGATTTAAATCTTCCTGATAGTCAGGGAATTGAAACCATTAAAGGCATGAACCAAAAAGCTCCAGATTTGCCCATTATCATTCTCACCGGATTTTCAGATGAAGAACTAGCTATTAACTCCGTAGGGGAGGGTGCCCAGGATTATTTAGTTAAGGGACAGATTGACAGCCCACTCCTATCTCGTTCCATCAAGTATTCCATAGAGCGGAAAAACATAGAAAGAAAGTTGAGAAAAAGTGAAGAAAAATATCGGCTTATGGTGGAAAAAATACAATCAGGAGTGTTTTTAATAAATTCCCAGAATAAGCTGAAATACGTAAACAAAGCCATGGCCAAAATGTTAGGGTACAGTGTGACTGAGATGATTGATAGGGATATATTTAACTTCACAGAGCCATCTGAAAAGAACAAATTATTGGACCACTTGAGAAGTCTTAAAAAAAAGACAGCCCAGACCTATGAACTTGAATTTATCACCAATAAAGGTTCTAAGGCATGTTTTCTAATAGCCACCAGCGCCCTCTTTAAGGGGAAAGACTATTTAGGTGCTATTTCCATCATGACCGATATTAGTGCTCGTAAAGGAATGGAAAAATCCTTAATGGATGCCATGATAGAGAAGGACCAGGAGTTCTTCTTTATTATGGGCAGTATGGTGGAGGCCATGAAACCACTTATTCAACAGGATAAAGTGGAAAACTACCATGATAGGCTTACTTAGATTTATAATTCAGGTCGCACCTAGGAAGAGGAGAATTCATACAATTCAGACAGGGATCATTCCGTGAAATATGTTTCAATGATTAAATCCCATCGGCAGTAATTTACTCCTTGTTCCACAGATCAAACCTTAAACCATGCTTCAAACCCTTGGACTCAGGAGTTCCTTCAGAACCTGGGCGTTATTATGATCCTCATCTTTAGCAGCGTAAACCAGGGTTACAGTTTCTTCTTTTCTGATAATATCTTCTATCTGGTCTAAATACTCCTTTTTTTCCTTCAATTCTTCCAGGTATCTGGCCTGGAATTCTTTCCATTTTTGGGGATCGTGTGCGAACCATTTACGAAGCTGGCTGGATGGAGCCACTTCCTTAAGCCATAAATCTATCTTCAACCTGTCCTTGCTGACTCCACGGGGCCACAGTCGATCAACTAGAATGCGGAAGCCATCTTCATCATCTGCAGGATCGTAGGCACGTTTGATACTTATCATGTTAACACTCCCATTTTATATTTCTGCACCATTAGAGGCATGAAAATGTCCATCAAATTGTATATCCGACGATCAGGTGATAATCACATGAAAAAACTTCAAGGGGGACAGTTTTACTAGGGGTGCAGATTAACAGTTGACTATTCCCCCCAAACCTTTACTGTAAACTGATATTCATGCCAGAAACCTATTTTTTTGGTATTACCTATCTACTCCATTTAATCACCTTTAGGCAGGTGGATTTACCTCAGATACTCATCTTTTTTCACCCAGATATTCCCCGTAGGAAATGGATTTGAATTGGGTGTCCAGGCTACGGGTAATTTTTTTCCACCCTTTCCACCATATCCTGGATGTTCAGATTTTTCAACTGGGTTAAATCCTCTTCCATATCAGATGAACTGGCAATCATTTCCAGAAACAATTTCCTAGACACGTCATGACCTTCACACCTTCCCCCATAGGATTCAGGATCCAGTGGACGGCACTCCACCGTGCAATTCTTAACCCTTCCCATAACTGGGTGTGGTTCCATCTTAAAACATCCACTAATGCAATTTTCCAGAGATCACATACTTGTATAGGTGGTGGGAAGATAGCACAAAGTGTAGCATGGCTTCAGTGTACCCTCGGGCTGCGTCCACATCATCTAACTGGTAGTTCTTCTTGGAAATTGCTGCCCGAAATTTTTCTAGCATATTCTCCTCTAGCACGCTTTTCAGAAATTCTATGGTGTCTGTGGGGTCTTCTTTTTCTATATCCTTCTCAGCCAGGGGTACTACTGGCCCCCAATCCAGTCCAGCTGGTTTAAGTCCGGTGTAATTTGCTCCTTCCCCTTCACGGTGCAGTCGCACTGCAGTCTCAAAGAACCACGTATCAGCAACTTCCGCTGCATCTGCACCTAATTCTCTGGCTTTTTGAACTTTATTAAAAGCCTGGGAGAGTGCTTCTTCTGCATCTTTAGGTACAAAGGGGAGGACATAATTAACATTTCCTGTTTTTAAAGCAGTTTTACAGGCTGTAACCACCGGTCCATCCATGGTGTCACAATGTGGTGCCATAAGTATAACCTCCTATTGTACATCTTTATTGTAACCCACTGTTCTTTTTTTTGATAATCTTTTTTACAGGCGAGTATTTGATTACCTCTTTGGGACATGCATGGACACATTCTCCACACATTATACAATCCACATTCTCTAGGGAATCGTTACGAACCATTTGACTTATTTCCAGTCCCATGGGACAGGCCTGGTTACATATATCGCAGTTTGTGCATTTTTCAGGGTGAGAGTCCAAGCTCAAACAGTTTATCTGGAGGAGTTTCCCAATTTCCGTACCTACAATAAGTAACACACTTTGTGGACACAAGTAACGGCAAAATGCCCTGCTTCCGAAGATCATAGACATTAAACTGATGATTACTATAAATATTGGAATTGCAATGAAAGGTAGAATAAGTGATGGGCCAGGAGTGCTTATTACACTATTTAATGCAAAAAAGTTTACTCCTTTAAGTCCCCCCAGCTTGAATATGGAAAAGGCCACGGAAGTCATGAAGATTATGAATACCAAATATTTTAATTGGGCCAGCCTTGGATTTCGGACCCTCCTATTTAAAATCCAGCCACCTGTTATTTCCTGAATTGCACCATAGGGGCAGGTGTAACCACAGGAAGCTGCTCTTCCTATAAAAAGTGACAAGACAAGCCATATACTAAAAATTATGGCACTGCTGGTTATGAACCCGTTTTTTAGTCCCATGCCCATTAAAATTGGTGAGTAGATAATTCCAATTACCGGTAACAGCACCACCAGAGTGATCATGGAAATGGTTCTCTTCTGGTGAATATTACGTTTAAACTTCATTATTCTCATATTTAACTCCAGAAACATCATTAAATCTATTTTAATAGTATTTTACTGATTATTATGATTTAAAACCAAATTTTAGTATTTATCCTTCCACCATCTCATTTTTCAGCCTAATATTATTCATACCCTTTGTAATAAGACAATATAAACCAAAAAAATAGGGTTAAAGAGTATACCATACAAGCATCACTTAGAGGATCTCAGGATAATGGGCCTTGCGGAGTACGCATCCCAAGCATTACCATGGCACTGCTTCCATTATATATTATGGCTGGTGCATCTGGAATAAGGGAAACACCTACCATCCTAAGATCCAGGACTTTAAGTCTATTATAACTAAATTAGAATCATTTTCTCATTATTAATTAATTATAAGCGTTGATGTTGTTCCCATAGTTTTTTTTAGGATGCAGTTATCAGATCTTTTAATCTGGGCAGTCACTCTTTTGAGTTCCCCAAATATACTGCACCACCTGTTTTAGACATCAAGCTCCGGGTTACACCCCATACTTCAACAGTTCCTTTAAGGGGAAACAGGCGTTACACCGAGCACACCCGGCTTTAGCTTTTAAAGGATTTAATCCACATTCTCTAACAGTGTCCAACCATTCCTGGTAGATCCTGACTGCGTCTTTCAAATTTGGTGGGCGTTTTTTTTCATAATCCGCACTGTACAGTGGACGGAAAGGTTTAGGGAGTGGTATGGCCCCGGTTTCTGCTATCCTCCTTATTCCCTCTATGGTCTTATCTGGGGATTCCAGACCAATCAGAATCCAGGAACTGACCTGATTTTCGCCAAGAATATCCACCGCGTTTCTCATGGAACTCAGGTAGGCATCCAGTGAGTTTCTTCGGGCCTTGCCAGGGATGACCTCTTTTCTTCTCTTCGGGTCATAAAGCTCCAGGTTGAAACTGGCTGCATCAATGCCTTTAGAATGTAAATCTTCGATTTCTTCCCGTTCAAGTGGCCCGACCTCCATGAATATGGGTAGCTGGCTGACCTTTCCAATCTCAGATACGGTGTTCCCATAGATCCTGGCAACGTTCTTAAGGGCCCCAGCGTTTATGTTAATATCCATGGGCTTGATGTAAATTTTTCTTTTTAAGATCTCTTTATCAGTTAAATCTGGATTGTACTTATCTTCCAGGTTGAAACAGGCCCGTAGTTCCGGGTTTTCTTCGATGTATTGTATGGACCGAGCCACCTGTTGGGGGTGGTGAAAAACCACCTGGTTCCCTATATCAATTATGCAGAACTTACAACCATCTCCATGTTTTTTGTAGGTGCAGAAGTTGGACAGGGCTGTGGCCAGGGAATCCTTGCCATGCAACTGTATCAAGTCAGAATGTGGTGTTTTATGCCAGAATGGTTCTCTTAAGGTGGCTTTGATGACTTTTTCACCATTTTTAAGTATCCAGCCCTGATTGTCGATGATCTTGAATTGGTAGGGCGATTCTTCCAGGAAGGGTTGGAGGACTCCAATGTTACAGGGCTCCTGGTGTTCTAAGATGAAGGATTTCCCACTGCCAGCCACACCTGCCCTTGATTTGCCAGCTCCGGCATAGGCTCTGGGGACTATTTCCCGATAATAGAGTTCCTTTGGGTTAATGTTTATTCCCTTACAGAGCAGGTCAGTCTTAAGTCGGGTTATTTCATTCATGATCCAGGTACAATCATTTTCGCAGAAATTTCCTTAAAAACCATCCATTTTCTTGGGAGAAATACCTTGGCCTGGAAGATCTGCACCATTTCTTTCTCTAAACATGGGGTGTGTAGATTGGATTCCTGTGAATTCCTGTGGATACTTCAACATCATCCTTTGGTGTAATGCAGAAGCACATAACGGCTAAAAGATTCATTCCATGTTTTAAATGAAAATATTATCTAATTGGATCTTGGGTCATCCTTCAGGTTCGTTGAAATTTATCATGCAGTGGCCACTTAGGTACTGGTCCTGCCCTTCTCTTAAAAGGACCGTTCTCTCCACATTGTGGACCTTTAAGATAAATTGTGGATTCAGCCATCGGCTAATCTCCACTCAAAAGACCACCTATTGCTCCCCCAACACCCATGGCTACGATGTTCGCAATTAAGGAAACTATGATCATGGTTAGGCCGGTTAGAATTCCTGCTGCTAATCCAGCCAGACCACCAAAGATGGTTCCTCCAATGATTAAGATAATGGCTATCACTATGGAACCGAAAGCCCCAGCCACGGTAGCATTCCACAAACCTCCCCAGATACCTTCATGAACCCAATAGCCCACAATAAATCCTGCAATAAACAGCCCCAGATTTACTCCCCAGTAGGCATTGCTGACAACTCCAAACAAGTTACCCAGTATCACTGCCAAGATAAACCCGACAATGACAGGACCCCATTTTACCATATAATTCCCCCTTATCTTTGATATTTAGTAATTGTATTATGGAATTAAAACTATCTAAACCTTTGGATTAATCTTCGAAGTCAATTTCCTGATTCCCGGCAAGCGATTCTTTCTCCCAGTCTTTTTTGGCCAACCAAGAAACACTATTGCCACTCCAATGTGTGACAATGATCCAGGCCCATATACACAAATTGATACTTGGTTGAAGGGATTATCATAGCACAATAATATTGATGGATGTTATTGTGGATTCTCCTCTGCAAAGGGCCGCAGCGATCTAAATGGTCTGCTGATTAAAAGGACACCGCTAAATCAAAAAAAGGACCACCCCTACCCTGTAGAGTAAGTAGCCTAATAAAAAAAAGTGGGGATGGTGTTTAATGTTACCCTGGTATCTGAAATTTTATGACAAGGCAATTTTTTTACCAAACTCCAAAGCAGCCTCTTGTGCATCAACATCCGGGTTCCAATGATTTTTAAAGCCCTCTTCAATGACTTCAAAACCTGCATTTTCCATTGAATCGTTTAAAACCTTCACTGATTCCCCACTCCAACCGTAGCATCCGAATGCTGCTGCTTTTTTATTTTTAAACTTTAACTGTTTCATGAGGTGGATGAAGCCAGCCACGCTATGCAGAATAGTGTTGGAAATGGTTGGTGAACCCATCAGCACGGTTTTTGATTTAAAAACTTCGGTTATGAGGTCGTTTTCATCACTTTTGGCCAGGTTGAGGACTTTCACTACCACCTCAGGATCTGCCAGGGCTATTCCCTCCGCTATTTTCTCAGCCAGTATCTTTGTACCGTTCCACATGGTGTCGTAGATAATTGTGATTTGGTCCTCCTGGTAGTCATCAGCCCACTTGGAGTACTTTTCAACTATCTGCATGGGATTGTCTCTCCAGACAACGCCATGGCTGGTGGCAATAAGATCAATTTGAAGATTCAAAGAAAGGACTTCATCCAACTTATTTCTTAATATTTGGCTGAAAGGCGTCAGAATGTTAGCATAGTATTTAATTGATTCATTGAAAAGGTCACACTGATCAACCTGGTCATTGAATAATTTTTCTGTTGCATAATGCTGTCCAAAGGCGTCATTACTAAAGAGTATATTGTCCTGGGTGAGGTAGGTTGCCATGCTGTCTGGCCAATGCAGCATCATCATCTCCACAAATACCAGTTCTTTCCCGTTACCAATATCCAACGTGTCTCCGGTCTTAACCACGTTAAAATTCCAGTCCTGGTGGTACTGTCCTTTTAATGATTTAACAGCATTTGCGGTGCAGTAAATTGGAGTTTCGGGAATATGTTTCATTAACGCAGGGAGCGCTCCACTATGGTCGATTTCCCCGTGATTGGCCACAATGTAGTCAATTTTATCCAGATCTACCTCCTGGGCTAAATTTTCCACAAACTCTTCGGCAAATGGAGCCCATACCGTGTCAATTAGGACAGTTTTTTCTTCTTCTATCAGGTAAGAGTTGTAAGTGGAGCCCTTATGAGTTGAATACTCATCCC
The DNA here is from genome assembly GCA_029556335.1 of Methanobacteriota archaeon. GTDB lineage: Archaea > Methanobacteriota > Methanobacteria > Methanobacteriales > Methanobacteriaceae > Methanobacterium. The sequence continues at coordinate 90,253 of JAKQFA010000030.1, forward strand.
CGTGGAACTTTTTCAGCTCCCAATCCACCTTACCTACCCAATGCACATTGTTTTTTACATGTTTTTTCACTTTTCTTCACTCTCCTCAAATCATTTTATATGTACTTTTTTAATAGCCGGGGGAAGATCCTAAAAAAAAGAAAAGATGACTAATCCATTATTTCTCTTTCATGGTCCCTGGTGCCGGTGCCTTGACCACGATCAACTCCAAAGTCTCAGAATGCCGGTTTTTCACATTCATCTTGGTCTGGAATGGGATTTTAAGCAAAGTCCCTGCATCATATTCAGATATATCTTGATCATCAAGGCCAATGGAGAGTTTACCCCTGATAACAGTCATATAGACGTTGGAATTAGAAAAGTGCTCGGGAAGTCCTTGGTCCTTGTTAAACACCATGTGGAGATAATGAATGTTTTCATCATACACTACTCTTTCTATGGCCTTTTCGTTTCCTCTGGAAAGCTTGAATATCTGTTCAATCAAGATTAAAACCCCCTTATCCACCTTACACCATCACTGTATAAAGATATATTATTGTTCCTAATGGTAAATATTTTTTTACTTTCGATGTTATCCTATATCCGGAACTTACAATCCTGAAATAGTAAAAAAGACTTCTACCATATCTGATATAGGTTCACAGTAGAATGAAGACTGTTTTAGATATTTAAGGAAGATCTCCTTATCTAAGGGATTACATCAACGAATTTGGCATTTCCCACATCCAACAGCAATGTAGTGTAATCGTACCAGGAAAGGTGTTGTTTAAACTTCATGGCCCACCAGAACCCTGACCCGGGGATACTCTTCTAAAAAGCTTATAATTTTCTCCAATGATTCCTGAGCCATTTCCACATCCCAGGTATAGTCAGAAGGTGCCACTTCCATCTCTAAATTCTCGTATATGAAGGCGGCGTCCATGGCCAAGAAAACTGGGCCTTCGTAGCCATTCAGCAGAAAAGACAGGTGCCCCCTGGTGTGTCCAGGTGTTGAAATTGCCCACAGTGATCCGTCACCCAATAGATCCACGCTGGGACCCAGGGGTGGGATGTCATCTGCCCTGGAGAAGTCTATCTCGTGTAGAACCTCCAGTCCCTCCAGAAAGTCTCCATGGATCTCTGGATGGTAATGGTCATACTCTCCCTTGGCCACCATGTAGGGGATTGTATTGGAAAGTTCCCGCTGCCCAGCTGCATGATCAGCATGCAGATGGCTGAAGAAAACTCCATTAAGGCTGAGTTTCCTAGCCTTCAAGTAGCATGCAATGTTTTCACCCTTACTCTGATGGAACACATCCACTTCAGAGCCAGTTAATCCTCCCTGTGGATCCTGGTGGTATGATGCATCCAGTCCCGTGTCCAGGAGATAGTCTCCCCTGTGATGATGGACCCGGTAGGATAGGATGGGAACTTCCAGGTCTTCCTCTTCAAGCTTTAAGGCTCGAGGGTGCTCTGGATTAAGAGTTCCCCTCCGGTTTATCCGCACTGTACCTGTGGTGAAGGTTTCCAGGCTGATGGGACGGGGAGAGTTGAATACTTGTCCCCAATCTTTTATTCCCCTTTTCTGGTAACAAAAGTCTACGAGTTTCATTTAATGGAAACAGGATTTTTTTTATAGGCCCTATTTACCCTTAAAGGTATCCAAACCTGCAAAGCACTTGTCCATGTGTTCTTTCTCGGGTGGTTTGGTCATGAGGCTTACTAACACTGTTAACAATGCTGCTAGAGGTAAAGATATGACTATGGGGTCTATGGTGAGCCAGGGTAGGGTGTTGATGATGACCACTTTTCCGGTGAGGGCCTGGCATATTCCCACTGCTTCGGCTGATTTTTTGAAACCAAAAAGTAGCCAGAATAGGCTCATTAAACTCCCTCCCACCAATCCTGCGATGGCCCCGGCTTTGGTGGCCCGTTTCCAGAAGAGGGCTGCCACATACATTGATAAAAAAGCAGCAGCAGTTATTCCAAACCACATGGACGTCCCCACCGCTATGATGCTGGTTGGTAGTATGAATCCCAGAATCACAGCTATAACCACCGCCACTAGGATCCCCACCCGGGCTATTAGGACGGAGGAGCCTTTTTTCTTATCTCCTCTCAGGGTTTCATAGATATCATGACCTAGGGCTGTTCCCTGCACGTGTACCTGGGCTGATAGGGTGGACATGGCCGCGGATAGTAGGGTGATCATGAACAGATAGGCGAACCACAGGGGCATGGCCGCGGATATGAAGGTAGGTATCACCTTATCCAGGTTGCCTCCTGCTGCCTGAACAGCTGTATTACCAGTTAATTGGAAGAAGTACACGTTGGACAAGGACCCCACCACGTAAGCCGCGAAGGTGGTGACGAAAATGAACACCCCACCCATTAAAACTGCCCGATTGAGTTCCCGGTTGGATTTGACGGTCATGAAACGGACTACCAGTTGGGGCTGGGACAGCACCCCAATCCCCACCCCCAGTATTAGACTGGATACCAGAGTCCACCAGAAGGGACTTCCCAGTGAGGGCATGGATGTCCAGCCTGTGAATCCAGTTGCAGTGGCCTTGGCCGTGGCGCTGGCTGGCACCACATTCACCAGGTTGGTGAGGGCTTGATGGGCATTGGTAACTCCGCCCAGGAGGTAGTAGATTGATCCCAGGAGGAAGAGCATCCCCAGAAACATGATGGTCCCCTGCAGGGCATCTGTGTACATCACCCCACGTATACCCCCGAATATGACGTAAGCCGCCACTATAATAGCCATTACCACCAGGGCTATGTTATAATCTATGCTGAGGGTGGTTTCCACGAACCTGGCCATACCAATCAGAACCACCGATGCGTAGAGGGGCATTCCAATGAAGATCACCGCCCCAGAGAAGTACTGGATGAATCGGCTGTTAAAACGACGGGATAGAAATTCGGGGAAGGTGAGAGCGTTGAGGTTGTGTCCCATTTTCCTTGTTCTTTTCCCAAAAAAGACGAAAGCTATGAAGATTCCCACTATGATGTTTAAAAATACCAGCCAGAGAATACCCATACCATAATTGGCTGCCACCCCCCCAAAACCAACTATAGCCGCGGTGCTGATGAATGTAGCACCATAACTCAGGGCCATGATGTAGGGATGGGTCTTACGACCGGCTACCATGTAATCATCGGCACTTTTTGTACGTTTCCAAGCTATGTAGCCCACATATCCTACCATTAAAAGGTAAATCAAGACAACAACACTTAATATCATCAAATCCATTTCCTAGGCCTCCGTAATAGATATTGACTGTTATAAGCCACATCCCATAATTATAATGATTCTTAATTTACATTTTGAATAATATATAATCCTTGGGAAATGTCGCTAATTTTATACGCCCCCATCAAAATAGTATCTTTAAAATAGTACATTAGACAAGAATTACTCACATCATCATGAGAACATATCAACCAGCGCATTAAAACTCTTCAAGGCAGTGATAAGGTGCTAGAACCTTCCAGGAAAAAACGGGATGAGAATAAGAAAGGTTTCCTCTCCAAGGGAGCGCGGCTGCTGAAACCTCCCAGGAAAGGGATGGATAAACAGAAAAGTATTCCAAAAGTAAGTCTAGGTAAAAAAGGCCCAATATCCCGTAAAGATCTTATTTCCCAGAAGGTTCACGAAAAAGGGGGCTTCATATCGGCCAACCGCAGGTTAGTCTTTATTCTTACTGCAATAATTTGCCTAGTAGTTGTGTTTGCCCTGTATTCAGGTTCTGAAGCCGGTAACGAAACCAGCACCCCACCATCCAACAATACCCAGACCAGTGCCAACTTCAATGTTTATGATAATGAAAACATAACCTTCAATTACCCTTTAAACTGGAATGTGTCCGATGAAACAGAGTTTCCCGTGATGGTGACGGTGTATAAGGATAACAATAATCTCCTCTCTGTTTTTTCTGAAGAGCTGGGAAATATGACCCTTTATGATAAGCTGGTGAAGTGGAAGTCCAACCTCCTCCAGACCAGCAACATCACCTATGAGCAAGCCATAACCGTGGACAACACCCGGGCCTATGATGTGGAATCCAGTATCAAAAGCGATTCTACAACCTACGTCACCCGGGGCGTGGCTTTTGAAAAAGATAGAAGGGTTTACTTTTTGGTTTTCGTATTTAACCAGTCACTCTTAAACTACAAAGACGATATGGAACTAATTCTAAACAGTTTCCATGTTAAAGAATCCAGCTAAATTATTAATTAGAAATCTAACGAGGATTAACAATGATCTGGAATGAAGAAGCAGAATGCATGGATCAAAAGAAAAGAGAAGAATTACAACTTAAAAGACTGCAAACAGTTGTTAAAAGAGCCTATGAAAATGTGCCTCATTATAAAAATCGTCTGGACCAGGTTGGAGTGAAACCAGATGATATAAAGACCCTGAAGGATATTGAGAAACTTCCCTTCACCTCCAAGGAAGACCTGAGGGAAAGTTACCCCTTTGGGATGTTCGCCGTGCCTCCCCGAGAGATCGTGGAGATACACACCTCCTCCGGCACCACCGGAAAACCCGTAGTATCAGGTTACACCCGAAAAGACCTGGATACTTGGTCGGAAGTTATGGCTCGTGGCCTTACCATGTTCGGAGCAGATCCTGATGACATAATCCAGAACACACATGGTTATGGACTTTTCACCGGAGGCTTTGGAGTGCACTACGGTGCCCAGAAGGTAGGGTGCACCGTGATACCCATCAGCACTGGGCAGACCAAAAGGCAGATTGAGATCATGGAGGACTTCAACAGCAGCATAGTTATTGTCACCCCCTCCTACGGCCTTTACCTGGCGGAAGTAGCCGTGGAGGAAGGTTTGGATACCGAGAAGTTGAAGCTGAAGGCCATCGGATTTGGTGCAGAGATGTGGACGGAGGGAATGCGCCGGGAACTGCAGAACCGTTTCCATGCACCTGCCTATAATATTTACGGCTTGACCGAGATCATGGGGCCGGGGATTGCCCTGGAATGCCAGGAACAAGATGGTTTGCACGTTATGGAGGACCATTTTTATCCGGAAATAATTGACCCCGAAACCCTTGAAAACGTAGAAGAAGGAGAAACTGGTGAATTAGTTCTTACCAACCTCACCAGGGAGGGCATGCCCATTATCCGCTTCAGAACCAAGGATTTAACTGCTCTGCGCCGGGGGAAATGTTCTTGTGGACGTAGCTTGATTAAGATGGATCGTATCACTGGCCGTACCGATGACATGTTGAAGGTTCGGGGAGTGGCTGTGTTCCCATCCCAGGTGGAGAAGGCCCTCCTCAAAATTGATGGCATCGAGCCACACTACCAGATCATCGTGACCCGGCCCCAGCACCTGGATGAAATGGAGGTGAGGGTGGAAACCTCGCCGGAACTCTTTTCAGACGAGGTCAAGGAGTTGGTGGGTGCCAAGAAGAGAATTGAAAACTACATCCACGATGAAATAGGTTTACGAGTTAAGGTAACCCTGGTGGAACCTAAAACAATTCCCAGAAGTGAAGGGAAGGCAGTTAGAGTTTTTGATAAAAGGAAATTTGATAACTAAGGGGGAATGAGGTTGAAAATAAAACAACTATCCATATTTCTGGAGAACCGGAAAGGACGAATGCGAAAAGCACTTGATGTTCTCGAAAAGGGCCAAGTGAGTATCAGGGCACTTTCACTGGCTGATACCTCTGATTTTGGGATTTTAAGACTCATCGTCCCTGAGCCAGAAGGGACTAAAAAGTTACTGGAAGACCATGACTTCATAGTTAAAACCGGAAAGGTTGTAGCCGTTAGAATGGAGGATGAACCCGGGAGTTTGGGCAAGATCCTGGGAATTCTAGATGAAAATGATATAAACCTGTCCTACCTCTACGCCTTCGTAGCCAAGGAGGATATGGCCATCGTACTTTTACACCCGGAAAATATAGAGGAAGGTATAGGGGCCCTGGAAAGGGGTGGAGCGGATCTGATCTCTGCCCAGGAGATTTACGAACTGTAAAATCTCTCCATCCATTTTTTTTGGGGATGAGGGGAAAGAAATAAAATTTTTTTTTATTCATTCATTACAATCACACCAGTGTAGGCATCCACGTAGAAGGAACCGTACTTGGTAGATCCAGATTCAAATTCCAGTGGAACATCCCATACCCAGGTATGTAACTTGTTTTTGGTCCATTTAAACAGCACCGGAGTACCATGGGCCTTAGCCGGATATCCTAGATCTGCAGATGCATCAATGGCTATCTTCTGAGCTTGTTGTGCGGTGATGTTAACTTTAGGGGTTTGATTAGTGGCTTGATTGGTGCCGTTATGAATGGGAGTGGTATTGGTCTGGTTGGTGGTGTTATTTACGGCGGGTCTTGACTGGGTCCCTAAAAGGTATGCGGCACCGGCTACCACCAACACCACCACCAAAATAAGGGCCATAACTTTTTTGTCCATATTTTTTTTACTCCTGATTTGATTCTTCCTTTTTTTAATTATTTATTGTACCCGTCTTAAAAAATTATCTGAAGGTGGCAAAACCTTCCTCAAAGGCCCGTGTATTGATAGGTATTGTCCGTTCTGGTAAGTTAGCCTTCATGGAGTCCAATAATGTCTCTTTATCCAGAGGAAATCCTGGTACAGTTAATGCTGCACCCAGCATCACCATGTTCATGGAGAGGATGTGACCAGCCTGGGTGGCTATTTTCACGGCATCCAGGGCCTTAACATCCTTAGATTTAGAATTCATCTCCTTCAAAATATCTTCCAGGGGAGGATAGGGGTGTTCACTGGCCTGGATGTTGAAGGGCAGTATCTTGGAGGTGTTCATAACCACATGGGTGTTCTTACTTGTCTTGGGCAGAGCCCGAAGTGCCTCCAATGGTTCAAAGGCTATAAGTAGATCCCCAGTTCCATCAGCTATTATAGAGCTGTGAGCATGGCCTATTTTGAGTTCAGTGGAGACTCCTCCTCCCCTCTGAGCCATACCATGTATTTCACTCATCACCACCTCCTGGCCGGTTTTCATGGCAGCCTCACCAATGACCACCGATGTTTTTATTATGCCCTGACCCCCTACACCGGATATGTAGATGCTGTAGGCCTTCATGGTTTTTCCTCCCTATCTTTATCCAACCTCTCCCCCTTTATAGCTCCCTGGGGACATATTTGTACACATACGTTGCATTTATGACATAATTGCGGGTCTATCTTCACCTGGCCCTCGCCCTGGTAGAGGGCTGGGCAGGCCAGGGTGGAGAGGCATTCCCCGCAGTCATCACACTTCTGGGAATCCACCACCAACTGGGTGGCTCCCTGCCTTGGCCTGGTTTTAAGGAGTACGCAGGGATGTTTGGATATGACCACCGCTACTCCAGGATGTTCCAGAGCTTCCTGGAATATTTTTACAGATTTTTTAATATTCAGGGGATTGATGATGCGCATATACTCCACACCCACCGCCTGCACTATAGCGGGGATAGATATCTCCGGCGCCTCATTTCCCAGTCCATCCACCGGCAGTCCCGGGTGGGGTTGGCCACCAGTCATGGCCGTGGTGCGGTTGTCCAGGATCACCAGCACGAATCGGTTTTTATTATGAACCGCGTTGATCAAAGGTGGTATCCCTGCATGGAAGAATGTTGAATCCCCTATGAAACTAACCACCGGCTGTGTAGTGGCTTTTGAGAATCCACAGCTGGTTCCGATGGATGAACCCATGGATAAGAGGTAATCAGCAGACCAGTAGGGAGCCTCCACCCCCAGGGTGTAACAGCCAATATCAGTGGGGTGAATCATATCAGCAAGTCCCAGGTTCTCGGCAGCTTTATTCACCCCATAGTAGGCTGCCCTGTGGGGGCAGCCAGGGCACAGGGTAGGGGGCCGGTTAGGAATTGGTTGATCACTCTCCTGGATCATCAGTTTTTCATTTTTAAGGCCAAAAACATTGTGGATTGATTCGCACACTATATCTGGTGTGTATTCATAGATCATGGGTAGGGATGCATCTAACTTCCCGTTAACCTCTAGTTTCAGCCCATATTTTCCTATAATTACCAGGATTTCCTTCTCCATAATGGGATCCACTTCCTCGGCCACCAGCACTCTATCCACACCTTGAAGAAACTTTAAAACCTTCTTTTCTGGGAAGGGATGTGAAAATCCTATTTTAAGAATGTTAACCGGCAACTCTTCTTCTTCCACCACATCCCGGCAGTAGTTGTAGGCGCTGCTCCCGGTTATAATGCCTAGGTTACCGTTCTGGGCATACTCCACATTCAGGGCTGAATCCTCCATAGCGTGGCCTAGTCTTTCCATTTTGTCCACCAGTTTGCGGTGCATGACCCTGGCCGTGGCTGGTACCGGTACGAAACGTTCCGGATCCTTCTTGAAGAAGCCTTTATCGGGCTTTTCCTCGATTGAGCCAAGTTTCACAATTCCCCGCATATGGGATACCCGGGTGGTGGTGCGTAGCAATACCGGTATCTGGTAGGCTTCTGATATCTGGAAGGCCTCTAGTATGAAGTCTTTTACTTCCTGAGGGTTGGAGGGCTCCAGCATTGGAAGATTAGCCAGTCTTGCATAGTGACGGCTGTCCTGTTCATTCTGAGAACTGAACATGGAGGGATCATCGGCTGTTAAGATCACCATACCCGCCCGGACCCCGGTGTAAACCGCACTCATAAGGGAATCTGAGGCCACATTGAGGCCCACATGTTTCATGAAGGTGAAGGAACGGACTCCTGAACTAGCGGCTGCTGCAGCCACCTCCAGGGCCACCTTCTCGTTAATGGAGAATTCGAAGTATATACCGGCCTCCCGGGCTAGGAGGTGTAAAACATCCCCAATCTCTGAAGACGGGGTGCCAGGATAGGTGGCCGCCACCTTTACTCCTGCTTCTATTGCTCCACGTACCGCGGCTTCGTTTCCCAGTAGAAAGAGTAGATCATCTTCTTCTCCTTTCAGAATATCCTTTAAGTTCATGACAATCTCCTAATTGTAAAATAATGATTTATTAAGTTTAGGTTTCTCAAATTCTTTTTGGACATTGTTTATAATTTTGATCTGGACGTGCACTGCATATTATGGTTTAGTATTTGTTTGAGATGGGCTTGGTATGTGTTTCTAGAGTTTACTAAGAAATCCTGCTTATCTCATGTATATAGAAGTTTCCCTAATATAGGTTCTTAAGATGAAGAAGAGAATACACAATCCTGACTTGGAATACCATGTGATACACCGCAAGGTGAAATATACTCGCCTAGAAATCAAAGATAGGGTTATACGAATTATAATGCCCTACGGGACTCTTAACCATGAGGAGATCATCCGGAAGAATCTGGGATGGATCCACCAAAAGCTTTCTCAACAGGAAAAACAGTTAGAAGAGGCTAAAAACTTGGTGATGTATTATGATCGTTCACTGGAGGGATTGCAGGATCTGGTCATGGTTTACATGGAAGAGAAGTTAAAAAATATGGGCTTGAAGGTTAATATGGTGCGTTTTCGCCGGATGAAATCCAGGTGGGGCAGTTGCAGTGCCCAGGGGAACATCAGCCTAAACACCCGTCTCAGTTACCTTCCCACCACCCTCATAGAGTACGTGGTCTTCCATGAACTGGTTCATCTGGTGGAGCGCAAACACGATGAGAACTTCTGGAAAATCGTGGCCCAGGAATTTCCAGACTACAAAGAAAGGGAAAGTGAACTTGCCCTGTACTGGCTGCGGGTGAAGGACCTCTAGTAGGTGGGGTGCTTGGTGCTTACGGCCTTAACCATCCCTTCAAATCCCCATAACCTCATGATCTCCTGCATGGCCCGGCATTCCCCCTGGGCTGTGAACACGTCGTTTTCTAGTATTATCTCCTTCACCCGGGCGGCGTGGGGGTAGTGGTGGGGATAGGCTTTGGAGTATACTTCCAGGAACTCCTGGAGGATCAGACGCACCTCCCGGCTTAGGGGATAGTATCTTAAAAATCCCCAGCTTAATATGTAACGGGAGACCATGATGATGTCCTCCAATTCCAGGTCCGATGTGAACTGGCTGTAAAACTTCTCTCCCACATTTTCACCAGCCGAAGCCACTTCTATTTCCTTTTTTATCATGGGGAGGTACTCGGTGCCAAAGGGTGGGAAGCCATTTTCCTGGATGATCCGGTTAACCACCAGATCCTCCACTAGGGAAAATAAAAGGTTGGCCTTCATCTTAACATCTTCACTTGCATTTTCTGTGAACACCGCCCGGCAGTAGCCTAATTTATGGAGGATGTATCCATGGGTTGCTTCATGGGCCACGGATCGTTCCAGATCCTCACTTAAACGTGGCTCAGAGGAGTTCAGGACCACCACTGTATAAAGGGGGTGGTAGTTGAATGCTGCCCTGGCCCCGGTTAAGCCCAGGTCAGGTCTCCCTAAAATCTTGACCGGCATTCCAGTTTCCTCTTCAACTACCTTTAAATATTCTTTAAGGCGGGGAGAAAGTTGGAAGTAGCTCATATAATCACAGTGAAGTGTTTTTTTTGATTATTAAATCCGGGTAGCGAGATGTTTTTGCACTGTTCACCGGCCCCTAATCCTGTTATTTATATGGGTGGAATCCAATATTTACTTAACTTCTATTTTGTGAATATCAACTGACCACTGCTTAGTAGTAGATTTTTTATAAAAATAAAGGAATAACTAGACCTATCTGGAGATTAAGATGATCAAGATCAAAGTTTTAAGGTACGACCCCCCTGTGGATGAGGCACCCTACTTTGAAACATACTCTATCAAAGAACAGGATAAGATGAAGATCCTGGATGCACTGAATTACATTAACCATGAACACCACGCCCATCTAGCCTACCGATCCTCATGTCGAGCTGGGCAGTGCGGTTCCTGCGCCCTGAAAGTTAACGGTGAGGTGGTGCTGGCTTGTAAAGCAGAAATCAAAGATGGTGACGTCTTAGAACCCCTGGATCTCCCGGTGATCAAGGACCTGGTGGTGGATCGTAGTGGAGTGGAGGGGAAAGTCAAAGAAATGGCCCTCCACTTGGAGGGGGGTTGTGAAATACCGGAATGCCCGGCCATCCTGGATCCCCAGGAACTGGCGGATTCCAAAAAGCTCAGAAGCTGCATTGAATGTTACTCCTGTTTATCGGCTTGTCCTGTGATCAAGGAGACCGAAGAATTCTCCGGTCCCTACTTCATGCGCTACCTTTCCAAGTTTGCCCTGGATCCCCGGGACTGTGCTGACCGAGCCCGGGAGGGGATGGGGGAAGGCCTTTATTGTTGCACATCCTGTGGTAAATGTGGAGAGGTCTGCCCCAAGGAGATAAACACCTTTGGTGGAGCTATAGAAAAGTTAAGGGAAATCGCCTGCCAGGAGGGAGTGGGGCCCCTTCCAGCGCACCGATCCGTATATGAACTCATTAAAAATACCGGGCGTTCCGTGGAACCCCTGGGGGAGGGATTTATTAAGGCAGTTTCCGCAGAATCATCGGAGAAAACCCCTAAGGTGGCCTTCTTCACTGGTTGTCTGGTTGATTACCGCCTGCCTGAGATTGGTTTTGCCCTCATTGAAGTCCTTAAGGAGCATGGAGTGGACATCGTCATCCCGGAGGATCAGGTGTGTTGTGGTTCTCCCATGATACGTACCGGACAGACGGATATCTTGGAAGACTTGGTTAAACGTAACGCTAAAGCCCTGCAAAGCTATGATACCATCATAACTGTCTGCGCTGGATGTGGAGCCACCCTAAAAAATGATTACCCCCAGTACGGGGTTAAACTGAATGTGGTGGACATCAGTGAATTTTTGGCCAATCGCCTGGACACCAGTAAGATGAAGCCCCTGAACCTGCGGGTAACTTACCATGACCCCTGTCACTTGGTCCGTGGCCAGAAGATCAAGTACGAACCCCGGGAGATACTCAGAAAAATTCCCGGAGTTGAATTTGTGGAAATGAAGGAGCCTGATCGTTGCTGTGGTGCTGGAGGCGGAGTTCGTTCTGGAAAACCCGAAATAGCCGCTGCTCTGGCTAAGCACAAGGTAGAGATGATCCGGGAACTGGGTGTGGATGCAGTCATCACCATCTGCCCCTTCTGTGAGAACAACCTGCGCCTCTCCCTGGAAGAAGCGGGAATGAATGTGGAAGTTATGAACATCCTGAAACTACTCCAGATGGCCTACCAGAACTAGGGGGAGCAGTTTATGGTGGATGTAGTGTTCGTGGAGCCGGAAGCCCCGGGTAACGTTGGCTTCATGGCACGATCCATGAAAAATTTCGGGTTGCACCGCCTGTTCCTCATTAATCCCTGTGAATTAGGGGAAAAAGCCCTGTATCATGCCATGCATGCCCAGGACATACTCCTAAACAGTGTCACCTACCCCTCCCTGGAGGAGTTTCTAGTGAAAGAGCAGGTTGATTTTGTGGTGGGCACCACGGGAACTGCAGGGGGAAGTTACAATGTATCCCGGATTGCCATAACCCCAGAAAAATTGTCAGAATCTCTTGATCCTCATGCTAGAGTGGCTTTGATATTCGGTAGGGAGGGGGATGGGCTCAGTAATCAGGAACTGGAATGGTGCGACGTGGTGGTAACCATCCCCACCAGTGAAGATTATCCCGTCATGAACATCAGCCACGCTGCAGCGGTTATCTTCTATGAACTGTACAAGAGGGTGAAGACTTATCCCCGGGAGGGTGTGCGGGAGTCTTCCCGTCAGGAAAGGTTAGATATTATGGATTACCTTGACGAAATACTGGTAGAACTAAATTATCCCCGGCACAAACACCAGACTGCCCATACCATATTCAGCCGAATACTGGGCCGGGCATTCATTACTGGCCGGGAGGCCCACACCACCAAGGGCATCTTCCGTAAGATCAGGGACCGCCTGATAAAAGACTGAATGAATTCTAAGATAGGAGCCAGTAGGATGCTGTTTAATGTAGGACCCCTGGAGATCATTGGAATAGCAGTGGCCATATTGTTCATCTTACTCCTACCCCGCATTATCCGCATGCGACTTGTATCCTCGGTGGTTCAGGCCACCAGTGAATTGGAGGCCATGGTTAATAGTAGCCAGGAGTTGCTGGTCAGATTATGCCAGGAGAAGGGTAACCCCCAGGGGGATACCGCTAAACTGGTTGAGAACTATTTGGAGTTTTTCATGATCCCCCCGGTGGATCTGGATCCCCATGGCATCATGGAGAAGTACCGGATGATACTGGATCTGAGTGATGACCATTTCCAGAGGATGGCCTGGGAACTGGCCCCCGGGGCGGATCAGGAGTGGACATCCAACATTGTAATGACCCTGAAATCTATCCTGGGCCTAAATGGAGTGTATAAGATGGTCCGGCACAACCTGGTGCTGGCCCAGAAAACCGGTAACCTGCAGGCACTCCTCATGCTGCAGATGAATCTACCCCTGATTATGCGGATTGTTAAGGCCCAGTTTGAGGGTGTCCATGCCTTCTCAGAGGGCAAACCCATTGGGGATGGTCTGGGCCCCCTGATTGCTGGAATGTTGCTTAAAAAATTTGTAAAACTGGATGAAAGGGATGGAATGATCATTGGCCGGAGGGAGATGGATGGCCGCCACGTCATCATAGCTCGGGCCAAAGGTCCTGGGGCCCGGGTGGGGAAGGTAGGGCCCACAATAAGCAGCCTCCTGGAGGAGGAGGGTTTGAAGAGGATCATCACCGTGGACGCTGCGGTGAAGTTAGAGGGAGAAAGGACCGGGACCATCGCTGAAGGGGTTGGAGTAGTTATTGGAGGGCCTGGTGTTGATAAATGGATGGTTGAAGAGTTCATGGTAAAAGGAGACCTGCAAGCCGATGCAGTTATCGTTAAGATGAGTCCGGAAGAGGCCATCAGCCAGATGAGCGAGGAGATCATGAAGGCCTCTAGAAAGGCCTTTTATGTGGTGAGGGATTCTATTTACCGCTCCGAAATTGGCGACAAGATCCTGGTGGTAGGGGTGGGTAACAGTTGCGGTCTGCCCAACATCATCACCGACCCGGGAAAGATAGATATTAAAAAGGTAGAAAACGAAAACAAAAAGGAGGGTAGAACATGGCCATTCTAAGTGATCAGGATATCAGAAAGTGCCTGGAAATGAAAAAAATCACCATAGATCCCCTGGAAGATCCGGATAGACAAATTCAACCTTCATCAGTGGATCTTCGCATCGGGAATGAGTTTAGGGGCTTTAGAATAATCAGACAGCCCTGTATTGACCCCCTGGATCCAACGGATCTGGAGTCCTACATGGAATCCTTCCATATCGACCAGGGAAGTCCCTTCATCATCCACCCCGGAGAATTCGCCCTGGCCACCACCTACGAGACGGTGGCGCTTCCAGATGACTTGGTTGCCCGGGTGGAGGGTCGTTCCTCCATGGGGCGGCTGGGTATAACCATGCACGTAACTGCAGGCTATATAGACCCTGGATTCCGGGGAAAGATCACCCTGGAGATATCCAACATTGGTAAAATGCCGGTGGCCCTGTACAGTGGCCAGAGGGTGTGTCAGATCGTGTTCGAAACCATGACCAGCCCTTCTTTAAAACCCTACGGGCATCCTGACCGTGATAGTAAGTACATGGATCAGGAAAAACCGGTTACCAGTAAAATAAAGCAGGATTACGAGATCAGAGACCGGAAACAGTCCCGGCTGATCTAATCAATTCTATTTAGTGAATCATCAAAATTCAGAGTGATAATATATGAAGAACGAGGATGTAATGAACCTGGCGCGCAAACGCGGCTTTTTATGGTCATCATTCGAGATTTACTCCGGATCTGCCGGATTTTTTGATTACGGACCACTGGGTGCCACCCTAAAAAATAGGGTGATGGAAAAGTGGAGGAACTACTACTTGGTCCGTGAGGGATTCTACGAGATTGAATCCCCCACCATCATGCCCGAGGAAGCCTTGAAGGCCTCTGGACACGTGGATCACTTCAACGATGCCATGACTCAGTGTAAAGACTGTATGGACGTTTACCGTGCCGATCATGTCATCAGGGACTCCACGGGGAAGGAAGTAGAGGGACTGGAGAACCAGGAACTCACTGAGATCCTGTCGGAGGAAAAGATTCGCTGCCCCAAGTGCAATGGACACCTCACCCATGTCTGGAGCTACAACCTCATGTTCCAGACCCTCATCGGTGCTAAGGGGAAAAAAACGGGTTACATGCGACCCGAAACTGCTCAGGGAATTTTCATCCCATTTAAACGGCTGTTAAGGTTCTTCCGGGGTAAATTACCCTTCGGGGTGGTGCAGTTGGGTAAGGCCTACCGTAACGAGATCTCCCCCCGGCAGGGTATGATACGCCTCCGGGAGTTCACCCAAGCCGAAGCTGAGATCTTTGTGGACCCCCATGACAAGAGTCATCCTCACTTCCACAGGGTGGCCCAGGACATCCTCACACTGTATCCAGCCAGTTGCCAGGAATCAGGAGCCGAAGCCATCCAGTTAACCGCTGAAAAGGCGGTGATGGATAAGGTAGTGGCCAGTGAACTGTTAACATATCAGTTGTGCTTGGCTCGGAGTTTTTTAATGGAACTAGGTCTTTCTGAGGATGTTTTAAGGTTCAGGCAGCATATGTCCACGGAGATGGCCCATTACGCCATTGACTGTTGGGATGTGGAGGTTTACACTGATCGTTATGGCTGGATCGAGGTTATAGGTATAGCAGATCGGACCGACTTTGATCTGAAGTCCCACAGTAACTACAGCAAAGAAGACCTACGGGTTTTCATGGAGTACCCAGAACCCCTGACCATTAAGAAACTGGTGCTTAAGGCTAAGATGGGTAAATTCGGCCCCCTTTTCAAGGGGGATGCCCATATGATTTTGAAGGCACTGGAAGAGATTGATGCCGAGGCCATCCAAGAAGCCTTAGATGATGGTGGAGTATACCAGTTGGAGCTGCAGGGAAAGGTACATAAAATCACCAGTGATCTTGTAGACTTCCAGGTGGTGGAAGAGACCCTGCGTGGAGAAAAGATTTATCCCCACGTGATTGAGCCCTCCTATGGTATTGACCGCATCGTCTACTCGGTGCTGCTGCACAGTTACACCCAGGAGGATGATCGCAGCTACTTTAAGCTGCCTGTTGAAGTAGCTCCAGTGGGGGTTAGCATTTTCCCCCTTGTTAACCAGGAGGAACTGGCAACAGTGGCCCAGGAAATTCTGGAGGACCTGAGAAATCAGGGCATCACAGCCGAAAAAGACACTTCCGGGACCATCGGCCGACGTTATGCCCGTTCTGATGAGATAGGTGTTCCATTCGCTGTTACGGTGGACCATACCAGCCTGGAGGATGATACCGTCACTATCCGGGAAAGGGACAGTCAGGAACAGGTGCGGGTAGCTATAGATGACCTGCCCCAGACTTTACATCTGCTTTTATCAGGAAAAAAAGAGTTCAAAGAATTTGAAGCCAGGAAATAACAGTCCTAACCTTGTTTTCCTTTTTTTTGATGGGATTATTTTTTACTGACCAGTTCCTCCAGTTCTGATCTAGGTATCAACTGGGCTATCTTCAGTTTGGTGGGACAACGGCCCAGTTTTATATCGTGTTTTTCTGCGATTTCCTTCAGTTCCTTCAGTGTGGCCTTCTTAGCCATTTCCTCTACATCCATAATAACACCATTTTCGGTTTGTCCTATCATGATATCCATTATCATGAGATAGAAATTTAATCTAAATTAAAATGTTCAGCTATATCCTTTATTAAGAGTTGAACGAAGTCTTCTGGTTTCTTACCCTCAATTTCCATTGGTAAACCGAAGCATCCACTGCAACTTGGTTTATAATGTGCCTGTAGCCCGGTATTGTGCCTTTTAATAATAAATTCGGTGGTGGAAAAATCCCTGATACTGATCTCCCAGTACCACTCAAAATCTTCATCACCAGTACGTTCCAATCCAATCTCCAGCATCACGTTCTTCCAATTCTGAGGATCAGGATCTTCCGGTTCACCAGGGTCATATCCAATCATGACCCGACTCATAAGGGGGAATTGAGAATTATTGGTCTCTACCAACTCCAAACTTCTTAATGCATCCTCTATCTCACTTAACGGTGCTAACTGAGCGCTCATAAAATACATCTCCATTTTAAATGTGTAATTTTTTGCCCCATATTTTTTAGTAGTACTGAACTGGTAATAACCTTATTATATTCTCTGGGAACAACATACAAATCCACTGAATATATGCCTGGTGGTGATTGTTATGATCGATGCACATATACATGCTGATTGTCGGCCCTACGAAGACTTTGAAAAGATGGCAGTGGCTGGGGTTGAAAAGGCCGTGACCCTGGCTCACGACCCCCTGCCGATGAGTAACTCCGGGGTGGTAATGGACCATTTCCACCGTATGCTGAACCATGACCGGGAAAGAGCTGCTGCCAATGGAATTGAACTTTTCGTGGCCCTGGGAGTGCATCCCCGGAGTATATGTCCCGATGTGGATCTGGTCCTAGAAGAGTTACCCCTCCTCTTGGAGGACCAACGGGTGGTGGCACTGGGGGAGGTGGGATTGGAGATGGAGAATAGGGAGCAGGAGGATATCTTCAAAGCCCAGTTACTCCTAGCCGATGAACTGGATATGAAGGTGGTTGTGCACACACCCCGGCGTAAGAAACGGGAGGTCACCCAGAGGACCCTATCCATTATAGCAGAAAATATCAACCCCACCCAGGTACAACTGGATCACGTGGATGCCTCCATTGTGGACTTGGCCCTGGAATATGGGGGTTTAATGGGCTTAACTGTGCAGCCCCTGAAGGTAAGTCCCGGGGAGGCAGTGGAGCTTCTGGAAGAATATGGTTGTGAAGGATTTGTCCTGAACAGTGATATGAGTTCTTCACCTTCTGATCCCTTATCCGTTCCCAAAACTGTGCACCAGATGAGATTGGCTGGTCTGGGTGATGATGAAGTGGAGATGGTTTCTCACCAGAACGCTGCTGACTTCTACGGAATCTAATTTAACCCTGTAGGGAGTGGACATCCATCTTCACCACCCCCATCCACGTATCGCTAGAATCCACCCCACATTTCCACTTGCCGGGATGCGACTTGGTTGGCCTTTTTTAAACATTCAGAACCATCGTTACCCTGCAGGTGGCTGGCCAGGAAAGCAGCAGCGAAGGTGTCCCCAGCGCCGGTGGTGTCGGTGACTGTGGCTTCAGCAGCTGGGGAGGTTATCTTTTCATGTGGGGTGTAGAGGGCTGCTCCAGCACGGCCCATGGTAAGGATTACCCTGGGAACGCCTCTTTCAACCAAATATTCTGCCCCAATAGAAGGTTCCATGCCGGTGAGTATACTGGCCTCTTTTTGATTTAAAAAAAGGATATCTGCCCTCATGATGGTTTTTTTAAGTTTTGAAAGTCCCAATGAGGATAGCAACATTCCTGGATTGAAGGATAATACTTCGGCGTATTGGGATGCCTCTTCCACCACCTCCCAGTACATGCCTGTAAGGTGCAGGGCCTTCGCATCCTCGATGTAAGTTCTGTCCTCGTCTAGAAGCTGGAAATGGGCGTTAGCCCCCATGTGTACATATATGGATCTTTCTCCCTGGTCATCCACGGCAATGAAGGCCATCCCGGTGGGTTTATCCAGGGATACGATTCTTTCGGTGCCGATCCCCTTATCAGTTAGACTCTGACGGATTAGGTTTCCCCCGTAGTCCTCCCCCACCCGGGATATTACCCCGGTTTTGATCCCCAATTCAGAAAGGGTTGAGGCTGAGTTGGCAGCGGATCCTCCAGTGGACTGGTGTAACTGGTCCATATTTACTTCTTCGTCGGCACCAGCGAATCTGGAAACCCGGCTGATGAAGTCCAGGTTACAGGTTCCTAAAACCGCCACGTCCATACCTTTACTCATGCTGATGCCCCCTCTAGGGGATAGAATAAAATGTTAGGTTTAAAATAATCTAGATCTTTGGTTACTCCGGTAGCATGCCCACAAATTTCTTGATACGGTTCAGGATGCTTTGCTTATCTGGCTCCACTGGTTGATATTCTTTCCCCAGGATATCAGCGGCAAGTTGCATTATGGCGTTGCTGGTGGGGGAGGTACTGTTGATCTCCACTACGGAGCGTCCCAGTGCAAGTGCCCGGTCCATCTCCCGGTCGTAGGGTACGATGGAGATCATGGGAATTTCCAGGAGGGATTCAATCTCCTGGGGGGAGAGCAGGAAATTGTCCTCGTACCACATGTTCAGTACAAAACCCAGTATGTCAAGGTTCAATTCATTTAGAAGTATGCGCAGCTTCAGGGCATCCGCCACAGAGGGCATGGTTGAGTTGGTCACCAGGATTATCTCAGAATCCGCAGGAAGGGCTTCTAAGATGTTAGAATCTATTCCAGCTGGTAAGTCCAACACGAAGATGTTCCCATAATCAGCTATCTCCTTGATGATCTTGTTCCAGGAGATGTAGTTGGTGTTTATATTTTTCAGGGTTTCAAAGTGCATCCCTGTGGGAACCACCCGGATACCATAGTTCATTTCATAAACACAATCTTCAATGGATTTATCTCTGACTAAAACGTCGTGAAGGGTAACTTCAGGATTTAACAATCCAGTGATAACATCCATATTGGCCATCACCAAATCCATATCCAGCATAACCACTTCTTCGCCAAATAGGCTCAGTGCCACTCCCAAGTTAAAGGCCAGGGAAGTTCTGCCCACACCGCCTTTACCAGAAGCCATTGCAATGAATCTTGCCATTTTAATCAGTACTATTTACTTAACGCCGTCTTCCCATTAATCCTTCCACCAATTTGGAGATAACACCCTTCTTATCCGGTTCAATTGGCATGTACTCTTCGCCAATAAGGTCAGCACCTAACTGCATTATGGCATTGCTGGTGGGTGACTTGGGATTTTTAATTACCAGAGGCTCTCCGAAGGCTGCGGCTCGGCTCACTTCCTGGTCCTCAGGGACCACCGAGATAACCGGTACTTCCAGGATGGTTTCAATTTCGCTGATGGTTAGGAATGTCTTATCATGCTGTTCCCTGTTAATAACCACCCCCACGATCTCAACACCCAGTTTGTTGGCGATGATCTTGGTCTTCAGGGCATCACTGATGGATGGTACCTCCGGGGTGGTGACCAGGATCAGTTCCTGGGCCGCGGCAATGGCAGCTAGGGCATCCTTCTCCAGACCAGCTGGGGCGTCTATGAGGAGTATATCTGCATCTTCAATTAGAACTTCAAGAGCCTCTTCCAAACGGTCTAGTTTAACTTTACGAAGTCCTTCTAATGATATTCCTGCTGGAACGATCTTCACGCCACCCGGACCTTCATATATAGCTTCGTCAATGGTTGCTTCACCAGATAACACATCCTGAAGGGTTATGGATTTTCCCTCCATCCCTAGGATGAGTTCCAGGTTGGCCATGGCCACGTCAGCGTCCAGGACAATGACCTCTTCCCCATAGGTAGCCAATGCCACACCAAGATTAGCGGTGATAGTAGTTTTTCCAACTCCACCCTTACCCGAAGCCACACTTATAACTCTTGTCATCATATACCTCCTTAGCTAATCTCTACGTTAACTTCAAATTTATCCACCACTTCCGGATATTCCCGGAATATTTTTCTGATCTCCATGTTACAAATACCTATTACTTGTCTTTTTAATTTATTAATTTCTTTCGATTCCCCTACGATTCGGGAGAAAAATCCCTGGGACTGGTATTCCATGATCACGTTTATGTTACCCTTAAGGTCGTTGCCGGCATTATCCAGGAAGATCATTACCTCTGTGCCCTTAACCTTTGGCAATCCCATTATAGACTTTTTAACCCGGTTCATCAGTGTAAGTTCCACCTTTTCCACATCGTTATCAGAGAGATAACCACCAGTGTAGGATCCGAGGACTTTTTCCACTTCCTCTTCGTTAATATCCTTGATTCCATATTTTTTGAGTAGTTCCATACGATCCAGGGGTTCCTCATTTTCTGTTTCTGGAGATCCATCCACTGCTGTTTCATCAGTGTTAGCATCATCTAAAGGAGGGATTCCAGGATCATCATCATTTGGGATGTGGGAGATCTCATTTTCTTCCAGGCGTGTTTCTTCCTCTGCTGTTTTGAGTTCAGGGACTTCGGTGGGTGTAGATGAAATTTTATCCATCACCTGAGAGAAAGCTTCAGCAGATGTTTCTGGTGACGTTTTTACAGCGCTTTCCTGGCCAGTGTTCGGGGAAGAAGGCCTAGGAGATTCGTCTCTTATTTCTTTTTCCACATCGGTAACTGTTCCATCCACTGCCACCTCCGGGGTAGGGATCTCGGGGGATGGTTCTGCTGTCACAGTATTTTCTAACTTATTCAGAGTTTCAACTGATGGTTCCCCTGATGATTCAGGAGCTTCCCATGTTTTATCAGGATCAGGGGTGACGGGAAGTTCTGCTTCAGATCCAGTTCCTGGGAGAGTTTCCTTGGCTTCTTCTGAGGTTTCATCTTCTGCTGGTTCTTTTTTAAGCTCTTCCAGTACTTCGTCAATATCCTGAACTTTTTCCAGGAGGTGGGCCTTGTTGAGATCCATCAAGTATGGAATCTGGGCGGGTCGAACATCGAAAACCTCCACCAGGGTTTTGTAGTCTTCCATGGATAGTTTTATTTTGTCTACCGCCTCTAATTTGGACAGGTTATCATAAGAAGCAGCAACCTGTTCTCCGTCCTTAAATAGCAGATATCCCTCTTCTGATCCGGATGTTACCCTTACAAAACCATTCTTTTTAGTTTGTGATAGTTCCTCTAAAAGCTGGGAAAAATCCAGTTGGTCAGCATAGGCCATCATAGTAGGTTTGGTTATGGGCAGGTCCATTGTTCCACTCTCCATTATTCAGGTACGGGATTTTAGGAGTTGTACTTTACTTTCGGATTAGTTTAATTTCAGGAGGGGTGACGATGATGATGCTCTTACCATTCTGGCACAGGAGTATGGCCTCTCCACCCTTAGTATCTCTAAATGACTTCAATTTTTCAGCAGCTATCTTAAAATCTTCTGGATAATCCTTTTCCAGTAGGGTCATGTCCATGATTATGGGATTCTTGGCATCCACGACTTGGGAAAGAGCGTAGTCAAAATCATCCAGATTGTTGGTTTTCATGAGAATAATCTCATAGAAAGAGTGTTCAGGGACAATTATTGTCTCATTCTCCTCATCTTCTTCTTCATTTTCTTCCATGCCCAGGTTTTTCTTCAAAATGTCCATTACGTCCTTCATGTTTTTTCCCCTGTTTCGTTAATTATCGCATCTAATAAACGGGATGCTCCCTCCCTGTAAACATCAACGGTAGGAAGGCCATATCGGGTTTCATATTCAGAAACAACTCCTTTATCCTCAACATTCCGCAAGTTAAGAGAAATTCCCACTACAACAGTGGGTTCCATAGCCTCTATGGCCATGATCTCCTGTCTTATCCCCACCGGATGCCGGTACGGATGGTTGGGCCGGTGGCATACCAGGGTGGCATCTGGCTGGGCCCCCACCAGTATGGCGGCGGAAAGCCCCCGGGGATGGGGGTTGCCCCTTTCTGTTAAACTGGACTGACCCTCCACCAATAGGATATCAGGATTTTTTTGTTCTTCAATTTTTCTCATGGCACCCATCACCGCTGATGCCACGTCCATGACTGATAAACTGCCAGCCCGGAAGTTGAGATCCACGGGCTGTTCCAAGCCCATTTCATCGGTCGATATGATTCCCGGATTCATTCCATTCTCTTTTGCAGTTTTACCAAGTATACGGGTGGTGGTTCGTTTACCACATTCCTGGGAGGTGCCTCCCACAAAAATAACTGGAACGCTAGGTTTATAAGTCAATTTAGGGAGTGTTTCCGTGCAACTGGGAGGGGAGGTTCCAAAGATATCATGGATCACATCCAATCTGGGGCTTATCTCCATTATCTTAACGCCACGGCTTTTGGCGAGCTTCAGAAGGGCCTCGTTACGTTGCAGGGATAGTGACCGGAAGGAAGTGACCACATTAAGTCCCTGGTCAATGGCCTGCACCGCGTATTTCAAAGCTGATCCCTCGGCACCTATGGGGAGCATGATAGCCACACTTTTAGCACCTGTATCACTGGCCAGGGCCTCTAGATCTGATGCTATTATCTTATTACAAAATTCCTGACCCTGTTTCTCTGGGTTGTCATCAATAAAGCCCAGGGCCTTCACACCCTGGAAGTTTGAAAATTTTTCGCCGCCACCTCCACATCCAATTACTATGTACGGGTTGAGCTCCTGTAGTTCCGGAACAGAAGATACAAAATTCAAAAAATCACTCCTCATATGTGGTGAACATGTGAATTATTACATTACCTATTTATTTAATAAATACTAAAGCAAGATATATATTTTGGTTAGCCTACTCAATTTGTAGTGGAGGCATAGTATGATAGAAAGGATACTTAAAGACTTAGGCCGGATCAACGGGGTAAACGGATCACTAGTGGTTGGTAAAGATGGTCTCATTATTGAAAGTGAAGTACCATCAGATATTGACTCGGAACTGGTAGCAGCAATGGCATCCGCAGTGTTCGGTACTGCTGAGCGTTCTGCAGAAGAGATGAAGCACGACCCACTTCAACAAGTAATGATTGAGGGAAATAAGGGAAAAACTCTTATGATTGATTCTGGTGAAGGTATACTGGTAGTTATTACTGATATTGATATCAATTTAGGTCTTATTAGAATAGAAATGCGGCGCAGTGCTGAACGGGTAGTGGACTTTTTAGGCTCCTAACCCCTTTCTTTATCTGGCATGGTACCCCTAACCTCTTTCCAACTACTCTTCATAGAATTGATAATACATCCATGAACTCTGGAGGAGGCTGTCTTGAGAAAACCATATGTAATCCTAATTGGAAGTGCATCAGGGATTGGAAAATCAACCATATCCTCTGAAATAGCCAAAGAATTAGGTATTAAACACCTGATTGAAACCGATTTTATAAGAGAGATTGTGAGGGGAATCATTGGCCCTGAATACGCCCCTGCCCTTCATAAATCCTCATATGATGCCTACGTTACCCTGAAGGACAAGAACCGTTATGAGAGTAATGGTGAGGCACTCATCAGTGCTGGCTTTGAAGAACATGCTTCTTTTGTAATTCCCGCCATTGAAAAGGTTATTAAAAGGGCGGTTGATGATTTTGATGATGTGGTGATTGAGGGGGTGCACCTGGTTCCTGGGCTGCTTAATATAAAGAAATTCCAGGAAGATGCCGCTATACATTTTTTTATCTTAACTGCCGATGAGGAAACACACAAGGAAAGGTTTGTTAAAAGGGCTATGAAGATAAAAAGAGGGGGCAAACATCTGGAATATTTTAAAGAAAACCGCATAATCAACAATTATTTGGTGAAGCAGGCCCGTGACCATCATGTCCCGGTGATCAACAACTTGGATCTGGATAACACTAAGAAAAGGATGCTCACCATCATCCGTGAGAACTGCACTGAACTGGTGCTGCAGCACACCGTGGACCAGTTGGAAGAGGTTACCCATATAGTTCTTAACAAGTATGGGGGTCGGATCGTGGATGTTTCCTACTTCCTACCAGGCTTTGGAGAGCCCCTGAAACGGAAGGTCAATGTGTACGACCCCGTGGAGGCGGAGCGTTTCATAACCCTCATAAAGAAGAATCCGAAAAGGCGTAAAGATCTGCAGGGACTTTACGAACTGTCAAATAATATTCACAGTAACCAGATCTGTGCCCCTGATGAAGAAAGCCTCCAGAACATCATAGAGGAACTTGAAAAGAGGGGGCTGGTCTACCATCCAGAACCATGAACCCGAGTCAAGGTTCACTTGTCAACCATCCAGTCATCCCACGGATTTATCAGGAGAGTTTCTATTTTGAATAAGATGATCTCGAATTGTCCCATTTGTGGTAATCTGAAATGTGTAGAGGTTAACACTAGAACCGATAATATTCCCTACTTTGGGGAGATAATGGAGTCCACCCTACTGTGCCGTGAATGTGGGTACAAACATTCTGATACCATCTGTCTGGAGCAGAAAGAGCCTGTGCATTATTCACTGCTTATTGGGAAAAAAGAACTGAACACCCGGGTAATCAAATCCCAATCCGCCACCCTCAGCATACCTGAACTGGGACTTAAGGTGGAACCCGGACCAAAATCACAGGGCTATGTTTCCAACGTGGAAGGGGTGCTGGAACGATTCGAGAAAGCTGTTGCCACTGCCCTGGCCTGGGCTGATGATCCTGTTGCCCAGGATAATGCAAAAGACATACTGGAAGCCCTTCACCAGGTGAGGTACGAGGAGCGGCAGACGGAACTGGTGGTGGAGGATCCCTTTGGCCATAGCGCCATCCTACACCCAGAGGCCAGGAAAAGGGATCTTACCACTGATGAGTTGGAAAAACTTAAAACTGGTTTTACAATCATTAATTCAGAAGAGGAGTAGAATAAAAAAAATGAAGGATATTTTATTTAAAAATATCATCTTCATCGGTGTCATCTGAGGCGTTGAGTCTTAAAGTAACCTTTACATCCATACTGAGGGCATCACAATCGGCTTTTATTGCGTCCAGGTGTTTTAAGATCCTCTTCTTCTCCTCATTGATCCTTTCAATGTTCTCGTAGGGGTAGATGGACTCCTTGAGCATTTCATATTCTATGGTGGTGTAGGGGTACTGGTTCAGCTGGTAACAGACCTTCCTCAGGACTTCCCCCAGGAACTTGTTCATCTCCACCTTCACCCGTTCCCGGATCATCTTGTCACTATCCAGGTTCTGCTTCATGAGACGTACCACTTCCGCTTTGGCAAAGGGGAGGCTTTCATCTTCTTCTATTTCTGATTCATCTTGAACTTCTTCTGTGAATTCTTCTTCCGGTTTCTGATTATCTGTAACTTCTTCTGTGAATTCTTCGGCATCTTCTTGGAAGTATTCATTCATTTCCTGTTCATCCATCCTATCAATCTCCATGTTCTTAATCTAGATATCACTTTATTTAAATACTGTGGTTAAAATGAAAATTTCATCAAATAATATTGATAGTAAACGAGGATTCCATGATAATAATGAAAGGTATCTATAAAAATTTTAAAATAGCTTGCACAGCTTATCCATTGTAAACTTACCAGTATATATATTGTGCACACTATTCCCCATCCAATTCCAGGTTAAGGTTCAGGGACCTTGCCGAGTGGGTTATGTACCCGGTGGATATGATATCCACCTCTAACTTGGCATAGGCCATTATATTATCTGGATTTATACCCCCCGAGGCTTCTACCAGCACCTTATCCCGCAGCCCCCCATTTTTTAGTAATGATAGAACTGTCCTTATCTGGTCAAGGGACATGTTGTCCAGAAGAACGATATCTGCACCGGCCTGGGCTGCTTGAAGGGCCTGATCTAAGGTGTCCGCTTCCACTTCTATCTTCTTGGTGAAGCTGGCATGTTTACGGGCTCTTTCAACTGCCTCAGTTACGCTGCCCACCAGGGCCAAGTGGTTGTCCTTAATGAGTACAGCATCATCCAGACGATAGCGATGGGTGTCCCCTCCACCTACCCGTATGGCATCCTTTTCGAAAAATTGAAGGCCAGGGGTGGTTTTTCTTGTCCCAGCTATGATAACAGTGGGATTTACCTCCCGGACCATTTCAATGATGCTGTGGGTTAGGGTGGCTATGCCGGACATGCGCATCAGCAGGTTAAGGGCTGTTCTCTCCACACTTAATATGGAACGTGCTTCACCTTCCACTTCCATTAAGACCTCCCAGGGAGCTACCCAGTCCCCGTCCTGTTTTTTTAGGGATGTTTGGATGGAAAATTCCCTGAAGATGGTACTGGCCAGTTCCAGGCCAGCAACTACACCCTCTTCCTGGGCCACGATGCGACCTCTGATTACCATAGAGGGGGGTATCAGGGCCTGGGTTGTGAGGTCCTCGAATCCTATATCTTCATATACCAGACGGGCCAGGTCTTGTCTCATGATATCTGCACCAGAAAAATGTTGTTTATCTTTCATCTAAATCTATTCCCAATCAGGATAGTAATGTGTTATCATTACTAAAGATTTACATCTACCCCATAAAATTATTATAGAATTCCAAAAACATAATTCCTATTATTTCACCAAAGGAGAATCTTAGCTACTGAATTTTTGGAAATACTAAAATTAATCTATATTAACTCCTTACTTACACCTTTTTTAAAAACAAGGATGCCTTTTTCCACACCAAAAGTGGCCACCCTTGAACCTCCGAGGATAAAGGTTATGGATTTGTTTGCATTGCCTATTTTTTTTAACTGTGATTAACCCTTGTTCATCACCCGTAGATCGTTGGTGGAATCCCAGATATCCCTGGATGATAAACGTGTCAAGGCCGGAGATTTCGAAGTTCCTCCAGGAGGAGGCGTGGGAACGGCACTGGCAATTGCCCATGGACAGAGTGTCTTCACAGGGGGAGGTAAAGAAATTGGGAGAAACACTAGAACAGCTCCTGGTACCATAGGTATCAACGTTAAAAGGTGCATTAGAACTGGAAGATGCTGTTCTACCCGGATTATGCAAGCCCCGTTAAAAATCACTTCTGTCCCCCCAGTCCACATGGAATGTCTGGGTCAGGGGATTCTTTTGGGTTTATCAACCCTGAGGTCAAGGTAGGATACTGGTATGTCCCTAATGGGATGAGTATGGTCCTTGATGACCCCAGAGACCTTGCCCTTCCAAATGCAATGTATCGCTCCGTAGAATAGACCAGACCCTAAAAACCAGCTAAGGTCTAAAAAGAGAAGACAATGCATAATATAAAATATGGGGAATATAATTTTAAAGGCATAAAAGATGCAACTCTGTCACCATCCAAAACGGGTTTTAGAGTTATACTGATGAAATAAGGTGTTTATCATGGAACTGGTCTTTCTGGGAACTTCATCCGCCATCCCCACCAACCACCGCAACCACCCTGCCCTGGCTCTCAAGGCCTTTGGGGAGTTAATGCTCTTTGATTGTGGAGAGGGAACCCAGAGGCAGATGACCCGTATTCGTATGAGCCCCATGAAGGTTAAGCGCATATTCATCACCCACCTGCATGGTGACCACTTCCTGGGACTCCCGGGGTTGATACAGTCCATGGCCTTCCGTGGACGTGAAGATCCTCTCTACATTTACGGGCCCAGCGGTACAGGGGATGTGGTGGAGAGTATAAAAAAATTAGGCTATTTTAGCCTCTCCTTCCCCATCATCACCCAGGAATTATATCAGGGAGTTTTCCTGGAGGAGGATAGTTACCGGATAAGTTGCTGTCCAGTGCAGCACTCGGTTTTAAACCTGGCCTACTCAGTGGAGGAGAGAAGAGCCCCCAAGTTTCTACGGGAAAAGGCCCTGGAACTGGGACTGACCCCTGGACCTGACTTTGGCAAACTGCAAAGAGGAACACCGGTTAAAGTGGGTGAACGCACAATCCAGCCCCAAGACGTCCTGGGAAAAAAACGGAGAGGTCGGAAAATAGTCTATTCTGGTGATACCCGGGCTTGTAGAGAGATGGTTAACCTGGCGAAGGATGCAGATGTGCTCATCCACGAATCAACCTTCGATGCCAGTCAGGAAGAGAAGGCCCTGACTACTGGACATTCCACCTCCAAAAGTGCCGCCCGGGTGGCTGCTTTAGCCCGGGTGGGGAGGCTGATCTTAACCCACCTTAGCACCAGATACCGTGATGCCAAGAAGTTGGAAAAAGAGGCCTCTGAAATATTCCCGGAGGTAACTGTGGCAGAAGACTTTATGAGTGTGGAGGTTAAGCTTCGTGCAGATTGATCCCATGTTAGAGAAGGTGATTTTCAGTGCCATCACCCTGATCGGGTCCTACATAACCTATGAGGTACTGTCTCACTTTATAAAAAGAATTGGAACCCGCCTGGAAATTGATTTAACAGTTATACAGGTTTTAAAAGAGATATTCAAGTACACCATCATTGCCCTGGCTATAACCATCATTCTAAATACATGGGGAGTGAATATAGGCCCATTGATTCTCAGTTTGGGTATTGTAGGGATCGCAGTGGGTTTTGCTGCCAGGGATACTCTGTCAAACTTCATATCTGGTATGTTCATCCTGGCTGAGAAAAGCTTCCGGGTGGGGGATACCATTGAAATCACTGGGCAGAGGGGTAAGGTAAAGAAGATGGGCTTCCGGGTCACCACCATGACCACCCCGGACAACAAGGTCATCACCGTACCCAACTCCGCCTTTTCCAAGAGTCCCTACCTTAACTTCACCACCATGACAACACGGAGGGTGGACCTAAAAATCAACATTCCCTATTCACTTGATCTAGAGCAAGTAACCCCCACACTCTTAAATGCTGCGGGAAGCCTTCCCTGGGCCTGTCCCAAACCTAAACCAAAGATCCTTATTAAAGAACTTGATGATGCCGGGGTGAAGGCCACCCTGAGTGTCTGGACCACTAAACCCCAAAAGGTTGGTGAGTACAAAACCAAGCTGGCCCAGAGGGTGAAGGGTATTCTGGTGGAAGAACCAGAAGGCAAGGAAAAAAATTAAAATCTCCTACGGATGAAGCAGGTGAGTTAATGAAAAGATACAATATCTACTCCTTTTTGATCGTAGTAGCCTGTGTGGTTCTATCAGTGGGAATAGTAATGGCAGCTTTCAGTCAGTACCAGGAGCTTCAAACAGCCCAGAAAAGTGTGAAAAACTACAAGGAAAGGATGAGTAATCCAGTTAATGCCCTGGATCCCATCTCCTCGGTGGCTGGTTATCTGAACTACGATCTCATAATTCCCAAGCTGGGCATCATGTGCAACATCAGGGGAGACACGGTGAATGCGTACAACTCTGTTTACCATTATCCTGAGAGTGTTATGCCCGGTAAACCTGGAGAATGTGGATTATTAGGCCATAGAACTACTTACTCTGGACTATTCAGAAATATAAGTTCACTGAAAGTGGGTGATGAAGTTATAATCCGGGATTACGTTCTGCACAAAAAATATGTCTACCAGGTGTCCTCCAATGGGGCTGATATTCGCTGGAACTACAAAAGTAATCCCATACGCTTTGCCCAGGAAGGTGAACCACGGCTGTTAATAATAACCTGTTATCCTCCCGGTAAAAAACAGGCCGCCTACATAATGCACTGCCAGATGGTCTCCAGTGGCAGCCTGAAATAGGGTGTACATCCTGTTCCAAAAGTGATTACTTAGCACCTTTTTTTATTAGCACCCCAAAAGCTATGTTGTTGATAGAAGACAATATATATAATAAAAAACATTATTTTGTTGTGATGATAGTCCACTTTCTAGAATCTAACGAAAGAGTCCAGAGACCACACCAATGAAATCATGTTACACGCTTAATTCCCCAGTGTGAAATACCGAATCATCATACAAGTATGGTAAAGGGATGGAAACATTTTTTTTAATACCAGAAGGTGGGTGGGGTATCAACATCATCTTATAAGTACTAGGAATATCAAAATATTAAGAAATAATATCCACTGGCACGTAGGGAGTGATTTTGGAATATCTTTCCCGTAAACAAAAAATGAAAAAAATATCTAGGGGATTTAAAATGGTGGAAATTGAAATCGACGAAGATGCATGTGTAGGGTGTGGTTCCTGTGTTGACGACTGTCCCAACAACGTGTACCAAATGAATGAGGAAACGTGGAAAACCACAGTGGTCAATGCCGATGACTGTATGGCTTGCCTATCCTGCCATGAAATCTGTCCATCCCAGGCCATGACCCACCGTGACATACATGTTGCCAAGAGGTTGTACATCGACCGCAAGGTAAACGATGTCCTGGAGAAAATAATCTGAGGGGATCAGCATGGATATGGAAATGGAAGAGATACGGGGAACATTCAAACCAGAGATCATTCCCCGAGAAACCGGAGGCAAAATTGGAGACTACGAAGCAGCACTGCATGTGCTTATGAAGTTCGTGGGTTCCATGTCCAGTGCCCTGGAACAGGTGTCTGGAAGGGGGGCCAACGCCATTGTTTACCAGGCTGGGAAACGGATGGGTCATGATGCGGCTAAAATGCTGGAAAAAACTGATGACCTGGAAAAGGCCCTGAATGAAATGGGCGAAGTTTTAGGGGTGGAATTCTACTTTGAAATGTGGAAACCCAAAGGACAGGAAGGTTACACCATCGAAAGTGGGGATAAAACCGAGGTAAAACTTCTGTTCATGGACTGCGTTGTTCGACAAACACTGCGCAGAACAGGATTGCCACAAAAAGGACCACTGTGCTATCTGCTCTACGGTTACATGGTGGGAGCGGTGGAAGAAGTGATGAGCATCAAGGGCAAACTGGACATAGACCATGTGGGGCCCAATGCCTGTCTTAAAACCCTGACCATCAAATGGGGTGGTAAATAATGGTAACCATTGCCTTAGAAACACTGGCCAGTTGTTCTGGCTGTGAAATATCAATTTTGGATCTGCATGAAGACTTACTCAAACTCCTGGAGAAAGCAGAACTGGTTTACGCACCAGTTTTGATGGATGTCAAG
Source organism: Methanobacteriota archaeon (assembly GCA_029556335.1). Classification (GTDB taxonomy): domain Archaea; phylum Methanobacteriota; class Methanobacteria; order Methanobacteriales; family Methanobacteriaceae; genus Methanobacterium. The sequence continues at coordinate 121,783 of JAKQFA010000030.1, forward strand.
GAGTTACCAGATAACATCGATATTGCCATTGTATCCGGTTCAGTTAGAAATGAGGAAAACAAGGAAAGGTTGGAAGAGTTAAGGACAAAATCTAGCATCCTAATTGCCTACGGTACCTGCGCCTGCTATGGAGGTATCACCGGGATGGCTGACCTTTACACCAGGGATGAGGTAACTTCCCGCACCTACTCAGACAACCCCAGTACTGAATCCGCCCCTCTGCCCAATGAAGTGGTGCCGGAACTCTTAAGCATTGTCCACCCTGCTGCGGACTTCACTGAAATCGATGGTTTCATACCAGGCTGCCCCCCTAAGGAACAGTTAACTGGAGATATTCTGATACCACTAATAAACAATGAAGCACCAGATGTTCCTAAAAAGAGTGTTTGCGCTGATTGCCAGCGGGAAATGGAACACGTGGAATACGATAAGATACACCGCCGGGTGGAAGGATCACCCGAGGATGGTAAATGTTTCCTGTCACAGGGGTACGTCTGTTTGGGTTCAGTCACCCTGGGACGCTGCGGCGGATTGTGTACGGACGCTGGTGTTCCCTGCCATGGTTGTGGGGGTCCATCCCTAGACGTGCTGAGAGAGCCCAGTCATGACATCTACAACGGAGTTATTAAGAGGATTGCTCACCTATCCAACATGCCCGAAAAAGATGTTGAAAAACAGATGTACGATCTGGGGCACGTGATATACGGATTTGTTATAGGAAGTACCATCATGGAGGACAAGCTGGTTTCAAAGATACCCCAGCTTGTGAAAAAGTAGGTGATGATCATGAAGAATATCGAAATAAGTCCGGTTACACGTATTGAAGGACATGCCAAAATCACCGTGCAAGTGGATGATGGAGGGAACGTGGTTGATGCCCACTTCCACGTGATGGAGATCCGTGGATTTGAAAAATTCCTGGAGGGCGCTGCCGTTGAAGAAGCACCACGTATCACTCCCCGTATCTGCGGTATATGCCAAACCTCCCACCATCTTGCATCGGCCAAGGCTAATGACCAGATATTTGGTCTGGAGCCACCGGAAACTGCTAAAAAGTTAAGGGAACTCATGCTACTGGGACAATTCATTCACTCCCATTCTCTTCACTTCTACTTTTTAGGCGCCCCGGATCTGGTGATGGGACCTGAATCTGACCCCGCCATGCGGAACGTCCTGGGGATCCTTAAGACCAACCCCGAATTGGCTTCTATGGCCATCCAGACCAGAAAAATTGGGCAGGAAATCACAGCAGTGGTGGGTGGGAAACCCATCAGTCCTGTAACTGCCGTGCCTGGAGGACAATCCAAGGGATTGACCTCAGAGCAACAGGTTGATTTATTGTCGAAAGCCAAAGATGCAGTGGAACTTGTGGAAAAAGGGGTTGAAGTAACTAAACCATTATTTGAACAGTATGGTGAAGCAATTGAACTACTTGGACCAATAGAAACATATTTTGGAGCCTTGAGCAGGAATGGCGGCGATATCAGCCTATATGATGGGGATGTTAAGGTTATTGACGCTGCTGGTAACCTTGTGCACCAGTTTGGTTCCTCGGACTATCTGGAATACATCGAAGAGAAAGTCCAGCCCTGGTCTTACCTGAAATTTCCCTACCTGAAGCAGATAGGGTTCCCCCAGGGCAACTACCGGGTAGGACCCTTAGCCCGGTTAAATGTGGTTGATTCTGTTCCCACCGAGAAAGCCTCAGAACTCTTTGCTGAATACAAAGAAAAATATGGAATAGCCCAAAACCCATTGCTTTACCACTACGCTCGCCTCATAGAGCTCATGTACGCTTCTGAAAGGGCGGTTCAACTGTTAGAAGACGATTCCATTACAAGTACCGATATCCGCCAGAATTTGACCGAAGAACTGATGACCAAAGAAGAGGCCCAAGAATCCGGTGAAACCAGGCGAGGGGTGGGAATGATCGAAGCCACCCGGGGCACACTTATTCACGACTATGAAACTGATGGTGCTGGTTACATTACCCGTGCCAACCTCATCGTGTCCACGGGTCAGAACAACCTTTCCATGGATATTGGTGTGCGGGAAACAGCTAAGAAAATGATTCACGGCGACGAGATATCGGAGGGTCTGAAAAACCAGTTGGAGATGATTGTTCGGGCCTACGATCCCTGTCTGAGTTGTGCCACCCATGCTATTGATGGAAGTTCACCACTGGAAGTGGAAATCTACAACTTGGAAGGGCAGTTAATCAGCAAACAGATGATTTAAGGAATTTTTAATTCTTTCCCTTTTTTCTTTTTATTTGCCTGGCAAGTCTGCAGCATTTAATCCACTTCGTCTGTAATGTATTTATATGTACTGAATCGTAACTATATACATGGCGAAGAAGAGTGTCTACATCCGACTGGAGCCGGAGTACGTGCAAAGGATAGATGAGCTGGCCCAGAAGCAGGACCGTTCCAGATCATACATAATGCGGCAATTAGTAATAAAAGGGCTGGGAAAGATGAAGTAATACTTTATAAGTATTTAATAATATTTAGTTTCTAGTCACTGATTTATGTGGGAAACAGGCATAACTAGTATTACTTTTAGCATTTTTACTAAGCCCCTATGGTGTATCCCACCTTTATGGGAGAAATAAAGAGTAAAGTATATGCCAAGCCCCTGGAAACTGGTTTTTACCTACAGTCCCCCAGTAAATGAGATTGAAGCTGTCCCATTTAGATTGGTTTTCAATCTTCATGGTAACGTGACACCCCACATGAACCAATTCCTAGCCCGTAAAATCGAACCCGAACACGTATTTTTTGGTTCCAGTGGTGTGAACGTAGCGTCCCTGGAAGGAACTGAACACTATTTCCGGTGGGAACCCTTTCAAGAATTATGAAGCCTTCCGAGGAGTTAGTATAGAATCTTTACCCGGAGAATGGTCTCTTTTCTGGTCTGAACTGGATGATATTGGATTCTGGGAATGGTAAAACCTGTACTATTCCTTCGAGGATATGTTTGTGGATGGTCAAATTCTTAACCACATTGCCTTTAATTGGTAGGGATGGATTGACCAGTTGCTGGTGTAACGCTCCAGACATAGGAGAATTCCTACCAGGCCCTGCAAGACTTAGCTGACTTGGATTTCCAAGATCCCAGTGGGGTGGATTGGACAACATTCCATGATAACCCCTGGTACAATATAAGTAAGGTTATTATCTAAAATGCACTTCTTTACATCCTCGTAATAAATTATGGGTGGAAATGTTTTTTTAAAAAAGATTTTAGCTTCGAATCACTGGCAGATCCCCGAGTCGATAATATCCCATGCACCGTTACAGTAATTCCCTTTGCCCGGTTTTTAATCATTAAATAAATCCTTCATCATTCAATTATTTAGCTTGCAGGCCTCTATTTTCAGGATGTGAGTGTAAGATTATATTTGGTTACCAAACCTAAACATAAATGGTGATCCAAGTGAAAATAATTCCCCTGGCCTTTGAGAGCTTCGGTGTTCGTTCCATGGCCACCTATGTGGAAACGGATCAGAAGATACTCATCGACCCCGGAACATCCTTAGGGCCCAAAAGGTTTGGATTTCCCCCCTGGAAGACCGAGTTAGAAGCATTGTACCATACCCGGGCCCAGATACAGGAACACGCTGGGAAGGCCGATATCGTGACCATCAGCCACTACCACCATGATCATTTCACACCCTTCCAGGTGGGAAAGTATCTGGACTCCAACCCCCAATACGCGGCCCAGATCTACCATGACAAGCAACTGTTCATAAAAGATCCCACCAACAAGATTAACCAGAATCAGAAAAAAAGGGCCCGAAGTCTCCTGAAGAACCTGGTGAACAGTAAGATATCCTACGCTGATGGCCGGTCTTTTCAGGTGGGGGAGACCCTCCTAAAATTCTCAGATCCCCTCCCCCACGGCCCCGAAGGTAGCAGGTTGGGTTACTTAGTCACTCTCACCATCAGCTGGGGCGATGAGACCTTTATGCACGCTTCAGACGTGCAGGGACCTATATTCAAGGGGACCCGGGATTACATAGTCCAGGAAAGGCCGGACACCCTCATCATCAGTGGTCCTCCCATCTACCTGGTGGGCTTCGCCCTTGAAGATAAGGACCTGGATATGGCCCGAGAAAATCTTATTAAAATCGTCGAAGAGGTGCCCCGGGTGGTGGTGGATCATCATCTCTTAAGGGATCTGCGCTATGCCCAGTTCCTGGAATCATTGAGAAAACAATCTGGGAGAGATGTGCTGGTAGCCTCAGAACTAATTGGTAAGGAGCCTTATCTCTTAGAAGCCCGGAGGAAGGAGTTGTACTTTCCTCCTAAAAAGTAATGACCAGCATGATAGGATACTGGATCGGCATCTCAATAAGTTCACTGCAAAAATTTTATTACACCATCCACTGAATATGTGTTTGGGATACCATCTTATTGAAAAAATTACCGTGATCTGATGAGTGATTTAGAGATAGAAGAAGGACTGGAAACTGTTCTGAAAGAACTGGACCAGACCAAAGGAGTGGAAAGTGCCATTATAGTCAACTCCGTGGGAAAAATTCTCAAACACACCCTCAAATCCAGTGGAGACCTATCATTATTCGGGCCCATGGCCCAAGTGATACACAGTTCTTCCCAACGCCTCCTGGGGTCAGCAGGGTTGGGGAAAATGGAAAAAGTTCTTTTAGAGTCAAAAAAGGGCAAATCACTATTCCTGCAGTTGAAAAAAGTTCACCTTATCATACTTATCGAGAAAAATGCCAACCTGGGCATGGTAATAATGGCTGCCCACCGGGTTTCTCCCCGTATTATGGAAATAACCCGGGATATTGAAGTAGACGAATCTTCCCTCCCGGAAATGACATCTGCAGGGCCTGTGCTTGAGTCCATGGAAGAATCCATTCCAAAGGAGGATTCTCTGGAAAAAACTGTTCGTGAAACATTAACTGAACTCGAAGAGGAAACTGCAGGGCAAATGGGAGGAGCAACTGTTTCTGCTGATGTAACCAGTGACGATATTCAGAAAACAGATGCTGTTCCTGAAGTGGAAGTTAATGCAGAAGCCCAGATCCTCCCTGATAAGGAAAGCACATCCAGAGTAGAAATCTCTGATTTGGTGACGGAAGAACTTAAACCCCCATCAGAATTGGATGTAGAAGATATGGAAGGTGAAGCAGTGAGTGCTGAGTCTCTGGCGGAAAAACCAGTTATACCTTCCATTAAACCCCCCATATCACTACCTGACCTTCCTGATAGTGTGGTGATCCCTGATGATCCCCTGGGAAGAACTGACCTCATGGTCGAAATCTATGAAACCCTGTTTCTGGCCATGTCCATTGGCGCCAGTAAGATCATGGGCGTGTCTCCAGCCCGGGGGCTTACTAAACAGTTTTTACCATTCAATGAGTGTAAAAAGCTTTTAGAAGGTGTTGATGTTAAAAGTAACGCTGTTATTGACTTTGAAGCATTGCGGGTTAATGCTGAAAAGATTAAAGTCGAGGATCGGGAAGCTGTTTTCCTTAAAGACTTCAGTCGGATCATATCGGTGATCACCGATAATTACGGTAAGGTAATGGGCTATGATGCCTTCCGGGGAATGGTACGGTCCGAATTCAGGGCTATAAATGATTCTTACGGAGATGCTATGGATGAATTGGGGATTAAAGGAAAAATGCACCCCGAACTCCAGAAGTTATTGTAGAAGTCCCTGATTGTTCTTTTTAGGAAGTTGTGGAATTATTGAAAAGGTGAAGTTTATGAGCGGACCATGGGTAGAGAAGTACCGGCCACAGACCCTGGATGAAGTGGTGGGTCAGGAACACATCATTGATAGACTGGAACGATATGTTAAGGATAAGAGCATGCCAAACCTCATGTTCACTGGACCAGCAGGGGTGGGGAAAACCACCACTGCCCTGGCACTGGTCAGGGCCATCCTGGGCAAGTACTGGAAGCAGAACTTCCTGGAACTCAATGCCTCAGATGCCCGTGGTATCGACACAGTCCGGACGGATATTAAGAATTTCTGCCGATTGAAGGCAGTGGGGGCACCCTTCCGGATCATTTTCCTGGACGAGGTGGACAACATGACCAAAGATGCCCAGCACGCCCTGAGACGGGAGATGGAGATGTACACCAAAACATCCTCCTTTATCTTGTCCTGCAATTACTCCTCCAAGATCATCGACCCTATCCAGTCCCGTTGCGCCATTTTTCGTTTCGCACCCATTAAGGGCCATCATATCATAAAACGGTTGGAGGTCATCTGCCAGGCTGAGGATCTTAACTACACCCCAGGTGCACTGGAAAGTATTGTGTACTTTGCGGAAGGGGATATGCGTAGGGCGGTGAATATATTGCAGGCTTCAGCCTCGGTGGGTGAGGAGATCACCGAGGAAAATATCCAGGAAGTGGTTTCCAAGGCTAAACCACGGGATGTGCGAAGGATAATTAATATGGCCCTGGATGGAGACTTCATGGCCGCCCGGGACCTGTTAAGAGAGGTTATGGTGGTGCAGGGTACCAGTGGAGAGGATATGATCACCCAGATCTACCAGGAAGTGTCCCGCATGTCCATGGAGGGCTTGATAGAGAAGAATCAGTACATATTCCTGGTGGATCATATTGGAACCTATGATTACCGCATTCGAGAAGGTAGCAACCCCCGTATACAACTGGAAGCTCTCTTAACTAAATTCTTACCAAAAATAAAGGCAGATTAGATGTTATGGACCGAAAAATACCGACCACAAACCTTTAAGGAAGTTCTAGGCAATTCCAAGGCCAAAGAACAGATCCAAGATTGGTTGGAGGGTTGGATGGAGGGAGAACCCCAGAAGTGCCTGCTGTTAGTTGGACCTCCCGGTACGGGTAAGACCACCCTGGCCCACTTGGTGGCCGAGCACTTCACTGAATACTTGGAGCTCAACGCCAGTGACAAACGTTCCCAGGATGCACTGCAACGTAGCGTGGGGGAAGCATCAGCATCCCAGTCCCTGTTTGGTCCAGGATTGAAGCTCATAATCCTAGATGAGGTGGATGGACTCCATGGCAACGAGGATCGTGGTGGTATACGCACCATTAATCAGATCGTCAAAACCAGCCAGCACCCTGTGATCATGATGGCCAACGACCTCTACAGTAAACGGATCACCACCCTGAAGACCCGTTGCCAACTTGTAAAGATTAACAAGATACACACCAACTCCATACTGGCCATGCTCAAGAGGATCTGCGTCAAGGAGGGTGTGGAGTTTGAGGAACACGTACTCCGCACCCTGGCCAAGCGTTCCAGGGGGGATTTAAGATCAGCCATCAACGACTTGGAGATGATGGCCCGGGGTAGAGAATCAATCACCTCCCAGGACATGGATGCCCTGGCCGAAAAGGACACCGTACATAACATCTTCGACTCTGTGCGTACTGTTTTGAAGAGTAAAAATCCCCGCCGAGTAAAGGATGCCCTGCAACTGGAAGCAGAACCAGGATTCATTCTGGAATTAATAGCTGAAAATGTTCCCCGGGAATATGAGAACCCGGAAGAGATTGGAAGGGCCTACGACAGGATCGCAGATGCCGATGTGTACCTAGGACGGGCCTTCAACACCCGGCACTACGGCTACTGGAAGTATGCCTACGATTTAATGGGACCCGGAGTGGCTCTTTCTAAGAAGGAAACCTACCGGAAATTTGCCCGTTACACCAACAGCACCATGTTCAGTTATCTATCCAAGAATCGGGCTAAAAGAGATCTGAGAGACAGGGTGGCCGCCAAGATCGGAGCCAAACTCCACACCTCCCGTAAGGTGGCCATTGAACAGTTCCCCTACTTGGAGATAATGTTCCAGGATAATGTGCGGGCTTGGGAGTTGGCCCAGTACTTCGAGTTAGAAGATGGAGAGGTGAAGCAGTTCCGCTCCCGGAAGATACCCCAGAGTGTGAGGAAGGCTGCAGCTATGGCTAAAAAAGAATCAGAATCTTCAATTGGTGGTGGAAAGACTGGAAAAACCTCTAAGAAAAAGGGGTCATCTGAGGATGTGGTCCGGAAACCCACCTCCAAGGAGTCTAAAAGGAAGGGGAAAGATTCGGATAAGGTCTCTGCCAGGAAAGTTCCGGTGCCCAGGGCTCCAGAAAAAAACAAAACACCCGGGAACAAGTCAGAAGTAGAAAATGCATCTGAGAAAAAAGAAGAACAGACTTCTCTTTTCCACTTTTAATAAAAGTTGTAGGGTAGGGTCCCAGGTTCCAAGTCAAGCCAGGATATCTGTGATCATCAACTAAAAAAAAAGTGCATCAAATTATCCATTTGGTCTAAAAATAAAGAAGAAGTGGGGATATAAATTATCCTATTCTTCAGCATCCATCATTTCGCCGTAAACTATTTCTATTTCACAGCCTTTAGGGCCGCAGCAGAAGTGTTGTAGGTCAAATTTTACTTGCATTTTTTTCACCTCAGGTAAAAATTCACCGTCAATTTTTACATGTTCATATATTATAATGTACCTGACGGTTACCAAACTATACTACTTCATGGTATATAAAAATAACCCTTAAGGTAAGTGGAAAAACTTTTTAGGGGGAATGGCCATATAGTGGCACATGGAAGGATCAAAAAGATCTGGTTCCGAAATTTCCGAAATAAAGGAGATTCTGGAACACATGCAGCGTGATGTTAAAAGGTTGATTGAGAATTGCAACCAGCAACAGATCGAACTATTGGTTGAAAGTTCAAAAAAAGACTTTTGCAATGCATTTAGGGAGTATGTGCGTCAGGATATCCAGGATAATCTTGAAAAATCCATGGTATACTCCTGTCATATGAGGGAGGAGTGCCAGTCACGATTCACCGATTTTCTGGAAAAAAATGCCGGTCTCATAGGACAGGGAGATGTTAGCCAGGAAGTTATTGTAAAGCATCAATCCGAACTTTTGGGACTCGCGGAAGAAGCTCCCTATAAAAAGTGTGACAAGTGTTTCCTGGAGGTTAACGCCCTTTTCAGGAAACAAATAAGGTTGATGCGTGCTTTAAGAATTTACAGTTCTGAAAAGGATCAGCACGAGGATTTATCCTGTTTATCAGAGAAATACATGGTTAATAATGTGCTTGGGCCTCTTTCCAATCAGCAACGTCTTCAGATCCTCAAATCCATGGCCACCAAGACCCAAACCTTCTCCCAGCTCTCTGAACTCACTGGCCTGAAGGGGGGAAATCTACTCTTCCACCTGCAGAAACTCACCGAAACAGATATGATACTGCAACGCCATGAGAGGGGAGATTACATGATAACAGAAAAGGGTTACAGTGTTTTAATGGCACTTTCCGAGTTGAACTGCATACTATCACGTAAAAACATCTCTTAACATATGTTTTAAGATTTTTACTCATTTTCCCTTAGAAATTGTGCAGATTTGTACATCTTCTCACGCACATCCGGGATGAAGCTGGATAGGAATTGAACCATCTCCGGGGCCATCCCCCCTGATCCATCTTCGGTGCAGGGAATACCTTCAGAACCTGTCCAGGAAAGTATCCAGTCCCGAGGAATGTTTATAAGTGGATATATAAGTTTATGATCATTAAATGATGTTCTGTCAGACTCTAAACTAATTTTATCACCACTCAACATCTTCTCCAGGAGAGATTCCACCTCACAGTCTAAGTGAAAGGGCAAGGCCACCTTATCCACATCCAACTGTTCTAGTTCCCCCCATAACTCGAATTGGATGATTTCAATACCGTACTTCCGAGTGTAGGGCTCTAAAACTGCATATAAAGTCTGGCTGACACAGTCTCCATCCCTAAAGAGAGCCACCCTATCCCTAGGCTTCAACTCAGCCTTCAAGTTACGGGATGCCCTGGTAGCAATGCGCTGAAATACTTTAGACCTATTGACCCTTACTTCTGGGAATTTATGGTAGAAGATCTCTTCTCTGGCCCGGGAAAATCGTGAGTAGCGCAAATTGTTCACCACTATACGGTCCTCCAGGATACTGACAAAACGACTATCCACACTGATTTTCTGAAGATATCTGGCTATCTCTTTATTCATAACCTTCACCGCGGAGTTCTGGCCTGAGAAAGGGTTTGATGAATTGGAAATCAGACCTTTAGATGGTATTGATTCCTATAGGAAAAGATGGGGGTGGTTGGTGTCATATCATTTTAAGGATCAGCCCCTATAAGAATAGATTAGGTATCTTAAGGGGTGGTTTATTGTTCAAGATTTTCGGTGGCAAAAAAAAGCAGGAAGAAAGAGAAGTCCTAAAAGTAGATGCTGATGGCCCGGTGGACTGTCTGTGCGACTTTACCTTCAACTTTCACTGGCAACATAAGGGGGAAAGGCTGGATCCCACCTGGCTTATCCCGGGGACAGACATCACCTTTGGCCAGGTGGTGGAGCAATTGAAAAATGGGGGTGATGTGCATATAATGGCTGATGCTGGTCATCGCCTGTGCTCCAGTATGGGAGTGGATCTCCAGTACTTCCGAGGGACCGGGAAGGACCTCCCGGTGGGGGATGTGTACGTGGAGGGGGATGTGGACAGCCGTATGGGGATCAGCATGACCCGTGGATCAATTTACGTTAAGGGAAAGGTTAAAGAACCCATGGGTAATCTTGTGGAGGTTAAATCTTCCCATAAAAAGTATCGGCAGTTCCGTTCCATCACCGACATTGCCACCAATGGCTTAGGAGGTGATAAACTGGTGGGAGCCAATTTAATGGGTAAAAAATTTATCATCCAGGATGGAACGGTTAAAGACACCCTGGGCGCCCGTCTGGATCGGGATCTGGAGATCATCTTACAGGGCAACGTTGATCTGTCCACCGGGATACTCATGCGCCAGGGGGTGGTGCGCGTCAATGGAAACGCCGGTAAAAACACGGGCGCCCTCCTCAATGGAGGGACAGTAGTTATCAACGGCAACACCGATGACTTCACTGCCATAGATATGATTAAAGGTCATATAATTGTTAATGGGGATGCTGGTAAGTTTATGGCGGCCAACAAGAAGTCCGGCTATATTTTAGCCAGAACCGGGAGTCCAATCCCACCTGCCAGTGAAAAAAAATTGGAAAGCTCCAACCATAAACTATTGCAAACTATGGGTTTCCGTCCCCAGAGTTTTAAGAAATTCGAGTAGTTTAGGCTTCCCAGGGGATATGGTGCTTTTCAAATTGTTTCTCCAGAACTACAACCAGGACAAAGCCAATTATTGCCGCAATCAACACTGGCCATGGAGAATCCATGGTGGCGCTGATCTTACTGTAGGGCAGGCGCAAAGTTCCAATCATCAGACCAACCAGGAATGCCATGGTAATGGACTTATGGTGATCTAACAGGTAGTCCAGGAGCCGGGAAAAGGAGAGAATACCTATCAAAGCCCCCAGTATGAAAACAATTATCTCCACAATTTTCAACTCATTCAGGGCATTGAGCATGTACTCATATTGATTTAAAAGTAGTAAGATAAATGCCCCTGAAATACCAGGGAGGATCATGGCACAGATAGCCACCACACCGGAAAGAAAGATTATTGGTAAAGTGTGGTTGGCCTGAATAGGGTTCAGGCCCACAAAGAGTATGGCAAACACCAGCCCCACCACCAGGAAGGTGAGGTTCTTCAAGTTCAGTTCATCCACATGTTTGTAAACAAAACCAGCAGAAGCCAGTATAAGGCCAAAGAAGAAGGCGTAGGTGGGGGCTGTGTACACCGTGAGCAACATGGTCATGACCTTGGACATGGTTAAAACTGCCAGGCCGATACCTGCCAGTAGTGGTATGAATAAGTTGAAATCCCACTTCTTCAACTCCAAACGGGATTTAGCCCACTCCCCCTCTAAGGCATAAAATAGGAAGGTGAGGTTGATCTGGCTAATGGCATGAATAAGTCTCTGATAAATTCCGGTGATAAGGGCCATGGTGCCTCCGGATACTCCAGGTATCACATCGGCGGTTCCCATTAGAAGTCCCCTCAGAAATATCAGCAAGGTTTCTCTGTAAATCCTGATTTTTCGCATTTTTCTAACCATCCTATAATTAATGTGAAATTCCCATGAAGTAATAGGCCACAGCTAAGAATCAAGTCAGCAGATAGTATTAAGTAGATAAATCATAGGAGCTTATATAACTATTTCTAAAGGAGTTTTTTTTACATGTTCAGTGTTGTGGAGTACGTTAGTAACCTGGTGATCCATCTCATCGAATCCCTTGGTTACTGGGGTGTTTTTTTGGGAATGACCATTGAAAGTGCCTGCATACCACTCCCCAGTGAAGTTATCATGCCTTTCGCCGGATTTGTGGCCTGGGAGGGACAGTTGACCCTGTGGGGCATCATCCTGGTGGGAGCCTTCGGGAACTTGGTGGGCTCTCTGGTTGCCTACTTCGTGGGTTGGTGGGGTGGGAGGCCTTTTCTGGAACAGTACGGGAAGTACGTGCTCATCAGTCACCGTAGATTAAACCTGGCTGAGGAATGGTTCGGCAAGTATGGGCACGAAGCAGTGCTCATCAGCCGGATGCTGCCGATTATTCGTACCTTCATCTCTCTACCCGCCGGGATCGCCCATATGAACCTGAAGAAATTCATTCTCTACACCTTCCTAGGCTCCCTACCCTGGTGCTTTGCCCTGGGCTATCTTGGATTTCTCTTAGGCCCTAACTGGGCCACACTGCAAGAGTACTGGCACTACCTGGACATATTAGTGGTGGTGGGGGCAGTGGCCTTTCTGGCTTATCTGCTTCATCGCCACCATGGTAAAAGTCACCTGGAGTGATATCCTTTTATACATTAGTTTTATATATCAATACAACCAACAATATGCCCCATACCCCATCGAGGTGTTCCTAAAATATGAGAAGATTCATGCTTACTTTAAGGCTATGGTTAGCCACCATTATCCTATTCGGTATATTGTACGCTATAATAGGCATAATCAGTACCTACTTCGGCATTTCCAGCCCCCTATTCTTCGCCATCCTGGCCTTGGTAGTGGTCCTGGGCCAGTACCTCCTGGGGCCCAAGATGGTGGAGGCAGTGATGCACGTGCACTACGTATCCCCTCAGGAAGCCCCTCAGCTTCACGCCATGGTGGAGGAACTGGCCATGAACGCCAACATCCCTACACCCAAGGTAGGTATCGCAGAAGTGAACATCCCCAACGCCTTTGCCTTTGGAAGAAGCAAAAAAGACGGCAGGGTCTGTGTAACCCGGGGGGTTTTAAATCTACTGGATGAGGAGGAACTTAAAGCTGTGCTGGGACACGAGATCAGCCACATCCGCCACCAGGATATGGTGGTGATGACCCTCATAAGTGTGGTGCCCCTTATCTGCTACTACATATTCATCAGCACCATCTTCAGTAAAGGAGACAGTGACAGTGGAGCCGGTATAATCGGATTGGTGGCCCTGGCAGGGTACATTCTGGGTAACCTCCTGGTGTTGTTCATATCCCGGGTCCGGGAATATTACGCTGACCAAGGAAGTGTGGAAATCGGAGGAAAACCCCATAAACTTGCTAGCGCACTCTATAAACTGGTGTACGGAAGTGCCAATATTGATAAAGACCAGATAAAAGAGGTGGAAGGGATTAAGGCCTTCTTCGTCAATGACATCTCTGATGCCCGTAGTGAGGTATCTAACCTGCGCCAACTGGACCACGACTTGGACGGTGTTATCAGCCAGGAGGAACTGGCCAGGCTGAGAGACACCCCCATCCGGATTGACACTGGCAGTAAGATCATGGAGCTCCTATCCACCCATCCCAACATGGTGAAACGAATTAAGAGGCTGTCTGAAATGGAGTCATCCTAACTTGTAGGGTCTTAGATCCAATCTTTTTGTGAGGGATAACCTCAACACAGGAAAATATCGGTAACTATGTCTTCTTTCAAGAAGAAAAAAATGAGGGACTAGATTTATAACTATTTTTTCATAGAGTTAAAAAAATAATGTTCACCTTCTTTTTGTCCCCAAATAATCATAGCTAGGGGTCAGTAGACTTTCACCACCCCTACCACATTCTTTTTAGGAAGCCAAGCATCCAGGGGTGTTTTTTCTATGGTTACCACTTCTTCCATCCCATTCACCATCCTGGTTTCGGTGCCTATGATCTCAGTCTGACGGTTGTCACTCTTGAGATAAACCTGGTCACCATCTATCTGGGCCACCCTCTTCACTATAAGACCGTATTCGGGATGGACAGCCACCACAAGGTCGTTAACTTGGAATTTGTCCGTTTTTAGTACGATTATATCCTGATTATCCTGCAGGGTGGGTATCATAGATGTTCCCCTTACCGTGGCTGGCATGGGCAGCTGGTTTTCTCCGAACTGGGATATCAGAGTTACCTGGGCAGTGTAGCCATGGCTTTTGGCTATGTTCTCCATGTCTACTTTGATGCTCTCCACGGTGCTGGTTTCATCCTGGACATCTTCCAAGGCTTTATCCTTCATCTGGGTTATCATGTCCTCAGGCACGTTTCCCAGGGGCAGGGGCTGTGTGGATCCCTTAACAGTAACATCAGTACCATTGGTTTCCACCACTATCTTTACACTGGTGCTGGATGTAGCCCAGTAGGCCGTGCCCACCAGTAACAATAGCACCAAAATCCCAACAATGAGCCATGTCCTTGATCTCAAATATATCACCTTTTAATTTATGAATACGTCTAAAATATCACGGGTAGTTTTTATATCCAGTTGTCCAGGAGCTACTTCACCATCTAAGGATGCATAGGTTATTGGTGAACCGAAAAGGGGAGCTGCTATACGGGTATAGCTTCCGAGTTTTCCCATGGAGATGGCGATGGTGTTCCTACACCGGGATATCAGTTCCAGAACAAGGAGGGTGTCCTGCATATTCCGGGGCATCACAGCCAGCTTGGCCAAGTCCCCCTCTGCTGTGGCTTTCCTGGCAATCCTGATAAGTTCATCCTGGGGGGGTGTTTCCTGGAAGTTGTGGTAGGATATTATGGTGGACCGGGCAGTTTCTCTAATTTCGGATTTATATTTGTCCCGGGTCTGTAGTTCCACATCAACGTAATCCGCCCACTCCGTAGCTGCAAGTAGTGCATCTATTCTTTCCGTTTCTGACCCCTGGAAGAAGCCACCCTCCTCCTTCATACGGTTGGTGGCGATTAGGGGATGGGGAATCTGTTTCAAGATATTCCTAACCAACTCTGGATCCAGGTGAGTAAGTGCGTCTAAACGTATTTCCAAAAGATCCGCCCCACATTTAATGGCAGTGGCTGCGGACTTAATCACATCTTCACCATTTTCTTGGAGTATCGAGGCACATACTTGTCCCTGTTTTCTTTGAAAACCCCTGACTACTACCTTTCTTTTATTCATGATGGGCATCCTAGGTTAATTTCTACCTCTTAATATCTTTGTTGGAGGGAATAATTATAATTACTAAACTAAAAACTATCTACCATCCCTAGTGAAAATCTATAAGAGCCTAACCTTAACATATTCCTAAAGAGATGACAAATTATCCTACTTATGCTTTATGAAAAATACCCCCATTTCTATAAACCATGGGAGAGGAGACAGGTGATAATTTGAAATTAACTTCCATTGGTGCCGATATTTCCCGAAACGATGTGCACTGCAGTCTGGAACTGGTTGAAAAAATTGAAAGGGATATACCCCAATTGATCTTGGCTGGCGCCCAAAAAGCCGCCTTGACCAATGTAACCGGGGATGACTTGGTCATCAGTGCCTTTCTAGAGGATGAAAATCTGGAAAAAGTAAACCAGGCCATAGTGGAGATTTTGAAGAAAAATGCCGAAGACTGGGGAGATATCCATGGTATATCCCCCACACCAGAAGGGGCAGGAGAGGGCATATCATACGCTGAAGCCATGGTAAGAGATGGCCGATTTCCAGATGCTGTTATCTTATCCTTTGATACCTATGGTGGTGAATCCTTCGTGCACCATGTGGCCGAGTCCGCCATGAATGCCGCGGCAGGCATGGAAGGTGTGACCGACATTGGAGGTAGCAGTGCGGATGGAGTCAGAAATATACCTGGAGTGGGTTACGTTTCTGATATGACCGACGATCCAGTGGTGGCTGTGACCGTGGAAGACTTGGAGAGTATTGGAGCAATAGCCGGAGCCATGGTAGGTGCGGCTCTGGGAAATAAGAATGTGTACATGGTGAAAAGAGGTTCACCCTCCTATGTCATCCCAGGAAGTGTGATTCTGTCAGTCAGCGCCTACATGAACGGTAACGTCATGGATCTGGCCGGACCCTTATCCCAGCGTATGAGAATATTGAAGGTGTGAATGGAGTGGGCTGGTAAGAAAGATTAACAAAAACTACGTTTATTGATGGAAGGTGTTATAGAGTGATAATTCTCGATGAAAATACGAAGTGTGTGGTGCAGGGTATAACTGGAAAACAGGGTTCCTTCCACACCCAGAGCATGCTGGAATACGGTACCAACATCGTGGCTGGAACTTCCCCGGGTAAAGGTGGCCAGAACTTCCAGGGCGTACCTGTATACAACTCCATAGAGGAAACCCTGGAGGAAACAGAGGTTAACGCCTCCGTAATATTCATTCCCGCGCCATTCGCCAAGGACGCGGCCTTTGAAGCCCTCTCACAGTTGGACACTGTGGTGGTGATCACCGAACACATCCCCATCCACGACACCCTGGAAATTGTGGCCTACGCCCGTGAAAACAATAAAATCCTAATAGGCCCTAACACTCCCGGGATTATCACCCCTGGTATTGGTAAACTGGGCATCATGCCTGCTCACATCTTCAATCCAGGTGATGTGGGTATAGTGTCTCGCAGTGGCACCCTCACCTACGAGGTGGCCAGTCAGATCACCCAGGCCGGGATGGGCCAGAGCACCTGTCTGGGTATTGGCGGCGACCCAGTGGTAGGACTGGATTACAGCGACATCCTCCAGAGGTTCCAGGATGACCCTGAAACCCGGGCCATGGTCATGATCGGAGAGATCGGGGGTAATGCTGAAGAGAAGGCAGCGGAGTTCATAGCCGCCAACATCGACAAACCAGTGGTGGCCTACATCGCAGGGGTTACTGCTCCCCCAGGTAAGAGAATGGGGCACGCCGGGGCCATCATCGAGGGTGACAGTGGAACTGCTCAGAGTAAAAAAACCGCCCTGGAGAATGCAGGTGTGAAAGTGGCTGACCGGCCCTCCCAGATATCGGAGCTGATTAAGAAACTTTATAAATCATCTTAATATTAAAAGTGAGTCTTATGCCCGAAAAAGATCAGATGGTGAAAAAACTCCTAAAAGGTGAGATAAAACTCCACCAAGTGGAAAACTACACTGATGGTGTAGAGGAAGCAACCCAGATACGTCATCGCTTTGCCCAGAAGATATCCTGTGCAGAGTTGGAGCACCTAGCCCAGTACTCCATGGACATGGGGGAAGCCCTGAAGCGTAACATAGAAAATCCAGTGGGAGCCATCCAGGTACCGGTGGGGATCGCTGGTCCCCTCCTTGTTAAGGGAGAACATGCCCAGGGAGAATTTTACGTACCCCTGGCTACCTCGGAAGGTGCCCTGGTGGCATCGGTAAACCGTGGTTGTTCAGTTATAAAAACCTCTGGTGGGGCTAAGGTGGGTATCGTGGCTGATAAAATGACTCGAGCTCCAGTTATTAAGGCACCTAACCTTAGGGAAGCCCTTAAGATCCGGACCTGGATCGAGGACAACTTCAGTGCATTGAAAGAAGCAGCCGAGAACACCACCCGCCACGGGAAACTGGTGAAAATTGACCCCATAGTGGTGGTGGGCCGTTACCTGTACCCCCGCTTCTCCTACACCACCGGGGACAGTATGGGTATGAACATGGTAACCATGGCCACTGAAGCTGCACTGGAGGTTTTAAGCCAAAATACAGGAGCCCATGTGGTGGCCCTCTCAGGTAACCTCTGCGTGGATAAAAAACCATCTGCCTTGAACCTCACTGAGGGAAGGGGTAAGAGCCTGGTGGCTGAGGTCCTGGTTCCCAGGGAGGTGGTGGAGAAGAAACTGCACACCACAGTGGAGGCCATAGTGGAGGTTAACACCATTAAGAACCTGGTGGGATCTGCCATATCAGGTAGTATGGGCTTTAACGCCCACTATGCCAACATGATCGGTGCCCTGTTCCTTGCCACTGGACAGGATGAAGCCCATGTAGTGGAGGGTAGTCTGGGAATAACCCTGGCCCAGGAAGATGGGGGAGACCTGTACTTCTCTGTAACCCTACCCGACGTGCCCCTGGCAACCTACGGAGGAGGAACCCGTCTGGAAACCGCCCGGGAATGTTTAAAGATCATGGACGCCTACGGTTCGGGTAAGGTAGATAAGTTCGCAGAAATAGTGGCAGGAATCGTACTGGCCGGGGAGCTCTCACTCTTAGGAGCACTAGGTGCAGGTCACCTGGCCCGTGCTCACCGGGAACTGGGCAGAGGATAGGGAGCTATTTTTTTCTTACAAGGGGAGAACATCTACAATGGATATACGGGAATTCATAACCGAATACTTTAAAATGAGTCGTTACGTGGCCCTGGGAACTATGGACGGAATTCTAGCTGTTATGGGAGTAATCCTGGCTGCCAGTGGGGTGGCTGGGATTGCTGGCTCCGATATACCCAACTATGTCATTGGATTAACTGGTTTAAGTGGGGGTCTTGCCCTGGCCATGTCCAATGCCTTCGGATCATTCATTGGAGAACGGGCCGAAGAAGTGAGGACCATCAGGGAACTGGAGCAGAAGATGATGCTGGAGGAGGGTAAGCTGGATGACACCCACATCCACCAGAAGGCCAAAAAGCGCATCTTCATGAGCATGGTCACCCACGGCTTTTCCAGCTTCACTGGTTCCTTTGTGCCGGTGTTGCCATTTCTACTTCTTTCAAACCGATTTTCAGCAACGATATGGACTATAGTCCTCTGCTTTATGGCGCTGGTGCTTCTGGGGATCTACCTGGGCAGGGTGGCCCGGGAGAGTCTACTGAAAACCAGTGTAGAAATCATCATCATTGGAGTTGTAATCAGCGTGATCAGTTTCCTCATCGGTGGCAGCCACTGAAAAAAAAGAATATGGTGGTGATCTCTGATTCTACCTAAAATACAAGTTCTATCCCGTACACCCTCTCCACGTTCTCCACATGGATGCGGTGTACATCATCTTCACTTATTAAGCCGGCGTTAAAGAGTTTGCGAGTTCTTCTTGGCACGGTTTTCGGCCCTAAAACTGCCCCCGGCCGGGATAAATCATCCAGGTAATCGGTTTCCATGAGAAAATTAGTTCCTTTTTTAAGTCCCGCCTGGATCACATCTCCACTGGATATCAAGGACGGTGTTAGTCCATGGTTTTCTTCCTGCAACACTAGGGGTCCGGAGAAGTGTTTGATGACTTTTTCCCGTTTCAAACCCGCCTGGTCGGCTAGTTGTGCAAATTCCAGAAACTCATCGGGCCCCGCACTTTCGGTGTGAAGCTGCACTGGACAATCAGCCTCCTTGGCCAGTTCCATGGCATAAAGGAGCAGCCTGTTGTGGATCTCCATCTCTTTGGGGGTGATCTCGTAGTGGGGGCGTCCCACTTCGCCTATGGCCACGGCCTGGCCCTCCAGCACCATTTCTTGGGCGGTTTCCAGGGCCCCCCGCATCAACTCTTCACCCTCCTCCAGGGTGGTTCCTTCTCGTACTAGGCGGCTGAGCTCCGCAGGATGGGAGCCCACCACTGCAAAGGCTTGGACCTCGGTTTCCCGGTTTATTTCCTCCACGTAGCCCACCACCAGCTCCATGGCCCTTTTAAAGTCACAATCTTCCCCCACGGTCCAGGTGGGCTTGTTAGGTATGATCATGGCGGTGCCACCGGAGCGGTAGAATTTCTGGGCCACAGGAAGCGGCCCCTCACCATTGATGGGATCCACGTGGATGTGGTTATCTGTGGATGGAATCATCACCATTTAAGATCCTCCCTTTACATCATGACAGTGGTGGTAGCCGTAGAACCATCTAATCGGGAAGGTGAGGAGGTTCCTTAAAAAGGAAGATATAAAGCCTGTGCCCTCCAGGACCTCTCTGGAATGAGATATCAGGGTCTGGGCCGAGTCAATTTCCGGGATCCAGGAAAAATCCAGCATGGCCACTGATATACTAAGCACCCCCTATCCGGGTGGATAAGTTTTCCTGCTCTCCTACCTCATATTTCCATTTTACTTCCATCAAATCAGCCCCATTAATGAATTCTAAGCTATGGTTGGTTTTTGTAAAATTCCACTATTAAAAGGGAGTCTTTCAGAGGGGCACTAAATCTTGCCCAGGATTCTAATCAGGCTCGTTTCAAACACTTCCACTGGTGGTGTGACTCCGGTCCAGATGCGGAAGGACTCCATCCCCTGGTATATCAACATCTTCGTGCCGTTTAATGTTCTTGCACCTATTTTTTCTGCTTCCTTCAGGAGATTGGTCTTCAGTGGGTTGTAGATAAGATCGTTAACCACCAACCCAGGGTGCATTTTTTCAGCCCTAAGCAGTGGGGGCTGGTCCTGGTGGGGGTGCATACCCACCGAGGTGGTGTTTATAAGGATGTCAGTGGTGGAAAGTTCCACTTCCCCTAGACCGGTGACTTCCGGGGAAAATTCCATTTTACCCTGAATATCATGGGCCAATTGCACCGCCTTTTCCCGGGTGCGGTTGGCGATGGCCAATTCACCAATTCCATTTAAAATTAGCTGGAAAGCCAGAGCCCGAGCCGCTCCCCCAGCACCCATAATAACCACTCTCTTATCTTTTACAGGTATTATCTCTTCCAAGGCCCTCACCGCACCTACTCCATCGGTGTTGTAACCTTTAGCCTTGTTTTTACTGAATTTGATGGTGTTCACAGCCCCGATGAGTTGGGCGGCCTGGTCCACTTCATCCAGGTAGGGCATCACCGCGGTTTTATGGGGTATGGTGACGTTCAACCCCTTAAGTTCAAGAGACCGGGCCCCTTCTATGGCACTCTCCAGGTTTTCATCCCTTACATGGAAGGGAACATACACATAATCCATCATCAGATGTGTGAATGCCGCGTTGTGCATAGGAGGGGATAGGCTGTGTTCCACAGGGTCGCCTATAATGCCCACCAGGAGGGTTTTGCCGGTAATCAATTTAATCACTTACTAATTGTATGGAAGATTATATATTAATGATTTTAGAGATCATTGGATGAGAAGGGTTTAGGTTTTACTAATTACCGAGTTAAGCCGGCTAGTAATATTAAGTTTAATTGAGGGGTGTTATGATTCCTGCCAAGCAGAGGTTCGTTTTAGATACTACGGCATTTACCGATAACCAGTTGAGGGATGATTACGGGGATGGGGAACTAGACCACACTGTGGATGTGTTGCTGGATCTGATTGCCAATTCCAGAATAAAGCTGAATATAAGCTGCCACATGCCCCCAGTAACTTACAAGGAGTTTTCGGATTACATGACCCGCTACGAGTGTCCAGAAAATATTCTGGTAAAGGCGGAGACATGGATAGTTAAGAAAAGTCCCAATCGTTATGACACCAAGATCCCCTCGGAGATCTTCTACGAATATGTGCAGGACATGCGGGAGCGTATGAACAAGGGCATGCGCATCTCGGAAAGTGCCCTGTGGGAAGCGGCAGTGGAGTCCATGGTCATGATGTCCCGTGGAGAGAAGAAGAACCAGATTGAACTGAAAGTCCTGGGCAAGGCCATTAAAGACTTCCGCAAAAAGTATCGGGCCGCCTTAAGGAAAGGAACCCTGGATAGCGCCCCAGATCTGGATGTTCTCCTCCTGGCCAAGGAATTAAATGCTGGGGTGGTAGCAGCTGATGAGGGTATTAAGGTTTGGGCTGAAAGGCTTGGCCTGCGATTTTTAAGTGCCAAGTCATTCCCTCAGATGCTCCAGGAATACCTTAAGTACTATGAGTAAAGGAATATTAGCACTGAGCAACTAGTTTAAGATAAGAACTAGGGGATGTTACTCCCCGTAGTAAATGGGATTTATTTTCAAATCTATGTTATCAATTTAATTTCATGGAGAGTTAGGAATGGAACTACAAAAACCGCGGGGAACACGTGATTTCCTCTTTGAGGAGATGAGAAAGAGGAAGTATGTGGAGAGAACCCTGAAAAGGATCTTCGAATTGTATGGTTACCAAGAGATTAAAACTCCCCTCTTCGAGGATCTGTCACTATTCACCCTCAAATCCGGGGAGGGTATCACCGAACAGATCTACCATTTCCAGGATAAGGGGGGGAGGGATCTGGCCCTCCGGCCGGAGTTAACCGCCCCGGTGGCAAGGTTATACCTTAATCAACTTCAAAAAACACCTAAACCCCTGAAGATGTACTACTTTGGCAGTTGCTTCCGCTATGAGCGGCCCCAGGCTGGAAGGTTCCGGCAGTTCTGGCAGTTGGGTTGCGAACTCATTGGTGGTAAGTCTCCCTATGCCGAGGGTGAGGTGATAGCCCTGGCTGCCCATTGCCTGGAGGAGTTGGGACTGGAAGACTTCGAGATACACATTGGTAACTTGGGTATCATAAGGGGAATCCTGGACCAAGCCCAAGTGTCCGGCCCAGTGCAGGACCAGATCATGGCCCTCATTGATAAGGGAGAAGTGGAGGAGTTAAAGAAGTTTCTAACAAATGTGAACCTGGAAGATTCCTATAAAAACATACTCCTGGAACTTATCGGCCTGAAGGGTCATCGTGAAGTTCTAAAAGAAGTAGAAAAATTTGTGGGAAATAATTCCCAGGCCATAAATGCCCTGCAAGAACTCAGCGACCTCCTAGATATCCTGGATTCCATTGGGTTCTCCAGTTACACTGTTAACCTGGGTATAGCCCGGGGTCTGGATTATTACAGTGGCACTGTTTTCGAGATATACGTGCATGGACTGGGAGCCCAGAAACAGATAAGTGGTGGGGGGACCTATAATTTAATAGAACTATTTGGGGGAGAGAAGGTGGAGTCCACAGGATTTGCCTTCGGCTTCGATCGGGTCATGGCAGCCCTAGATCAACAGGGCGCCCCGCTACCACTGGACAAGGTTGTGGAAGTTTTTGTAGCACCCATATCCAGGGAAGTCCGGCTTAAGTCCTTCCAGATTGCCAGGAAACTCCGGGAAGCAGGGATTTCCACTGAAACTGATCTGGCTGGTAAAAAGTTCAAGAAGTTAATGTCCCACGCCAACAACTTGGAGGTGAGTTACGTGGTGTTGGTTGGTGCCCGGGACTTGGAGCAGGGCCAGGTTACAGTGAAGGATATGGAAAGTGGCCAGCAGGAACTGGTGGCCCTGGAGGATGTGGTGGATTTTCTCGTGGAAAGGATCAGGGGATGATTTTTTATGGCGATGGATTTATCTAGATTTAACTTCCGGCACCGGCTCGGTGGTGAAAAACTCCTTACAGCTGTGGCCCAGGACTACCAGAGCGGAGAGGTGTTGATGGTGGCATTCATGAACCAGGAAGCCCTGAAATTTACCCTGGAAACAGGAGTCGCCCATTACTGGAGCACCAGTCGTAATAGGATCTGGCTTAAAGGGGAAAGCTCCGGACACCAGCAGCTGGTGGAGGAGATCCTGGTGGACTGTGACGCCGATGCCCTGGTCTTGAAGATTAAACAGGAAGGAGCAGCCTGCCATGAAGGATATTATTCCTGCTTTTTCAGGAAAGTGGACTTTGATGATGGGTTTAAACTTAAAATTATCAGAGACAAGGTTTTTGAACCAGAACAAATCTATAAAGAGGGATAGTATTGAAAATTGTTCCTGATACCAGTGTAATCGTTGATGGCCGGATCACCCGTATTGTCCAGGATGATGAATACAAGGGTTGTGAGGTTATTGTCTCCGAGGCAGTGGTAGCTGAATTGGAAAACCAGGCCAATAAAGGAAGAGAAACTGGTTTTAATGGATTGGAAGAACTTAAAAATCTGCAGAAGCTTCATAGTGAGGGGCGTATACACGTCAGTTATGTGGGGCGCCGGCCCACCCTGGATGAGATTTCCCTGGCCCGGGGGGGTGAAATAGATGCCATGATCCGCAGCACCGCCGGGGAGTATCAGGCCACCCTCATGACCAGTGACCGGGTGCAGAAGGAAGTGGCCGAGGCCCAGGGACTGAAAGCAGTTTACTTGAAGCCAGAGATGTTGGAGTACCGGGACATTGAGGTAACCCGCTTTTTCGACAAGAACACCATGTCCGTCCACTTGAAGGAGAACGTAATCCCCATGGCCAAGAAGGGAACCCCGGGCAATATACAGCTGGTTAAGATCGGTTCCAGGCCACTTAAACGATCCAAGATAGAGTCCATGGCCCGGGAGATAGTGGAAAGGGCTAAGAGTGACTTTCAGAGTTTCATAGAGATAGAATGGGAGGGTGCCACTGTGGTGCAGTTCCGGGAGTACCGGATATCCATTGCCCGACCACCCTTCTCAGATGGGGTGGAGATAACCATAGTCCGGCCAGTGGCCAAGGTATCCATCGGCAGTTACCATCTTCCTGATAAACTCATCGACCGCCTGGAGAATATGGCCAAGGGAGTGCTAATTGCCGGACCCCCTGGTGCCGGTAAAACCACTTTCGCCCAGGCCGTGGCAGAATTCTACCTCAACAACGGTTCCATAGTGAAGACCATGGAATCACCCCGGGACTTGCAGGTGGAAGATGAAATAACCCAGTACGCCCCCCTTGAGAAGGACATGGGAAAAACTGCGGATATATTGTTGTTGGTTAGACCTGATTACACCATATATGATGAGTTACGTAAAACCAAGGACTTCCGAATATTCGCTGATATGAGGATGGCTGGGGTGGGTATGGTGGGAGTGGTCCACGCCACCCGGCCCATCGACGCCATACAGCGTATCATAGGCCGGGTGGAGCTGGGCATGATCCCCTCCATTGTGGACACCACCATCTACATCGATGAGGGACAAGTTAAGGCCATCTATCAGGTCACATTAACGGTGAAGGTGCCCAGTGGAATGGTGGAAGCGGATCTGGCCCGTCCGGTAATTGAAATCAGGGACTTTGAAACTGGTAGCCTGGCCCACGAGATCTACACCTACGGGGAGCAGACCATTGTCATGGATGTGGGTCCGGAGCGTAGGGAGAAACCCCCGGTGCACCGCATAGCTGAGAAGGAGATCCAACGGGAGATCAAGAAGAGAGTCCCCCAGGCCCGGATTAAGGTTGATATGAAATCTGACCGGAGGGCCACGGTGTGGATTGACGAAGAATACGTGGCCCAGTTGATTGGTAAACGGGGTAAGAACATCGAGGAGATAGAAAAACGGGTGGGTATCAGCATTGGTGTGGAGACACTGCAGTCCCGTGATATTTATGAACAGGCCCCAGTGGAAGTGGATATAGCTGGGAACTACGTGGTGCTCCAGTTCGGTAAAGAAGCTGTTGGAACCCCATTTGACATCCTGGTTAACAATGATTACCTCTTCACCGCCACCGTGGGCAAAAAAGGCCATATTAAGATAAAAAAAGACATAGAACTGGCAGAAATAATCCTAAAGGCTCTGCAAAGTAACGAACCCATAGGAGCCCGGGTGAGGAGGGAGTAGTTGCCAGGGAAGGAAAAAATAACAGCTGGAGAACCTTAAATGAAGATCGGTGTATCAACCCTGGCTTTGTACCCAGAGAAACTGGATAATGTACTGGGCTACCTGGAAGAGCTGAAAGTGGATTTCTGTGAAATAATAAACGAATACCCCTACCATCAGGTAGGGAGTGATGATTTGGAGTCATTTAATATACAAGCCACCATCCACGCCCCGCTGTCAGATATTAACTTGGCCTCTACTAACCAGGCTATTCAGAAAGCTTCTATTATGCAGGTGAAGCGTTCCATGGACCTGGCCAGGAGTTTGGACGCTGAGGTGGTGGTGGTGCATCCCGGGCAGATGCCCATCCTGAGCCGGGGCTTGGAGGAGGCAGTGCTAAGATACAACCAGGATTCACTGGCAGAGTGCGCTGCCTACGCATTTGACTGTGGGGTTAGTATGTGCGTGGAGAACATGCCCCGCATTGACGGCCTTCTCTTCCAGGACTTGGCGGAGTTGCACCAGTTGGTGCAGGACCTAGATGTTCACATAACTCTGGATGTGGGACATGCTCATAACAATTCCATCCCCCCTGCAGAGATGTTAAAGTCCTCCCGGGTGAAACATGTGCACCTTTCTGATAACGATGGATCATTCGACCACCACCATGCCCTGGGATCAGCTGGTATTGACTTCAAATCCATTATAAGCCATCTCCAGGAGTTGAACTACCGGGGGATCCTGGTGGTGGAGGTTAAAGAGTCCGCCGATATAAAGCCCAGCCTCAGTTACCTGCAGGGCCTACTGTAACCCATGGCTAGATATAATGATTTATAAAGTGGGAAGAAAAAGATTCTCTATTAATAGATTCGTGGAAAGTATGTAGTTAAAGTGGGGATAATAGTATGAAGTTGGGAATTATAGGCGGAACTGGTGATCAAGGCTTGGGAATAGCTCTTAGACTGGCTAAAGCCGGTGAAGAAATTATTATTGGATCTCGGGATGTTAAGAAGGCGGAAAATGCTGTCAGTCTAGTTAAGAATATGCTGGCTGATGATGAGACCCGGAATATTCGGGGTGCCACTAACCAGGAAGCAGCCCGGGAGGCAGATCTGGCCGTGCTCACTGTGCCCCTGCAGGCCCAGATCCTCACTCTGAAAGGGATTCGGGAAGAACTTCAGGGTAAAATTGTGGTAGACGCCACTGTACCCCTGGACAGTTGCTTGGCAGGCCGGCCCAATCGCTACGTGGATGTGTGGGAGGGTTCGGCAGCTGAGAGATCACAGGCCATGCTAAGGGACCAGGAGGTGAAGGTGGTATCCGCCTTCAATAACATGAGCGCGGCCAGCCTTACCAACGCTGATAAAGACGTGGATTGTGACTGTCTGGTATCAGGAGATGATCCTGAGGCCAAGAAGGTGGTAATGGAACTGGCTGAGAAGATACCTGGAGTCCGGTCCATCGACTGCGGAGCCCTGGAGAATGCCCGCATCGTGGAGAAAATAACACCCCTCCTCATAAATTTAAACATACGTAACCAGATTAAGATGGCAGGTATAAGGATAACCGGCCTTTAAATTTATAAAGGAAGTTAAATATGGAGATACTGAAGAATACTGCAGAATCCATTGCAAAACATTCCCTGGAGGTCATCAATCGAATCGACCCCCAAAAGGTGAACCTGATGATAGATACCATCATGAACTCCCAGTCAGTGTTCATCGTTGGAAGTGGCCGGTCAGAATTGATAGGAAAGGCCTTTGCCATGCGGCTCATGCACCTGGGATTCATGGTGCACGTGGTGGGTGATGTAACCACCCCCGCCATCACCAACAATGATTGTCTGGTGGCAATTTCTGGATCAGGTGAAACTAAGACCGTTACTATAGCAGCAGAAACCTCCAAGGATGTGGGGGCTAAAGTGGTGGCCATCACCACCAACCCCCAATCCACCCTGGGTGAATGCCTGGATGTGCTGGTGAAGATGGATAGTAAGAGCAAAGTTCCCTGGAAACATCCCACCTCCCATACATTGAAGGGTAACTACGATGACATGACACCCCTGGGCACCCTCTTTGAAGACGTCACCCACCTATTCCTGGACGGTCTTATAGCCGAGTTCATGGCCCGTATGGGACAGAAAGAAACTGATCTGCGTAGAAGACACGCTACCTTGGAGTAGAATTTCCCTTCTGATGGAGTATCAGTCCGGTGAAAGGATATGAATGGGGAACTAAAAGGGGAGATGGTAACGGTAACTAGCCCGAAAGCCATCCGATTACATGAAAATAGCCATTTTGGACAGTTGGTCAAGGACGAGTTACAATTACCACTAGTAGAAGCACTGTTTCTGGTGGAAAAGGATAAGTTGACTTTGTCCAGTAAGGGAAGTGATCTATCCTGGGAGGAGTTCGCCGACCTTTTAAGGGATGAAGGACTTTTCACCAAGTACCTGGTTTATAGGGACCTTAGAAACAGAGGTTACATTGTAAAAACCGGTTTCAAGTATGGATCAGAGTTCAGGCTCTATGAAAGGGGAAGATCTCCCGGTAATGGGCATTCCGACTTTCTGGTTAAAATTCTCACCGAGGATCAGCACATAAATATCAACGATTTCTCCAGTTACGTCCGGGTAGCCCATGGTGTTAACAAGAAGCTGATGCTGGCAGTGGTTGATGATGAACAAGACATCACCTACTACAACGTGGAATGGACCAGGCCCTAGGGGAGATAGTTATATTATATCCCTACCATAAGCTCTAATATTAACATCAAGGTGATGAATCTGATAGACCCCTGGAGTTCAGCCCTAGTCGACTACGAAAAACTGATCCAGCAATTTGGAATTAAGCCCTTCCAGGATGTGCTGGGAGATATAGAGGATCCCTCCCTCCTGATGAGGCGGGGTATTATATTCGGTCACAGGGATTTTGGCCGTATAGTTAAGGCCCTGCAGGAGAAAACTCCCTTTGCCGTGGTAACAGGGATGATGCCCAGTGGCAGGATGCACATCGGCCACAAGATGATCGTGGATCAGATCATCTGGTACCAGAAGATGGGGGCCGAGGTATACATTCCCATCGCTGATATGGAGGCCTACTCCGCCCGGGGAGTGGAGTTTGAGGAGTCCCGTAAGATAGCCCTGGAGGAGTACATCACCAACTACATCGCCCTGGGACTGGATTTTTCTTCAAAAAACATCACCACCTACCTGCAGTCTGAAAATCAGGATGTGAACCACCTGGCCTACCAGTTGGGCCGCAGGGTGAACTGGAATGAGATGAAGGCCATCTATGGTTTTAACGGGTCAACCAACCTATCTCACCTTTACGTACCCCTGATACAAGTGGCAGACATACTGCATCCACAACTGGAGTCCTATGGCGGCCCTAAACCCACAGTGGTTCCAGTGGGGCCGGATCAGGACCCCCACATACGCCTCACCCGGGATCTTGCCGAGCGATTCAAGAACCAGTTCCACTTCGTTACTCCCTCCTCCACTTACCATCGTTTTATCACCGGACTCACCGGTGGAAAAATGTCCAGTAGCAAAGCAAAAACAGCCATATTCCTGTCAGACAGTCCAGAAGAGGCAGAGAAAAAGTTAAAAACAGCCAAGACCGGTGGCCGGGAGAGTCGGGAGGAGCAGGAAAAACTGGGAGGAGTTCCCAGTGAGTGTGTGGTCTACGAGATGCTGCTCTACCACCTGGTGGATGATGACCAGGAACTGGCCGAAATTTACAAGCAGTGCATCCAGGGCCAGATCCAGTGTGGCGAGTGTAAGATGCAAGCCGCTGTTAAGGTCCGTGAGTTATTTGAACAACTGGAACGTAAGCGGGAGCAGGCCCGGGATGAAGCACTTAAAGTGCTGGAGGGATAAATACTACGTTAGTCTATCATGGGAGGAGGTTGAAATGGCAAGGGATAAATATGAAAGTTATATTGGGGGATTGTACCGTAGGAATGAGCGCTTTTTGATTATTTCCACCGTCATATTCTTTGCATCCATGTTCATTGGATACGCCCTGTCCGGGATGCTGGCGTGGATCATGGGTGGTGTCCTGGACAACATGAAAAGACAGGTAGGTCAGGGCGAACTAAAACTCACCACCCTCTCCATATTTTTAAACAACTTTAAAGTGATTCTCTACCTCTACGGGGGAGGACTGGTCTTGGGCATTATCACCACCTACTTACTGTTCTACAACGGCATGTTCATAGGCTACGCTGCATCCCAGTATCCCCTGAGCAATTTCATTGTATACACCATCCCCCATGGTATCTTCGAAATTGTGGGAATCATAGTATCTGGTGCAGCTGGTTTTAAACTGGCCGGTGTGGTCGTAGATATAATAAAGGGACTGCGACACATACAACCGGAAATGTCCCGATCCAACCAGTTCAACTACCTTTTAAAAGTTTACTACGATGATTTTAAAGAATCGCTGGTACTCCTGTCCATCGCCGTGATCCTGTTACTGATCGGAGCCTTCATAGAGGCTAACTTCACCCTTACCTGGGCTAACTACGTCACCGGAGTCACCACCCAAAGTGTCAGTGAAAATCCTTTAAACAGCCTCTTCCGAGTATCTTAAAACTAAAAAAAAGGTGATTTATAATGATGATATGCATATCCTGTGGTGCCGAGTATGACAACCAGGATATAATCTACACCTGCCAGAAATGCGGATCCATACTGGAGGTTATATGCCAGCCCCGGGTATCCCGGGACGTTTTCGAGTGTCGAAGATCCACCATGTGGAAGTACAAGGAATTCATGCCTGTGGATCATTCCCTCATCGTCAGCCTAGAGGAGGGAGGAACACCTTTCTGCCGCTGTGATAAGCTGGGAGATGATCTGGGGGTGGAGCTCTACGTAAAGGTGGAGGGATCCAACCCCACCGGCAGCTTCAAAGATAGGGGGATGAGTGTGGGCATAACCAAGGCCATGGAGTTAGGCGTGGACACAGTGGGCTGTGCCTCCACAGGTAATACCTCGGCCTCTCTTGCAGCATACGCAGCCCGGGCGGGTTTAAGGTGTGTTGTGCTTTTACCTGCCGGTAAGGTGGCCCTGGGGAAGTTGGCCCAGGCCATGTTCCATGGCGCCGAGGTTATATCAGTAAGGGGCAACTTCGATGAGGCCCTGGAGGCCGTGACTGCCCTGGCCCTGGAGGGGCAGCTTTATCTATTAAATTCCGTTAATCCCTTCCGTCTGGAGGGGCAGAAGTCAATAGGATTTGAGATTGTGGATGATCTGGGCTGGAAATCACCGGATCGGATCATCTTACCCGTGGGTAACGCCGGGAACATATCCGCCATCTGGAAGGGTATCACCGAATTTCATGAGGCCGGTTTCATAAAGGACCTGCCCCGTATGACGGGTATCCAGGCAGAGGGCGCTGCTCCCATAGTCCAGGCAGTTTTTCAGGGAGCAGAGGATATTGTGCCAGTGGAAGACCCGGAGACCGTGGCCACAGCCATACGTATCGGGGCTCCAGTAAGTGCCAAAAAAGCTCTGCGGGCCATATACGAATCGGATGGTATGGCGGAGACCGTCACCGATGCAGAGATCCTGGATGCCCAGAAACTCCTAGCCCGACGGGAGGGGATCGGGGTGGAACCCGCCTCCGCAGCATCCATCGCTGGTCTTAAGAAGTTGGTTGAGTCGGGGCAGATAAATAAGGGGGAACAGATCGTCTGCATAGTAACTGGACATCTATTAAAAGATCCTAACACTGCAATTGATGCCTGTACAGAGCCAGTTAAAGTTGATGCTGATATAAACGCCCTTTCCAGGATTATAAGCAGGGTTTGAACGATTTTGGCCTATATTTATCTTCTGGGTAATCTGGTTGATCTGGATATGCTGATTATTTACACCCTATCTTTAATGTCACGATTGGTAACTAGATGACCCAAGATCATATAAATCTGGATGTAGTGACCCCATACCATATGAATGACCGAATAATCACTGCAATTAGGGATAAATATATATAAGAGTACAACAACAGTGTATATTAACAAATCTACAAAATTGAGGTGAATAATATGGAATTACCAATAGCTCCCATTGGAAGAATAATAAAGAACGCCGGTGCCGAAAGAGTTTCTGACGACGCAAGAGAAGCTCTGGCCAAAGCATTAGAAGAAAAAGGTGAAGCAATAGCCTTAGACGCTGTAAAACTAGCTAAACACGCCGGTCGTAAAACTGTTAAAGCAGCTGACATTGAAATGGTCGTCAAAAAGTTGTAAGTAACCTTACACCTTTTTGTTATCCTTTTTTTTAGCTACTTATTTTCCTATTTTCTTACTTTTCCCTACTAGGACATTTTTTTATGGCACCATTTCTTAGTCCACCATGATCCCTGGTGGCACTCATCCTGGTCCAATGATAAGTATATATACCAATTCCAACTAATTTTTTGATATCTAATTTTAGATTCGAATTGCTTTTTATGAGTTTCAAAATTAGAATTCATCATTGACGGTCATTTAACTGATCCGGCATGAGCTCTTACACCCCCTGAGGCGTGTAAGTTTGGATCTGCCGATGGATGGTTGAAACCAGATGAAAAAGGAGGTAAATAAATGGCAAAAGCAATGTATGTAAAATTTGATGTACCAAAAGAATTAGCTGACAAAGCCTACGAGGCCCTGGAGATAGCCCGGGACACGGGTAAGATTACTAAGGGAACCAACGAGGTAACCAAGGCCATGGAAAGAGGCGAAGCACTACTTGTATTAATCGCAGAAGACATTGATCCACCTGAAATAGCAGCTCACATGCCAGTACTGGCTGAGGAAAAGGAAATACCCTACGTATACATCCCTACCAAGGATGAACTGGGTGAAGCAGCCGGGCTAAATGTGGGAACCGCATCTGCAAGCATTACTGATGCCGGCGAAGCCGCCGAACTCATCAAAGATGTAGCAGAGAAGGTGGAAGAACTCAAGAAATAATTAAGCTATTTCTAGAGAGAGGTTACCACCTTTCTCTTCTTACGAAGGTGATTATATGGAAGATGGAACTCCTGCCGAAGTAATAGAAGTCTTAAAGAGAACTGGCATGACTGGGGAAGTCATGCAGGTGAAGTGCAGGATACTGGACGGAAGGGATAAGGGTCGAATACTCACCAGGAACGTTATGGGAGCCATTAAAGAAGGCGACATCCTGATGCTCTTGGACACCATCCGGGAAGCCAAAGAAATACGCACACCCTAGAGGTTAAGGTGTTACTATGAGAACTTGTTCATTCTGCGGAGAAGAAATAGACGAGGGCACAGGGAAGATGTTCGTCAAAAAAGACGGTACAGTCTTCTTTTTCTGCAGCAGTAAATGTGAAAAAAACCGTATAAAACTGGGAAGAGTGCCTAGAAAGGTCAAGTGGGTTAAACAATGAAGGAAAAAAGCTTCGTTATGTTAAAACCCGATGCAGTACTGCGTCGATTGACTGGTAAGATCCTGACCCGTTTCGAGGAGCGCGGACTGGAGATAGTGGCTGCCAAGATGATGGTCATCCCCCGGGAACTGGCCCAGCAACACTACGCCGAACATGAGGAAAAACCTTTCTTCACTGACCTGGTGGAGTACATAACCTCCGGTCCAGTCCTGGCAACAGTGATTGAAGGAGAAGAATGCATCACCCTCATCCGTAAAATGGTGGGGGCCACTAATCCTAAAGAAGCTGATACAGGAACCATCAGGGGTGATTATGCCATTGACACTGGTCGAAACATAATACACGCCTCTGATTCTCCAGCATCTGCAGAAAGGGAAATAGGGCTCTTTTTCAAGATGGATGAAATATGTGATTGTTCCTTCCCGGACCGGGAATGGATACAGGAAGAACCTTAATTTACAAATACTTAGGGCCTTAAATTTTTTTGGTGCTCTACACTTTTTAAAGGGCGCTTTTTAGTAAGAGGGTTGAAAAACTTGAAGATCAGATCACCAATTGTATCTGTACTGGGCCATGTGGACCATGGAAAAACCACTCTCCTAGATTATATAAGGGGCAGTTTCATAGCCCAGAAGGAAGCCGGGGGCATAACCCAGCACATCGGAGCCACTGAGATTCCCATGGAAGCCATTGAGTCCATCTGCAGCCAGTTCATCCAGAAACTGGAGATCCGGGAAAGTCTGCCCGGCCTGTTCTTCATTGACACCCCTGGCCATGAAGCATTCACCACCCTCCGTAAAAGGGGTGGAGCCCTAGCTGACCTGGCTGTGCTGATGGTGGACCTCAACGAGGGCTTCAAACCCCAGACCTACGAGGCCCTTAACATCCTTAAAATGTACCAAACCCCCTTCGTGGTGGGTGCCAACAAGATAGATCGGATACCTGGCTGGCATATCCACGAAAAAGAACCATTCAACAAGACTTACAACAAACAAAACCCCCAGGTACAGGTTGCTCTTGACAACCAGGTCTACGAACTGGTGGGAATTCTCCACCAGGAGGGTTTTGAATCGGAACGCTTCGACCGGGTGAGGGACTTCGCCAGGCAGGTAAGCATCATCCCCATCAGTGCCAAGACTGGTGAGGGAATCGCTGAACTTTTAACCATGCTCCTGGGATTGGCCCAGCAGTACCTCCAGGAGCAGTTGCAGATAGAAACCCATGCCCCGGCTAAGGGAACTATCCTGGAAGTAAAGGAAGAAGTGGGACTGGGAACCACCATCGACGCCGTCATATACGATGGAGTGCTTAAAAAGGATGATAAAATCGCCCTGACCACCAGGGACGATGTTCTGGTCACCAAAATAAGATCGCTGCTAAAACCCAACCCCCTGGAGGAGATAAGAGACGCTAAAAAACGCTTCCAGAAGGTGGATGAAGTGGTGGCTGCGGCTGGAATCAAGATCGTGGCCCCCAACATCGAGAACGTTGTATCTGGCTCTCCTTTGCGGGTGGCCCGCGGAGACCTGGAGGAGGTTAAAGAAAACATACTCCAGGAGATGGAAAAGATAAAGGTCCAGACAGACGAAGTGGGCGTGGTGGCCAAAGCAGATACCCTGGGATCCCTGGAAGCCCTCCTGAACATCCTCAAGGACATGGAGATACCAATCCGCTCTGCAGACATTGGTGATGTTTCCCGTAGGGATGTCATTGAGGCCTCCATAGTTAAGGATGAAGAACCCCTCTACGGGGTGATCATCGCCTTCAACGTCAAGATCCTTCCTTCGGCTACAGGGGAACTCAAGAACAGGGAAGTGAAACTCTTCTCTGCAGATGTCATCTACCAGCTTACCGAGGAATACCAGGAATGGCTGGATGCCGCAGAAAAACGGCGCAAGGAGGAATGGCTGGATGCCATAATCAGACCAGCCAAGATCCGGATCATACCAAAACTCATATTCCGCCAGAGCAAACCCGCCATCGCCGGGGTGGAAATCCTCTCCGGCACCATCAAGAAGGGATACGGCTTGATAAGCCAAGACGGAGTAAGGGTGGGTAGTGTGGAAAGCATGCAGGACAAGGGAGATAACCTGATCGCTGCTTCCAAGGGCGTTAAGGTGGCCATGGCCATTAAAGACGGAGTGTTTGGCCGCAACCTGGATGAAGGGGATGAGCTCTATGTGGACATCCCTGAGAATCATTACCAGATCCTGGAGAGAGAGTTTAAGGGTAAGCTCACCGAGGATGAACTCCAACTTCTGGATGAGATCGTCCAGTTAAAGAGGAAGGCTGATCCTAACTGGGGAATGTGAGTTAGATTTCTTCAATAAAAGCATAAAAACCGATAAATAGTATAATATATATAGCAGAGTTAAGATGGAGGAGATAGATTGGCATTTAAACTGGTTGTTTCAGAAGGTAAAAATAGTCATCAAATGGAAGTGGAGGCTGCTTTATCCAAGAAACTCATAGGATTAAAGATTGGTGAAGAATTTGACGCTTCTATGGTGGGCTTGGAAGGCTACCAACTGCGCATAACTGGAGGGAGTGATAAAAACGGTTTCCCCATGAAAAAGGATGTGGATGGACCGCGACGGATAAAAAGTCTCCTTTCAGGCGGAGTTGGGTTTAAATCCACCCGTAAAGGTCAGAGAAGGAGGAAAACCGTCCGTGGGAACACCCTGTCTGATGATATCGTCCAGGTGAACACCGTTGTGGTGAAGAAGGGTGAAAAGAACCTTACCCAACTGATGGAAGGTAGCGAAGAATAAAGATAAAAAAAGGTGTAGTCCGTGAAAGTACAGTCTGAAATCAATATCGGGTTAGTAGGACACGTGGACCATGGGAAAACCACCCTAACCAAGGCCCTATCTGGAATATGGACAGATACTCACAGTGAAGAAACTAAAAGGGGCATATCTATACGACTGGGCTATGCGGACATCACCTTCCGCCGGTGCATGGAGTGTCCCATACCCCAGTGTTACACCACCTCCCTGGTTTGTGAACACTGTGGAAGTGAAACCCAGACCATCCGGAAGGTTTCTTTTGTGGATTCCCCAGGGCACGAAACCCTGATGGCCACCATGCTCTCCGGAGCAGCTATAATGGATGGAGCCATCCTGGTCATCGCTGCCAACGAGCCCTGTCCCCAGCCCCAGACCAAGGAGCATCTCATGGCCCTGGATGTCATTGGAGTCACCGAGGTCATCGTGGTGCAGAACAAGATCGACATCGTCTCCCGGGAGAGGGCCATGGAGAGTTACCAGGAGATCAAGGAATTCGTGAAGGGTACCTGTGCCGAAGACGCACCCATCATACCAGTCTCTGCCCAGCAGGGCGCCAACATCGACATACTAATTGAAACCATACATCACCAGATTAGAACCCCCCGCAGATCACTCCGGAAAGCTCCCCGCCTACACGTGGCCCGGTCCTTTGATATAAACCGTCCAGGCTGCACCCCGGAAAATATCCAGGGCGGAGTGATTGGCGGATCCCTAATCCAGGGGAAGTTGAAGTTGGGGGATGAGATTGAGGTGAAACCGGGAATTCAGATAAAAAATAAGGGTAAAATGGAATGGATGAGCCTAATATCCAACATCACCGGACTGGTGGCCGGTGGGGAATCAGTGGAGGAAGTAGGGCCGGGTGGCCTCATTGGAGTGGGGACCAACCTGGATCCATCCCTTACCAAGGCCGACTCCCTCTCCGGCTCCGTGGCTGGTAGGCCCGGAACTTTACCGGACATCCTGCACCAGTTCACCATGAAAACCCATCTACTGGAACGGGTGGTGGGTACCAAGGAAGAGAAGGCTGTGGAGCCCATCAAGTCTTCCGAGCCCCTGATGATAAATATTGGAACCTCCACCACCATTGGCGTGGTTACCAGCGCCCGTAAAAATGAAGTGGATGTCAAACTCAAATTACCAGTCTGTGCCGAGGCTGGGCAGAGAGCGGCTCTCAGTCGGAGGGTGGGTGCCAGGTGGAGGTTAATCGGTTATGGAATCATCAAATAGGGAAGCCCTGGTGGATGCAAATTTTTTATGACCACCACCCAGTTCCCGGTGGATGTGGTGGTGGAGTTGGAGAACATCCTACCATCCCATAAACTCCTGGTTCCCTCCTACGTCTTGGAGGAACTGGAGAACATTAAAAGGCGATCCCGGGGTAAAAATCGTGTCGCAGCTTCAGTGTCCATTAAGATAGCCCAGAATCCCCCCTTCCAGGTGCGGGAAATGGAACGGGGCAGGAATGAAAGGGTGGATGATGCTCTCCTAAGGCACTCCCGAGTGTTGTGCACCAACGACAGGGAGCTGAGACGAAGAGCAAGGGAGAAGGGCATAACCGTGGTATACCTTCGACAAAAAAGATATCTGAGTATAGATGGGCATTTGAGCCTGGAATAAAAATTTACCATCATTAATTAATTACATCATCACATATTATTGGAGGAAAAACCTATGAATCTCTGGAAGGACCTGGAAAGCGGACCATCCGCCCCGGAAGTTGTATACGCTGTTATTGAAATACCCCGAGGATCCCGGAACAAGTATGAATATGATAAGGATATGGAAGCCTTTGCCCTGGATCGGGTGCTCTACTCACCAGTCCATTACCCGGCAGAGTACGGCATCATCCCCCAGACCCTGTACGATGACGGTGACCCCATGGACATCATGGTACTCATGGAACAGCCCACCTTCCCTGGTTGCATCATTGAAAGCCGGGCCATTGGTATGATGAGGATGATCGACGGCGGTGACCAGGATGATAAGATCCTGGCGGTGCCCACCCAGGACCCCCGCTACCAGGAGGTTCAGGACTTGGAGGACGTTGCCCCCCACCTTTTAAAGGAGATAGCACAGTTCTTCCAGGACTACAAAGCTCTGGAAGGAAAAGAAACCGAAGTCCAAGGATGGGTTGGTAAAGAAGAGGCTTTCAAGGCTATAAAACATTCTATTGAGCTTTATAAAAAGATGTGAAGCCTGAGGTTCATGGTTAAATCATAAGAAGTTATCTAAGAGGGATTTGTTTGTATTTAGTATCCAAAATTGAGGACACGGTGCGGATCCCACCCCACCGTTTCGAGGAGCCTCTGCAGGAAGTGGCAGCCGAGATCCTCAACAAAAACTACATGGGAAAGATCGACAAGAAGATGGGCCTCATGGTCACTGTCAAGGAGATTGAGGATATCGGTGTGGGCAAAGTCATCATGGGAGATGGAGCCGCCTACCATGACGTGGTGTTCACCGCCCTGTTTTTCAAACCAGAACTCCACGAGATCGTGGTGGGTGAGGTTATAGAAGTCACTGACTTCGGTGCCTTTGTACGCATAGGTCCCATGGACGGCCTGGTACACGTTTCCCAGGTCACTGATGATTACATAAACTACGATGCCAAGAGAGGCGCCCTCCTGGGTAAGGAATCCAAGAAAAGCTTGGAGGAGGGCAACCATGTCCGGGGCCGTATCGTGGCCTTGAGCCTTAAAGAAAAATCCGCCGAAACCAAAATCGGACTCACCATGAGACAACCCGGACTAGGTAGGCTGGAATGGATCAAGGAAGAGAAAGAAAAAGCTAAAAAGAAGGGGAAAAGTTAAATGGTTACCAAAGCCTGTACCAGGTGTCACCGTATAGTGGAGGGTGACTTGTGCGAAGTGTGCAACCTGGCCACCTCCAAGAACTGGAGTGGTTTTCTGATTATAGTAGACCCTGAAAAATCCCACATCGCCCGGGACCTCAAAATCCAAGAGGCAGGAGAATATGCCCTGAGGGTTCGCTAGTGTTAGTCCTAAAAAAAAATTTGAGACCAGAGTTTAAAAAAGCCATTGGCACCCTTTATCCATCCCTGGATGATGCTGAGGATTTTCTGGCCTCCCAAGAACCAGACACTCTCCTGGTTTCAGTGGGTGATGTTACCACCCGGAACCTGCAGGAGCAGGGACTGATCCCCCACCTGGGGATTATCGACCAGCAGGTGGAAAGAAAACCAGCCCCACAGGATATAGTCTACGATAATGTAACCCTGAAAGCGGATAACCCCGCTGGTACAGTGACCCGTGAACTATGGGATGCTGTGGAACAGGGATTTCAGTTGATAAAAGCCGGATACCGCGTTCTGATCCTGGTTAAGGGTGAAGAAGATTTAGCGGTTGTTCCCGCTGTAATTCTAGCCCCTCCTGGTTCACTGGTCCTCTATGGCCAGCCCGGGGAGGGTGTGGTGATTTGTGAAGTTGACCGCCTGAGAGATAAAGTTATTAAGATGAAAGAGATGCTAATGGAGGAATAAGATGGAAATTGATATTAAAGAAAAAGTTGAAAATCCACTTCTAAACCGGACAGAAATAAGATTCGACTGTCTGTATCAAGGAGAAGCTACTCCAAAAGTTTTAGATGTTAAAAACAGACTGGTCGCAGTTTTGAATGTGGACAAAGACCTTTTGGTAGTGGATAAAATGAAGCCCAGTTACGGTGAAGGCCGATCCGAGGGCTACGCCAAGTTGTACGACTCTCCGGACCATCTGTCCCAGGTGGAAAGGGACCATGTTGTGGTCAAGAACCAGGAGAAAACCACCCCAGAAAGTGAAGAAGAATAAAACACCTGAGGATTTTAATATGAAAAAGTACCAGCTTTACGAAGTTAAAGATAACAAACTCGTCCGTAAGAATCCAGAGTGTGTACGATGCTCCCACGGAGTCTTCATGGCGGACCATGGAGATCGTTACACCTGTGGTAAATGCGGATACACCCAATGGAAGGGTAAAGAAAAGAAATAGGTTGGATTGATTTTGAACTTGAGGTCAGGAAGATTCAAGGGCAGGATGACCAGCGACGCAGCTAGTTACACTTCCTCCCTAGAATTTGACCCACGAATTTTCAGTGCCGATGTAAAGTGCAACCGGGCCCACACCACCATGCTCCAGGAGGAGGGCATCATCTCCCAGGAAACTGCCCATGCCATAACAGGGTCCCTGGATGAACTGGAAGAAAAAGGAATCAGTGCCCTAGACCTGGACCCCTCGGTGGAAGACATCCACATGGCAGTGGAGAACTACGTTACCAGCAGGATTGGGGAGAAAGCAGGTTTCATGCACACTGCCAAGTCCCGTAACGACCAGGTGGCCACCGACCTCAGAATATCCCTCAAAGAAGAGATAGAAGAAATAATGGGGGACCTGCTTAATTTTATACAGAACACAGTGGATATGGCTGAGGAGAACCTGGAGACAGTGATGGTGGGTTACACCCACCTGCAGCATGCCCAGCCCACCACCTTCGCCCACCACCTTTTATCCTATGCTCAGGCACTTAAAAGGGATTACCAGAGACTGGGAGATGCCTATAAACGGGTTGATCTTTGTCCCCTGGGTGCGGCGGCCCTGACCACAACTAGTTTTCCCATCAACAGGCAACGCACAGCCCAGCTTCTGGGATTCAGCCATGTCCTGGAGAATTCCCTGGACGCAGTGAGCAGCCGGGACTTCATAACTGAAACTGTGTCGGCTCTGGCCATTATGGGGGTGAATCTCAGCCGGATCTGCGAGGAACTCATCATCTGGAGTACTTACGAGTTTGGCCTGGTGGAGATAGGGGATGAATATTCCTCCACCAGTTCCATCATGCCCCAGAAGAAGAACCCCGATGTGGCGGAGGTGGCCCGGGCCAAGGCCATCAGTTTGCAGGGAGAACTGGTAACCATCCTATCGGTAACCAAGGCCCTGCCCCAGAGTTACAACCGGGACTTGCAAGAAGTAACACCCCACCTTTGGAGAGCCGTGGACACCGCCCGGGACACCCTGAACCTGGTGGCGGAGATGCTGGCTTCGGTGAAGTTCAACCACCAGCGAGGATTGGAGTTAGCCAGTTCCAACTTCTCCACCGCCACAGAATTAGCCGACCTCATGGTCCGGGAGAATCAACTACCCTTCAGGGTAGCCCATCAGATCGTGGGCAGGTTGGTTAGCACCGCCCTAGAGGAAGGTTTGAATCCGGACCTGATTGATTCCCAGTTCATAGACCAGATCTCCCAGGAGGTCACTGGAGAAGCATTGCATATAAAAGAAGAATTGGTTGAAAAAGCTTTGAACCCCCTGGAAGTTGTTAAAAGCCGGGAAGTGCCTGGGGGACCAGCACCTACCATGGTTCGGGAGGGCATCCTGAACCTGAAAAACTGGATGGAAAAACAGATACGCTCATGAGTTTTTTTTGCCTGTTTCCCGGTCACCATCCACCGTCATTCGAAGAACTGTCATCATACTTTCCTACTCCGGGTGCGGTGGGGGGCAGGGACCTTCTTTACCATACATCTTCCCAGACTTTTTTCTTCTGGAATTCCTTCCGTATTTCACAGGCCAGTTCCTCATCTTCAATAATCACCGCCCCGTGGTAGCCGCAGTCCATGCAGTCCCAGATGGATCCCATCTGGGGTATCAGCCATTTTATATTGTTAGATCCACATCGGGGGCAGTATTTCCCATGTTTGGTCAGATTATCACTTCCTTGTATGAGTATTTATCCAGTGTTGAACTGGTAAGATCCACCTAGTCCCTCTTGACAACCTATATAGTGCTCCTTTTACAAAAGTATAGGTATGGAAAAAGAATATATTCGCCAGATAATCGGAATCGCGGCTATTATTATCGGGATCCTCCTATTCATATATCCCCAAATGGTGGGTTACTTGGTGGGAGTGTTCCTCCTGGCCTACGGTATAGTAGAATTAATTAAATAAGTCGCATGATCATATCCATGGCCTCCCCCGGCTCTAGAACTCCAGCCCGGGTTTCTCTTTCAATGCGCTGGATGGAGTAGCGGCGCATGGAGGGATGTTTTTTGTGCACTTCCTTCAGCAATGGACAGCCATAACCAGCTTGCCTATCCACCCCCCAACTATGGGTTATTCCTTTAACCTCACCTTTAGTGGCTGATAATAGGGCGGGGAGGTTTATTCCTAGAATATCATCCATCCAGTGAAGAGAGTTAGCCCCAGTTGATAGTAAGTCCCCGTAGAATATGAACTGGGCCCCTAATCTCTGGGCCTGTTTTAAAACTTTTTCTTGGATTAACTTGGAGCACCGCCCGCAGGGATGATAACGTCCCTCCAGGGACTCCTGTATCACCTCACTCAAGTCTAGGGTTAGATACTCGTGGGGCACCTGAAGTTTCTGGGTGAGGTGCTCCACATTCTGTTTAAAGTATCCAGGGAGGATTACGCTCCCTGGATCCACGGTAACCGCCTGGATCTGGAACCCCAGGATATGGCTGAGGATTAGGGAGAAGCTGCTGTCCACACCCCCGGATAGGGCCACCACCGACAGTGAAGATGCATCGGGTTTCTCCACATCTCCTAGGAGGGTTTTCAGGTAGTAAGGTCTTTCTATCCTCTTCTCCAGTAGATGGGATAGGTTGTTAAGGGCTGGGAAGTGGTGGTGGGATCTTATCTGATCCAGCCGGTGCTGGGCCAGTTCCATACGGTGCCGGCGTACTAAAAGATCAGTGTAAGCCTCTACATGGACACTTTTAACTCCTAATTCTTCTTTAAGGCGGCCAGCCACCCAGCCTCCCTTCCCAATGACAGTGGACTTACCTGGCCTGTCCCTGGTTATTATCACCAGCTCCTGGATGTTCCTATTCCACACCACTTCCTGGATATCTGGCTCAAGATCCTTGTGGCCAATGTCTCGTCTGATGCCGTGGATTAGTTGTTCGATGCGATCCTGGTCTAGGTTGTGATCCATGTTCATATTATTTCCTTGAATTGTTCTGATAAGCTAAGTATAAGTATTCATGTTCTGCGGTAGATGGTTACCATCTGGAAGCTGGCCACCTGCCGGTAGCCTGGCAGGTCTGGTTTGGGGTTGCTGAGGCTGTCCACGTAGTAATCCACCCTCTGGGAGTGGAGGTAACTGGCAAAATCTCCAGATCTACTATACAGGCGTGGAAAAGCGCCCTGAACATCTTTTTTAAGGTACCAGGAGAGGGCAGTGGAGTAATCCGAGGCTATGATCCTGTCCTGGTACTGGGGGTCCTGCTGGGTTATCCATACACCCGCATCCTCCAGGTAAACTACAAAAACCTTCTGGGGGGTGTGTCCAGCGTAGGTGATGGTGGTGGAGGTCAATAAAATCAGTACCAGAGTCAAACCAATCCACTTCCCATTAAACCCTGGTTTCCTGGCGCGGATGATGTTTAAAAGTTCGTCGAATCCCAGGATGAGGAAGTAGACCAGGGCCGGGGCCATGGTGATGAAGTAACGGTCCACCTTAATGGGTAGGATGCTGTGGAATATTAGGTAGGATAGAAACCAGGCTAAAAACATTAAGTCCAGGGACTGTTGCTCATTTTCTCCTCTTAGGGAGGTGCCAGCCAGGTAGCACAGGATAAAGACCAGGACCACACTGACAAGGTAGCTGGTCTGGTTGAGGGTCAATGCCAGGATGGCCAGGAGGATGGTGAAGATCAGGGATCTCAAGACTAGGGTCCTGGAAAATGAAAGACCAGTGACACTGGACTTCAGGATCCGGTGGAGATACAAGAATAGGCCTGATCCCCCTAAAAATAGGGATAGGTAGGCTAGGAGGGAGGGCTGGCCCCGGCTGGGGTTCAGGAGCGTGGAGTAACTGCCCTGGATTGGTGCCAGGGAGATGTAGTTGGGCAGATTCTGCAGGTAGAACCAGGGGTTGGGGTTGTAGGCCACATCATCTGCCGCCGCCGGGGATGTGGTGGCGGTGGAGACCAGAAGATTCCAAATCACGTCCAAACTGCCTATGCGGGTGTAAAAATACCATAACAGGGGAGAAGCGAGGATTAGGGTTACCAGCAGCCCTATGGATAGCGCCTTCAGCTTCGGGAGGTGCTGGTTCCGGAGGAGGTAGTAGAGGAGAAGAGGTACCACCAAGAGCCCGGCAGTGTAGCGAGTTAAAATAGCCAGGATCAGGGTGGGAGCCACCAGGTACAAAAGATGTGGTTTTCCAGTGCTTCCCCTCACCAGGAAGTACACTGTCCAGATGGATAGGGAAACCGCCGGGACATCAATACCCCCGGAGGCAGTCCAGGGTAAAAGCACCGCCAGGGAGAGGTACAGCACACAGCCCATGAAGCTCAAAAGTTCACTGAACCTGGTTTTATAGAGGTAGAAGAGTCCTACAACTCCGATTATAAATAGAATGGCGTCCAGGGTCATGATCACAATGGAAGACACCAGTCCCAGTCGGAAGAAGATGGAGGTTAAGAAGGGTAATAGGGGTG
The DNA here is from genome assembly GCA_029556335.1 of Methanobacteriota archaeon. Taxonomy (GTDB): domain Archaea; phylum Methanobacteriota; class Methanobacteria; order Methanobacteriales; family Methanobacteriaceae; genus Methanobacterium. The sequence continues at coordinate 165,978 of JAKQFA010000030.1, forward strand.
AAAGGGAGATGGTGCCAGCACCGGGTCCTTCCAGGCCAGCCATGTACAGGGCGTTGTTTAAGTAGTTGAACACGTCCCAGTAGGGCACCCCGATACGCACCTGAACCACTAAAATGTAGAAGGTAACCACCATGGTCAGTATCACCAGCCAGAAACTGTACTGGCCAGGTAAGGCCTTTAACTTCCTGGGGTAATCCTTACTTTCAGTGTTCAAGTCCACACCACCAGATCACCTACTCCCGATGGTAGATCCCCATGAGCTGCCCCTCATCTAGCAGGCAGCCCTCCATGGCCTCCAGCACTTGTTGGCGGGTGGCAGAGGATGGCAGATCCAGCCGGGTGTCCAGGAGGTAGATTTTGAAGATGTAGTGGTGCACTCCCTGGGGAGGGCAGGGGCCCTGGTATCCAATGTTACCCCAACTATTAACACCCTGTCGTGCCCCGTTTTCCAGTTCCTCCTGGTTAATCACATGTTCTGCTAGGCTCCGGGTCTGGGGGGGAAGGTTAAAAAGAACCCAGTGGGTCCATAGGCCATTGGGGGCGTCGGGGTCGTCACAGATGAGGGCCCAGCTTCCACCCTCGTGGGGGGAATGCCATTCCAGGGGTGGTGAAATATCCAGATCATCACAGGTATAACGGGGAGGTATTGGTTCCCCTTCATTAAATTCCGAGCTTTTTATGGTTACAACCATCTAAATCTCCTCGTATTCCATTTTTTAATAGGGATAGTACATCTTATGTTGCTTTTGGTACTTATAAAGAGGTGGAAGTCAGATACTTTGGGGATTGATCTGGAGAAGTTACGTAGCCAGAGGCCCTATTGGAGTGAAAAAATAAGTACCAACCCCTATGGTGTAATGTGATTTTCAAGATGGACATGTTTGGATTAACCACGGATTAATAACCAAAAAAACAACATACTTAAATACTAGATGGTCCTAATAGAACAATGAGGTGGTTTTAATGACCGAAATACCAATTGCTCCTGTAGGAAGAATAATAAAAAATGCTGGCGCACAGAGAGTCAGTGACGAAGCCAGAGAAGAATTAACCAAAATACTGGAAGCCTACGGTGAAGATATTGCTTTTGAAGCTGTTAAAATGGCTAAGCACGCTCGTAGAAAAACAGTGAAAGCATCAGACATTGAAATGGCTCTTAAAGTCCTGATGTAACTTTCTTCTTTTTTTATTTTAGTTTTTAATTCTTTTAAAGCGTATTTATCTGACAGTTAGGTAGGTTGTATCTGTGGAGTTCAAGGAGAAGATCAAGTTAGTGCTGATCGCTGCCTTGGTGGTGGCTGGAGTGGCCGCCGTGATCTACCTGGCCTACGGTCTCACCATCATCTGGCAGGGGATGGCCGCCGGGGTAACTGTGGGGTTCCTACTGGTACTCCTATTGGCAGTGGTCATACTGGCCATCTACTTCTGGATCAGAATATTCTTCACCAAGAGGGAACTTAAAAAGTGTCAGGCCCGAGTGGAAGAGCTGGAACACAGATTACAATCTGAATCCCAGGTAAAAAAACCGGAGGATGAACCATAAGGTTCTTCATCCGATGCCCCATTTTTTTTCATAAACCCCGATCCCCCAACTAATATTAAATGGAAGCTTCCAATCTAAATCTACATTTAAATATTATAATCCCATTTCTACCAAAGGCAAACAAGCCTTTCCTAATAAGTTCGAGGTTTTGAATTCATGACCCGTATAGCCATACTAGACCAGGATCGCTGCCAGCCCAAGAAGTGCCACTACACTTGCATGGAGTACTGCCCCGGGGTTCGCATGGAAGAAGACACCATCACCATTGATCAAAAGTCCAAGAAACCCCTTATATCCGAGGAACTGTGCTCGGGTTGTGGGATCTGCACCAACCGCTGTCCCTTCAGGGCGGTGAGTATTATTAACCTCCCTGAGGCCCTGGAAGAGCCCATCCACCGTTATGGTGCCAACCAGTTTGAACTCTTTGGTCTGCCCCAAGTGAAGGAGGGCTCGGTGGTGGGTATGCTGGGCCCCAATGGTATTGGCAAATCCACCATACTCCGCATCCTCTCCAGGGAGCTTAAACCCAACCTGGGAAACTACGACAAGGAGAGTTCCTGGGAGGATATTGTGAAGTTTTTCAAGGGCAGTCAGATGCAGAACTACTTCCAGAAACTGGCCCAGGAAAAGATCCGGGTGGTGCATAAGCCCCAGATGGTTGACATGCTACCCCGCTTCGTGGAGGGTAAAGTGCATCAGTTACTGGAGAGTGTGAACCAGCGCCAGCGCCTGGAGGAGGTGGTGGAGGCTCTGCAGCTGGAGTCAGTTATGAACCGGGAGATCATCAACCTAAGTGGGGGAGAACTGCAACGAGTGGCCATTGCCGCTGCGGTGCTCCGGGAAGCTGATTTTTACTACTTCGATGAGCCCACCAGTTGGTTGGATGTCCAGCAACGCCTGAACGCAGTGCAGGTAGTGCGGCAGCTGGCCGAGGATGGTAAGTCTGTCCTGGTTATCGAACACGACTTGGCTGCCCTGGATGCCCTCTCGGACTACGTGCACCTGCTCTATGGTCAGCCCGGCGCCTATGGGGTGGTTTCCCATCTGCGGGGTGTTAGGGTGGGTATCAATGCCTACATCAACGGATTCCTCAAGGAGGAGAATGTACGCTTCCGTAAGCAGCCCCTGGAATTCCAGGTGAGGCCACCTACTTTAGGGGTGGAAAAAGAGGTGCTGGCCTCCTACACCCACCTGGAAAAATCCTTTGAGGGTTTTTCCCTGGATGTGGAGGAGGGTGAGGTGCAGCACGATGAGATCATCACTGCCTTCGGCCCCAATGGTATAGGGAAGACCACCTTCGCCAAGATGTTGGCCGGGGTGATTAAGCCCGATGCAGGTAAGATCCAGAAGAATGTGAAGATATCCTACAAACCACAGTACCTGGTCTCTGATTACAGTGGCACGGTGAAGGAGTTCCTCTACACCACGGTGCCTAGCTTCGGAAGCAACATCTTCCGCACCGAGATAATGAAGCCCTTCCTCTTGGAGGAGCTCCTGGAGAAGAAGATGGATGAACTCAGTGGGGGCGAACTGCAACGACTGTCCCTGGCCATCTCCCTATCCCAGGAGGCCGAGGTGTACCTCTTCGACGAGCCCACCGCCCACCTGGACGTGGAGCAGCGGATCCGGGCTGCCAAAGCCATCCGTCGGGTTACCGAGGGTAAGAATGCTGCGGCTATCATCGTGGACCACGACATCGTGTTCATCGACTACATCAGCCAGCGGGCCATGGTCTTCTCTGGAAAACCAGGAGTGGAGGGCTGTGCCTCCAGTCCCATGGATCTGAGATCAGCCATGAACCGCTTCCTATCCGAGGTGGGCATCACCTTCCGCCGGGATAAGGAGACTAAACGTCCCCGGGTGAACAAAAAAGACAGTTACCTAGACCGGGAGCAGAAGGAGAAGGGGGAGTATTATTACCTGGAGAGTTAAGTAGAGGAAAATGCCATTATCTACAACTGGCTTTCCAGGTATTATTCAGTGCCACGTGTAGTTAGGGGACTTAAAGAAAGACCTAGGGAATAGTTTAAATCTAGGAGGAATTGCTGTGGCATCAGCATATCAATCCAATCTTAAAAGACTGCATGTAATAATTCGGATCCTGTACAAGTACGAGTTTGGCTATATAATCGAGAAGATAAAGCTTAAACATAAAATACCATTTATCAGGCGTTCCTACAAGTACGAATCATTGGAGGAGTTGGATGAATCCACGCCAGAAAGGATCAGGTTCGTTTTACAGGAGCTGGGCCCCACCTTCATTAAACTGGGCCAGACCCTCAGCACCCGGCCGGACCTGGTGGGGGAGAGGATGGCCCTGGAATTCACCAAACTCCAGGAGGATAATCCACCCCTTGAATTTGATGTCATAAAGACAACCCTGGAGGAAGAGTTAGGATCGGCCTTGGAAACCATTTTTGAAAGTTTTGATCCTGAACCCCTGGGTTCTGCTTCCATTGGCCAGGTGCACCGGGCTGTGCTTAAGAGTGGGGAAGAAGTGGCGGTGAAGATCCAGAAACCCGGCGTGGAAGGGATTATCAAAAATGATATTGCCATCATGCTGTTTCTGGCCCGGAGAATCAACAGTTACATCCCCAAGTTGCGGATCTACAACCTCCCGGGTATCGTGGAGGAATTTGAACGTTCCATCCTCAAGGAGATTGACTACCAAAATGAGGCCATGAACCTGAAACGGTTCAGGCAGAACTTCCAGATGGATCATACCGTGTACGTCCCCCAGATCTACAGTCAACACTCCACCCCTAAGGTCATCACCATGGAACTCATCCAGGGCCGGAAAGTCTCTGAGGTCACAGAGGCAGATGGCTACCATCTGAAGTTAATCGCCAAAAGAGGGGCTTTATCCTATTTTAAACAGGTGGTGGAAGATGGTTTCTTCCACGCCGACCCCCACCCCTCTAACATATACATTTTAAAAGGAGACGTGTTGTGTTACCTGGACTTCGGGATGATGGGTGTGCTGGATGAGGATTTCCGCCAGGATTTGGCGGAACTTTTCATATACTTAATGGACACCAATGTTAAGGGTACCATCAGCAAACTCCAGCAGATGGGAATCATAGATGAACACGTGGACACCCGGTCCTTGAAGTACGACCTCATCGACCTCCTCTTCAAGTACTACGGCACCGAACTCAGCGAAGTGCATGGTGGTCTGGACGACTTGCTACGGCTCATGAGAAAGTACCAGGCAACCCTTCCCCGGGAGCTGGTGCTCCTGGCCCGTGGTATTGGCATGGTGGAGGAGATGGGAAGAAAGCTGGATCCCACCTTCAATGCCGTGGAGATCGCCCAGCCCCTGGTCAGGAAGATAGCCCGTAAAAGACTGAGTCCCCTGAACTTCCTGGATTACTTGAAGAAGAACATATTCGAGATGGAACATACCATGAAAAACATGCCCACCAGTATTACCAGAACTCTTTATAGACTGGAAAAAGGGGATATGCAGATAAAGGTGGTGCACTCCGGCCTGGAAAGAAGTACCAACAAGTTATCAATATCACTGGTGCTGGCCGCCCTTCTCATTGGTTCTTCCCTCATCATGACCACTGATAATGGTATATTCCTCCTTAAATTTCCCTACCTGGGGGTGGCAGGGTTCATAATCAGCGCCATCCTAGCTTCGGGTCTTGTTTTGTCCATCCTCCGGGACCAGGGGATCTGACCAGGACCCTGCTTGATAGCAATCCTTAGCTTTAAGGGGGGTGGTAGTTTGACTGCTGTGATCCTTGTCCTAGTAGACCACTCTGGTAGAGCCATCTGGTTCTATCTTCTCTGACGGATCTTAGCACCTGGAAGTGGGTAGTGCTCCAGAAGGACAGAAGATAAATGGAGTTAGAGGTTGCTATTAAGAAATTGGATTACACCATGCACCTACGATGGGCTTCATCCCTGGAGTCCATAGTAACTGTGAACTCCTAGTTCTCTTAAAATCGTGGCTGCAATTTCACCTAATTTATCAGATTCATTTTCTTCGTATACTTTTATAAGGAGCCTTATGGCTTGGGGGTCACCGATTTTTCCCAGGGCACTGACTGCAGTTTCCCGGATAACGTATGATTCATTTTCATCCCGTGCCACCCTCCCCAATACCTCGTTCGCCCCGGGATCCCCGACATTCCCCAAAGAATAGGCTGCCAATTCACGGGTATCCTCCCGGCGGTCTCCCTCCAATATCTCTTTCAGGGGTTCTATGGCCTGGGGATCGCCTATCTCACCCAGGCTAAGTACAGTGAGAATGTCTTCAGGATCTCTTTCTAAGGCCTTAATTAATTGTTTCAGTTTCTTTCCAGAACCACTTTTCAATTATCAGCCCCCTCCTTTTAATTGTGCTAACTATTCTACAGAGTCCATTAACTGCACCATAAGATGATCATCCTCCACATTACCGTAGATCTGGTAGTACTTCCCATTTTTAGAGAAGAGGTAAGTGTAGAGGGTTATGTTTCCAGTGGTATAGCTGTACTGGGAGTAGGACACTCCCCCTGATTCATCCAATTCATATTCCAGTTGCCATTTGTCCACTGTTTCCCTCTTGGCGGTGAGGTACTCCGATGGACCCATAACCTGGATGAAAACGCCATAGTTCTCTTCATCCACCTGGTTAAGGGTGCTTATCTGAACGCTCCTATCAGCCGGGTGTTCGGTGACAGTGGAACTGGGCGGGTACTGGAAGGATAGGTAGGAACCATGGAAGGTTTTGTACCCTGCAGAGTCCTGGCACACCGAAGTTGAAGTGGTATCTTCCTGGGCTAAAATAAATCCCACCCCAAAAAGAACCGCCATCAAGACTAAAAATCCCAGAATAATAATTGAAAAACCGAATTTCATCCCTGGTTAACCCTCTAAATATCTTCTATTTTGTCCTTAAATTTCTCTAAGGGCATGAGTATAACGTTAAATTCATCTAACTTTATGTTAAGTTTGAAACAACTTTTCATCAACTCCTGCAATGCTTTCTCAGGGGCGATGACCAGGTGTTCGTTAGGGGCCTTCATCACCTCAAATTCCATGCCATCCACTTCCAGATAGGTCCCTAAATATTTAAGAATCATTTCAGGCGTTAAGGGGCTTTCTAGCTCTATTTGAATGGTTATAACCGACCAGGGGCCTTTTTCATCGTCTGGTTTCATCAGCCATACATCCAGCTCCCCGGCTGGTAATCTTTCTCCGGATCCTTCCTCGGCTACCATTATTATATTACCTTTTTTTTCGTTGGTGAAATCTTAGATAAATGGAGAGTCATCCTCAGGTCCATGAAACATGGCACTTAATGGGGCGTTGCCCTATAAAAGTTAATTTTTTCCGGCCAGTTCATCCATTCCATCCAGGAAACAGTCGGCAAAGTACTCCACCTCATGTTTGGGTATGGAGAAGCTCACTCGTAGGTAACGGTGACCGAAGAGTTTGCTGGTGTAGGAGCCTTCCCTGGTGAATATTTTCTTTTCCAGAAGGTAATCCACCATTTCATGGGGTTTCACCCCTGATTCGTACATGTCAATTACCAGCATGTTCCCCTGGGAGGGGTAGACAGGGATGAAGCATCCCTCCACCAGGTCCACTGCTTCCTTGATGATGTCCTGGTTTGAGCGGGTGGTGTTCTTAACCCGGTTCAGCCATTCATATTTGGAGTTAACTGCAGCTATTGCACCCTTCTGGGCCACTATGTTGGTGCCCAGATCGTTGATGACGATGGTACGGAGGGAGTCCATCATCTCCGGGGTACCTAGGACCGCGCCTACCCGCAGGCCAGCCATGCCGTAGATCTTGGAAAAACTGTACACCGTGATGGTGTGCTCCGGGGCGTGCTTGGCCATGAGGTAGTGATCCCTGGCAAAATCGCGGTAGGTGATGTCATGTAACAGGTAGATGTCCTTATCCTCGGCCAGATCCGCGAAGTCTTTTAACTCCTCCTTGGTGTAGGATGATCCCAATGGATTCAGGGGGTCCACCAGGGATACTAACTTGGTGTCTTTATCCATGTTCTCCCGTACCAATTGGGGTGTGAGCTTGTAGTGGCACTCCTGGTTGTAGATGGGGATGGACTTCACATGGTCTCCGAAGCGACTGGCGAAGTTATCGATGATGAGGTATCCTGGATCACAGGTGATGGTGTTGTTCTCAGGCTCCAGGATGTTGTTGGTGCACAGGTACAGTGATTCCGTCCCCCCTGCGGTGATGAGTATATCGAAGCCGTGGGTGAGTCCCAGATCCTCCTGTACCAGGTTCTTCAACTCTGGAAATCCTTCTGGTGGAGGATATTTACAGTAATCCTTCTTCTTTATACTTCCCAACATGGCCTCCATAGTGCCATCTTCATCATGGAGGTGGTTGGTGTTCTGACCCATCCAGATCATGTCCTGGTCATTGTAAACGTAATTGAAAAACTCGTTGGCAGAATAAAATCCCTTTGGCAGTGCCTTGGCAGATTTAGCATATTTTTTTGGAGAAATCATAATCTCACATACATTAGATTTTGATCCAGGGAAAAAAGTAGTATTATCCCTTGTGAAACCTCCTCTGGTTGAGGTTGTTAGAATTTTATCTTATTTTTAGTGAACAATCATTTAAAATTATCTATTGCAACCCAGAGTCCACGATCCTGAAACGGGTCTGCAGGCCCTCTGGCCGGCTGCGGTGCCTTTTCAAAACTGCAAACCTCTCCCCGTTAAGATCTCCCCGGGCCAGTTCCACCATGATCTTGCTGCGGTACTTGAGTATGGTGCCTCCCACTGGTTCCACCAATCCATCCCCATCAAAACGGGAGTAAACATGGTTGGTGATGACCACCGCCACATTGAAGCGCCGTGCGATCCTTAAAAGCAAACCCATCTGCTTACCCAACTCCTGGTTTAAACTGAAAGAATCCCCATCCTTAACCCGATACAGAGCCACCGCGGAGTCCACCACCAAGAGATCAGCCTCTTCACCAGACTGGAACATCTCCTCGATTCTTTTCAGAACCTGATCCTGCTCCGAGAAGGTGGAGGGTTCAAAGACCAGGATCTGGCTGGCCACCTTTTCGAAGTCCCGGCCGGAGATCTGCTTCACCCGTTCAATGGACAAGCCACCCTCGGTATCCACGAAGATGGTTCTTCTATTATTCCGGGCACACTCTACCGCCAGGTTCAGGACTATATTCGTTTTACCTGAGCCGGGGGGGCCGTAGAACTGGGTGATACATCCTTTTTCCACCCCTCCCCCTAAGAGTCTGTCCAGGGGGGATGCAGTGGGGATCTTGTCGTTGCTTAAGATCTGACTTAGTTCTTTCAACATGGTATCTTAAGTATTATATAGTACAGGGTTATTTATTATTTAACCCTGCCTACGAAACTATGGCCACGGCATCTATTTCAACCAGTCCATCTGATTATGAGGGAATAGTCAGAATAAATCATCTAGTAACTGGTTTAGAAGATCCATCCCTGCACCCTCCCGCAGGATAGTGGGGGGAGAAGTGGTCAGGTCAATCACCGTGGAGTGGAACGGTTGAGCGTCGCCGGCGTCCAGATAGAGGTCCACCTGGTCCTGGAAGAGATTTACGAGTTCATCCACCTCAAGCGGTGCCTCTTCACCCGAGATGTTGGCGCTGGTGGTGGTGATGGGAAACTCCATGGACAGCACCCGGCAGATCGGGTGATCCGGGATGCGGATTCCCACCTTATCCGAGCCAGCAGTTATTAAATATGGTATCTGGGGATTTTTCTTTACTACCAGAGTGTAAGGCCCGGGCAGGAGCTTGTTAGCCAGCTGGAAGGATTTAAGATCCATGTGGGCCACTCTCTGCAGGTCCTGCACCCGGGATATGCAGATGGACAGGGGTTTCTCCGGGGACCTTTTCTTGACGTGGTACACCCTTTTAACTGCTTCTTCCTGGAAGATGTTGGCCCCTAATCCGTACAGGGTGTCGGTGGGGTAGACCACCAGCCCCCCTTCTTTTAAGACCATCTGCGCCTTCTGTATCTCCGGGAAATCTGGTTGGGTGGGATCTATTTCTACGCGTTTCATGTGTCCTCATTAAAAAATATTGATAAATAGAATTAGTACCTATCTTAACTTATATGTTTGATGATGTCCTGGTCTGGCTGGGCCCCCTCCTGGCGGTTTGTCTTATAACCGGGGGAGTAATACTGGTTATCCTGGTCCTGATCTCCTGGGTGGATGGGTCCATTATAGAAAGAGCTGGGGATTTGATATTTAATTTTGTGGATAGTTTAAGGGGTTTTGGTTCTAAGTTGGTGTGATACCGCTAGGAATCGGAGACTAAAAAGGAACTTAAGCTGTAGCTAGTCCAGTTTCGATACTGGGAATACCAATATCATTAGAAGTGAAGGCGCCCATGGATTGGATCTGTTTCTTATTATGAATAAGTACCTTAATGGCTAATTTGAGGTTTATCGATTTTTCATCAACCTTCACCGTCATCCAAACCTTTTGGATGTTATTCAAGCTATATTTTGGAGTTTAAAGACACGAAAAGCATTTAATATTTCAAGGACCACTGGAACCCTGTTATGGTCAAAATCAAGTATCACATCGTTATCTAATTCAACCGAAGTTTTCATAGGAATGATCTTTTATAACGTGGATAAACAATCCATCCACTTCCATATCGTGCTTGTAATCAACTCAAAATTCATTTAACCCGGATCCTCCTTTCCACACTGTGAGTATAGGTGGTGATGATTAAAACATTATCAACCAAATGCAGTATAACATAAATATCTTGAGTCTGCCTTTTAGGATGCTCATATAAAACTTTAAACGTATCCTAACCTGTTTTTCCTATTAGTACATGTTTTTTATTATTAAACTATCATAAACCATGTCCAATGAAGATAATCACTTCTTAATTCAAAAGAATCCATCAAATGACGAGATTCTCTAATTTTATCCTGATCGTGATTGAGATTATTCAATATCTCCCAGATTTGGCCGATGTCATAATCACGAATCTAAAACACCTCGTAAACCAAGGTTGTTGACCCTTTTCAGGAGTCTTCCTTACTTATAATATTACTTTTGAGTGTTCCATAGCCTCCAACCTTCTTTCTAGGAGTTTTTTATCCCGTATAAGCTCCTTTATACTCTTCTGCAGTTCTTCAAAGTCACTGACGGTCATGACCTTCACTTCCTGATCGGCCTGGAAGGGATGGCCCTCGGGGAATCCGTCGCTGACCCGGGCGGTTAAGACCATCATGTTAAAGTCCCAGGAGACACTGGGGGGTCTCCTTTATTCGTTTATCGGGAAAGTTTTCAATCTCGGTCTGCACATGGTAACTGGTCAGTTTATCCAGGAGTTCCTCCATCCGCTCCAGGTAGTTCTGTGCATAGACTATGCCATCCTCCGGGGTGCATCCCCGCTCACCGTTCTGTCCATACTCCAAGAGGTTTCTCACCATCTGGTGCAGGTACTTCAGGTCCTGGTAGAAGGCCTCGAACTCCCAGAAAGGGAATATCACCAGGTCCTCATCCCTGCGAAAGACGCCAGTGTGGTAGTACTGGGTCCGGTTCTCCATGTTTCTTATCACACGCATCCTCATCTGGTTCACCATCCTTAAGTGAATGGATCAATATATTGGGTTCATCCATTCACTCCTTGTGCTAGAGCAGATGAGAAGTAAAAAATTATTACCAGGAAAGGGCGGAGTATGAGGATCTGGATTGGATTGAGGAAAGTTTAAAAGAAAATTTCACCCCTGAACTACATTTCTAACATTTTAAATGGTAAAAATAGTGAAGAGTGTGTCATTGTTGGTTTAGGTGGTTTTAATTAGAAGTGCTTGGTGTTAATTTTTTCCAATGGTAAACCAGTACCAACAAGACACATTAATAGGAATGTTGTCATTAGTAATATAGTATTCGTTTTTGTTCTGGGGGATCATACTTTTATAATAGAATCACTGCCGGCTTGAATACCCTCCATCAGGAGGTAATGCGTTCATCATCCACCATCCCCTTTAAAACTTCAAGTCTTTGGTTAACTGTTTCTTTATCATCACAAGTTATCTTAAAATATTTGAAGTCCTCAACCCCCATTCTTTCTCCCTCTGGGGGTGGTTATAAGCCTGGTAAGATCATGAAACATTCGCACTCCAGGATCTTAAGTAGCCATTTTCATCTTCAACTCCTAGTACTGGAGGGCGGTGCAAATCATAGCCGATGCGGTTCATGGGAACTTCTCCTTAAAGTTTTCCCAAAAAACTGACTCGATTTTTTAGAACTTGCATTTCTTAAAAGAAATCTTGATGCAAACCCTAAAGCCCCGGGGATGAAGCCTTTTCAAGACTTGATCTAATGAGAAATGGACTGAGATGAAATAAATAAATCCAGGTACTATTAAGGAATTCATTAAATCTTCTTTTTAGGTATCTGAATTCCCGGTTCAACTATATCAGGCGTACACAACTTTTATAGGAGTGTCAAGATTAACTATATACAAAGAGATATCCATATCTCGGAAATATAATGTCAAAAAAGATCTCCAGGGTTGTAAAAATGCAATGCCCCCACTGTCAAACCGAGAACCCCGAGGAAGCCAAGTTCTGCATGGAATGTGGCCAAAGCCTAGAGAGTGAGCAAGAGTACATTCCCCCACCCAACCCAGCCTGGACGGATCTCTGCCCGGCGTGCAACTACAGCCCCCTTGAACCAAAAACTGTTAAGGGCATGCTCAGCACTAAAGAACTCTTAGAGTGCGACTACTGTGGGGCTGTATTCGAAAAAAAGGGATCAAAATACAAGTTAAAGGATATCTACGATAAAGGTTGCCAGTTCTGGCAAAGGTACCGTGGAAAGATCTTAACAGAGGAGGAGTGGACCCGCATTGCTAAGGGCGGAATCTCCAATGAGGAGCAGCGAATCATAGAAGAAAAGGAAAGGAAAAAACAGCAACTAATAGAAGAACAGACTGCCCAGAATGACTTGGTAACCTTCGTCAACCAGTTGGCCCAGGGAACTGTTAATTTAACTCCTCTGTCCAATCCTCCCATCATCCTGAAGAAGAAAGAAGTAGCACATCTAGTTTTAGGTAACATCAGCTTCCACGAGCCCCGGGCAGTCCGGAAAACCTACGGGGGATATGCTGGTCCAACCATCCGGGTGACGAAGGGGGTTTCCTTCCGGGTGGGGAGTGTAGCAGCCCGCAGTGAATCCCATGAGGAACTCCGGAAGATAGATCAGGGCACCCTGGTCTTAACCAACAAGCGACTGATCTTCACAGGCTCCAAGCGGACCATCAACATCGACCTAAGAAAGATCATCGCCATCGAGGCCTACAAGGATGGTGTGGCCTCCCAGAGAGAGAATAAACAAAAAACAGAGTACTTCATCGGAAGCAACCGCTCCACCCTGACCTTCACCACCAATGGCCGGAGGCACACCGTGCCCTTCACCGGACCCATACTGAAGGCTGCCATCCAGGGTCAGATCAGTCAGACCTAAAGAAACCCAAGAATTGACTGTAATTAACTATGTATTGACAGTAAACTGTTCATTACAGGTAAAACCTTGGAGTCAGTGTATCCTGAGGTGCAGTTCCCTAGTACTTCCAAGTTCTGGCTCTTATTTTCCTTCATTCCATACCCTGGAAATATTGATGGTATCTTTTTTCTAGGAGTAGATCGTACTTGGGCCTCCAGAAGACAATAGTAGAATAATCAATCAATTACTGTAAATATTTATGAATAGCTTTAAGATTCATCTTAAAAGAATTTAAACAATTATACACCAATTTTTTATTCTCCATTCCAAGATAGGTTTAAATAACTTCAGATTTCTAATCAGATAGTGTTGCTGTAAACTAACTTTGGTAAAAAAATCATGCTCAACAAACTACGCCCCCGCATGAAGCGGTACATCGACCCAGCCGCTAAAAAGATAGCCATCAACCCTAACATCATCACCATCATCGGTTTGCTGGTGAGTCTAGTAGCTGCTTACCAACTCTCCCAGGGGGATCTTCTAGGTGGAGCCCTCCTGATACTTTTAAGTGGATTTTTTGACGTGGTTGATGGTGCGGTAGCCCGGAATCATGGGCGGAGGACCAAATTCGGTGGAATCCTGGACTCAACCGTCGACCGCTTCGCAGATGCCTTTATCATCATCGGAGTCATCGCAGGAGGATATGTGAACTGGATCTGGGGGGTTCTAGCCCTCCACGCATCTTTAAGTGTGAGCTACGTACGGGCTAGAGCCGAAGTAGATGGAGTGAAGTGCGACGTAGGAGTAGCTGAACGGGCAGAGCGTCTCATGATCCTGGTGTTAGGGGCCTTCCTAGCCTACTTCCTGAAGACAGATTTAATCATGACCCTGGCTGTGCTGGTGGTTCTGATCTTGGGGTACTTCACCGTAGCACAGAGGCTGTACCACAGCTACCGACAGCTTAACTAGTTTTATATAAGTGACGATTATGGATGCCCTGGAAAGGATAGATAAGGACCTTAAACTTTTTGAAAAAAATATAAAAGAATTAGAGTCCATAAAGATGGATGTAAGTGATGAAAGAATAGTGGACATGGCCCGTAGTTATGCCCAGGACACCACCTACTACTTGGAAAAAAAGGATTATTTAACTGCCTTCGGATGCATCACCTACGCCCACGGGCTCTTGGATGCAGTTCGATTGATAAAAGGCCTCATCTAGTTTAATGATCCTGGGGAGGGAGTAAGTAATGAGTTTATTTGGCCGTGAATCCCGGGTGGAGAAACACTTCAGAGAACACGCCCACCTAGTCTATGAATGTGTGCTGAAGCTGCAAGAGCTGATGCCCCTCTTCTACCAGGGAGATTTTGATTCTTTAGAAGACAAGGTCCATGAAATGTCCCTGTTAGAACATCAGGCCGACGAAATCCGCCGGATCATGGAGATCGAATTTTTCAAGGGAGCCTTTCTGCCCTTTGACCGGGAGGACCGTATCATCCTGGCTGAATTAGTGGACAGTGTAGCCGACATGACCCAGGAAACTGCCTATGGCATCTGCCTATCCCAGGTGCAGTTTCCAGTCCAGTTCGAAGAGGATTACCAGGAGATGGTGGATGCTGTGTGCGAAACCATCCGTATACTGAAGGAGAGCTTGGAAATGCTTGATGAGGACCTGGCCCAAGCCATAGCCAAGGCCCATGAAGTAGAGGTCAATGAGGAGGCTGTGGACCGCATTGAGAGGAGGATTATCAAGAAACTCTACAATGCCTATCGTAAAGGGGATTTCGGCATACTCAAACTCATCGAGCTTAAAAACATCGCCACCCGTTTGGGTGAAATCGCAGATCGGGCCGAGGATGCTTCGGACCGAGTCCTGATCATGGTGGCCAAGAGGAGGGGCTAGAATTAGAGGCAGCCGAAGCTGATCTCAGGTACCTCCTCAACCAGGGCTACCCCCAGAGGGGTGCCCTTAACTTTGTAGCCGGGCACTACCTCCTGGATAGGGACCAGAGAAACTACCTGGCCCGTAAGGTCTCCTCAGACCAGAAAGCTAGGGAGAGAAGGTCTAAACTCCTTGATTTTAACGGCCTAGAAGATCAGATCATCCTATTGGATGGATACAACGTTCTCATCACCCTGGAAAGCGCCCTTTTTCACCCAGACACCATCTTAGAGAGTGATGATGGAGTACTGAGGGATACCAAGGCGGTTTTTGGTAAGTACCGACCCCATGAAGATACGTTTCATGTCCTGGATATTCTGGTGACTTTTTTAAAAAAGACCGGGATAAAAAAGGTGCACTTCTTCTACGATCGTCCTGTGACCAGAAGTGGAGAACTGGCAAAGCTGACCCGGGCTGTGCTCAAAAAACACAGCCTACCAGGAGATGCAGCTACCAGTCCCTACGTGGACCGAAAACTGGCAAATAGTGGGGATAAAGTAATTGCCACCAGTGACGGTCCCCTCATGGATAAAGTCAAGAGGGTGGTGGATCTGCCTGGTTTAATCAGATCAAAAAATCTAATTCCATCCAGAAAAAAGTGAGTAACTATTTTTCAAAAAAAAGAATTCAGGGTATGGATCTTACTCCATATCCTCCATCCTGTCTTTTAATTTTTCCATCACACCCGGCAATGTGGTGTATTCCATCTCATCGGCAGGTAGTCTGTGGGGTTCGAAGGGTCCGTGGCGGCGCATGTACTCGGCGATTTCCGAGGCCAGGTCCCGTGAACGGTCATAGGCAGGGTCGTCAAACATGTCTGCAGGGCCCACCAATTTACAGTCGGCTATCTGGAATCCCAGGGCCATAACTCGTGGCGGTCCATCGAAACGTACCGGGTAAGCGTTTTTCTGGGCTACAGGCATCAGTGGGCCGTTGTGAGAGCCCCTCATCCAGCCGCCAACCAGGTGGGGGAAGGCGAAGGGTTCCACCACTTCACCGGCAGCAGGGAATCCAGACTGGGATCTTACAATAGCCACGGGGTCGTCTTTACCCACGTACTTGCCGGCCATTAGGTTCAGTCGCTCGGTACTTACTGAAGCAGCTATTTCGTTGTCACTCCTCCTCCGGATATGCTTGATGACGTAGCGGCTGGTGGTGCCCAGGAGAGCCAACAGGTCGTACATTTCGTCGGGGCAGGTCATTTTAACCTTCTTGTGATCCATGACATCAAATACTTCGAATTCGAATCCTCCGTGTAGGGAGGGGTCGATGACCAGTCCCGCGGTGGTGAAGGGGTCGGCGAACATTTTAAACAATGGCATGTTAAAGGCACCGGGTTCGGTTTTGTCACAGCAGAACACGACCACCGGATCACTGGGTCGTTCCTTGAATTCCATCTCGGCACAACCAGGCCCCATTCCCTTGATATTGCCTGAGAATGTATCTGAAAGGAGGTCCTGTCCGGCTCCGTAGAGTTTAAGTTCCTTAGCTACAGCGGTGGCTTCGAGAAAGGCGTTCCAGGCTAGTTCGTGTATTTCCTCGTTTTCTTCACCGTTGCGGTGGGTCATGATGAGTTCGGTGTCGTCACCACAGTTGGTGACATAAAAATCTTCCAGGAGTCCTTCTTCCTTGGCTTTGCCCAGGATCTCTTTACATTTTTCGAGTAATGCAGGATGGGCCAGCCCATGCCCTGCGATACTTCCAACATCTGCTTTTATTACACTAACAGTAGTTTTCATAGCACAATACCTCCAAATAAATCTGTAACAGTTCTAAAACAGCATTAAAAAGCTGAAGGGTGGCCATATTAGAGTTATACTCTGTGAAATTGTTTTTTATGTTTTTTTAAAGTGGGAGTGATCTTCAATTTGTTAAATGACCCAAAGGCAGCTTTTAGCTGTGCTTTTTAACCCTTTAGTATGGTGAACTATATTGTGTGGTGCATATAAAATTTACTACTCACAATACTAGATGGTCAAAGAGCGTCTAAGTTATCCTGTACCTCCCTGGCCATCCTCAGTGTAGATGAATTTCCCCCCAGATCAGGTGTGAGGAACCGTCTCTCTTTTAAAACTATTAACAGTGCTTTTTCAAGTTTATTAGCTGCTTTCTCTTCTTTCAGGTGGTGAAGCATCATCACCACGGAGAGTAACATGGCAGTGGGGTTGGCCACCCCCTGACCAGCGATGTCCGGAGCCGATCCATGTACCGGCTCAAACAGAGCATTACTATCACCAATATTTGCAGATGGCACCATGCCCAGGCCTCCCACCAGTCCCGCGCCCTCATCGGAGAGTATGTCCCCAAAGAGGTTGGTGGTGACCAGCACCTGGAAGTGCTGGGGATTTTTAACCAGAAGCCTGGCCGTGACATCCACGTAAAGGTCCTCAGCTTCCAGTTCAGGGTAGTTCTCAGCTACCTGGTAGAAGGTGTCCCGGAAGATCCCGTCGGTTTTTTTTAAAATGTTGGCCTTGTGAACTGCAGTAACTCTTTTAAACCCATTTTCCAGGGCCTGATTGAATGCAAATTCACATATCCTCTGGGAGGCTTTTCTAGTCACTACCCGCAGGGCCTGCGCCCCCACCGGGGTGTACTCCTCCCAGCCGGCATAGAGTCCCTCTGTGTTCTCCCGTACGATCAGAAAGTCCAGGTCCGGGTAGATGGCATCAATACCTGGATAAGATTTAACGGGCCTCAAGTTAGCGTAAAGGCCTAACTTTTTTCTAAGGGTTAAAATAGCACTATTCTGCCCAGGTACTGTGGTAACCGCCCCGAAAAGGGTGGCATGGGCCTGCTGGGCCTGGTCAACAGTCTGAGAAGGTATGGTGGTTCCCAATTTCTGGAAACAGGCGTTACCAGCTAGGGCAGGATAATACTCCATATCCAATTCCATAGCCTTTAAAACTGTTAAGGCCGCCTCCATCACCTCAGGTCCAATGCCGTCCCCGGGTATCACGCATATACGGTGCATGGTAGATTCCTTCATTTTCATTCGCACAAACTATATTTAGAAAAAAATACATAATAAATCTTCCAACCAAGTTACTTTTAAACCATACTGTTTATTTAAGCATGGGAGGTAGGATTATGGAAGTACAGAAGAATGTGGAAAGACTTATTCAAACCTTAAAAGATGAAGATGAACTGGTGCAGATACAGTCCATTTCTCTACTAGAAGAAATAGGAAAACCAGCTGTGGAACAACTTATAAGTGCCCTGGACGATGGGAATAAAAACGTTAGAAAGGGCGCAGCCCGGGCGTTGGGAGAAATCGGCGATACCAAAGCCATAGAACCCCTAATCGATACTCTCAGTGATGAGAATAAGTGGGTCCGTAGGGAGGCCTCCACTGCCCTGAGTAAGATGGGTGAGGAGGTTGTGGATCCCCTGATCCGGATCCTGGAGGATGATGATTGGAGGGTTCGGGGAGCAGCAGCCTGGGCCCTGGGAAATGTAAGGGATAATAAAGCCCTGAAACCCCTTATCAAGACTATGAATGATGATAGTGGCTTTGTAAGGGGAGGAGCTGCCTTTGCCATAGGACAGATAGGTGGGGAAGAGGCTGAAGAAGCCTTGGAAGCAGCTCTCAATGATAAAAGCAGTTACGTACGAAAAGTAGCCCAGAACTACTTAAGCCGGGGATGATGGCTGATTACCCCGTTGTGGGGGCTTGATTCCATCTATTTTCAATATCCCCCATCTTGAGCTATGGGAGATGTCATAACCGTCATTCCCTACCATAACTGGGAGGTGTGTGTCGTGGGTTGGCAAGGATGGGATGGTGAAGAAAAGATAGTTCCTGTGTTCATACATGGAATAAGCCATTTAAGAGGCGGCTGAAGTTGTAAACTTCTCCTCCCCTGGATTTTTTTTGCCAATTCTCTTAAGGGAGATTGGATGCTTTTTCTAGAATAAAAGATGACTTTTTAAATCTTTTTTTTAGGTTATGCCCAGACTTTTTTTGTAGTAGTTCACCCGGGCACGGTCCGTGGCGTTGCTTTCGTTAGTGCTTGGTTTGGTCACGATGCGAGTGTTGTTCACCCGGGTGGTGTGATTGATGGAGTGATTGCTGCTGAAGTAGCTGGTACTGAGGTTGGTGCTGTTCATGGTGATATCACTGGAATCCATGGTGGCCACCAGGTAGCTGTTGAATCCCACCATGAGTAACATCATAAAAAATAGTCCGATGGTCAGCTTTTCCATATCTAATCACTCACAGATTTACAGATCAGTATCGTTTCCAGGTTTAGTATCATTTCCTGGCCGGGTGTTATTCCCTGGTCTGGTTCTGTTGGTGGTCTGGTTGGGGCTGGTGATGGTGCGGGTGTTGTTTATCTTAGTAACGGTAGGGTAGTCAGTGGTGTTGTTGGTCAAGTTAAGACTGAAGTCACTGGTGTCCATGGTAATGCCCAGATAGCTCAGGAACCCACCCAACAGTACGATCATAACGATGAGACCCATGGTAAGCTTTTCCATTAGTTAATCTCCTATATCTATCTTACTTTATGGGTTGTACCCATTAACTAAATAAAGATTGTGCCCACCACCCCAAGGAAAGATTTATATAAATGTTCAAATATATTATCAACAATCTATTTCAATTAAACATTCGTACAAAAATTTTCATTATAAGGTATTATATTTCAAGGTACGCCCTGGTCGGAAATTATTTTCCGGTAAGTATATAAGGGACACATTTCCAAGTATATCCAGCCAACACCCCCCTAGGAAGGAATTGAATGGTTAATAAAGAGATTCTATACTTGCAGGGCGATGTTACAAAAGATTGGGGATTGGTAGCCAGGCTCTGGAAGATACGAACTGAGTACCGAGGTGGTACAGGAAAATCCTGCTCTGAAGTGGCTCACTGTCAGGGAATCTGTCACCTCCCATTGTGAAGTTTACCCAAAGCCAGAAGACCTCTTCCAGGGAAAAAGTGAGGGCCGAGGAACCTATGGATTACCCTAAATATATACGAAAATACAGAAATTTATGAATATTTACCTAAGGAGGTAGCAAATTGTGTGGAATAGCGGGAGTGGTTTATAAGGATAAAAAACTTCACCCTGTAGGCGATGCACTGACCAAGATGCTTGATGCTCTGCAGCACCGGGGGTCTGACTCAGCAGGGTTCGCCCTATATGGAGGTTTGGGATTGGATGAAAACGAGTACCTCTTGAATATAGTGGTTAAAGAGAAACCTGGACTGTTGGAAAAGGTGAAAGAAACAGTAAACCAGGCCAGCCCCATAAAAACCGAGGAGATCATTCCCTCAGTGGAAAACTACAAGATTTTCCGGTGCAGGGTCACTTTGAATTCTTTTTCCGAGTTAAAAACCATGATCACGGCTATTGATGCTGTTGAGGATGTGGTTGTCCTCAGTGGGGCTCATTCCTTCGAGATGATCAAGGATGTGGGTCTGGTTAAGGACATAGCCCAGCGTTATGACACCTACTCCAAAATGGGGACACATGGCATCGGACACATCCGATTCTCCACCGAAAGTATTGTGGACCGCTACCACGCCCACCCCTTCCAGAGTTACATCATCCCCGACATCACCGTAGTACACAACGGCCAAATAACAAACTACTGGAAGATCAGAGACCCCCTGGAGCGTAAAGGACATGTCTTCGAAACCACCAACGACACTGAGTGCATAGTGCACTACATCGCCGACAAGTTATCCCAGGACTACCCCTTAGAGGAGGCTCTGGAGCAGTCGGTGAAGGACATGGACGGACCCTTCTCCTACATCGTGGGCACCCCCCATGGTGTGGGAATCGCCAAGGACCAGTTGGGACTGAGGCCCGGGGTAATGGCTGAAAACGATGAAGTATTCGCCATAGCCTCGGAAGAGGTGTCCTTGAGGGAAGTGGTGGACACCCGGGAAATAGACCAGATATCACCAGGGGAAGTGAGGGCCTACACCATATAAAAGGTGATCATCATGCAGGAATTCACAATTGATGCCGGGGGACAGCCACCCCGGGAAGTTAACCGTACCCTTAAAGAGAAGGCTAGCAAATATAAAAAGATCGTCATTGAAAACCCCAACGCCGCCCATTACCTGGTGGCAGGTCTCACTGAACCTATAGACGTGGAGATAGCTGGTTCGGCTGGTTATTTCGCAGCCACCATGATCCATGGGGCGCGGGTCCACATCCAGGGCAATGCTGGCTGGTTCCCCGCCGATAACATGACCGAAGGAGAAGTTATAATTGAAGGATCCGCTGGTGACGGCGTGGGCCAGGGAATATACGATGGTACAGTGGTGGTGAAAAAGAATGTGGGATCCCGTACCGGAATGATAATGAAAAACGGGACCATCATTGTAGGTGGTAACTCCGGGTTCATGAATGGAATGTTCATGATGGGTGGACGCATCATCGTCCTGGGAGATATAGCCAAGGACGCCGGTGAATCCATGATGGGAGGGACCATCTACGTGGGTGGAGAAATAGAAAGCCTGGGTAAAAACGCCAAGGTAAAGGAACTGGAAGCTCAGGAGCTGGATGAGCTTAGAGAACTTCTAACCAGTTATGGATTCCAACTGGAAGAGGCCCAGTACCAGAAATTCCGGAAGATAGTACCCTGGAGTAAAGAACCCTTCTACGGAAAAGAAACAGAAGAGGGATGAGTTTATGAGTAATCAGGAAAATGTAGTGGCCATGGTAGGCACGCCCTGCCAGATCATAGCCGCCGAGAATATGAGTTACTTCCAGGACTACTTGGGAGAGTCCCCAGTGGACATCAAGGTAGGACTCTTCTGTATGGAGAACTTCTCCTACCACTACTTGAACCAGCTCTTAGAGGAGCGCAATATACAATTAAAGGATGTTTCCGAATGCCGGGTGGAAAAGGGACACATGTGGTTCTACCTCACAGACGGCCAGATCCAGAAGATCCCTCTGAAGGAAGTTAAGACCTGCATGCGCAAAAACTGTGAGGTGTGCATGGATTACACCTCCGAGTTATCGGACTTGTCAGTGGGTTCGGTGGGATCCCCGGATGGATGGTCCACCGTAATCGCCCGGACTGTTAAGGGGCTGGAGTTACTCAAAAAAGCTGAGGAAGATAACTACATCGAAACGAAGCCCATGACTGACTCTGGAATAGCACTTATCAAGAAGTTAGCCTGTCAGAAAAAGGAAGAGAACAAGAAAAAGATTAAAAAACGGGAAAGTGTGGCCCGGCCAGTTATTTACCGCCGATTCATAACTGATAAACAGTTCCGGGAGGAAGTGGCTGACTGCCAGTTCGAAGACCTCAAGGCCGATGTCATCGACGTGGGTACCTGTGTCCTCTGCGGAAGTTGTGAATACATCTGCCCCGATGATATAATAAAGATTGAGGACCGTAAACCCCGGATAAAGGGCCAGTGCCCCCCGGATTGTAACTTGTGCTACGTGGCCTGTCCCCGGACCTATCTGCCGGTGGAAGTGGCCAGTCCAGACCTGGATCAGAAGCCACTGGGGGATTACATGAAGATCGTGTCAGCTAAGGCCTCACTAGTTAAGGGCCAGGATGGTGGAGTGGTTACCGCTCTTTTAAGCTACGCACTTTCGGATGGAATTGTGGACGAGGCCCTGGTGGTGGATAAAAGTAGCGCCGAACCCTGGAGGCCTAAAGTTAAACTCACCAGTAACATTGACGATGTACTCAGGGCCTCCGGTACTAAATACGCTGCATGCCCAGTGTTCAAGGGGCTTAAGAGTAAAAACATAAAGGAGGAGTTATAGTTGCCATTTAAAGTTGAAAGAAACCACGAACTTTGCCGGAGAAACTTCGACCGGCCGGGTTGTTGCTGGTACATGTGCGATGATCGGGATGAGAACCTGTGTCGTAACTGTTACTCCTGTTACAATAACTGTCCCCACGAAGTTTACGAGATAATCGATGATGAACCCTACCCCATACACCATGAACAGTGCGTGGGGTGCCGTATCTGCGAGGAAATGTGTCCTAACAATGCTATCGAAGTTAACTCTGTGCCAGAGGACCGTAGAAATGTGTGGTCCCTCACGGATCTCGCCGAGATAAACAGAAAGGCCACTGAGGGCTCCTATAAAGTCCGGGGCTGCGGTGCTACTCGGGTGATACCCACCTTCGATGACTTGGTCATTGTACCAGCCCAGGCATCCCGGCCACCCATCGACAAGTACCGGGAGCCCTGCAACACCAGGGTAGTTCTAGGTGACCGTTACGCTGAAAACCCCCTTATACTGGATACACCCATCATGATTGGGGCCATGTCATTCGGTGCTCTTTCCAAGGAGACCAAGATCGCCCTGGCCATGGGTGCCACCCTGGCAGGCACAGCTGCCAACACCGGGGAGGGAGGTATGTTGCCTGAAGAGCGTAAATATGCTTCTAAACTCATCGCCCAATATGCATCAGGCCGATTCGGGGTTTCAGCCCAGTACCTCAACAACTGTGAGGCCATCGAGATCAAGATCGGCCAGGGAGCCAAGTCAGGGATGGGAGGTCACCTTTTAGGAGAGAAGGTCACCGCCGAGGTTTCCAAGATACGCATGATCCCTCCAGGTACCGATGCCTTGAGCCCAGCCCGGCACATGGACATCGTGGGCCCCGAGGACCTGAACATGAAGATCTCCCAGTTAAGGGAGATATCTGACTGGAAAGTGCCTATCATGGTTAAATTCGGCAGTGGCAGGGTCAGTGACGATGTTAAAATCGCGGCCAAGGCCGGAGCAGATATCGTAGTGGTGGATGGTATGCAGGGAGGAACCGGGGCCTCACCCGAGGTGGCCACCGAGCACTCCGGGGTACCCACCATAGCCGCCATTGTGCAGGCTGACGAGGCCCTGAAACATGTCAACCTCCGGGACCAGGTCAGCCTAGTGGCAGCCGGCGGAATCCGGAATGGTGCTGACGTGGCCAAGGCCATTGCCCTGGGTGCCGATGCCTGTTACATTGCCACCAGTGCCCTGGTAAGTATTGGCTGCCGGGTGTGTCAGATGTGCTTCGCCGGTACCTGCCGTAAGGGTATCGCCACCCAGAACCCCAACCTGCGTCGCAGGCTGGATTACATTGAGGGTGGTAAACGGGTAGCCCGTTACATAGATGTCATGACCGAGGAGGCTGTGATGCTAACCCAGCAGGCTGGTAACACCGATCTTTTGAAACTGGAAAAGGATGACCTCCGGGCCCTTACTGTGGAATCATCCATCATGACCGGGGTTAAGATGACGGGAGTGGAAGCACCCATCAGGGGATAATGATCCCCTGAAAACCCTTACCTTTTTTTTGAGTAGATTTTTTTTAAGATAGAAGAATTTATTTTATGCTGCTCCTATCCAGTAGTAATTAAGCCTACTCGGAGTATCCAGCATGCCAGAACTACCCAGTGTGGAGATTTTCAAGCGCTACTTAGATCAGCACGCCCTCAACCAGATGATAAAGAAGGTGGAGGTGGTCAGTCCAGAACTGGTTGTGTACGCAGATCCCCGGAGATTTGAAGGGTCCCTGGAAGGCCATGAATTCATCTCCAGCCGCAGGCATGGTAAATACCTCTTTGCCCAGTTGGATGAGAACCAGTACCTTGTCATGCACTTTGGGATGACCGGCTACCTCCATTACTTCCACCATAACCGCTCCAAGTATGTCAGGATGCTCATCAGTTTCCATAACGGCTTCCACTTGGCATTTGATGATGCCCGGAAGTTTGGGAAGCTGGGATTGACCCCTGATCCTGATGATTTCATCGCTGGGAAGGGTTTGGGTGAGGATGCCCTTGACATCTCATTCAAAGCCTTTTACAAGACCATTAAGGATCGGAGGGGTTTGATCAAACCCTTACTACTGAATCAGAACTTTGTCGCCGGGATTGGTAACCTCTACTCTGATGAGATCCTGTACCAATGTGGCTTGCACCCTGAAACTCCTGCCCATCAGCTCAGTAAAAGCGATGTGGGTGACCTCTACTACCAGATGAGGAGGGTGCTGGAGAAGGCCATAGAGTGCCAGGACAGTCCCCGGGACTTCCCTGATTCCTACCTTTTACCCCACCGTTACCCGGGAGGAAGATGTCCGGAAGGAGACCCATTGGAGGTGATCAAAGTTGGAGGGCGCACCACCTACTATTGTCCCGAGAAACAGCCTCTTAAGTAGTATTTTGAAGATTAGGGAGGTTTTATTATAACTGGATTTAGAATGCGGAATTTTAGAAAATAATTAATAGTAATAGTGATAAAAAATGTACTAAGAAATGAATCACCGTAGGTGATAAATTGATAAAAAAAGCCATGATTGGTTTAATTATTTTAACGATCCTAGTGGTTGCAGTTTCCGGGTGCCTGGACACCGGCAATAAGAACAACACCACAAACAACAACTCCAACCTGAA
>JAKQFA010000034.1 GCA_029556335.1 Methanobacteriota archaeon
CACCCCCGGCGAAAGTGAGGACAGCTATGACACACTGGAGACCATGATCAGCAAAGTCCTCGCCGAGATAGAAGGGGACAAAACCCTTGGAGTCCCTGGCCTACGTGTGGAGCATGGATTAAACAACCTCATCCAACGCCGGAGTATCAACATCACCCCCAAAGCGAATGAACCCACACTATGTGCCGGGGCCATAATCCCCCTAGACGTGACCGTGGTGAACAAAAAAGTGACGAGCTGATAGAAAAATGGTAATTAAAACCCAGAAAGACCTCCGGGAAACCATAAAACCCTACATAAAAACTGAGCCAGAAACCGCTCAAAGGCTTTATGAAAACTTCCGGGAACGTTTCAAACTCACAATATCATTAAATGAATTTATGAAAACACCTAAAAAAGCTAAAGAAAAAAAATTAGAGGAGGATTAAAGATATGCACGTTGATTCAGCACTTAAAGACGTACTAAACAGTAAGAACGTGACAATGGAAGTCGGTATCCCTAGGACTCGTGTCGTGATGACTGGAGCCTGCAATGGTAGTAATAAAGAATTCACATTAGCCGCTGCGGACTATCCCATTTATCCACAGCGGGGTATGGGTTTAACCCCTGAGCCTGATGATGTGACGGTGGAGTTGGTGGAGACTGGAACACCCCCATCTGTTTATACTGAGGTGGTGGTGGATAGTATTGACACCGTTACTGACTCGGATACAGGGGATTTGGTTTATGGTAAGGTGACTTTGCATGAGGCTCCGGCGGCTACTGTGGACCAGGTTGTCATAACCTACTACGAATTACTAAGGCCGTATATCGCCCAGAGTTTGAAGATTGATATTAAACAGGACAGCACCGAGGTCGGAGAACTGGGAAGTGAAATTAAGAGAACATCGTATGCGGGGCAGACCATCACCGTATCACAGGACAGTATTTTCAGTGACTTCGATGTAGACAAAAAACTACTCTTCGAAACCTACAGCGGGGGTTACACTCCACAGGATGGCTACGATGCCTATACCATGATCACCGAACCCGCCACCCGACTAGTCCGGATACCAATGTATACCGGGGCCGCGAATGATGCTGGTGGTACTTTCCTGGGTTGTTACTACTTCAATGGTAAGATCGTCCCTAAATCACTGGGTGATGTGAAGGATGGGGATAATATGACCCGTTCACTGGAGTTTTCGGTGGATGCTACGCCGATTTTGATTGTACCGGAATAAGCCTGGCAGGCTTATTCTACCCCATTTTTTTTTTAATAGTTTCTATGAGGAGTGAATAAATTGACATTACTATTTAAAGAACCCAAAACATTCAAAACCCCCGATGAAGGGGAATATGTCATCCTACCCGTCCAAGTAGATGATATGAAAATATTATTCAGAATCACCAATGGCCGAGGTAAACTAAAACAAGAAGCCGAAGCCAACTTAAAGAAGAAATTGAAAAAGAAAACCCTCACCAAGGAAGAGAAAGAGGGGATCAGTATAAGTGGTGAGGATTTCCTAGACGCTTGTGGTAAGGATATTAAAACCTTAATAGATGTCACAGTTCTCAATACCAAAACGGGGGAGCCATTACCCTTGAAGTACCGGCAACCGGGGAATGTTATGGAACTTATCGGGGAGATAATGGACATAACTAATGTAGATAAAAAATCCGAATCACAAGAAGATGGTACCCCTTTAGAAGTGAAGAGGAAATCCTGAAACAGATATTCGCAGGGAAAGCCTACCTCACCCATAAAATGGGAGTAGGACCTGCTGAGGTGGGCCGTTTTTATTACCCTGAGTTTGCGAATTACATATTATATTATAGTAATCCGGAGCAGTTCTTCGGGGGGACCCCTGATGAGGAGGATGCTATGAATAAATTAGCCACGTATCATAGTATTCAGCAGGATATTATACGGAAAGCAGAAGCTAAGAAAAAAGAATCACAGTCTTAGCTATTCTTCTATTTTTTTAGCCTTTTTCTGGAGTGTATACACTTCATAAAACAAGAAGCCGACAGCAGCAGATATTACA
>JAKQFA010000053.1 GCA_029556335.1 Methanobacteriota archaeon
AGATTATGTTGTAATAATTAAAAATATTCCTAATGAAGGACTGGGGAATGAATGGAGAGTCACAGGGGATCACCAAGGCATGATCCGTGCTTATGCATTTAAGCCCTGCACAGATACCCATCAGGGGTCCCTGATCTTCCACTGCATCGGTGCATATCCTGACCTTCTCCTGGAAGCTCTGCTTTTCTAAAATACATTCATAGGCCATTTGCTGTTCCTTACTACGCAAAACCAGGATTATCTCATCGGCAAGTTCAGATGCATTCTCCAGTACCTGAACTATTAAAGGCTCATCCTCCAGGATCATGAGCCCCTTATCCTGGCCCATCCTTTTTCCACGGCCTCCGCAGAGTACGATCATTGACTTCATAATTTAATCCTTAAAAAAAAGAAGTTATAGTATGGGAAAAGTTTAATTGTTTACATCAAACGGGTGGTGGGATAATTGGGACTTTCATTGGTTATCAGTAAGTCGTGGGGGTGGCTCTCAGCTACTCCACTTGCAGTTATCCTGATAAACCGGGCGCGCTCCTGCATCTCTTTTATAGTGGATGCTCCGCTGTATCCCATGGACGCTTTAAGTCCTCCAATTAACTGGAAGAGTATCTCCCCGACCTTTCCTTTATGGGGTACCACTCCTTCCACCCCTTCCGGTACCAGTTTGGCGTGCTTCATAGGCCCCTTCACTTCCTGGAAGTAACGGTCGGTGCCTGCGCCGGATCCTCCGGTCATGGCCCCCAAACTTCCCATACCACGGTACTGCTTATATTTACGGCCGTTCATTATAACCACGTCACCGGGTGCTTCGTGTGTACCTGCTACCAGGCTTCCCACCATAACTGTATCTGCACCAACTCCTATGGCCTTGGCCAGGTCTCCACTGTACCTTAACCCGCCATCGGCCACTACTGGCACGCCCACATCATGGGCCACATCCGCCACGCTGGATACAGCTGTAAGTTGCGGCACCCCCACACCGGCTATTATACGGGTGGTGCATATGGATCCCGGGCCAATACCTACCTTTAGACCATCGACCTCGGCACTTATCAGGGCTTCAGCTGCTTCGCGGGTAGCTATGTTACCCACTATGAGGTCCGCTGATATCTCCTTGTTCATTTTACGGGCGAAACTTACGATGTCTGGTTTATGTGCATGTGCCACATCCACGGCTATTACATCTGCACCGGCCTTGTCCAGTGCTATAGCTCGTTCAAGGTCGAATGGTCCTGTAGCAGCGGCGACCATGAACCGTCCGTCATCATCCCGGGAGGCGCTGGGGTACTTTTTACGCTCCAGGATATCCTTGATGGTTACGATACCTACGATTTCATCGTCCTTAACCACGGGCAATCGTTCCACCTTATTTTCATAGGCGATGTCCAGGGCCTCCTCTGGTGTGGTGGATTCCTCTATGGTAACCACCCTCTCGGTCATCACTTCCTCCACCTTGCTATCAGCATCGGAATTGACGATGGGTAATATGTCCCTCCTGCTTATGATACCGATAACCTTCCTGTCTTTGACTACTGGAAGGCCGTTTACTCCCTCTTCATCCATGAGCTGGTTGGCCTCAGCTATGGACGCGTCTGGTGTGGTGGTGATAACATCCCTTATGGTGAGATCACCGGAGGCTTTCACCTTCTTCACCTCCTCCACCTGCTCACTTACCGTCATATTCCTGTGTATAACTCCCAAGCCTCCGTCCTGTGCCATGGCTATGGCCATCTCTGATTCTGTGACGGTGTCCATGGCTGAACTTATGATGGGAATGTTGATATCCAGGTTACGCGATATACGGGTTCTGGTTTTCACATTCTTTGGTTCAACCGTAGATTCAGAGGGTACCATTAAAAAATCGTCGAAGGTAAATCCTTGTGGTGCATCTTTAAGTTTTCGAGTGAACATCTTTAATAACCCCAATTAGTAAATAGA
>JAKQFA010000040.1 GCA_029556335.1 Methanobacteriota archaeon
TTCCGATCTTGTAAAACTAGTGGATAAAGCCGTGCGTTTATCTGCCCAGGCCAACGACACAGCCTACCCTAACTACGTAAAACAAAATTCCGAAGCACTCTATCAGGCACTTCTAAGTGAAGGCTACAGTGAATCAGAAGCTCGAAGTCTCTCTATGTCTCGTGTTTTTTCTGAACCACTTGGTGCTTACACCCCGGGAATTCAGGAAGTGATACCGGCTAGTGAAACCTGGAACAGTACAGATGAGGTGGCAGATTTCTACTTGGAACGTATGAGTTACGTCTATGGAAATAATGGATGGGGTCAGAAGTCTAATAGCCTGTTTAAAAAAGTCCTAAACGGTGTAGGAAGAGTGGAATTCAGTAGATCATCCAATCTTTATGGTGTACTGGATCATCCCATGGTTGCAGCCTACCTGGGAGGGCTGGGAATGGCAATTTCTAAAGTTTCTGGCAAATATCCTGAGTTGTACATAAACAACTTAAGGGAATCTGGAAATTACAAAATCGAAACCATGACTCAGTTCTTTAATCGTGACCTTTTAACCAGATACATGAATCCATCATGGATCAAGGGTATGCAGGGACACGGACAGGACGGAACACGCTACATGGATAGTTTCGTGGAAAACTTATGGATGTGGCAGGTAACCACACCGGGCATGGTCACTGAGGATATGTGGAACATGGTTTATGAGACTTATATTCTGGATAAGAACAATTTGGGCTTGAAAGAATACTTTAACGCCAACAATCCCTATGCCAAACAGTCTATGCTAGCACGGATGGTGGAAACCATTAGAAAAGGTTACTGGAATCCATCAGCAGAAGTGAAAACCTCACTCATCAATGAATACATTCAGAGTGTGAATTCATATGGTGTAACTTGCTGTCATCACACTTGTGGAAATCTGGTGTTAAATCAGATGATGGTCACTGGTTCCTCATTGAGCAAGGACCAGCTTCAACAGTATGTTGCAGCCTATTCCAGTGCCACCGGCCAAAGTTTAAATCTGGGAACGCCTGGTTCTACACCGCAGTCTGGAGGTACTCAAACTTCCACAGGAACATCCTCTTCAGCGGGTGTTTCATCTGCTGGAGACCAGCCAGCCACAGAAAGCGGAGCTCAAACTTCATCTGATTCATCATCAGAATCTGCTCAAACTGCAGGTACTGATGGATCATCCAAGTCATATGAAGTATCACAGAAGAGCTCGTCTATGCCTCAGTCAAGCATGCCCCTAATAGCAATTGTGGGAGTGCTACTACTGGTGGGACTGGTGGGCCTCGGCTACTTCCGGGGCAGAAGAAGATAGAAACCCCTCCACTATGGGGGTTCTCCTTTTTTTCTTTTTTTTGTGTTCTAGCAGATTTTTCAGGAAGGCAGTATCCTGG
This sequence comes from Methanobacteriota archaeon, assembly GCA_029556335.1. GTDB lineage: Archaea > Methanobacteriota > Methanobacteria > Methanobacteriales > Methanobacteriaceae > Methanobacterium. Next base: position 1,395 of record JAKQFA010000040.1, read on the forward strand.
CTTGGTATTACGGTTCGTATAAAGGACCAGCACTGAAATAATAATAAATAGAAACCTATGTTTAGATAAGGTGCAGATAAAGATCTTCAGATCAAGCTTAAAACCATTTAAAGTGAAAAAAACTTCCGTCGAGCTTTTTTGAGGATAAATTTTGTTTATGTGGTAATTTCTTCCAGTCGGGAAGTAATGAACTTATAAAAGAAGATATCCCAGATAATGTTAAAGTTAAAATAGGAAATTTTTACCTTTTTTATTCTTTTTTAATCGAATTTTCTGTTATAAATCAGTAAGATACGCGTATTCACGTTCTGATTCCCCCATTACCACCACTCCATCCATCTCCAGCCAGGCGTGGACCTCGAAGTCTGATTCCTTCTTCACCCCGATCCGCAGAGTGGATGAACAGTCATTCAGGGATAGGGGTACCAGGGCTGTGAAGGCCTTGGTTAGGCAGGTGGATCTTAGTATGTAGGGGCTGGTGGCCTGCACTGCCCAGATTATCCTATAAACACCCAACTCCGGGCCTTTCTTATCCCCCATCTTATTTATCTTCTCCTGCAACTTGGGAAAGGAGTAGATCCAGGTCATGAAGCGGATGCGGTACCCTAGGATTAAGGTTTTTATTATCAGGTACTTATCCTCCTTGTCCAGGGTGATGAAGCTGTTGATGATGCCCATTGATAAAACCCTTTCACTTACCATGCTATGATGGTATCCGTTGATCTCTGTACTATCTGTGTTAGATCAGTGGTTTATCTTACGTGTAAAGCCTTCGACGCCATCAGGTGTAACTTGGCAACTTAGTTGGCCATGTACTATTTCGGGCTCATGGTTCCTGGTCTTCAGCCACCGGGGTCCATGTCCTTTACTAGGATGGTGGTCATATTTTCGTTGATCCTCTCCACGGTCACGTTCTTGTTGGTGGCCTCATCCAGGCGGAAGTTCAGGGTGACATCGTTTTTTATGGTGTAAGGGCTGCTAGTGGTGGGGCTGGTCCTGGTTGCAAAGGCAGTGCTGTTTTCTTCATCTCCAATGATCAGGGCATGGTTGCCAGTGGCAAAGAGGGCTGCGGGGACTATCAGGAATATTAAAAACACGAACACCGCTTTATCCATTTTGGTACCGGTTTTTATCCTTCTCTTCTTTGCCAGGCACACGAAGTTCGTTTCTAGGATGGGGTAGAGTGCTGGGCAGCCGTGGACTGTGAAGGTGTCCATGAAGAGGTGGGAGAGAAATCCGACCAGGATGGCGGCTCCTATGTCCACGTTGAAAATGAAGAGTGAAGAGAATGGGATGAACCATAGTAGTGAGTGTCCAATTCCCCGGTGTTTGCCAGTTAAGCGGTCCACCAGATCCGGGAACACCGATATCCAAGCTGCGAGTATGAGGCCCAGGAGAAAGTGGCCTAGTTCTAGGAGGAATGCTAAGATCATGTAGAAGAGTATGGCGGCTGCGATGTGGGTGTAGCTTCTCATATCCTGCCCCCAGCGTAGATCAGTGTCCGGTAGATGATGAGTGCAAACCAGACACCCCCAATGAGCATCGTTGCTATTAGCATGTAGGAGGCGGCTTTGAGGTATATGAAAAAACAGGTCCCGCTGATCAGGGCGTATGCTGCATATGTGATGTTTATTTCGTTTTCACCACTGGCTAGGCGGTATTCTTCCTTGTTCATTAGTTCGAATGTCTTAAAAAATGGGTAGAGATCCGGGGTGATGTCTTGGTTGAAGTTGCAGACGAATATGATGTTTTTGTAGCTGTTCAGTTGCTGGTAGACGTGGGCTGATCTGGGGGTGAGCCTGTCGAAGTGGTTGAAAAAAATTATTAATCTACGGTTTTCTAACTCGGTTACCAGGATCTTTATGAGCTCGATTATGGTAAAACGACTCAGTGTTGGTGTTTGGTCCTTAGATATAGCTAAAATGGCATTTATCAGCCTTGATTTAACTGGTACTGGTTCATCCAGGTACACGCATGTGAAATTTTGCTTCAAATTTTTGTAACACTGGGAAAGATCTTTATTGTAGTAAATAACGTTCTTTCCATCCTTAATACACAACTCAGCATGTATTAAATTCATACCTTTAATTATTATACAATGTTACATATAAATCTAAGTACACCTAGGTCAATCCAACAAATTGGCAGATCCATTAGTAGGTGCCTGCCAGTTCAACCCAGTACTTCCACCAGTTGCTCCACCAGTTCCAGGAGGTCAGACTGGCATTCCTCCTCCACATCGTACTCATGGAGTATCTGGTCACGCACATCCACCAGTACGGCTGGTTTCAGGATCTGATTCCAGATACTGGCCCCCACAGGGTCCAGTCCATAGTAAACTCCGTCTTTCATGTTGAAGATGGGGTCCTCGCCAGCCTGGTCACAGCTAACCACTTCCTGGGCCACCTCTACCCGGGATGATATGGTGATTTTTCTGTTTTCCATATTCTCATTCTCCATCTAACACTACTCCTATTCTCATTTCAGCCTCTAACCTTATATATCATATGAACTCAAAAATTTGTTTATGAATGAATCCCTTAAGGGCCTCCTGGTTGTCCTGGCCCTAGGCGTGGTGGGGCTGGCATTTCTTTGGGTGCCCCTCCCTGGTGGTATACCATTATTCCTCTTATCCTATCTGCTGCTCTTTGTACTGCCTGGCTTCGTCCTGATCTCCTACTTTGATCCAGAGATGAGCATGGTATCACGGCTGGTCTATGGTTTCGTCATCAGCCTGGCCCTCTTATTTGGCATGTTCTTTGTTGTGGCACTCCTGGAGTTATACAGCCTGGTGGATTACCTGCCCAGTTTCCTCCTGGTCCTGAGTATCCTGGTGGCCCTGGCCAGTTACCTAGGATCAGGGTTCAGAGATAAGGCGGATATAGATCAGGGCCAGTTAACCCTCTTTGAGGCCATTGAAAGGGCTCAGAGGGTGCGTGACCTTGTTAACCACGAGGTTGATGTGGAGCCAGCCAGTGGAGAACCAGCCATCAGTGGCGTCTACAAAGCCCAGGTGGAGGAACCAGTGCCGATCCAAGAGGAGGACACGGCCCCTAAGAGGATCCGGATGGATGTGAAGCCCCTCCAGGAGGAACATCTGCAGAACAGCTTCCTGGAGGAGGAACCAGAAGTAGAGGTTTCCCATCCCATGTGGAGGGATGGGCTCCCCCAGGATGGGGGTTTCATCTACTGGGATCTCTTAGCCACCTTATTTCTCCTTGTGGCCTGCACCGGGTTCCTCCTCCTGGACCCCCTGAAGCGCCCCGTCTACCTGACCATCTTCTTCCTCCTAGGCTATGCCCTGGTGGTGCTCCTCTACCCTGCCCCTGGTAGGTTGGCTTTGGCTAAGAGGGTGGGGGCCACCATCCTCCTGGGCCTCCTGGTCTTAGGGGTTTCCTACCTCCTGTGGATCCGTGGCTACTTGGCCTCCCTGCCACTCTTCTACATCTTGGCCATCTTCACCCTGGTGGCTTTACTGGTGGGTGGCTTCCGGCGCAGGTTCGCCTCCCGGGAGGAGGAAGCATTGGAAGAAGACACCCATCATGAAGAGATGCCGGAAGTCATAGAACTCTGGGAGGAGCTGGATGAGAAGGTTTTCGAGGAAGAACCAGTTATCATCCCTGATCACGTTGTCCAGGAGGAGGAACATTGGGATGAAGACTTGGAAGACATCGTACCCGAGGTGGTGGCCCTCCGGGAAATATTGGAAACTAACAAGGAGGAAGTTGTTACCCGGGAGGAGCAGTCCCTGGATGATGTCCAGGAGGAGGATATAGAGGAGCTGATTCCGGAAATCGTTGCCCTGAAGAAAATGGTGCTCCCAGATGAAGAGGAGGAGGTATCATCAGGAGGGTCTGGTGAAGATGTTATCGTTCCTGATCATGTTTTTCCGGTGGAAACGTCCACCCTGAGAACTAGGGAAACAGAGTCTAAGGCTCTCCGTGAAGAACCAGCCGGGACAAGTGATGCACCCCTGGAAGAACCAATCCAGCAAAGAGAGCTCTCCACCGATAAAAAACAGGGGTTGGTGCTCCCCTGGATTGGAAGAGAAAAAAGGCCAGTTCACCATGTCTATGAGAACAAGCCCCACCACATGACTCCCCAGAGGATAGGCTCCGGCTATCCCCTGGATCTCATCCTGGTGGTGATATTCACCCTCTTAACAGTGGCATTCGTACTCATCCCGGTCTTGAACCAAACCCCGGTCCGAACCGTACTGGGCATACTCCTGGTGCTATTTCTACCCGGTTATTCATTAATCGCTGCTTTATTCCCGCGTAGGGGTGATTTGGACTCTGTTGAGAGGGTAGCTCTGTCTTTTGGTCTGTCCATCGCCGTCACCCCCCTTATTGGGTTGGTTTTGAACTACACCCCCTGGGGGATCCGTCTGGATCCTATTCTGGTAAGTCTGGCGGGTTTCACCCTCCCCATGTGCCTCATCTCCCACCTTAGAAGAAGATCCCTATCGGATGATGAAAAATTCATAGTAGCATTTGGGTAGTTCTTCACCAAAGTTAAAAGATCCTTCCAGCTAGCATCACGTAGCGAGAAGATCCTCATCGTGATTCTCATCCTCTCCATCTTAATGGCCATAGGCACCGTGGTTTCGTGGTCTTAAAACCCAAAGATGGGGAGTTCACCGAGCTCCACATTCTGGGACCAGATTGTAAGGCCAATAACTACCCCACCAACTCACCGTGGGGGAGTATCTGGCCGGGAACAAGGGCAGTGTCCTTCCAGCCTTCATCACCCTGTTTTTCACCCTGATGGGGACCTTCATCTCCTTCACCGCAATCATCCTCCACAGTATCAGCCGCCTGATCCTGCGCCAGGGAAAGTGATAGGGTTTTTTTTAAATTCCGTGAAAAAAAGATTCCCTATACTGATTCTTACTAATTCATAAAAAAAAATTACTGGCTAAAAAAAAAGGGTGTGGAGAAAGTGGGTGCGTGTTTTTTTTCTCCTTAATTTCTATTTGCGTCTTGGTAGTACCATACCGGCCAGTAGCATGAAGAAGGCAACAAGCAAGGCACCGATTGGTGCACCAGTCTTTTCCATCTTCACAGTTTTACCATGAACCGGCTTAGGCTCTGGTTTAGGTTGCTCCCGGACATCCATAGCCGCACTAGCAGTATTTCCTTCCAGGTTAGGATCCCAAGTCAAGGCAGTGACATTGGCCTGGTTAACAATCCGTCCAGATTCCTCCACCACAGCAGTGATGGTTAAAACCGCACTAGCACCATTAGGCAAGCTACTGATACTCCACAGACCCGTAACCGGATCATAGGTACCAAAGTTCGCCACATGAGACACGTAGGTCAAACCAGCAGGCAGCTTATCATCAACCGTCACATCCACCGCAGTATCAGGCCCATTGTTGTTCACAATCAAAGTGAACACCACGGTATCCTTAACCATAGGCGCAGATTTATCCACCGTCTTAGTCAGAACCAAATCCGCAGACGGCACATAGAAACTAGCCACAGCAGACACAGGATTATCCATCTGGTCATTATCAGCAGTAGCCGTATTCACCAGGGTCTTAGCCGCAGCATCACCAGTCACAGTAGCAGTCACAGTAGGAGTAAAACTAGCCCCAACAGCCAGGTTACCCACA
>JAKQFA010000048.1 GCA_029556335.1 Methanobacteriota archaeon
GTACCATTGGGTTAGGTCTTCGAGGCATCGGAGGGCATCGTTTAATTCATCACGTGAGGGTGAGCCTGGGAGGTCATAGTGGATGTTGACTACTTTGTTTTTCTCTGGGATGTAGAAAAATCCGGGGGTTTCTATATCTGCTTTGAGTGTTGCTAAGCCTTGTTTAATGTAGGTACTCATAAGTCCAGGTAGTGCATCATTAATTAGGCGGGTGGCCAGGACAAATGATGAATCCATGAGTGTTCCTTTGATTTCTTCAAGTACATCGGGGCCGGTGATTACTGGGCGAGGGGTGCTTTTACTCAGCCATTTGATCTGGAATTTTCGGGGTTCTTCACTGATGGGACTGTCATAGACCACCACTTCTGTGGGGTATGCGTCTATTACTACTGTTTGTTTGCTGTAATCCTTCCCATTGACTTCTTTACTGTTTTCCTGGAGAACTTGTTGTCTTTGTGGATCTGCCAGGACATACTTGTCGGTTCCGAGTGTTCCTACTATTTGACCATAGTGTCGGGGTGGTGCTATTATTTTATTCACATTCCGGCTTATCTGCCTGGCCATATCTCCTTGTACACCCCATATTTTCAGGAGTTTCTGAAGAGATACAGTTTCAGCTTCCTCCCCAGTAGTTAGTTCATGGTTGTAGACCCGGTGTAATATCTCCAGGTTTAATTTAAAAGTTCCTATAACTTCCAAGGCGGTTTCGTGGCTGACTTGGTTTTCCCGGAACATTACACTGAGTGTGGTGGTGATCCTGTCGAGTTGTTCGGTGTGGGGTCGGGGGTGGAATAGTGGTTCGAGTTCTGTGATTAGTTGGGTGGTGTCTCCTGGTAGTAGGGTCCTGCCTTTTTGTTTTTGTGTTTCCAGTGTTTCACCTCCTGTATTGTTGTTAATGGTTGCCATAGACTTACTCCAGGTATCGTATCTCGACTGCTAGGATTCCCACGGTGACGATGATTACGAGGATCATTAAGGCGGTGATTAAGGGATCCATGATACTACTCAGTAGGGTGTTCATCCAGGGGCCTCCAGGGTGGTGTCATGATGTGTTCCACAGAGGGGGCAGGTTTTCCGGTACACCGTAACCCCTTCATCTGCGTCCATGATTACTACGTCGTAGTTGGGGGGTAGTGGTATGAGGCATCGCCGGCACCTATCCAGAGGGGGTGTGGTCATAGGCTTTCCTCCACCCTTGCCTGGCTGGGTATGGTGAAGGTGGTGAAGTCCCGACTCTTCAGTAGGAACTTTTGGCCTTCATACTCCACGAACAGGTACAAGTTGTCTCCGAGGCTCATCCTAGCACTGGTCACCCTGGCGGTGATGCATTCTCCGATAGGGTGGCCTGGTTTTAGGTGGAAGGTACAATCACGGCCTATGGCTGATTCCAGGTCACTTGCGAATAAGTTTTTACTAAACATCTTCTTTTTCGCCTCCAAAAAAAAATAAAGTAATGGACCCCGTTATTTATCGGAATCCTTGTATCATGTTCTTCCTGTACTCCTGGCCATTGTAAGTGGTGGTTTCGGTTTTAATCTTAACCTTAGCACCCTTCAACTGCCGGATCATGTCCTTCCGGTTCTTCACCCCGAACTCATCCTTCATCAACTGCTGGAGTCTTCCAAAAGCACTTTTGGTTCCGTTCCAATACCCATCACTGTACTCCCTTAACCCGGAATAGTTGTCGAAGCTTTCCCTGCCGTCCTTCATAACCGTCTTAATGGTGAGGATGGTTTCATAATATTCCTTACCTTTGCTGTCCGCTTTGGGTGTCATGCCTCTTTTGAGTTGTATGGTGTCGACTACGGCGTTGGTGTTGGTTTCCAGGATCGGCTTGCTTTGTCCGTCTTCAAATTCTTGTTCTAATTTCTCACCGACTTCATCGAAGTCTACTTCCTCAAAGTCATTCTCAGATTGTGTTTGGGCTTCGGGTAGGTTGTCTAAACTGTTTTGAGCCATTTTATATCATCTCCAGTGTTTTTTCTTCTTTTGAGTTATACAAAAGAGCGGTATATAATCTTTTGAGAGCATCCCTGCAGATCCTGAGTTCGGTTACTTCTTGTTTCAGGTCTCCGGTTTTCATCCGGATCCAGGCGTCTCGTTGTCCTTGGTTGCTGATGCCTTGTTCGCTTTTGAGGGTTGCCCAGTCACTGTTTAGTAGGTAGTCATCTTCTTTGGTGATTAATTCCATTTTCTTACTTTGATACTGTGTTTCTATCTTTTCCAAGTCCTTACTCACTTCAAAAATATCTAACAATTTAGATCCCTCCTCTCATTGATTGTAACACAGGATCACTAAGGGCAGCTAAGGCGGCCATGAGTATGATCATCACGGCCGTCCATGCTGCAACTTTGAGGAATCCATTCGTGACAGTAACTGATGTGCTAGTGTGGTTAGGGTATAGGCTGGCCCGTGTGTTCCGGCCATGCCAGGAACTGTAAACCAGCTTAGGAACCGTGTAATTACAATTAGGACAGCGGTGGTTGTGCTGGTACTCACGCATCCAGGTCTTACAGCTTGGGCATTGTTCAAGAGTCATTAGCAACCCCCCTGTCGTGTGGGTTTAAAAAAAAGTTTAATACGGAGTAGGGTCCATGCCCTACTCAGAAAACTGCCTTTCATTCTACCCTCTCCTCATAGACTGTGCACGCCTCCAGCCAGATGGGGTCAAAGTTAATAGGCCAACTAGCCCACCCCTCCAGGAAAGCCTCATCCCGTAGTTCAACCTTAAAATTAGAATAGAAATAGGGGATCCTCCTTTCATTGACTATTCCATTCATCAATACCAGCAAATCCCCTGATCTGCTGAGGATGGCCTGGGCCTGTGGGTGTTTGCAGCTGCTATGCCTACTATTAGGCACACTTCCCCGGTGTTTGCAGGTGAGGCAGGCATTACTCATATTCATACTATATCCCCCCTGAATATGATGTCAATCCATTCGCCTTGTTTTTTAACCTGTGCTTCTAATATTTGGACTCGTT
>JAKQFA010000049.1 GCA_029556335.1 Methanobacteriota archaeon
GGGGTGCTATGGATACCAGACCCAAATCTTGACAGATACTATCTATACGCGATTTTTGATAAGTGGAGGATAAAGCCCCCGAGAATATAGCCCCTATGCCCTGGTTCTTCAGGCCTTCTAAGATACCTTCTAGATCCTTCAATTCTTCTTCCTTATTTCCAGGTGTATCAGCACTAACTAGTGGAATGTCCATAGCTTCGGCTAATATAACATCAAGGTGTATGTTGGGCACGTGGAACATGTAGGAATGGGGATTAACAGAATGGAGAGAAACCAGATAATCCACCTCCCAGCCCATCTCCCGGGCCTTATACACAGCCATGGCACTGTCTTTACCACCAGAAAATAGAACCGCTGCCTTCATTCTACTACTCTTTTTTATCCCTACCCCGGAAGTCCTGCCATCCCTGCAGAATGCTGTCAATGAATACACCAGCCAAGCCCACTAAAACGCCTACAAATCCACAGAAGAGTATTAAACTGGATTGGTTAGGCAATGTCTCCCGAATCCAGGCCACATCATCCTCTAAAGGTCCTTTAACACTAACTACCACTGCCTGTAGTTGGGGCATTTTTTCCGCCACCACATCTACCTGGGATGGATCCACCGTTACCTGAACCCTCACTATACTGTAAGTTACATCTATTCCACTCACCAACATTATCCAGTCCTTCAGATTCTGTATGGTGGAGGAGGGATCAGCTCCAGGGGTAGTATTCACTTGTATAGTGTTGTTGGTCTCCACCTTAAAGGCTGTGATGTTGGGATTGGAAGTAGTAGCCCGCGATTCCAGATCACGCCACCAACCGGGGGGTATTGGACTAGTCTTTAAGGTTATACCAACTGTTTCAACTCCCTGAACACCCTCCAAGGTTTTTATATCAGAAATAACCTTGTTAACATCAACATCAGTGGATATGTTGGCCTCAATTATTTCGGGACTGTCACTGGTGGACTGATGAATGCCACGAACCATGCCTGGTATGTCGTTGAAAACAGGTGCGATGAAGAAGGCACCACCGATTATGCCCACTACAAAGCCTAGGGCAACCACGAATAATAGATTTTTTTTACCTATAAGGGGGGTTAAAAGGGCTGTGGAGAATACAAATGCCAGGAGCAGGAAAAACAGGATGATCATTATGAATACAGCGAGGGTTCCCATGATCTCATCTCCACTTCAGTACTAGTTCCATTGGACTGGAGGGGTTATATAGTTTAAGATTAAGACTCTTTTTCTATTTTACCAGAAATTGCGTTGATATAAAGAGTCTTAGATGGGGAACCACTCTTGGTCAGGGTAACTCTCCACACCGAGATAGTAACTCCATTGATGACCATGGTCTCCTTGGATGTTTCACCCGATGCATATCCTGGGTTGGCTTGTATGGCTATGTTGGTGGCCTGTTCCATTGTGAGCTCCGATGTGGTATTGGTGGTTTCATTGGTGTTGGCAGTTGAATTTGGAGAGGATTGATCGAAAGGCATGTTTGTTACTGGATTAATGTTAACACTCTCGTTGTTGGTGGTTACATTGGGTTCGGATTTAAAGGGGTTGAAGGCGTAGGCCACTATAATTACAACCACGATCCCCACTACAATAAGCGCCTTTTTTTCCCATTCTTCAGGTAGATCCATAAAAAAACCCTTTAAATATTGGTAATGGTGATAGTACCGTTGTTTGCGATTCTATATTTATTACTACTACTAAGGGTGTAGTTGGTAAATATCTTGGTAGTGGTTAACTTGATTTTTATGGGAGTTTTACCAGGGTAGACAACGGTGACATAACCATCAGTGGTAACATCGGCTGTGAAGTCTACAAAGTTTTCGCCGGTAGGGAAACTGATGTCAATGGAATATCCTTTACCATTTTTATAGGCAGTGTCAATGGCTGTGGCGATCTTTTCACCTTCAATTCTAGCCACTCCCAGTTCTCCGGTTTGGGTGTTGGCCATTCTCGAGTTTATTAAAGAAACCATCCCGCCTATGATGATAAGTGCGATTAGCATGACAAATAATAACTCAGCACTGGCTAATCCACGGTTATCTAGTTCCATCTTTTTCACCTAAGGAGTAAACATGTAGTTACTTTGTAATCCTAACCTGGTCATGTATTTATCGGATAATCTGAAAACTACTGGAACCCATCCAGGCGCACCATAGTCTCTTACCACATAAGTATTACCATCAACACTGTTTGTTATGGTTATGGTATTGGGTCCTGGTGTTGCTTTGAAATATTCATGGTCCACACAGGACATTCCCACCCAATATCCAGGCTCTTCTTTTAAAGGATCCCCTACTACAAATGTAGACATTCGTGTATTACTAGGCTCTGTGGATGTGGATCTGCCCTCCAGTCTATCAAAGAAACTGAGACCATCGGGATCGACAAAATAATAGGGGCGAGGTGTAATTCCACTTGGATTCCCTGTTCCGTTCAGACAAGCAGCTAAATTCTCAAGTTTACTGCTATAAATCTGATCTGCAAGGTGATATTCGTTGTATTGAGATGTGTAGTAAGGATATTTGTATATAATACTAGATAAACGGTCTTTGCTTTTAACCCACACGTAGGGGTCTTCCAACCCCTCAATTGATACTGTAGTAGTAATAGGTGGAGTTCTGATGGTGGCATTCTGTCCTTTCTGCGTAACAGTTAAATTAAATCCCTGAGGTATATTAACGTTGAAACTGTAAGGATCAGTCTGATCAATTGTGATTTGACTTGGTTTAAAGGGCTTATCAGAATAACTATTAATCGGAACGTTGTTTATGTATATCTGTCGACCTGTTTCGGCCTCCAGTTTCATACAAGTCGCGACTGTGTTGTTGTTTATTGCATCTGTTGTAATGTTTTTTATGTATTGTTTGCTCTGGCCAGTGGCAAAAAAGGGATTTGGAACCCTCAGGGCTTCCTGATCAATGACGTGCCTGGTAGCTAAGTAGGCTGCTTTACGTCCCGCATCCTTACCACCTTTTTCTATGGAAATTATAATGTTGTTGGCAGCGGTGTAGGTGACATCCCCTCCAATAGCTATTTGAGATATGGCGTTAATCTCATTTACAATGCCAGTGAAAGAAATTGCTATGAGTAAAATGGGTATCATTATCAAAAAGGCCATTGGAGTGAATGAAAATCCTTTTTCGTCCATTTATATCACCTCATTGCCTCCATAGGCTTAGCCTGACTGGGATCTGGTTAGGGAAGTCTCCTGTGAAGAGAGCTTCTGTTTTAATGTTGTTTATAATGTGTGGATCACTAGTGTTCAAATTCCGAATAAGATCTTCTTTGGCCTTGTTCATGGCACTGGTTGCTGTGTCGTTATATGCCAGGGTCCACACGTTCCTTAAAACTTCTGGGTAGAGAACAGAAATCCTGGTTCCAGTGAAAATCTCGGCATTAGCATATCTGGGGGGACTGGTAGCTCCATCACCCGATTCCCATGCATTGGAAGGAGCAGTTACCGTCACTGTAAGATTGTATTGACGCCCCTGTTTGAGCCAATATTTCGACGCTGTGGAGTTAGGGGTGGTTATTCTGTGAGGCCCATCATTGCCAACTAGATCAGGCCCTGCAGCATCCAGAGCTGCTATATCTAAATAATAAGGGATGGTATCGCTATCGTAAAGGACATGTCCACCCATGGCAGGTGGATATGCCACCTTTAAATGTTTGGAATCAAGGCCAGTGCCAACAAAGAGGAAAACATTAGATGCATCCACATCTATATCAAAGGACTTGGTCTGAGTTTGGATGTTGCTGTTAACTTGTTTATTATCATAGTAGCTGTTGACCCAACCAATGTTCAGTGCACTGTAGGTAACCGTGGTGTAACAGTCCACCAATCCTACCAAGTCGTAGTCACTGCTGGGAACATCGTCCCAGATAGTCACCCGGATCTTATTGTTCCGCCCAGTAGATAAGTAGGTGGTGGGAATGGAAACAATTCCCGGAATGTTACCATAACCATCAGTTCTATCGCTGAACGTTCCTTCATTTGAGTTAAATGAACGGAAAACAGTTCTCCAATGCGTCCCATTGTAAACTTCAACCATGGCCCCGTCAACCCCACCGTAAGGGTTAATTACTGTAAAGGCATCGAATATGACGTTTCCAGCAGGAACATACACATCTTGGGTAACACTGACTGCACACTTTGTTGAAGTTACTGCGCTGGGAATACCTTCCCCAGAAACACCGGTCATTACGAAGGGTTCACCATTTTGGTAATTCACCCCCCCATAATTTGAAGCATCCTGTAGTCTAAATGAACTCCAGGGAATACTTCTTCTGGTTGTAAAACTCGTAACTCCCCCGGTATAAAGATCATAAATTCTCCCGTATTCATTTCCACCTCCACCCAAGTTCTGAGCTGTTGGAACTGCCATTCCAGCGGCATCATTGAAACGGAAGGTTTGGGATACAATCCCCTTGGGCACAGGGAAGCTGGTGGTATAATTCCCTATAATTCCGAACCAGGGCATGTTAACATTGGTGGTTGTGTTGAAAAATCTTAAATAGAAATTATTAACTCCAGTGTTAAGTTGACTAACGTTAAAAATGCCCTGGTAGTTATACATACGCTGGCGTGATGATCCCGGCCGGGTATTCAAAAATATGTACTGGCTCTGATTTGCAGTGTAAACATTCACCCCATTTAAGGTTAGGTTAGTTGAAAAAGCATTACCTGGATTATATTGTGGTGGGTCACCTGCATAACCAGAACCAGAAAGGTATTTGGCACCTAATATGGTAGAACCACTGGGGAATGAAAAGGATATGCTGACTGGCCTATAAGGTGTACTACTACTTGCACCCCAGTAACCAACAGTACCCAATCCATTATTCCAGGGTGAGAAGTTGGTAAGCCAGTTGTGGAAGTTCCACAGGGTGGTGGTCACGTTTTGTTCATTATCTTCAAATTCGAATTTCTCTATTTTGTACCAGGCACGTCCCATCCATCCTTCCCTTGGTAACGATAGTACCCGGACCTTGGTGGCGGTGTCTCGTGAATAAAGCATCCCCCGATCATTTTCAACAGAAATTGTATCAGTGGAGGTTAAAGTCATATTGTAGGCAATATCACTGGGTATCAACATTCTAAGACGGCTGTTTAATATATATTTAGCTCCATCGTAGTTTCCCTTATAGGACTCTGCTGCGGCGTTGGTTATGGTGCCATCCTGTTCCATCACATTCAGTGCACTGTCGGCCAGGGCCTCCAGGTGTTGGTGGTCAGAGCCCATGTATATTGGAGCGTAGAAGTAGGTCATAACGGATGCTGTAAAAACTATGACTACGGCAAGGGCCAGGATTGAATCCGTGGTGAATATAAATCCTTTTTCATCCATTTTAACACTGCTCCCTTAAGTTGTCCATATATAAAACTCTAATCTGCATGGTTCTGGTTTAATATTACTTAGTGTGATTACATTTGATGAAGTGCCTTTTGGAACTTGTACAATGTAGAAATTCATCCAAGCTCCCGGAGGAGCAATAGCTATTAACTTAACTGTGTTGTTAAAAAATTCAGAGGGATTACTCTCGTCTAATTTTAGATTACTAGGATCTAACTGTACGGGATCTGTTAAATCCGTGAAAGTAATGGTGTTGGTGTTTATGGTTAAATTAACATTAGACGGTTCATATCCATGATTATCAAACACCACCCAGTAATCGTAGGTTTGATTGTAGTAGTAGCTGGTGGCAAATTTGTGGGGTGGATCGTAATATTCTCTGGAGACCCCTGAACCCCTTATTTCACCTTCACTTTTGGAAACTGCTTGTAATAGCGCGTATCGAGCTACTCTCTCAACTCTGACGATGTCCTGGGCATTTGAATTGTAAGTTCCCAGGGTCTTTATATTCGCACCATTACTCCCTGTGCTGGTTATGCTAGACACCGTCATATAAACTCCGTATTCACTTCCCACCATAGTCTGGAGATCGCCTAATGTCAGGGACGCTAATTTCTGTGAAGATATGGTTCCCTCTATCGGTATCCCTTTAAAGGCATCGTATTGAGCCAGGCCAGGAACAGTTGGATTTCCAGTTTGTTCCCAAGAAGTCGGATCACCAGATGTTTCTAAAAGAGTTGAAACCGCGTCCGCTGCTATTCGCTCTGTGGATCCGCGGAAAATAGCATCTTCTGCCTGGAATAGTATGTTATCCATATCTGCAGCCACGAGGCCCAGTAACAATGTGAGGGGTATCAGAGCTAACAATAAGTCTAAAGAAAACATGTATCCCCTCGAGTCTCGTTCCAGTAGTCCCAATGTACTGACCTCTGATATTTTATACTATATTTTATATAAGTAAAGAAGCATATATATGTTTGCTCATGAAGGAGTATATGTGTCGATGAAGACAATGTTTTTATTATCCACTACCAATTAATTTAATACTCAGGGGATTGGTAAATCCTTAATTATAATAAAGAGGTTCTGGTATAATAAAATTAGATATAGCTAAAAAAATTGATCCGTATGAATGATAGAGGGCAAATTTCGGCGGAATACATCCTGATGATGGGTTTCATCATTGTGGTGGTGATTCTGGTTGCCACTTTTGCTGGTGAACAGAACGAACAGAACACTGTTGCCGCAGCGGTTAGGGATGGTGCCGCTAACTCTTCAGCGGAGCTTAGTATACTAAATAAAACACTGCAACCAGTACGGGTAACCAGTGTAGAAACCATCAATGGTGATCCTATTACCATTAAGATCAATTTATCTAACAACGCTTTACTTCAAAGCCAAAAACAGTTAATTCTTCAGGGATCACAAAAATCACTGGAAGGACAGGGATTCACCGTTGACAACCAAGGAAGTTATCTTCTTTTGTCCACTGGACGTCACAATTATAATGTTACTGTAGCCTAATCTGAGGGAAAGTTGTATGAATGATGCAGATGATGTTAAGGTTGAATATACAAAAAAAACCAGAAAAAGCAGGAAATTTAACAGATGGGGCCTTCTTTTCAGCCTGATATTCATTGCAGTGGGACTGATCTGGTATGGGGTTAACCTGGGAATAATTCCCTATGAGCTTCTTCTGGAACAGGCGGGGCCAATTATTCTCATTATCATCGGTCTTTTGATTCTGGTTAAATCATTTTAAGCCAATTGAGACCATACTACTTGTAATCCTTCAATTTTTTTTTATAAAAAACTAGATCAGAGAATCCAAGAATATAATAGTATTTAATTATTGAGGGCACATATCATTTGAAGTAGTGGAGATGTTTAATCATGAGAGATTTACTGGAAAAGTTATCCAATGCCTCTGGTGTTTCAGGATTTGAGGAAGAAGTCCGCAATCTGATGATCAGAGAACTGGAGGGCCATGTTGATGATATGCAAGTGGACAACATGGGGAACCTCATAGCCATAAAAGAAGGGGCGCCTGATGGAAAAAAAGTCATGTTAGCTGCCCATATGGATGAAATCGGACTCATGGTCCGCTACATTGACAAGGACGGTTTTATTAAGTTCTCCAAGATTGGGGGAATCAACGACCAGATGCTTTTGAACCAGGAAGTGTGTATTCACACACCACATGGCGCCGTTATGGGAGTTATTGGTTCTAAACCTCCCCACCGGATGAAGGCCGCTGAGAAGAAAAAGGTCCTGGAATACGAGCACATGTTCATTGACATAGGTGCCGCCAGCCGGGAAGAAGCCGAAGAAAAGGTGAATGTAGGCTATCCTATCACCATAAGCCAGAAATTCAGTGCACTGGGGGATGAGCTGGTGATGGGTAAGGCCCTGGATAACAGGGTGGGCTGTGCAGTTCTCATCGAGGTTATGAAACGTGCCCGGAGTGATGCCACCATCTACGCCGTGGGCACCGTGCAGGAGGAAGTGGGACTTAAGGGGGCGCGGACCTCTGCTTACCGGATAAATCCGGATCTGGCTCTGGCACTGGATGTGACCATCGCCGGTGACCATCCGGGTATTAAGGAGGAGGAAGCACCTGCTAAAACTGGTAAAGGACCCTGCATAATACTCACTGATGCCAGTGGAAGGGGCCTGATAACTCACCCCCAGGTTAAAGAACTCCTGATTGAAGTAGCCGAAGAGGAAAATATCCCCTACCAGCTGGAGGTCAGTGAAGGAGGTACAACTGATGCCAGTGCCATACACCTCACCCGGGAGGGAATACCCACTGGAGTTATATCACCTGCTTCCCGTTACATACACACACCAGTGAGTGTGGTTAACATCAAAGATGTGGAGATGGTGGTGGAACTGATCCTGGCCGTACTGAGAAGAGTTTAAAACAAGCTTTAAGGAATTATATCCGGGATAATCCCATATTTTTCTACAAAACAAGTTTTTTTTAAGATTCTGAATTGTTCTTTTGCAGGAATTCCTGGATCACCAGGGCGAGGTTGCTACTTATACCCTCCACCTGGGCCAGTTCATCAACACCTGCACTTTTCACCTGTTCTAAACTGCCGAAATGTTTTAATAGTTTCTGCTTCCTTTTAGGGCCCACTCCTGGTATGTCATCTAGTATGGAATGTTCCATTTCCTGGGAACGGAGTTTTCTGTGGTAGCTGATGGCAAAACGGTGGGCTTCATCCCGGATCCTTTGCAACAGGTGCATCGCTGGTGATTTAGGAGGTAGTATGATGGGTGAGGAGACTTCAGGAACGAATACATGTTCAAATTCCTTTGCCAATCCTATGACTCCAGTCTGGATCCCAGTAGAATGAAGAACGTCCAGGGCCACGTTTAGCTGCCCACGGCCCCCATCCACAAGTATCAGATCCGGTACTTGCTCCCCTGCTGACTCATCATAGAAGCTGTGTTTATGGTAGCGCCGTTCCAGTAGTTCCCGCATCATTCCATAGTCATCCGGACCAGGCGTCTTAATTTTAAAACGACGATATGCATTCTTTTTTGGTTTTCCATCCTCAAATACCACCATTGAGCCCACAGCCATCTGCCCAGAAAGGTTTGATATGTCAAATGCTTCTATGTATCGGGGGAGGTGGGGAATGTGCAGGTAGCCTTTGAGATCCAGTAGTGCGCCTCTAAATTCTTTCTGATTATCCTTAATAATCTGGGCATTCTTGGCCACCATCCGCACCATACTGCGCTCCAGATTGGTTTCAGGTATTTTCAGGGCGACCATATCACCTTTCTTTTCCCGGAGCCATTCCAGAATGAGTTTCTCGTCTTTCACCAGCTGGGGGATGAGTATTTCCCCTGGGACAGGTCTGGGTCCGGAGTAGTACTGTTTCAGAAAAGCGGAATAAACGCTTTCTGGGATGCTGTTATCATCCTCAGTTAATCCCTGGGACAGGCCCTCCATTATGAAGTCCTCCTTGGACATTATCTTACCGGCACGGAGGGAGAACACCACCACCACAGCCAGTTCTGTATCTGCAGATGCCGCGATAACATCCTGATCCAGGTTTCTGTTAAGTTCCATCTTTTGTTTTTCCAGAATATCATCCAGGGAGTTCAGCTGATCCCGCAGGGCAGCGGCCTTTTCGAATTCCTTCTCTGAAGCAGCGTCTAGCATTTCATCCCTCATAATGGCTTTTATATCATCATAGCGGCCTTCTAAGAAAAGTTTAACTTGTTTGATCTGTTTCTGGTACTCTTCTTTAGTCACCTGTCCACTGCAGGGGGCGGGGCACAGTTTGATCTGGTAGTTGAGACAGGGCCCATCCATCCTTTTACAGTCCCTGAGAGGGAACACTGGCTTCAGGAATTTGATGATATTACGGACAGCTTTCACATCAGTGTAGGGGCCGTAGTAATCAGCTCCATCATCCTCATAGATGCGGGTCACCAAGAGCCTTGGAAAGTCTTCCCTGGTGATCTTCAAGTAGGGGTAGCGTTTATCATCCTTGAGGCGGATGTTGTATCGGGGAAGATGCTTCTTTATAAGGTTTGATTCCAGAATCAGGGCTTCCTTTTCACTGTCCGTCACCATATATTCCAGGTGGTGGAACTGCCTCATCAGGGCCCGGGTCTTGGGGTCCTCAATTTCCTCCCTGAAGTAAGACTTAACTCTCTTTTTCAGGGACTTAGCCTTGCCCACGTAGAGTATGTTATCCTTCGGATCATACATTAGATAAACGCCGGGTCCATCGGGCAGGTTTTCATCAGGGGCTGAAGAAGTGGTCAATGTAGCTTCACCATAATTCTAGTTTTATACTTAGAGGGGGGGTGCTAAGATTCATGAGGGGGTATAATGTATTGGTAGTGATCTTTATATATTAGAATAGGGTAAGATATTGTATCTATTTTTTATAACGTTTAGATAAGATTTTATTTTTAACTTTAATTTCCAGTGGTGAGAATCAAGTTATGGATAGATTTAAACTTTTATCAGATTACAGGCCCTTAGGGGATCAACCCCAGGCCATAAGGTCCCTAACAGAAGGTATTAAGAAGGGTTACCGTGACCAGACCCTCTTAGGAGTTACTGGCTCCGGTAAAACCTTCACCATGGCCAATGTCATCCAGGATGTCCAGAAGCCTACCCTGATCATATCACACAATAAAACCCTGGCTGCCCAACTCTACGAGGAGTTCCGGGAGTTTTTCCCCAACAACGCCGTGGAGTACTTCGTCAGTTACTATGACTACTACCAGCCCGAGGCCTACGTGCCCCGCACCGACACCTACATCGATAAGGAGTCCTCTATCAACGAAGAAATCGATATGCTGCGCCACTCCACCACCCAGTCACTCCTATCCCGGGATGACGTGATAGTGGTGGCCAGTGTGTCCTGTATCTATGGTATTGGAGCACCTGAAGACTACGGGGATATGATAATGCGCCTGGAAATTGGTGACCAATTAGACCGGCAGGAAATCCTGGCCAAACTGGTGGAAATGCAGTACGAACGCAACGACGTGGACTTTTCCAGGGGCAAGTTCCGGGTGCGGGGCGACACCATTGAAGTGTTCCCGGCCCAGGGCAAAACACCCATCCGCATTGAACTCTTCGGGGATGAAGTAGACGGGTTATCATTCATAGATCACCTGAGTGGTAGGGGAACCCGGAATCTGGAGAAAGTGACTATCTTCCCGGCTAAGCACTTCGTAACCAGCCAGGATAAGCTGGAAAGTGCCATCAGTAAGATCAGGGTTGAACTGGAGGAGCGACTGGAGGAGTTGAAACTCCAGAACAAGTTGGTGGAGGCTCAGCGCCTGGAGCAGCGCACCCAGTTTGACCTGGAGATGCTGCAGGAAATGGGATACTGTAATGGTATCGAAAACTACAGCATGCACATGTCCGGACGACAGTGGGGTGAAACACCCTACTCCTTACTGCGCTACTTCCCGGATGATTACCTGACCATAATCGATGAATCACATGTAACTGTCCCCCAGATACGGGGTATGTACGCTGGGGACCGGGCCCGTAAGGAGGTTCTGGTTGATTATGGATTCCGATTACCCTCGGCCCTAGAGAACCGGCCACTGAACTTCGATGAGTTCATGGGCCTCCAGAACCAAGTGGTCTATGTATCCGCCACCCCCGCAGCCTTTGAACTGGAACGCAGCCAGCAGGTGGTGGAGCAGATCATCCGCCCCACAGGCCTGGTGGACCCCGAGGTTCTGGTGTACCCAGTGCAGGGACAGGTGGATCACCTGCTGGGTGAGATAAAAAAGCGCGCCCAAAGGAGAGAACGGGTTCTGGTAACCACACTGACCAAGAGGATGGCTGAGGACCTCACCGACTACTACGCCCGGATGGGGGTTAAGGTGCGCTACCTGCACTCTGAGATCACCACCCTGGAGCGGGTGGACATCATCGATGACCTGCGGCGTGGGGAATTCGACTGTTTGGTGGGGGTTAACCTCCTCCGTGAGGGTCTGGACCTTCCGGAAGTATCGCTGGTGGGTATTATGGATGCGGATAAGGAGGGATTCCTCCGCTCCGAACCCTCCCTCATACAAACCATGGGGAGAGCTGCCCGTAACGTTAACGGCCAGGTATTAGTCTACGCCGATGAGGTGACTGACTCCGTGCAGAGGGCAGTGGAAACCACCAACCAGCGCCGGAAGATGCAGATGGAATATAACCATAAACATGGTATCACTCCGCAGAGCACGGTGCGAACTTTGAAGGAGAAACCGCAGAAGAGGGATGTTATCCTCAGGGATGATTTGAAGAAAATGCCCCGGGATGAGCTGCGACTCCTCATTAAGGACTTAGAAGATGATATGAAGCATGCCGCTGCTGATCTGGACTTTGAAAGGGCGGCTAAGCTTCGTGACAAAATATTGGCATTGGAAGGAGCTTTAGATTGATGAAAAAAAAGGATAACATAGTTATTAAGGGCGCCCGGGAGCACAACCTCCAGAACATCGATGTGGAGATACCCCGGGATCAACTGGTGGTGATCACCGGGATCAGTGGCTCTGGCAAGTCATCTCTGGCCTTTGACACCATCTACGCCGAGGGTCAACGCCGTTATGTAGAATCACTCTCAGCTTACGCCCGACAATTTCTGGGCCAGATGAAGAAGCCAGAGGTGGATTACATCGAGGGCTTGTCCCCGGCCATTTCCATTGACCAGAAAACCACCAAGATGAACCCCCGCTCCACGGTGGGGACGGTTACCGAAATATACGACTATCTCCGACTTTTATATGCCCGTATAGGCATTCCCCACTGTTACCAGTGTGGTAAGCCCATCTCCCAGCAGACCGCCGGGCAGATCGTGGACCAGATCCTGCAGGAAGCAGAAGGCACCAAGATCCAGGTATTGGCACCGGTGGTTAAAGATCGTAAAGGCGAACACCAGAAAGTCCTGGATGACCTCCGGAAGAGGGGATATGTGAGGGTGAGGGTGGATGGCAAGCTGGCCAGTTTGGAAGAGGATATTGTCCTGAAGAAGAACTTCAAACACTCCATCGAAGTGGTGGTGGACCGGCTGGTCATCCGCCACGACCAGGACTTCCACACCCGCCTGGCTGACTCTGTGGAAACTGCCCTGGAACTGGGGGAGGGACTGTTGATGATCGCCCCCCACAATGGTGATGATAAACTGTACAGTGAACACTTCGCCTGTGCAGACTGCGGTATCAACTTTGAAGAGATAAGTCCCCGGATGTTTTCCTTTAACAGTCCCCATGGGGCCTGTCCAGAGTGTAACGGCCTGGGGAGCAAACTAGAAATTGATGCTGACCTGGTGGTGCCGGAGCCTGGGTTATCCCTGAATGAAGGGGCCATACTTCCCTGGAGCAAATCCAAACACCGGGATAACTATTACGGCCAGATGCTGCGGGCAGTGGCGGATCACTACGGCTTCAGTATGGACACTCCATTCCAGGATCTGCCTCTGGAGTACAAGAACATCATCCTTTACGGCTCCAAAGATCGTGTGGAGTTCATATTCCGTCGTAAAAATCGCACCCACAAGGTTATGCGCCGATTTGAGGGTGTGGTGCGCAGGATGGAACGGATCTACATGGAGACCAAGTCCAACTACATGCGCAGTTACATGGGCCACTTCATGAGTGACCGGAAGTGTCCAGCCTGTTCAGGCACTCGCCTGCGCCCCGAGAGCCGTTCAGTGACGGTAGGGGAGAAAGCCATCACCGAAGTAGTGAAAATGCCCATAAAGGAGACTAAATCATTCTTCCTGGGTCTGGAACTTAAGGAGCGTGAAAAGTTCATAGGACAGGAAATACTCAAGGAAATAAATGAGCGTCTGCGATTCCTGGTGGATGTGGGGCTGGATTACATTACCCTGGACCGTTCCTCCGGGACACTGTCCGGTGGGGAGGCACAGCGGATTAGGCTGGCTACCCAGATCGGATCAGGACTGGTTGGTGTGCTGTACATCCTGGATGAGCCCAGTATTGGCCTGCACCAGAGGGATAATGCCCGTCTCATTGAAACCCTTAAGAAACTGCGGGACATTGGTAACACCCTTATTGTGGTGGAACACGATGAAGAAACCATACTATCAGCTGACCATGTGGTGGATATCGGACCCGGAGCTGGTGAACACGGCGGACACGTGGTGGCGGAGGGAACGCCCCAGGAGATCATGGAGACCACAGATTCATTAACTGGTAAATATCTGTCTGGTGCAGAAACTATTCCCACCCCCTCCCAGCGACTATCATCCAATGGGGATAGTATAACTGTTAAGGGTGCCCGGGAGCACAACCTCCAGAACATCGATGTGGAATTTCCCCTGGGAGTGTTCACCTGTATCACTGGTGTCTCTGGTTCGGGTAAGAGCACCCTCATAAACGATGTGTTTTACAAGGGACTTTCTGCCCAGTTAAACCATAAACACACCCATCCTGGTGAGCATGATGAGATCGTTGGCACCGAGAAGGTGGATAAAGTCATCATCATAGACCAATCCCCCATCGGCAGAACACCCCGGTCCAACCCGGCCACCTACACTGGAGTGTTCACCTACATCAGGGAATTATTCGCACAAACCCCCGAATCAAAAAAGAGGGGTTATAAGCCTGGCAGATTCAGTTTTAATGTTAAAGGTGGTCGTTGCGAGGCCTGTAGTGGTGATGGGATCATAAAAATCGAGATGCACTTTTTAGCAGATGTCTACGTGCCCTGTGAGGTGTGCAAGGGTAAAAGGTACAACCGTGAAACACTGGACATCCGTTACAAAGCCCGGAACATTGCTGAGGTCCTGGATATGACTGTGGAGGAGGCCCTGGACTTCTTTAAAAATATCCCCCGCATAAGTAAGAAGCTTAAAACCCTGGATGATGTGGGTCTGGGTTATATCAAGCTGGGGCAGCCGGCAACCACCCTATCAGGGGGGGAGGCCCAAAGAGTCAAACTGGCCAAGGAACTGAGCCGTCAGAGCACCGGAAGAACCCTCTACATTCTGGATGAGCCCACCACCGGCCTCCACTTCGCAGATATAAAGAAGCTATTACAGGTACTGGTAAGACTAAGAGATGCTGGTAACACAGTCATGGTCATAGAACACAACCTGGACGTTATAAAAACTGCCGATCACATCATCGATCTGGGACCTGAAGGAGGAGATGAAGGGGGCAGGGTAGTGGCTCAGGGCACCCCCGAAGAAATCGTTGCAAGTAAGACCTACACTGGAAAATTCCTGGAAACTGTCTTGGGAGAGTGTCGAGAATTATCTTCGAGTGTGAGCACTGGAGCTGAAGCAGGAAAAGAGGGCGGCCTCAACAAATAATAAAAAAAAGCCATATTCTCATTTCTTTTTTTCTCCCTTTCTATAACCACCCCCAGTTTCTATATCACTTGTTCTTTAAAACTAAAAATCTGATTTTGAATTATCAAACTTTCTATTCCTTATACATATCTTTAATTCTATTCCATGAATTTTTTGCACAAAAAATTGGTGAAACCATTTTTATGAATTTATCTCGATGATCATTCCCATCATCCTCAGCTAATAGAAAAAGCCAATTACAATGAAAGGTTTATTAAATTGTAATGCTGCAATAAATTATAATGATGATAGTAAATCATAACTTCATTTAGGAATGAGGGGGACGTTGAGTAGTGTTTAGTATCATGAATGTGCCAATGATGGTTTTACAAATCCCAATAATTAGGGAGTTTGGAGGGCCTTCCTATGAAGACCTTTTTCGACTTCTTATCCTGATCATTCTAGTAATTGTGGTTGCTCTTTTAGCGGAGAGAATAGAAAAGGTGCGGAAACTAAATCAACTCAATCGGGACTTGGAAAACAGTGCCATTCAACTACATGAAGCAAACGAGGAACTGGAAGCCTTTGCCTATTCAGTTTCCCATGACCTGAGAGTTCCTCTCAGAGCTATTGACGGGTTTTCCAGGATATTAATGGAGGATTACGGAGATTCGCTTGATGAAGAAGGGAACCGCCTCATAAGCATTGTCCGTGAAAACACGGAAAAGATGGGTGATCTCATTGATGATATCCTGCTTCTATCCCGGGTGGGGCGTCAAAAGATGAAGGGGTTTGAAATAGATATGGAGTATCTGGTTAGGAATGTGTGGGAAGATCTAAGACCCGACTGGGAGGGTAGAGAATTAGAACTAGTTGTGGATGATCTGCCCAACGCCCAGGGGGATCGGATACTGATAGCCCAGGTATTCCAGAACCTCCTAAGTAACTCCATTAAATTCACCCGTAACAAAAATCCCGCGGTTATTAAGGTGGGGGCTCAGAATTATAATGATGAAATCATTTATTATGTTAAGGATAATGGAGCTGGTTTCGATATGAAGTACATCGACAAATTGTTCGGATTGTTCCAGAGACTGCACTCCGCCGAAGAATTTGAAGGAACCGGTGTGGGACTGTCAATTGTCCAGCGTATTATTAAAAGACACGGTGGTCAAGTATGGGGTGAAGGTGAGCCATTTAAGGGGGCCACTATTTATTTCACCCTCCCTAAAGTATGAAAATAATTCCCAAATATAATATTAGGGGTAGTGTGTATGGATTATGATGAAGTGGAAATATTGTTAGTGGAAGATAACCCTACTGATGCAGAACTAACCACCCGGGCATTAAAACGGAAAAATCTGATGAACAAGCTGCTCTGGGTAAAAAACGGGGCTGAAGCACTGGATTTCTTATTTGCCACTGGAGATTACGCTGGAAGAAACCCTGATGATGTTCCTAAGCTTATACTGCTGGATCTGAGGATGCCTAAGGTGGATGGGATGCAGGTTCTTCACCGGATAAAGGAGCATGAAACCACCAAGAAGATACCAGTGGTTATTTTAACCTCATCCCGGGAGGACCGGGATATAGTGGAAAGCTATGAACTGGGGGTAAACAGTTACGTCAGCAAACCCGTGGAGTTTGAAGAATTCATCGACGCGGTTTCCACGCTGGGATTGTACTGGATGCTCATTAACAAACCCCCCTAGAGGATGATATGGATAAAAAAATAAAGTTTCTAATCCTAGAAGACGTTCCACTGGATGCTGAACTAGCAGAGCGCGAATTACAGAGGGAAGGCTTAAACATATCTACTTTACGTGTGGATAATGAGGAAGATTATCTCAGGGAACTTCAGAATTTCCAGCCCGATGTAGTGCTGGCTGATCATTCCCTGCCCCGATTTGATGGGGTTACCGCACTGAAGCTGACCCGGGAAATGGGAAATCAGATCCCCTACATCTTCGTGAGTGGGAAAATTGGTGAAGACTTTGCAGTGGAGATGCTCAAGGCAGGTGCCACTGACTACGTCCTAAAAAGTAACCTGTCCAAACTACCCCATGCAGTGCAACGGGCTCTGAAAGAGTTCAAAGAACAGATGGAGAGAAAAACTGCCCAGATAGACCTCCTGGAAAGTGAGAAGAAATACAGAACCCTTTTTGAGAAGACAAAAAACCCTATACTGGTACTTGATGGAGACCATAACTTTATACAGTGCAATGATGCAGCCCTGTCCTTCATGGAAATGGACCGTGAAACGCTTCTAAACCGAAACATTGAAGAATTCGTTGGTGCTGAATATAAAAATATCTTTAGTGAAGATTTAGGGGTGTTAAAAAATATTGTGGAAGTTTCATTTAAGATTAACCATCAAGTGAAGATACTGGAGTTATCCATCACCCCTGTTAATTTGAAAGCCGGAAATATCATCTTCTTATCTGGTAGGGACCTAACCAAGCAGAAACGATTTGAGAACGCCCTGAAGGAGCGAGAAGAAAAATACCGGCTGCTGGTTGAAAACCAGACTGACTTGATAATTAAGTTTGACTTGGATGACCATCTCTTATTTGTAAGTCCCTCCTACTGCGAAGTTTTTGGTAAAAAAGAGGAAGAAATTCTGGGAGAGAATTTCAAGCCCCTTATTCATGAAGATGATCGAGAAGAAACTGCCAGGGCCCTGGAAAAACTACACCAACCACCCCACTCCATATACTTGGAGCAGCGATTAATGACTAAAAATGGATGGCGCTGGTTGTTATGGGCACATCAGGGCATATTAGATGATGATGGCAATGTAGTTGCCTTTGTAGGTGTTGGTAGGGATATTACCAAGCGAAAACTAGCTGAAAATCGTATTATTGAATCTTTAAGAGAAAAGGAGCTTCTACTGCGAGAAGTTCATCACAGGGTCAAGAACAACTTGCAGATCATAAGCACCCTCCTGAGTTTGCAATCAGCACAGATCAAGGATGAATCCGTTATAAACCTTTATCGTGAAAGTCAAAACCGCATACGATCCATTGCTCTTATCCATGAAAATCTTTACCAATCAGAAGACCTGGCCAGTATCAACTTCTCGGTGTACGTAAAAAACCTTATCACCGACCTTATAGACTCATACGGTGGGGACTCCGACATGATAAAAACGTTCCTCAGCATTGACAACGTCACCATGGGAATTGAAACCGCTATCCCATGTGGCCTCATAATCAATGAACTGGTTTCTAACTCACTGGAGCATGGATTTTCTATGGATAAATGTGGGGAAATAGAGCTCAATCTTAATGAAACCGGAAAACGAAGATTCACACTCACAATCAGGGATGATGGAGATCCATTCCCCCCTGATTTTGATTTTAAAAATACGGAGAGCCTGGGTTTACAACTGATTAACAGCCTGGTTAACCAGTTAGATGCCCAGATAGAATTAGATAGGGATAAGAAAGAGTATAAAATAGTTTTCAATGAACTTAAATATAAGGAGAGGATCCGATGAGTAAAACCCGGATATTAGTGGTGGAAGATGAAGCCATAGTGGGTATGGGCATCAAACAAAAACTGGAAGACCTGGGCCATAAGGTCCTGGACATCGTGTTTACAGGTGAAGATGCTGTGAAAAGAGCCCTGGAGACTAAACCGGATATAATATTGATGGATATTGTATTAAAGGGGGATATGGATGGTATTGAAGCGGCCAGTAAAATTAGGGAACATCTCGATGTGCCCATTATCTACTTAACTGCATACTCGGATGAGGATGTTCTGAACCGGGCTAGGATAACCGAACCCTATGGTTACATCCTGAAGCCATTCAAGAAAAGTGAAGTAAACGCCAATATAGAGATGGCCCTTTACAAACATGCCGCTGAGAAAAAGAAGAGTGAAGTGATAAAAAATCAGGTGATGGCTGACTTTTACGATTTCATCCTGAGTGCCATGCCCACCTGCGCTGATAAATCAGACTCAGAAATGCGTTCCCTCTTACTGAAGGTTTTTGCCAAACGCCTGGAAGATGAAATGCGGCCCAGCTTCGAGAAAGAGATGTTAGATGTCATCCCTAAGGATGTATCAGATAAGTTAGATGAGAAGTTCAACTTCTATCTGAATTGGCTGTCTCATTTTTTCGAAGGATTTGGTATACTAACCATAACCAAGATCGACGGCCCTGAATACCTGTTCGAATTTAAAAACTGCCCCTGGATAGAGGAATCATCCAGCCAGCCAGTTTTCTGTCTTAACTGCCAGGCCATGGTCAACCAGAGCCTGCAGTGGACTGAAATAGAGGGTTCTGTGGATCGTGACCAGACCATAGCCGATGGCGGGGATAGATGCATCTTCCGATTCAAGTTATCGCCCTAAGGGTGTTTCCAGTAATCTTAAACTGGGTAGCAAGTCCTTAATCCTAAAAAAAACTTAGAGTTTCCATTAATTAATCTCACTTAGTATCAGGATCAGGAGGGGATCAGGAGTCTTTCTTTATCTGGATTTGTTGCGGTTTCCCTAATCGTTTATGTGGTGCTTAATTTTCTGATCCTCTGCTAAGCTTCACAACTAATGATATCATCCCAGCTCAGGGGAGCCCTATAATTAAATCAAAAATACTATATATCCCATCCTTAAACAAATTCTAATCCATCACTAAAGTGGGTGTTTATAAAATTTTTTTGGTGAAGTCATGAGTCTTATTATTAGTTACATCAGCAGTAAAGGCTGCGTTATGATTGGTGACAAGCGGAGAATTGGATTTCTAGGTGATGAGGAAGATAGAGAAATCCTGGAAGGAAAACTTTACTCCGGAGCAATAAAAACCCAAAAAGAGCTTTTACAGGAAGCATCTGCCATGGGGATATCTTTAAAAATAACTGATGATGCGGAGAAGGTGCGTAGGATTGGTGATGTTCTGGTGGGAGAGGTGAAATATCGAAGCCCATCTAAAACCCTGAGGAAACGGATCTATGGGACCAGTCATGCCTATCATCTGGTGAAACTTACTGGGTCAAATATTGATAGCGTGGAGCAGGGTGGGGTTTCCATCGTAGTCTTTGGAAACCAGATAACCAAGAAGCTGGCAAATGAGATCATAAGTCAGGGGTGGAAATCCCAAACCACCCTCCAGGAAGTGGGTGAACTGTTCCAGAGGATCATGGAGGAAGTGGCACATGCCAGTCCATCAGTTAGTGCAGAATATGACAAGTTAATGGTGCACCCTGCACTGGACAAGAAAGCAGCCCATGCCCTGTTGCGCAGCACCATCATTGAGGATGTGAAGGAGTTGGCTAAGTGGCGTGCAGAATTGAAGGATAAAATGGTCACCGCCGCCCGTGAGATGGAGATCGCCTCTCGAATAATGACCAGTGGAGTGGTGGGTACCGTGACCGGTGTTAAGAACCATGAAATGGAAGTTAAGCTTGGCAAGGGGGTTCTGGCCCTGGATACCAACTGGAACGTGCGGGCCCAGGTGGATGAAACAGTGTTGATGAGGGTAGAAGATCCATCCCAGGTGAAAACAGGGGATGTGGTGGTTATTAGGGATGAAAATTTGTGTATAAGCCGTTCAGGCGCTAATCTCAGCTGTGATGTTATATTGTGTAATGAATAAAATTTGTATCAAGTGGTGTAAGATGAAGTTAACCTTTCTAGGAAGTGGTGGTGGACGTTTCGCCACCATTACACAGCGCCGGATGACCGGGGGTATCCGTCTGGATGGAATTGATGGTAAGAACTTGCACCTGGACCCGGGACCAGGAGCACTGGTCCGCAGCTACCAGTTCGGATTGGATCCCCTGAAGCTGGATGCAGTGCTGGTTTCCCACTGCCACACCGATCACTACAATGACGCCGAGGTGCTCATCGAAGCCATGACCAGGGGGATGACCCGGAAAAGGGGCACAGTTGTAGGTAGCCAGAGTGTGATAAATGGTTATCAACAGTGGGGACCATCCATTTCCAAGTACCATCTAGGCAAATCCGAGGTGAAGGCCCTGCAACCCGGCGAAGAGTATGAACTGGGCAACATCTCCATTACCGGAACCAGAACCCAGCACGGAGATCCCATGACCATCGGTTTCAAACTTGAATGGAATGGTTTCATCCTCTCCTACACCTCCGACACATCCTACTTCCCGGAACTTAAAAAAGAACACTACAGAGCAGATGTACTTATCAGCAGCGTCATACGTCCAGGTGGGGAAAAGATAAGGGGCCATATGTGTGCCGATGAATTTGAAAAACTGGTGGAGGAGGTTTCACCCCGCCTGGCAGTTATGACCCATCTGGGGATGAAGATGATCATGGATCATCCCGAGGAGGAAGCAGAGAGGATCACAACCCGCACTGGAGTTAAGACCCTGGCTGCCCAGGATGGGATGAAGCTGAACCTGGACTGCTACCTGGCCAGGCAGCATACCCTGGATGAGTTTTAAGTAAAGGTGAATATTTAAATTTAGAAAAGTCCTATACTATTTGTGGCCTCGGTGGCTCAGTCTGGTAGAGCGCGTGACTCGTAATCTCGTGGTCGGGGGTTCAAATCCCCCCCGGGGCTCTTTTCTTTAACTAAGGATTTGATAGGGGTAAGATGTCTCATCTCCTATCAGAGGCAGGTGGATAAGTGCAGGCACTTCTACCACCATTAAAAAGAAGTTCCTATCCACTCAGTATACCATAAACCGGATGTACCATGCACTGTTGGGTAACAGGAGATAGAGGGGGATGTTATTTGGATAGTCCTGATGAAACATTAAGAATCTGCCGGGCCCAGTGCCACTGCCCCCATGACTGTTGTCGCCATTATCGCTGGCACCCTAAACTAGACTCCTGTGGCCTCCGGAAGTGTAACATGCTGGGGATAATGGTGAAGTGCAGCACCGACCCGGAGAAATCAATGATGGACTAACTATGCCATATAAGTGCATGTTACACGTGACAAGGATTTATTAAGCCAGTTCTTAAGAGATGATCAGCCAGGACCATGGCCACCACTGATTCTGCAACGGTGGTGATCCTTGGACAGATGCAGGGGTCGTGGCGGCCCAGTATTTTTATCTCGACTTCTTCCTTTTTCTCCAGGTCCACCGTTTTCTGGGGCAAACTGATGGAGGGTGTGGGTTTAACCGCCATCCTCATCACAAGGGGCATTCCATTGGAAATTCCCCCTACAATTCCTCCGGATGTGTTGGTGGTGGTCTTGATCTGGCCTTTCTCCAGGTAATATTCATCGTTGGTGGCACTGGCAGTGGACCGGGCCAGTTCAAATCCTAAACCCACCTCCACACCCTTAACCGAACCAATACCCATGAGGGCCTGGGCCAGTTCAGCGTCCAGTTTACCGAAGACCGGTTCCCCCAGTCCAGCTGGTACCTGGAAGGCAATTATCTCCACAATGCCGCCCAGTGAATCTCCCTTAGCCTTGGCTTCCAGTATGGCTTCTTCCATTTTAGGTGCAGCCTGGGGATCAGCACACCTTACTGGATTTTTAGTTGAATACTCCTCGATTCGACTGTGAGAGACAGGGCTAGCCTTGATATCTCCAATCTGGGTAACATGGGATATGACTTTAATATCTAATAGTTTCAGGAGCTTTTTAGCCACCGCACCACCGATGACGTGGCCAACAGTGGCCCGGCCACTCCCCCTTCCACCCCCCCGATAGTCGTAAACACCGTACCGGGCCGTCCAAGTGTAATCCCCGTGTCCAGGACGGGGCCTATGTTTGATAGCCTCGTAGGCAGATGAATCGGCATCTTCATTATAAATCACCGCGGCAATGGGGGTGCCATCTGTTTTTCCCTGGAATATTCCAGATAAAATTTCCACCTGGTCAGTTTCACCCCGGGAAGTGGTGATACTACTGGCCCCTGGCCTTCTACGGTCCAGTTCACCCTGGATGTCCATCCTGGTAAGGTCCAAACCAGCGGGGCAGCCGTCAATAACCGCCCCTAATGCTTTTCCATGGCTGGATCCGAAGGTGGTCACCCGGAACATGATTCCTGTACTATTTCCTGACATGTGAATCCTCAACTCTAATAATCTCTTATATTATTATATGATAGGCCCTGCTATTAATTATATGAGGAACCCCCATGACAGAAGAAAACCAGCTAATCCAGGTGTACCGTAAGCTCTACCAATTGTACGGTCCTCAGGGCTGGTGGCCCCTGATGGACTGGGAAGGCAAAAATCCTAGAAAGAGTGGTTCTTCAAGGGGGTATCATCCCCTTAATTAC
This sequence comes from Methanobacteriota archaeon, assembly GCA_029556335.1. Classification (GTDB taxonomy): domain Archaea; phylum Methanobacteriota; class Methanobacteria; order Methanobacteriales; family Methanobacteriaceae; genus Methanobacterium. Next base: position 23,391 of record JAKQFA010000049.1, read on the forward strand.
AGTTTACCCGAAAATTCCCGGCAGAGATTTGAGGTAATTCTAGGATCCATACTTACCCAAAACACTGCCTGGACCTCTGCTGAGAAGGCCCTATGGAATCTGAAAAATCTGGATGCAGTGCATCCCCAGAGTTTGCTCCAGCTTGAAACCGAAATCCTTAAGGAGGCAGTGCGGCCAGCCGGGTTCTTCAACCAGAAATCGGTTTACCTACAAAATATCAGCCGATTTTTCCTAGAACTGGAAGACAATGTACCTAGCCGGAAGGAACTGTTGGAGGTTAAAGGGGTGGGTAACGAAACCGCCGATTCCATACTACTTTATGCCTACCACCAACCCCAATTCGTGGTGGATAACTACACCAAAAGAATATTCAGCCACTTAGGTTTTGTTAAGGAAAATTCCAGTTATTCAGAGGTTAAAGACCTCTTTGAAAGATGTTTACCCCGAAGTGTACCCATATATCAGGAATACCATGCACTTATTGTGGAGCATGCCAAGAGATACTATCAAAAAAAGCCGTATACAGAGATTCATCTCATATGAAGCTCTAGGGATAAGAAGTGGGAAAAAGAAGGTTATCTATCTGTGATGGACGGGGTTAAGATGAAAACCCGGGTTAAATACCTTGTAACTTCATTAAAAGAGTTCAGATTGTAAAGGTAGCCCTGCACCATACCCTGGATGATCCTGTAGCCCCATGTAGACTGTAAAGAGTGAAAGAATGGTTATGATTCATTCTTGGAGTTGGGATGTATCAAGGAACCTGTGAACACCAAAGATGGTGATTTCTTCTGTGCTGGTTGTGGAACTTGCCCCGGAGTTGCCCCTACCTTGCAGATGGAAAAATTGGAGTTGGCTGTGATTGATACAGATGTGGTGACTGCAGGGAAGTTTATTCTACCGGTGCCATATCCATTAAGGGGGTGGGGAGGTGCTGTTGGAAGTTGGGCTGATAAAGTAGATGTGGAGGGAGGGTGAAATCCATCTACCATTTAAAAGAATAAATTTATATCCAGCCTCTTTAAAATTAGAAAAATAAGGTTAATTATCCATCAATTTATAGATCTAACCCTTTCATACTGAATATTTGCAATTAACACTAGGTGGTAAGAACATGATATTCCCTTTTCGTCGCATGCGCAGGTTAAGAAAAACCCCCCAGATCAGGAAAATCCTCCAAGAAACAACCTTAAATCCAGAAGACTTCATCTATCCCCTGTTCATTAAGGAAGAACTGGAACCCGGTGATAATGAACATATTAACACCATGCCCGGCCAGTACCGCTACTCACTGGAGGATGCTGTGGATGAAGCCTGTCGACTGGAAGAACTGGGACTTCATTCTGTGATACTATTCGGCATGCCACGGGAGAAGGATGAAGTGGGCTCCATGGCCTTCCATCCTGATGGTATAGTCCAACGTGGCGTGGCCAGGTTGAAGGAAGAAACTGACCTGGTGGTTATAACTGATGTGTGTCTGTGCCAGTACACCAGCCACGGACACTGTGGAGTGGTGGAGGGGGGTCAGATCCTAAACGATGAGACCCTGCACTACCTATCCGAAACAGCCCTATCCCATGCCCGGGCCGGGGCAGATATGGTGGCGCCTTCAGATATGATGGATGGCCGAGTGGGGGCTATCCGGGAAGCCCTGGATAACAGCGGATTTGAGGATACCATCATCATGTCCTACGCTGCCAAGTATGCATCCAGCTTCTACGCACCCTTCCGGGATGCGGTGTGTTCAGAACCCTCCTTCGGGGACCGAAGAACCTATCAAATGAGTCCTCACACCTCCAATGAGGCTTTAAGGGAAGTTGAATTGGACATAGAGGAAGGTGCTGATATTTTGATGGTGAAACCAGCCCTAGCCTACCTGGACATCATAAAGATGGTGAAAGATGAATATCGAATGCCCACCGCCGCTTACCAAGTCAGTGGCGAGTATTCCATGTTAATATCTGGTATCGAAGCCGGTTACCTTACTATGGACTCTATTTACGAGTCTTTACTGTCCATTAAAAGGGCCGGGGCGGATCTGATAATAAGCCACTTCACCCCCATGTTCCTGGAAGGCCAGCTGGATAGCTGTTTTTGAGGGATAATTGTGGATGCTGATTATATAGCTAAGTGTGGCCAAATAGCCTCGGTGTTGGAGGTAAGCGGCCATCCCAAGCCGGGTAACGTGCACCGAACCAGGGATTTTCCTGACATGGCCTTTGAGGATTTCCTAATAAGTGGAGTGGTTATTGGGGATAACCTGCGGAGGGCTGCCCATCGTGGCTCACGCTACCATGACCCGGGTAAATGGCATAAAATAGGCTTAGGAAAACTGATAAAAGACTCTGTAATGGAAACGGACCGTTGGGTGGGGGACAACACCAACCTAGGGATAGTGATGCTCTTAACTCCTTTATCAGCCGCGGCTGGTATGAGTGATGAACTGGAGGAGGTTAGGGGCAACGTGGACCGGATCATGAAGGCCACCACCCCCCAGGATGCTGTCAACCTATACCAGGCCATCAACATCGCTGATGCAGGAGGTATGGGGGAACAGGGTGAACTGGACGTGGCAAGTGATGATTCAGTCCAGGAACTCCTTGACAATGAGCTTAACATGTTTCATGTGCTGGAGATCTCAGCCGGATGGGACCGGCTCTCCCACGAGCTTACCCAGGGTATGCCTGTCACCTTCGAAACTGGCTTTCCAGTTTTCAGGGAACTTAAAGCCACGAAAAGTATTAATCAGGCTACGGTACAGACTTTCCTGACCATACTCTCCCAGATTCCGGATACCCTTATAGAGAGAAAGTATGGGTATGGTACAGCCCGGGAAGTATCAGGGAGTGCAAAGAGTATATTGGATGAGGGAGGAATATTAACCCAGGAAGGCCGGTATAAACTAGACCAGTTCGATGATGAACTGGTGAAAAAAGGTTTGAATCCTGGTACTACAGCCGATCTGACTGCTTCTTCTATTATGGCAGCTTATCTGGCCGATTATAAAGAATAAACTTTATATGATGATTGATTAATGAGGTATTTTAATGCTGGATAGAATTAAAGAGGAGATGCACCTTTACGAAAAGAAGGTCTTGAAGGCCCTGGAGTCAGAAGGAGGAGAGAGCACTCCAGAGAGGGTGTTGAAACTTCAACTTTTACCAATCAAATCCGTGATGAGTGCCGCTGGTATTCTAGCCTCTAAAAATATTATTAAGGTAAACAAAGATGTGGATGAACTCCTGAGCCTCTCTGAGGATGGCGCATCCTATGCACAGGATGGACTGCCTGAACGGAGGATACTAAAGGCCCTGGGAAAAGAAGAAACTGTAGATATGAAGGATTTATCCCAGAAGTCTGGTATTGAACCATCCGAGGTGAAAATCGCCATTGGCTGGTTACTCCGGAAAGGCTGGGCCACCCTGGATAAGGGCCAGGTCACCATCAGTAAGCATGGGAAAAGGGCACTGGAAGAGGCTGGTCCTGATGAAAATTTACTCTCCAAACTGGAAGAAAGTGGTGAGTTATCCTTACAAGAACTTTCCCCTCGACTTCAAGAAGGTTTTAATCTTTTAAAACAAAGGAAGGGGCTCCTTAAGGTTCATAAGAAACCCAGCTACACACTAGAAGTCACCACCCTGGGCAAGGAGATATTGGAGGATGGAGTTGAGATCAGGGAGGAAGCCACTCAGATCACCCACGAACAGCTTAAAAGTGGTAGCTGGAGGAATCTGCACTACCGGGCCTACGATGTAAAGGCTGAGCACCCGGAAAGCTTCCCTGGTAAGCTCCACCCCCTGCAGAGGACCATTGAGGAGATAAGACGTATCTTCCTAAATCTGGGCTTCACCGAGTCCAGGGGAACTATACTTGAATCTGCTTTCTGGAACTTCGACTGCCTCTTCCAGCCCCAGGACCACGCTGCCCGGGAGATGCAGGACACCTTCTACATTAAAACTCCCCGGGAGACCCTGCTACCCGACGAGGAACTGGTGGAGAGGGTTAAAAAGGCCCATGAACACGGTGGAAAAACGGGTTCTAAGGGCTGGAACTACCAATGGGACCGGGAAGTAGCCCGGCAGTCGGTGCTGCGCACCCACACCACCTGTGTCTCAGCCCGGTTTTTAAAGGACAACCAGCCCCCCCTGAAGATGTTCTCGGTGGGCCGGGTCTTCCGCCGGGAGACCATCACCTACAAGCACCTGCCAGAGTTCCACCAGGTGGAGGGTATCGTGGCTGACAAGAGCATCAACTTCCGAAACCTCCTGGGGATCTTAAAGGAGTTTTATCATCAACTGGGCTTCCAGGTACGATTCCGACCGGCTTACTTCCCCTACACCTATCTATCCACTGAGTGTGAGATCTACCTGCCGGAGAAGGAGAGCTGGATCGAGCTGGGTGGAGCAGGAATGTTCCGCCCCGAGGTCCTGGAACCCCTGGGAGTGGAAACCCCAGTTGCTGCTTTTGGTCTGGGAATTGAGAGGCTGGCCATGATCCGCCTGGGAATACAGGATATCAGGATGCTATACCAGAGCGATATTGGCTGGCTCAGGGAGCTGCCCGTCACCCACAGCGTGGACTGGGATGAAATTTAGTTTTAAAAGAAAAAAAGGGATATAGTGGGGTTTTGAAAAAGCCCACAACTTATTTTTTGCTTACTAAGAATCCGCCCATAACCATCAGGAAGGCCAGAACCATTCCTAGTAGGGGCACTCCAGTTTTTTGCATTTCAATGGTTGCTGCGTTAACTTTAGTGTCATCTCCAGGGTCGTTTGGGTCTTCGAAGTTCACTCTTGGAATTGGTAGATTACTGGTCTGCTGAACACCTGTTGGGTCTGTGAAGGACACAGTGGCTCCTAAGTTGGTGGGTAGATTCTCTCCAAACTTACTGGATCGGAGATTGTAGTTAACTATCCAGCTCTCACTGGTGGACAAGGTTCCCACATTCCAAGTGAAGGTGGTACTACCATCGGCGTTGGTTACCCTGCTATTTGGTGCCACACTGGGATCTCCAACTAATTCCACATAGTTAGGTATTGTATCGGATACCACGATGTTGGTAGCTGTGGTGGTCATTTGCTGGAAAATAGCAGAGAATATGGGATCAAGAGCCGATGCATCAGCAGCAAAGAAGTACTGTCCACCGGTTACATTAGCCATCTCTTCTAGATCTGTGGTCACAATTCCACTTCCTAAACCAACTGAATAAATCACGTAGCCCTTACTAACAGCGTAGTCAACTTCAGAACCTGGGCTTCCACTGGGAGTGTATGTTCCTTCACCGTCAGTGAGGAAGATGATCACGTGTGCTGCACCTGATCTTCCACCAGTATCCAGTAGAATATTGGATGCATTTAAACCGGCATCTAGATTTGTTCCACCAGAAGCATCAATGGCGCTGATAAATGTTTTTACAAGGGCAAAATCACTGGTTAAAGGTTGAGTTCCCCGTACACTACTATCCCAATCAACTGCTCCGACTTGGTCTCTGCTGGCATTCATTTTATCGATGAAATTGTTTGCTGCGATAAGTCGCAGGTTGGAAGGGTCATTCCATCCCATACTTCCAGAACTGTCAATTGCAAAAACCACATCAGCAGATGCACTAGTGGTAGATGAAGATCCATTAACCACTATAGTAACGGTGGCGGTGTCGGGTCCAGTTTTGACGGCTGTTTTATTCACAGTAAGATCAGCTGCAGAAACAGAACCACAGATGATCACTCCTACCAAAAATGCCACTACGATTATTTATAGATGTTTTTTCAATTATTTTCACCTCTTTTTTCTTGTTAATATTAATTGTCCCTAATCTTAAATGGGTTCTGTTACCAAAACCCCAACCAACCATCAGAACATATCATCAGATAGATTCCTTGGTGTAAGGGATTCAAGTCTGTATAGATATATGATAGTCCTTACTATAAAAAGTTTGCTTATTACTGACAATATTGTATTAGAAACCAGGCTGTGGATATACAAAGAACATGCACCTTAGAACTAAAATAATTTTCGTAGTAAGTTGCGATAATTGGCAGCGCCCCAAAACAATTGACAACACAGCATAATTTCTATGATAAGATAATCCCCCTCTTATAATACAATTATTTTCAAGTTAGAAGCAACAGATGAAGAATCACATATGGGATACCATTCCATACACTGATTCATCTGTTGTAGTATACAATAAAATAGGAAGCTCTAAACATCAATTTACTGCTTCTATATCGTGTATTTTATATTTAACCTGCAGATTTAGGCAGAGGTGTGCAGTTAAAAGTAGTTCAGTTCTATGCATAAACCTGGTAATACAGATAAAAAAGCCGTGCTAAACCACTCCTGCTGCCAGGAATAAATAGGCACTGGAAAGGAGAGTAGAGAGATTCAGGAGGTTACCTCGTCTTTAGTGGGTAAAGAAATGGGTGTGATCTATGGAAGCGGTGCCCAGAACATGGGAGACATCAAGGGAAGTGAAGCCATGACAGAAGCCTATGAGATGGGAAAAAACTTATAAATTAAATTTTACAAAAAACTTGTTCTACCCTTAGAATATGTCAACGTAGACCCTGGAAAGTAGTCCAGGAAGGAATTATATAATATCGGAAAAGGAATTTCATATAGAAAAGTCTTACTCCAATTAGTATTAATCCACAAGACCCCACCAATCTTTAGCTATTGTAAATATTTTTATGAAATTCTATACAGGGATTAAAAAATTATGGTAAATATCAGTCTTTACGGTGCCCGGATAGTGGACCTGGCCCTTATGGCCAATGATTACTTGGTTATCTCCGATTTACACCTGGGATACGAGGAAGCATTGAACTATCAGGGAGTGATGGTCCCAAAATTCCAGTACCCCCTCCTGACCAACCGCCTGGAAGAGGTGCTCTTCCAGCAAAAAGCAGAGGGCATTATTATCAATGGCGATTTTAAACATGAATTTGGGAAGATTAGCCGCCAGGAGTGGAGTGAAACCCTGGACTTCGTGGACTTCTTAAGGAATCACTTCCAGGAGATCATCCTTATCCAGGGCAACCATGACCCCCTGACACCCATCATCGCCCGGAAAACTGGTCTGGAGATGCATAAACACTACCACACCGGGGATTTCCTGGTGATGCATGGGGACCAGGTACCCGGAAACTGGGATGAGATAGATGAGAAGACCATCATCATCGGCCATGAACACCCCACTCTGGGTCTCCGGAGTGGGGAGAGGGTTGAGAAGATGAAATGTTACCTTAAAGGCCAATTCCAGGGGAAGAATCTGGTGGTGATGCCGTCCTTTAACTTTGTAAGTGAAGGTTCAGACATCCTCCACGAGAAACCTCTTTCCCCGTTTCTCAAGGGAGATATTAAGGACTGGGAAGTTTACGGAGTGGAGGACTTTGAAATCCTCTACTTTGGCCAGGTTAAGGATTTATTGGAGTTTCAGAAGCGTTACAACATGATTTAAGTAGATTAGAGATTGTTAAGAACTTATATTTGGGAAGTTAAGAGCACATGATCACCAGACAGGAAAAAAAATACTCAGATAAAGAGATTTACAATATACTCCATCCCTGGGTGCGGGAATGGTTCCAGGGAAACTTCGAGACCTTTTCCCAGGCCCAGCGCCAGGCCATCGTGGATATCCATCAAGGCCAGAATGTGCTGGTATCCTCCCCCACTGGTTCGGGTAAAACCCTGACGGCCTTCTTATCCATCATCAGTGAGCTGACCACCCTGGCTGAGGAGAACAAACTGAAAGATGAGGTGTACTGTATCTACATCTCCCCCCTGAAGGCCCTGGATAATGATATCGAGAAGAACCTGGAGGATCCTCTGAGGGGGATTGAAGAGCTTGCCGGGAAGAAGCTGGGCATCCGGAAGATGGTTCGTACCGGAGACACCAGCCAGTACCAGCGCTCCAAGATGCTCAAAACCCCACCACATATCTTGATAACAACTCCTGAGACGCTTTCCATCCTCCTGGTGGCTCCCAAGTTCCGGGAGAAGCTTAAGAGTGTGAAGTACGTCATCGTGGATGAGATCCACAGCCTGGCTGATAACAAGCGGGGCACCCATCTCTCCCTCTCATTAGAACGGTTGGCCAGGATGGTGGGAGATTTCACCCGTATCGGACTTTCCGCCACCGTACATCCATTAGAAAGGGTGGCCGAGTTCCTGGTGGGCCTGCACTATGGCCAGCCCCGTAACTGCCTCATAGTGGAGGTTAACTACCTTAAACAACTGGATATGGAACTTATATGCCCAGTGGAGGATATAATCACCACCGAAACCGATGAAGTGAACCGGGCCATGTACCAGTCCCTGCATGAACTCATCCAGGAGCACCAGACCACCCTCATCTTCACCAACACCCGCAGCGGAACAGAGAGTGTGGTGTTCAACCTCAAAAAGCGCTTCCCAGATAGTTATAACCATGATAATGTCATGGCCCACCATTCCTCCCTGAGCCGGGAGCTGCGCCTGGAGGCTGAGAACCAGTTAAAGGATGGTAAGTTGAAGGTGGTGGTTTCTTCCACTTCATTGGAGTTGGGTATTGATATCGGCTACATAGACCTGGTGGTGCTGGTGAGCTCCCCCAAGTCAGTGAGCCGGGCCCTGCAGCGTATAGGTCGCAGCGGCCACCAGTTGCATGAGAAGAGCAAGGGACGTATGATGGTGGTGGACAGGGACGACCTGGTTGAGTGCGCCCTCATTCTTAAAAATGCCCGGGACGGCCGTATCGATGAGATACACATTCCTGGGAACTGTCTGGATGTGCTGTCCCAGCACATCTACGGCATGGCCATTGAGAGCCGCTGGGATATTGACGATGCCCTGGCTGTGATCCGGGGCAGCTACCCCTACCGGAACCTGTCCCGGGAGGATTTTGAAAGTGTTCTGAGTTACCTGGCCGGGGAGTACACACGGTTGGAGGATCGTTACGTATACGCCAAGATATGGGTGGATTGGGAGAAAAATGAGCTGGGTCGACGTGGTAGGCTGGCCCGGATGCTGTACTCCACCAACATCGGCACCATCCCTGACCGTTCAGCAGCGGTGGTGAAGTGCAATGGCCAGGTGGTGGGCCGTGTGGAGGAGGATTTCATGGAGAAACTGAGAAAAGGTGATAGTTTCGTCCTGGGTGGTCGCATCTACCGTTTCAACTATGCCCGGGGTATGAGTGTTAACGTCAGCCCGGCCTCAGGTCCACCAACGATTCCCTCCTGGTTCTCGGAGCAACTCCCCTTGTCCTTTGATCTGGCCCTGGAGATACAGAAGTTCCGGGGCGTCCTGGAGTGGGAGTATAAAAAGGGCCGTAACCAGGAGGAGATCATGGAGTTCATACAGGACTATCTCTACCTGGACCATAACGCCGCCCATTCCATCTACCAGTACTTCCAGGAACAGTACCTCTACGCCGAGATCCCCAGCCTCAAAAAGTTGCTGGTAGAGTTCTACACCGGCTACGGTGGCCGTAAATTCGTGGTATTCCACAGCCTCTTCGGCCGCCGGGTTAATGATGCCCTGTCCCGGGCACTGGCCTACGTCATAGCCCGTAAGTTCCGGAGGGATGTGATGATCTCTGTCTCGGACAATGGTTTCTATCTCAGCTCCGAGGGGAAAATAGGAGGATTAGAAGCCTTCCAGGAGCTGACCGCTGATAACTTGGAGGATATCCTGGTGGAGGCCATTGACAAGACCGAAACCCTGGCTGGACGCTTCCGTCACTGTGCAGGGCGTTCCCTCATGATCCTGCGCCGCTACAAGGGACAGGAGAAGTCTGTGGGAAGGCAGCAAGTTAAGGGCAAGATCCTCCTTAAGTTCGTCAAGGACCTGGACCCTAACTTCTCCATCCTCAAAGAGGCTCGCCGGGAGGTTATGGAGGACTACATGGACGTTAAGAATGCCAAGAAAGTCCTGAAACTCCTGGAAGAAGAGAAAATGGACATCAAACAGATTAGCACCCGGATACCCTCGCCATTTGCCTTCAACCTGGTGGCCCAGGGCTACCTGGATGTTCTGAAGTATGAAGAGAGGATGGAGTTCATAAGGAGGATGCACCAAGCCATATTAGAGGAGATAGGGAGTTCTAAGTAGAAAAAATTTATTTTGTATTAATACTAGGAGTTCATGCCACTTTTTCTGAATTGCTCCCTCCTGAACTCTGTGGTGGAGTGCTATAATGGTTAGAGTCCTGGATATAGGGCATGTTCTGGGTGTTCTGTGCCTCTGCAGAATTGTTATTATTTTCAGTTTCATCAGAACCGTTTCTGGCCATGAATAGGACAGCAGCCAACATTACCAGAACCACCAGGACCAAGATCAACACTTTGTTCATTCTAAAGCACCTACTACCATTATTAGAGTGAAGGGTAAAATAGTTTACCTAAGAATCAGGGCCATGATCCTCTCAATTTCATAGGAAGTGGAATGAAGATGACTGAACACTTGGATCCGTACCAGGAAAGAATAAAGATGCTGGAATCTGAACTCTCAAAAAGGGATAAAGAGCTGGAGTCCTTTAAAGAGATACTATCCACTTCTCAGGAGATCCTCCGTGACGCCATGGATGATAAGAAGATAATACAAAAGCGTCTGGATGAGTTGGAACATATGAAGGTGGAGTTCAACGTGCGAAGATATCATAAACTCCAAAATGACCATGATAAACTGCAACACCGCTATCAGGTAACTAAAAAATTGCTGGAAGAGGCTCGACTGGTAATTAAAGACTTGGAGAATAGGGGTTTGATGGATTATATTCTTAAAAGGTATCCTGATAGTTTTTTAGAGTTTAATAAGGATGATCCTAAAATAAAATAAAAATAAAAAAAAATGGAAATGGTTTATTTCCTTTTTGGCACTATGTAACCCCCTATTACTAGAAGTAAAGCTAACAATAGGTAGTTTACGGGTATACCTGTTTTTTGCATCCTTACCGTCTTAGTTTCAGTCTGGGCGTTCACTGTTTCTGGTTCGACTGCTGCTTGAGCGTTGACTGTTAAGAACTGGGTGTTGGTGTTTAGTGTGGGGTCATAGGTACTGGTGGTGAGGGTCGGGTTTATGAGGTAATGGCCTGCTTGAGCTACGCGTAGTGAAAGCCACAGGTAAGGATCCCCTACTGGCACCTCACCGATGGTCCAAGTGATGGTCCTGGTGCTGGCGTCGTAGGTGTAGGTTCCGTTATCAACAGTGGCTCCTGAGAACTCCAATCCCTGAGGAATGACATAGGTCATTACCACATCCTGGGCCGCGTCTGGTCCCTGGTTACCCACCTTCAATGTGTAGAGCACTGTGTCACCCACCATTGGATTGGTGTTGTTGGTGGTTAGATTCAGGTAGAGGCTGGATTTGGGGTAGATTACCACGTTGAGGTTCACAGTCTGGGCGTCTGTAACTGCAGATACAACTGCAGATCCAGCTGTTTCATCCGCATTGAAAGTAGCGGTTGCTAGGCCTCCGCTGGTTAGTGTCTCTATGGTTTTACTTCCTCCGAAGCTTCCCAATCCGGTGTTAAATGCTACTGGTGTGCCGTCTGGTAGGTGTCCGAGGGTCGGATTGGCCAGGGGTGTGTAAGTCACTCCGTCAGTACTGTAGTTGTTGAAGCTGGCGGTTATGAGGCTAGTTTCTCCGTTGTTAACGTTGTTTGGATCGGCGTTTATGGCCATGTAGAGCCAGGGACTGTAATTTGCTGTTCCTGATATCTTAGAGGCTATCTCAGTCTGGGAGTTGGTTCCCCACCAGTTGTAGGTGGCATCGGGTATTCCATTAGCGGTAAGCCTATTTTCAAGGTTGTAAATGGTGTTGTTGTATATGCGGTTGAAGTTGATGGTCTCGGCCACGCCATTGTTTACGTAGTTGTTTAGGCCGATTCCGTAGTTATTGTTCATTATAGTGTTCTCGATGATGGTATTTCCGTAGTAGTTACTCCATAACCCGTATCCCTGGTTATTGGTGATGGTGTTTTTCTGGAGGGTGTTACCAGTGGAAGCATCTAATGTGATTCCATGGTCATTGTTGGCTACCGGTGTTTTCTACCAGATAGTTGAAGTTACTGTAGTAGTAGAGGTAAATGCCGTAGTGGTTGTTATTTACGGTGTTGTTGAATAGGGTGTTAGCAGATGAATACTCGTCGAGGTAGATCCCAACGATGGTATTGGCTAAAACGTTGTTTCCAGTTAACATGTTGTTGATGGAATCGATAAGATAGATTCCATTTGCACAACCGTTGATGTTGTTACCAGTTAAAGTGTTACTATTGGAGTTATAGGCATAAATACCATGCCTACTGTTGAATCCATTGATGGTATTTCCGATTATTTTAACATTGGAAGCACCATCTAGGTAGATCACAACACTATGTATAAAACCGTTGATGGTAAAGCCCTGTACAGTGGAGCCGCTTCCAGTGGCAGTTATGGTGAAACTACCATTAACCACGGTGTCAGAACTGTTGGCCACAATGTTCAGAAGTTTGTTTACAATTACATTTTCATTGTAAACATCGTTACCATTAGGATACACGGTAATGGTATCTGAATCCGCGCTGGCATCCACTGCTGACTGGATAGCCTGATAATTATAGGTTGAATCAGGCCCTACCGTCACATTGGCAGCGGAAGCTGCTCCAGCAAATATTAGAACGAATAGAAAGGTAATAGCTAGTGTAATTGCTTGTTTTCTTATCTTTTTCACCTCCTTCATGCCGGATATAAGTCATTTTAATGAACCAAAAATTCAACATTGTTTATGTTGAATAATATTCATCATTACCATGAATAATGTGAATTTAAAACTAGTTCTTAATAAATATTATCATTATTTAAGATGCTATGTAACATACAAAAAAGGTACAAGAACAAATAAATTGTGGATTAAATACTAATAAACAGTTATTTGAACAAAATTTTAACAAATAATTATTTTAAAGACGTTTTGTATATGAAATTTATTATTAGAACTATTTATAACGGTTCTTATCAACTTTTTATAAATTGTAATATATGGCCTCTAAAACTTTGTTTATATCCTGCTCTACCTGGGCCACATCTTTAGTGTTATTTAAGGGCACGTTGTTAACGTAGATGGAGAATATGAGTTTTTTTCCACTCCTAGTCACCATGTAGCCAGCCAGGGAT
>JAKQFA010000001.1 GCA_029556335.1 Methanobacteriota archaeon
AGGTCAAGTTTATTTAGTGTTTGACAAAGATAGTGGAGCTCTAGTTTCTGCCGATCCTGGACGTTGGGATAAAAATGGTTATGGGGAATGGATTGATGCCGGATTAAAGGATGGAGAATCATTGTCTTTGGTTCCTGGAGAGGATGGTCACGCTTATATTGTGAAAATAGATGCTGATGGTAATATAATCGCTTACTTAAATACTCACAGAGCGACAATAGATAATATTGATCAGCAATGGATTGATGTGGTAGATAGGATGCCGGTGAAGGTGTGGGACGGAAGCAAGTGGGTGGAGGTGGAGAAGGGGCCGGTTCAATATAATATTGATTTAAGTCATAGCCCAGAGTCGATAGATGATGTGGCGGGAGAAGTAAACGTAAAAACATTAAAACAGGACTTGATAAACTTGAATGAGCAGATTTTGGAGGCGGCTGAAAAACAAGGAATTAATCCAGCCACCTTGCCGTTAGTGAATATATCGCGGCGTACAGATAGTACTGATGTGCGGTCTGGTTTACCAACTCAAGAAACGGTCGGAATGAGAATTACTAGTCAACCAAATATGGATAGACAATGGGTGTTAACTAGTTTAGTGAATGAGGATGGGGAATCAATAGGAGTAGTGGTGAGTTTATTGGTGGTAAAGGATAAAACTTGGGGAGTGGAGACATCAGAAATGGCGGTAGTTAATATTGTGTTTGATCAGCAACTAATGAAGAAATTAGCTGAGACAGGGATGACGATAAGTATGGAAGATGAAAACTTGTCAAGGTTGTCGGCGGTGTTGACGGGTGAAGCTGGTTCCCCTCTAGATAAAATAAATAGCGTGACATTTAGTGTGCTTAATGGGCCAATTAGAGAAGATGACTTAATGATGGATAACTATGACGATGGGGGAAGAATGGATATACCTGCTCACCAACAAGATTGGAGTGAAACATTGGAAGTTTTGAAATTGGCATCTGAGGGGAAATATTTGGTAGCGATGGATGTGATAGTGAGATAGCTCTAGTCGTTTTTTTTGTTTGTTTGACGAGGGGGGTGTGGGTGTGGCATAGTGGGAGGTATGGGGCGGAGGAAGTATTTATTTTTGGGCTTAGCAGTGGTTTTAGTAGGCCTGGCAGTTGCCGGGGGAATGTTGTGGGTAAAAATGGGGGGGCTGACCACCGGAACTGATAAAACAAAGGATCAGACGGGAAGGGAGCAAAAAACAGTATCTACGGTGGTAGTGTGGCAACCAGAAAAGGCGACTTTAAAATATCTAGATAAACAGGGGCAAGAACAAACGGTGGTGATTAGGCCGTTGAAACCG
>JAKQFA010000006.1 GCA_029556335.1 Methanobacteriota archaeon
GATCGATTGGGAATGATAAAATTCGGATCGAGGGTAGATTTGATACTCCCTGCAGACAATTCAGAAATCCTGGTTCATGAAGGTGAAAAACCAAAAGCAGGAGAAACCATTGTTGCTAGAATGTTTTAAGTTGCTAGAATATTTAAAAATTTTTTTTGGAGCGTGAGGAGTCTTGTATAAAGACATAAATATGAATAATAATTTGTATTATAATAATATCGGGGTTTTTTTCAATGCATATTAGGGACTATTTGGCTGCACCAGATTTACTATCGCTCTTAAATGCATCAGCCGGATTTTTATCAATTTTAATGCTTTTAAATGGTAATTATATATTTTCAGCTCAATTGATGCTCTTAGCTGTAATATTCGATTCCCTTGATGGATGGGTGGCCAGGAAGACAAAACGCGATGATCAATTTGGATTTGGAAAAAATATGGATTCACTTTCTGATGTAATTTCATTTGGTGTAGCTCCGGGAATGTTTTTGTGTATTGCCTCTCCAAATATGTTTTTACCATACATTAATATAGTAGTAGGCTTGTTAATTGTTGTATGTGGAATATTACGACTTTCCAGGTTCAACGTACTCATTATTGACAACGATACGATTTCCAAGGATAAATTCATAGGACTCCCCATTCCATCTACTGTTATGGTACTGGGATCCTTTTATCTCTCTGGAATTTTCAGTGCAAACATAGCATCTTTCCTCATGGTGGTGGTAGCCGTGCTTATGATAAGCACCGTTGAGTATCCAAAATTTAAAGGTTTGAAGATCGTGATGATAGGTGCTTTGTTGATCATTGCTTCATGTTTGCCTCAGGGAATTATGTCCTTAATTGCCTATCTTCCCGCAAAGCTTTTATTAGTCTTCACATTAATATATGTATTAATAGTGCCCCTAATGGAATTATACGGCAAACTTCTAAGAAGTGGTCCACATGTTAGATAAAATCTTAGGAAAAAAAGATAAGGATAAGAAAGATGTCCCCGATCTTCGCAAGGAAGATACTAAATCTGACCCGAACATTGGTGGACGTATTAAGGGCGTGGTATCTAAAGCCACAGATAAGTCTAAGGAGAAGATTTCTCCCGATGATAACAGCCTTAAAAAGTCAGAAAGTAAGAACTCTAAGAAAAAAGCAATTTCTAAGAAAATACCGAGGCCCATCCCAAAACCACGTAAAAAATCAGATGAAAAACCTAAATTAAAGCCTCCAATAGAGCCAAAAAAGAAACCTAGTGGTTTGAGCAGTGGATTTGGGAGAAAAGGGCCTGATGATGATCAAAGAACTCTGGTTGGTGCCGCGGTATTTAGTATTATTTTGATAGTTTTGGTAGGTGCCGGTTATTACTTTTTAGTGTATCAACCATATCAGGAAACTCTGGGTTCAGCTAAGCAAACTAAATTAAATGAAGTTAACGCCTATTTTAAAGGTCCTCTTGCTTTAGATCCTCAGAAACAGACTCTGACAGCTGAAATTGATGGTGCTGAGACTCCAGAGCAAGCTTTAGCCGTTGATGTCATGACTCCTGCTACTGCTGCCTGGAGAGAATATCAAAGCCAGGAGATAAATGCCCAGAAGGATCCCTACGGAAGGGTTATGATCACTTACTCTGCCGCCGGCCAGAAAAATCTGATAATGAAGGTGGCCGACGCCCAAACCATTGTTAATGAAGCTGATGCCAGTGTCCTGGCCAACATGGTCATTGAAACTCCCGATACAGTGGCGGTGCCCATTATAATCACTCGGCTACAAGCTGCAGGTGGACTGGTAAACGTGGGTGACAGTGTGGATGTGTATCTGCGAACTACTACCCCCACCAATGAATCCAACCAGACAGTTAATCCAGACATCAACAACACCTCCCCCAGTATCAGTGGGGCAACTGTTCTGGCCATTCTCCGGGCAGTGGACAGTGGATCTGTAGATGCTAATTTAAAGAATGCACAGGAAGTCGCCATAAACCAGGTGACCCTGAGTAATTCTCGAAGCTCCTCTGTCTCCACCAATGTTGAACAACTTCTAAGAGCATCTGCATCTGGTACATGGGATAGATCCACAGTATCATCTACTCTGAATGCTTATGGTTGGAAGCTATCAGATTTCGAAAGGGCATCTAATCTGGGAGAACTGGATGTGAAATATCTGGTCTTACTGGAAGTGCCTCGTGAAAATGCTTTGTTCCTGATGCAGAATTCGGATAGCATTGCCTTGACTGTATCTACTCAGAAAGCTCCGCAGTGGATGATTCAGGAGTTAAAATCAATTTATGGATAATTGGTGAATAAAGGAAACAACATGTTATTAACCAAAATGAGGAGTTTAAACATGATAAAAAAAGCGACTTTGGTGGTAGCTTTCCTTTTCACTTTTTCCATATTCCTGGGGGCATCATGGGCTGCTACCGACCAGCAAGCATGGGTTCAGGAAACTGACTCCGCTCTAAAATTCACATACTTGGAAGCTGTTATCCATGTGAAGATTAAAAACAACAATGATCATGTGGAATATTTTAAAATAAGCCAGCAATACTACCAAACCACCCCAGCCATCAACTGGACTATTAAGTGGACCAACCCAGCTGCCGTGAAGATGGCCAAATATATCAACACTCCCGGTGATTATGGATGGAAGATAGAACCGGGACAGACTAAGGATGTATCTTTTAAACTTGTTGCCTTGGCTCCTAATGGGGGTCCTTTGAGTTTATATCCGGCTTACATTGCTCGCAATAGTTCTATTCCCAACCAATTCTGGCCCATTCTAAACGAACCGGGTTTAACTGCTACTTGGTTTTTTCCCAACGAAATCGAGTATTTGAACCCCAATCTGGACCTTGTTTCATGGCGTGGTAAGTTCTGTTTCTGGATAAAGAACATGGATAACACCGGTCCTAGAGTAGAAGGAATTGTAAGAGCCCCCATTGTACCAATAGACTCTAAACTCGTCTTCAGCAATCCTAAAGTGACTTACTTGGATGATGAACTTCCTTGGGCCGACACTGCTGCCTGGGATGTCACCCTGTATCCTGGACAGCAGAAACATTATTCATACACCTACTATTGGCCCGAAAATGTCACCGGCCATTCCACTGGTAAATATAAGTCCCCATCAGTATCTACTAAAAGTAATGCTCAGGATACCGCCACCACTGTACCAACTGCTGGAACTGGTGTGCCCTATGCCCTTTTTGCGGTAGGGGCTATTATCGTGGGATCTGGAGTAGTCTACGCCAAGTTATTCCGATAAGTTCTTCCCACCTGGGGAGGACTTATATCTCCGACAGTGACATATTCAGTGAACAACATGAAAGTCTCTACAGTTCTGGTAATCGCCGGGATGATCATCATTTCCCTTTACTTTTTAGTGGAAGTCAATTACTATTCTGGGGCAGTAAAAACTGAAAAAAACGATAATAATGCCCTTTACCTGCTAATACCTGCCATTGGGATAGAACAGACTATAAACAATAAATCCGTTGATTATGGGGTGTACCACGAACCTCAGTCATCCCGGCCTGGCAATGGAACAGTGGTCTTGTTTGGCCATAGAACTCTTCATGGGTCTCCTTTTCTAAAATTGGACCAGTTGAAAGAGGGTGATAATGTTACATTGGTTTGGAGTGGAGTGGGTAACGTGGAGTACCGGGTGACAAATTCCAGTATAGTATCGGAAGATTACCGACTTTCCGTTGAACAAGGCCATGTCCTTTTCCTGATCACTTGTTACCCCCTAGGATCCACTAAGCAAAGGCTGGTGATAAAGGCCCAGCAAGAACATATATATCCCTACCAGGCACCGGGGGACACTCCGGAGGATGTTCAAAACTATTGTGCCCTGGCATTAATAGCTGGATTTTTCGTTGGCGGAATGGTGGTAAGTTTATTCTACCCGATTCAGGAGGAACGTTATATTCTGACCTTGGCCACAGTGGCCTTGACCATGTTCCTGGTGATGGGTTACCTATTCCCCACACCGGCAGTGGGTGTAGAGTCCTATATATCAAATCTTAGTAACTATTTAGGGGTGTAAGAATGTGTAGTGGGAAGGATGAGAAATATTTCAAAAACATTTCCCCCCGGGAACGAGCAATATTTGAAGGGGCCATTACTATGGGGGCCCTCTTCCATCAGTTTATAGGAACTCCAGTCAGTGAAAGTAGTGTTAAATCACTGGAACAAGCTATTAAAGAATCCATGGAACTTCAACCGTGCATCGATGCTGTGGAAGTGAACATTGATTTTGGAAACTCAGGAGGGGGTAATGAATACGAATATGTTTCACTTACCGGGGAGATGCTGGATATCAAGGTGGTGTCCTCTTACCAAGGAGTGAGGGCGGTTACCAGGATGCGTTACTACGAAGAACTTAATTATCCATTAATGTACGTTGAAAGTGTTGATTAATCCCTATTATTCTTTTTAATCCAATTTATGATGGTTTAATAGCCAGCTTAATCTCACGGAAACAATCTATTTAAAATACCATCACTAAAAGAAAAATGGTTGATGTCATGATTACTATAGACAAGAAGTTGTGCAAGGGGTGCAACATCTGCACTGAATTCTGTCCTCACCAGGTTTATGAGGAATCAGGAACCCTGAACAAAAAGGGAGTGCATGTTCCCACCCCAGAACATGAAGAACGATGCACTAAGTGTCAGATTTGCTCTCTTTTGTGTCCTGATCAGGCAATACAGGTGGATGAAGATGATGAAAGCTGAAAATCTATTCATACCAGGCAACGAGGCTTGTGCCCGCGGAGCAGTGAAAGCTGGCTGTCGTTTTTTTGCCGGTTACCCCATCACCCCATCGACGGAAATAGCCGAAGACATATCCCTTTTTCTACCCCGAGAGGGAGGAACATTTATACAGATGGAAGATGAGATTTCTGCACTGGGCGCGGTTATAGGTGCAGTTTGGGGCGGTTTGAAGGGAATGACCGCCACTTCTGGCCCGGGGTTTTCTTTAATGCAGGAGCACATTGGCTACGCAGTGATGACTGAAACTCCCCTGGTAATAATAAATATGCAGAGGGGTTCTCCCTCCACTGGACAGCCCACCATGGCTTCTCAGAGTGATATGATGCAAGCCAGGTGGGGTTCGCATGGAGACTACGAGATCATTGCTTTATCCCCTTCATCCGTCCAAGAATGTTTCGATTTCACTGTGGAAGCATTTAATTTGGCTGAAGAGTATAGGGTTCCGGTGATGGTGATGAGTGACGAGATCGTGGGTCACATGAGGGAGAAAATCACCATACCCGGAAAGGTGACGATTAAACCGCGAAAAATGCCATCAGAATCTCCTCCTGATTATCTACCATACATGGCTGCTCCAGATGGAACCAGTGCCATGCCCGCTTTTGGAGATGGATATCAAATGCACATAACTGGACTAACCCATGATGAACGGGGGTACCCCGATGCATCCAGTCCCCAAGCCCACTTTACCCTGGTGAAACGGCTTTGTGATAAGATCTTGGAACACACCGATGATATTGGTCGTATTAAAAGTTTTTACACCGAAGATGCCGAGGTGGTGGTCCTAGCTTACGGAGTTCCGGCCCGACCCGGTTTGAAGTCGGTGAGAATGGCTCGTGACCAGGGACTTAAAGTTGGCTTCATTAAACTGGACACGGTGTGGCCCTTCCCAGAAAATGCTATTTTAGAGAGTTTAAAAGGTGTAAATAGGGTTATAGTGGCGGAGATGAACTTAGGTCAGATATTTTACGAAGTACAGAGGATTCTACCAGGAGTGAAGGTGGAAAAGGCTTCAAAAATTGGTGGAGAAATGCATCTTCCCCAGGAAATACTGCGCCTCATAAAATCAGACGGAAGATCGGGAGGATAGAGGATGGAGAAAACAAGAGAAAATCGATTTATAAAATATCTAAGAAAGGATCGCCTGCCTAACATCTTCTGTGCTGGTTGTGGGAATGGCATCGTGATGAACACCTTCTTCAATGGCATGGAAATGGCACAGATCAGTATGGAAGATGTGGTCATGGTATCTGGAATTGGCTGTTCCTCTCGAATACCTGGCTACGTGAAGTGTGATTCACTACATACCACTCATGGTCGGCCTATTTCATTCGCCACTGGATTAAAGCTTGCTAATCCGGATATGAATGTGGTGGTCTTTTCGGGTGATGGAGACACAGCTGCCATTGGTGGAAACCATCTTATTCACGGGGCCCGTAGAAACATGGATCTCACGGTGATCTGTATAAACAACAGTATCTACGGGATGACCGGGGGACAGATAAGTCCCACCAGTCCCCATGGTAGTTACGGGAGCACTGCACCCTATGGATCTCTGGAAAATCCTTTTGATCTTTCTAAATTGGTTACTGCAGCAGGGGCCAGTTATGTGGCCCGCTGGACCACTGCACATCCCCTACAGCTTTCCAGCGCCATAAAAAAAGGGCTGAAAAACCGAGGATTCTCCTTTATTGAGGTGGTTTCTCAGTGCCCCACCTATTTCGGACGTAAAAACAGGATGAGATCCCCCATAGATATGATGCGCTGGATGAAGGAAGAAAGTGTTGTCAAGAGGAAAGCGGATGGGATGGATGAATCAGAACTCGTAGGTAAAATAATAGTGGGGGATTTCCATAAAAAAGAGGCTCCAGAGTTTACTGAAAGAATCTGCCAACTTTCAAGTGAACAATGCCCCCCAGAAAAACCATCGGCGATTCGATCAGCATACCGGGGTGATTCGAGTGCGTAAAGAGATAAGAATCGCTGGATTCGGCGGTCAAGGTATAATATTGGCTGGAATAGTTATAGGAAAAGCGGCAACACTTTACGATGGTCTCTACGCCGTTCAAACCCAATCATATGGTCCGGAAGCTAGAGGGGGGGCTTCCCGAACGGAGATAATAATTAGTGATGTGGAAATAGATTATCCCAAAGTCCAAAGACCTGATATCCTGGTGGCCATGTCCCATGAGGCCCTAATACAATACATGGACGACTTGAAGGATGGAGGTATTCTGATCATCGACCCGGACCTTACAATGGAGGAAGAAATACTTCCCTTTGTACGGGAGCATGACATAAAACTTCACCGGGCACCAGCCACCCGCACTGCCGAAGAAGAGATCGGCCTGCGCATAGTGGCCAACATCGTCATGATTGGAGCTATAACTGGTATTACTAAGGCCATTACTCTAGAAGCAGCTAGAACTGCGGTTAAAGTCAGTGTGCCGCCTGGAACTGAGAAGAAGAATCTAGCTGCCTTTGAAGCAGGCTTTAAGCTAGCTAAGGGATGATTGGAATGAAAATTTATGAATACCAGGCTAAGGAGATATTCAAACAAGAAGGCATAGCCATCCCACGAAGTAAGATGGTGAAAAACGCAACGGATGCTCGTCAGGCTGCTGAAGAGATAGGAGCGCCGGTGGCAGTTAAGTCCCAGGTACTGGTAGGAGGAAGAGGCAAAGCTGGTGGTATAAAATTTGCCAACAACCCCGAAGAGGCATATGAAGCTGCTCAAAAACTTCTGAAAATGGATATAAAGGGTGAAATGGTCTATAAACTATTGATAGAGGAAAAATTGGCCATTGAATCTGAATATTATATTAGTGTAGCTCTGGATCGCTCAGCTAGACAAGCCCTGATCATGGCCAGTACTGCAGGGGGGGTGGACATCGAAGAAGTAGCCCTTCGAAACCCTGAACAGATTTTTAAAGTACATGTGGATCCCAGGCAGGAATTTTTACCATTTCTGGCCCGGGATATCGCCCGCAAGATGGGGGTAGAGGGGCCACTCATCCCAGCATTAGGGGCCGTTATCTTCAAAATTTACAGGATATTCCAAAAATATGATGCTAACCTTGTAGAAATTAACCCCCTGGTGGCTACTAGTGATGGGCTGGTGGCAGCTGACGCCAAGTTGGATGTGGATGATGACTCTCTCTACCGTCAAAAAAAACTGATCCACCTCCAAGAAGGTCCTATGGATGAATTTGCCTACGTGGAGCTAGATGGTGACATAGCTGTCATTGGCAACGGTGCTGGGCTCACCCTCAGTGGAATGGACATGTTACAAATCTATGGTGGTAAACCGGCCACTTTCCTGGATATTGGTGGGGGTGCCTCCCAACAAAACATAGCCCGGGCTCTCAATCTGGTCCTATCAAATCCCCAAGTTAAAGTAGTATTTTTAAACGTTTTAGGAGGAATTACCCGGGCAGACGACGTGGCCATGGGGATTATCGATGTAATGAGCAGGGCGGAAAGAATGGTACCACTTGTTATTCGCCTCACCGGTACCAATGAGGAAGAGGGGCAGCGAATTCTAAAGAAAGCTGGGGTAAGTTTTGAAACTTCCATGGAGGCCGCAGCCCAGAAGGCAGTGGAGATACTAGATGGAATAGAATCAAAAAATTAAATAAAATTTTTAGAAGATCACCCGGTCACATTCTTCGCCTTATCTGAACTACATGGGCCATCACCAGGGCGGATAGTACTAGGTACGTCACCATTGCTGATCCATTAAAGCTTCGATTAAACAGGAACAAACCCACAATGGTCTGAACCAAAAAGGCAGATAAAGCCCCGATTAGTAATGCTTCACGCCCCAGGTACATCCTACTGCCATTTTTTCTTTTTTTACGATACTCTCGCAGTGCATAAAATCCGTTGCAGGTGACCAGAAGCACCCAACCCATCAGGAGCAGCAGACCCATGTATCCAAAGTCAAATGCGACTCCGAATATGCCTGGAAGCATGTAATCAACATAGTCCTTCTTGGTGACCAGCACCCCGAAAAACAGGGGATAGGGAAGGGTTAAGAGGTTTATGAAGCTCATGGGTAGGGACAAGTAACCATCAGATCCTCCCAGGCAATCCGCACCCCAGAAACATGATCCCTGCACATGCCCCCAGAACATGGTATTTTTTATAACCATTTTAAGGCTGGGTATGGCAAATTGTTCTAGCCTACTTAATCTCACCAAGGGACTTAATACCGGGGCATTAAATATTCGGGAGAGTACTTCCAGCACACCAAAAGCACCCAGAGCCGCGATGATCACCATTCCTATCCTCTTGGGTGTTATCTTCACACTTCTTTTGAAGCTTTTAGACATTATGATGGTGCCCATTATCCAGCCCAGCACCCACAAAATTAGGAAGGAACGGTGCATTAACATCCCGGCTACTCCGATTACCACGAAAAGGATCCAGGATAGGGCAATTATGGATGAAGACTTAATATCCACTTCGCTTAGGAGACTGGCCGAAGCCGTCAGGGTAACCCAGGCAAACACCGCCACGGCTCCAAAGGGGTGGGTGAACTCGTGGTGGGTTAAATAGGGTAAAAACAGGAAGGCAGCATCTAAACTGAAGAGCCCGGCTAGTAAAATAGTCAGAACCATGGATATGAAGAGCACCATGCTCAGAGGAATGGCCACCATATTGAAAAGCAGTATGATGCCCACGTGGATCATCAATCCCACTTCTATTATGAACTGCAGATGGTTTTGGGCTATTAACATGATATCACTGTTACTAACATTCCCATTTTCTGTGGCTCCCCTTATAATTCTATTGTTTTTATGATACTAATTTAATCTGATTACCAGCGTCTTTTTTGGATTATTGGGAGTTTGAATGAAGGATGGCATTCGATTAAAGAAAGATTTCATTGGCCAAGAAGTCCCTGCAAGTAGTTGAACAAGTTCTCCAGAAATGCACTGATCTGGGCCAGCACACCCTGGGCGTCGCTTGCTTGCTGAGTGGCTTGTTGTAACTGGTTTTTGAATTCAGTAAGGTTTGTTTGGGCTTTTTGGGAGTTTGAAATAGCATCTGCTATTTCTTGGGCTTGTTGGTCGCTGAGATTGATGTTCAGGGTGTTGGCCATGTTGATGACGATGATTTTGATCTGGGCGGGGTCCTCAAGTTTCTGCTTTTGCACTTCCTCTTTGGTCTTCTCAAAAAGTTCGGCTATGGCATCTGGATTCTGTCCAGTCTGATTTACAACCTGAGTTTCCACGTAAAGTTCCTCAGTAGCGGCTTTCTTAGCTTCTTCAGGGATTGATGTTCCTACAGCTATTTCATAGGACTTTAGAACACCAGCTAAGGCAGATTCTCCAGTGGCCACGGTGGGGGAGGAAACCACCACGTAACCATTCTCTATCCCCGATGATTTCAGGGCAGTGGCATACATCTTGGATGTTACAGTAGTTACTTTACTTTTATCCACTACGATCTTGATGCCCTTACTGTAGCTGAGATCCACCAGTGCACATGAATAGATTTGGCTGGACTTGTAGTTACGTCCAGTAATATCTTTGGAGATGGCGTTAACTTCAGAAGCAGTTATCACCCTATAGGTGACATCTTTTAAATCTTTATCAGTGTGGGTCTGGAAATAATTGTACATAGAATCTTTATAGGCTGAATTGGAGTAGGTTGTCTCTCCATAGGTAATGGCTAATCCTTGGGCACCGTAGACCGGAGACAGGGCCACTACCAAGATAATTAATATCAAACACCATCTTCTCACTAAAACCACCTCACCATTTCATTCTCATCAGGACATCTTTAAATCATTTGTTCTATTTCAATTTATTCCATAGAAACTCAAATAAATAATTACCCTAGTAACAGCACCCTACTGACCCGGGATTCATTTATAATTTCTTTATCACACCGTTCTGCTATGGATTGGGCAAAATTCTGCATTTGGAGATAGGATGGCATATTATCCAGTTCCAGTCGTTGCCTAGAATTACCCACGTACATATAAGCTTTGATCTCCACAAGATCAGGGTCGCTACGATTTATTAGGTCAGCATAATCCTGGGGATGGAACATGTTGTAGTCCTTAACGCAGGTCATTCTTATCACGGTTCGACAATCAAAGCTGGATAACATATCCAGGGACTGTTTTAGTTTTTGCCAGCCATTTTTAACTTGGGGTTGGCAAAGATCCTGATAAACCCTTTGGTTGGGTGCATCCAGGGATATGTAAAGTTGGGTAGGCTCCACCAACAGATTTTCTAGTTTTTCCGGAGTGAGACCATTGGAAACCAGGAATGTGGTAAATTTTCGCCTACGGAACTCTATAAGAAGGTCGTCCAAGGCAGGGTAGAGTAAAGGTTCTCCAGCCAGGGATATGGCTGCATTGTTGGGGTGCTGGGCTTGCTGTACCTTACGCTGGTTGGCCTTATCGTTACCAAAGTATCCAACCAGAAGGCTTCGCTGCGCTTTTATTCCCTGATCTATTATGATTTTAGGTTCATCATAGGGCCCCTTCCACTGGGCGCTGGTTATAGAAACATCCCTCCAGCAAAAGAGACATTTATGGTGGCAGAAGGGTATGCTGGGCGACATTTGAAGACATCGGTGGCTTTCTATTCCGTAAAACTTTTCTTTGTAACAGACTCCATCATCGGTGAGACTTTTTTTGGTCCAATGGCAGATTTTAACTGCGGCATGACCATGGGAACCCACAAAGCGATATCCTTTTTTTTTCAAGCCCTTTAGATCAGCATCTTGAATTGGCATATGATGATAGCTCTCCCTGTATTATATATTACAGTACACTGGAACTGTACTGGAATCTTAAATAATATGCACTCATTGTGTGAATGAAACACTTCCCTATATATAAATTGTGGTTCAGAGGACTGTGATAATTTACGCAAGCTATAAATAGGGGTAATAATTATTTTAACTCCTGTTTCTTATATCTTCTGCCAAAAGTAAGAGATAAACAGTCTCAAATTCCGTTTAGTTACCAAAATGATAAAAGATACCTTCACATTTTTTTGGGTATAAAACCTTCAATAAATCGTTTTTTCAGGTTAAAAAAGAATTTTAATAGATAATTTTGCAAAAGGATGATTTTTTAATGGGGGAGATGAATTTAACCTGTTGATGCCCAGATATGAAAGCATCAATTATGATGATTTAGGATAAACAGCCTATAAAAAAAGCTCGTTAATTTAAAAAAACAATGGAGAAGTCGGCATAGTTACGAGCCTTTTAAATAACTCCATACAACGCCTTAAATCGAAAAAAAAGCCCAATGGGTGCCTTTTAATGAGAAAAAAATAGAAAACTTTATATGCAATGTTCATTTGAAAATTAATCAAGTCCACAGGTGTTCCATTTCATATGGAACAACCACGGAGGCGGTATAATCAAGCGACTTAAAATTGGCGCACTCTTTTTAGCGCTAGGCCTATCTTTATGTATCTTGACCCTGGCTGGTGGAGTGAACGACCAAGAACCGAGTACCGTAAAAGTAAATGAAAAATCAACAGGCAATGATGTTATAGAAGTAAACGCTGCCTACAAGACACACTACAAGAAAGTAGTCCATTATAAACGAGTTTACAGTAAAGGCAAATATCGATACGTTAAGGCTTATCGTTATGTGAAGTCCTATAAATACGTTAAAAAAACATACACCACATATAGTGACGTGGCCATCGTAACCACGGACTCAGATGAAGCAACTATACTGCGAAGTGCAGCACGGTACCGATACAGCGGTGCCGCCCATGATGGTACAGCCATGGAAAAAAATGGAGCAGGCGATTGCTGGGCTATGAGCGACTATTTACAAACCAAATTCACCAAAGCAGGCATCAAGTCCAGGATAGTTCAATACTCCAATGCTTACTCATCTCGGCATCGTTCGGTGCAACTCTTCCAGAATAACAAATGGCTAGACGTACCTTACAAGCAATACGGCATAAACCAGATGTTCAGTGCCCAATCAAGTAAACCAGGCATTAAAGTCATAACTGGTTGATAAAAACACTTTTACTGAGATATAAAACCAATAATCAACAGTTAAATGCACAACTGTTGATACACTCTTTTTTTGTTTTAAGCATCATCATCGCTTCTTGTATCAATATCGCATTAAAGTAATTTTTTTGCTGGATATAGGATGAATAAATGCTCTATTTATCATAAGGGAAAAACCACAATCCTTTTATGATCCGGTTATAAAGAAATAAACAATACTAGACCTTTATTGGGGGCGTATTATGAAAATGAATGGAAAACCTCTGGTAATTCTAAATTTTAAGACATATCTCGAATCTACTGGATTAAATGCCCTAAAAATTGCCAAAGCTTCAGAAGAAGTGGCTGATGAGACAGGGGTTGTCATAGCAGTGGCAACTCAAGCCCCGGACTTGTGGAGAATATCCCGGGAAGTTAACATCCCAGTCTTTGCTCAGCATGTTGATGCCATAGATTCTGGTGGACACACTGGCAGCATACTCTTGGAATCGGTAAAACAAGCAGGTGCTCAGGGTACCTTAATTAATCACTCTGAACAAAGAATGGAACTTGCGGATATGGAGATGGTGGTCAAAAAAGCTAACCAAGCCGACATGGTGAGTGTTGCTTGCACCAACAACGTGGATACCAGTGCTGCTGCAGCTATTCTAAAACCTGATTTCGTAGCCATTGAACCTCCAGAGCTAATTGGCTCGGGAATCCCAGTATCCCAGGCAGAACCAGAAATTGTGGAGGGAACTGTGGAGGTTATTCATGATATTAGTCCTGAAGTGGGAGTTCTCTGTGGTGCGGGGATATCTACTGGTGATGATATGAAGGCCGCCTTGGATCTGGGAACAGAAGGAGTGCTTCTGGCATCGGGTATCATACTGGCTGATGATCCTAAAGAAGCCCTTCTAGGTTTAGTGAGCAAGTTATAGGCGCTTGACAAATTTAAATAAAGGTGTAAATAATGGTTAACCATTCCCTGGATTTTTATACCCTGGATGACTTGAAAATAGAAGGTAAAACCATCCTGGTGAGGGTTGACATAAATTCACCGGTGGATCCTAATACCGGCCTCATTCTGGATGATACTCGAATTCGTCTGCACGCCGAAACCATAAGCGAACTTTCCTCCAGGGATGCTAAAACAGTTATACTGGCCCATCAGAGCCGTCCAGGTAAGAATGATTTCACCACCCTGAGCCAGCATGCGGAGATATTATCTGCCATCTTGGGTAAAACGGTGAGATACGTAGATGATATATTTGGTAGTAATGCCCGGCAATCCATATCTCGGATGAAACCAGGTGATATCATTCTCTTGGAGAATGTTCGCTTCTACTCCGAGGAGGTCTTGAAACGTGATCCACCTCAGCAAGCGGAAACCCATCTGGTAAGAAAATTGGCCCCACTTGTTGATTTTTTTATTAACGATGCTTTCGCCGCTGCCCACCGTTCTCAACCATCCCTGGTGGGATTTTCCTTCGACATGCCTTCCGTGGCCGGAAGAGTAATGGAAAAGGAACTTAGAGCACTTTACAGTGCAGTTAAAAGTGTAAAGCGACCCTGTGTTTTCATACTAGGGGGAGTTAAAGTTGATGATTCCATCAAGGTCATGGAAAATGCACTGGAAACAGGTAATGCTGACTATGTCCTGACCACGGGGTTGGTGGCCAACATCTTCCTGTGGGGTGCAGAAATAAATATAAAAAAGTATAACCGGAACTTCATCAAAGACCGTGATTATTGTGACTACGTTAAAATGGCTAAAAAGCTGATTAAGAAGTTTCCAGAACAGATTAAGATACCTCTGGATCTGGCGGTCTATGCAGAGGGTCAACGGGAGGAACATCCGGTTAAGAAACTTCCTAACCTTCCCATATATGATATTGGAACTGATACCATTGCAGAATATGTACAGATCATCAGGCAAGCCCGTACAATTTTTGCCAATGGTCCGGCGGGGGTCTTTGAAAAAGAAGGTTTCAACATAGGCACAGAAGATGTCCTGAATGCCATCTCATCTTCCACTGGATTTTCCATCATAGGGGGTGGTCATCTGGCTGCGGCAGCCAATCGCATGGGACTTAAGGGTATCAGCCATATTAGTAGTGGTGGGGGGGCATCAATAAGTTTGGTGGCTGGTGAAAAGCTACCGGCAGTTGAGATTTTACGAGAATCGGCCCTGAGATACCGGTTGTAGTGAAACTTTCTATGACCAGGAGAACTGTGGGGTGTAAAATCTAGTCTGTGCTACCCAAAACTTTATATGGAATATTTTCTTAAATTTAGTTGCTCTAACTATGCCTCGGTAGCTCAGTCTGGTGGAGCGCGAGACTTGTAATCTCGTGGTCGCGGGTTCAATTCCCGTCCGGGGCTCTAGGCGTAGTATGAATCATGACTCACTTGAAAACAGACATCTATTAAGGGGACCATAGGGTAGCTTGGTCGATCCTTTGGGCTTTGGGAGCCTGAGACTCCGGTTCAAATCCGGGTGGTCCCATCCAAAACCCGCCTTAGCTCAATTGGCAGAGCATCGGACTGTAGATCCGAGGGTTGCTGGTTCAAGTCCGGCAGGCGGGACTAGTAATAGGATGTGTAGAACTTAAGAATTTATGGATACGATCTGTGGGCATCCTCTAACCTGCACAATTTATGTATAAATAACCGATGGTAGGCTAGATATCTGTACGATTCAAAGAAAAGTATATAAGTAAGCATAGTTAAACTCTCAATACTCTCATTCTATGAGTTGCCCTGGTGGTGTAGGGGCTATCATGTGGGCCTGTCGAGCCCACGACTCGGGTTCAAATCCCGGCCAGGGCGTCTAGAGGGCCCGTAGCTCAGTCTGGGAGAGCGCTTGGCTTTTAACCAAGTGGTCGCGGGTTCAATTCCCGTCGGGCCCGTTCTAATTTTTCTTGGAGGAACTAAATGGTGAAGAAGGACATCTTAAAACACGAACTTGTTCCAGATCATGTTGTTTTGAAGAAAAACCAGATAACTAAGGTGCTCAAAGATATGGGAGTCCACCCTGAGCAGCTTCCAAAAATAAAATTGGATGATCCTGTGGTAAAGGCAATTGGTGCCAAAAAGGGGGATATCATAAAAATTACTAGAAAAAGCCAAACTGCAGGGCGATTCATAAGTTATCGATTGGTACTGGGATGATATAGTATTAGTAAAAGCCAATTATAAATAGCCAATTGTATATATAATATTAATAAATTGGAGAAAATTTATAGGATTAAAATATTTTATTGACGTGTATTTATTTTGGAGGAATTTAATGGTTAAAAATGCCTGGGAATTGGTAGATGCCTTTTTTAACGACTACAAACTGGTTGATCATCACCTAAAGTCTTATAATGACTTTGTTGATCACCGTATACAAGATATAATTGACATAACAGAACCTATAGTCCTTGAACAGGGTGATTACTCTATTCAAACAGGCCAACTGGAGATCAAGAAGCCTTTCATCAAGGAAGCCGATGGATCTAAGAGTAAAGTTTTTCCCACCGAAGCCCGACTTCGTAACCTTACCTACTCGGCTCACATGTACTTGGACATGGCGTTGACAAAGGGAGAAGAAGAACAAGACATGGAGAAAGTGTACATTGGTGAACTCCCAGTTATGCTAAAATCCAATATCTGCCACCTAAATGGCCTTAACCGGGTCGAAATAGAGCAAAATGGTGAAGATCCCCAAGATCCTGGTGGTTACTTTATTGTTAACGGTTCAGAAAGGGCTATCGTTACCATGGAAGAAATAGCCCCCAACAAGGTTATTCTAGAACGGATTGGGGAGAAGCAAGATCGCCGGGCCCGTGCCATAGTCACTTCGATAAAGAGCGGATTCCGGGCTAGAATAACACTGGAATACCGAAAACCCCGGAAAAAAGGAGTTTTCCTGAGGATATCATTCCCTTACGTCCCGGGAGAGATACCTTTAGTGGTGCTGTTGAGAGCCCTGGGGCTTGAGAAGGATGTGGACTTGGTTAACAGTGTATCAGAAGAAAATGACATACAATTTCTGCTTATAGATGATATACAGACCTCGGAGATAACTACCACCTATGATGCCATCAAGTACATTGGTAATCGGGTGGCCAAGGGTATGACAGAGGAGTACAGGATAAAAAGGGCGGAAGACGTTATTGACCGTTATCTGCTTCCGCACATGGGGGTTGAATCGGATAAAAGGGCTGATAAGGCCACGTACTTGGCGGAGATGACTGAGATGCTGCTCCAAGTGATCTTTGATGAACGTGAGCCCCACGACAAGGATCATTATGCAAATAAGAGGCTCAGAGTATCCGGAGATCTCATGGAGGATCTTTTCAGGGTTGCCTTTACCAGTCTAACTCGGGACATGACTTATCAATTAGAGAGAAGTCTAACTAGGGGTAAAGAACCTTCAGTCAAACAGGCGGTACGATCCGATGTCTTAACCGAGAATATCAAACATGCCATAGCCACCGGAAACTGGGTTGGTGGGCGTGCTGGTGTCAGTCAGCTCTTAGACCGCACCAGTTACATGGGAACCTTATCTCACCTTAAAAGGGTGGTTTCACCCTTGAGTCGTAGTCAACCTCACTTCGAAGCTCGGGACTTGCATCCCACTCAGTTCGGTAAAATCTGTCCCAACGAGACTCCAGAGGGTCCAAATTGTGGATTAGTAAAGAATTTGGCCATTATGGCTCGTATATCTGATGGTGCTGATCCAGATGAACTAGAACGGTCCATTAAGAAGATGAAACTCATAAATCCTATATAATAAAGGGAGAAGAATTTATATTCATTTTATAAACTTCAATCTGCCATTGGGGGCGAATCTGTGAAAAAAAGTAAGGTCTATATTAATGGAAAGCTTATTGGAACTTGTAAAGATCCAGAAGTTTTTGTGGAAGCCATACGTCAAAAAAGACGATCCGGAGCCATTTCCTCGGAAACGAACATCACCTACTATCATGATAACCACGAAATATACATCTTCAACGATCCAGGCCGTACTCGAAGGCCAGTTATCGTAGTACAGGATGGAGAAGCACTGCTTAAGGATGAACATATACAGAAAGTGCAGGACGGGGAGATAACCTGGGATGACTTGGTAGCGGAAGGTGTTATTGAATATTTGGATGCTGAGGAGGAAGAAAACACCTACTTGGCCATGTTCCCGGATGAATTAACACCTGAACACACCCATTTGGAGATTGACCCCGCCACCATGCTGGGCATCTGTGCTGGGATCATCCCCTACGCCAACCACAACTCCTCCCCCCGTAACACTATGGAAGCTGGTATGACCAAACAGGCCCTTGGATTGTATGTATCCAACTATCATCTACGTACAGACACCCGGGCCCATCTAATGCACCAACCCCAAGTTCCAATGGTAAAAACCAGGAGCATGGATGCTACTCAATATGATCAACGTCCTTCTGGTCAAAATTTTGTGGTGGCAGTTATGTCCTATGAAGGATACAACATGGAAGATGCTCTAATTCTTAATAAAGCTTCTATTGAAAGAGGACTGGCTCGTTCATCATTTTTTAGATCCTACGAGGCCTCTGAACGCAGATATCCCGGTGGACAGGAAGACAAATTCGAGGTTCCTGAGAATATTGTGCGGGGTTACCGCTCCGAAGAGGTTTACCGGAACTTGGATGAGGACGGCATAGTCAACCCCGAAGTGGAAGTAACTTCAGGAGATGTGCTGATTGGCAAAACATCACCACCCCGGTTTCTGGAGGAGATAGATGAATTCGGAACCGTGGCTGAAAGGCGACGTGAAACATCGGTAACTGTGCGTCACGGAGAGCGTGGAGTGGTGGATGCAGTGTTACTAACTGAAACCGTGGAGGGTAGTAAACTGGCCAAGATACGAGTCCGAGACCAGAGACAGCCCGAGTTTGGGGATAAATTCGCATCCCGACATGGACAGAAAGGGGTGGTGGGGCTCATAGTTCCCCAGGAAAACATGCCTTTCACTGAGGATGGGGTAGTTCCCGACCTGATAATCAACCCCCACGCCATCCCCTCCCGTATGTCAGTGGGGCAAGTGCTGGAAATGCTTTCTGGTAAAGCTGGTTGCTTGGAAGGACAGCGCATGGATGGAACACCCTTCAGTGGAAATCATGAACTGGAAGTCATGGAACTTCTACGGGAGAATGGATTCGAAACAGCCGGCCGAGAATCCATGTACAACGGGATCACCGGTGAAAGGATAGAATCGGAAATTTTCATAGGCGTGGCCTACTATCAGAAACTGCACCACATGACATCTGACAAGGTATACGCCCGTTCCCGTGGGCCAGTGCAAGTTCTAACCCGACAACCAACAGAGGGAAGAGCTCGTGAGGGGGGGCTCCGATTTGGTGAGATGGAAAGAGACTGTTTAATAGCTCACGGGGCTGCTTTAGCACTTAAAGAAAGACTTTTAGATGAATCTGATAAGTATGATGCCATTGTATGCTCGGAATGCGGGATGGTAGCTATCTACGATCGGATAAGGGATAAAAAGTACTGTTCCATCTGCGGAGAATCAGATACATTCCCAGTTGAGATTTCATACGCATTTAAATTGCTTTTGGACGAACTCAAGAGCCTGTGCATATTCCCTAAGCTGGTTCTGGAGGATAAGGCTTGAATTTAGGGTGTAAGAGGATAAGGAGAGATTAGTTTGACAGGAATTATAAAAAAGATTGCCCAGATTAATTTTGGCCTGCTTTCCCCGGAGAATATTCGTAAGATGTCAGTCACCAAGATCGTGACTCCCGACACCTATGATGAGGATGGATATCCCATTGAGGCGGGTTTAATGGATCCTCGTCTGGGGGTAATTGATCCTGGGCTCCGGTGCCGTTCCTGCGGATCTAAGGGTGGGGACTGCCAGGGACATTTTGGACATATTAACTTGGCCCGGCCAGTTATCCACGTTGGATTTGCAGATACTATACATAAAATTTTGAGGTCTACTTGTCGTAACTGTGGAAGAATATTGTTAACAGACCGGGAAATACTTGATTATAAGGAAAAAATTGATAATTTCCTGCGAAATGAAGAAAACATCACTAATGTTCTAAAGGAAATTTATAACTTAGCCCGTAAAGACGATTGCCCTCACTGTCATCAGTCAGAAACTGTCAGGGATAACTCAGAAAAATTGATGGAAAAATTCGAAGACCTTGTAAAAGAAATTGAGGGTTCTGGTCTGAAAGTAGATTCAAAAATCGTGGAACAAATAGAAAAAAGCTTTGAAACTCTCCAAACAGTTCTAGAAGAACAATTAACTTCCAGTCTCCGGATACGGGAACTTGAATCCCAATATGATATATCAATGGATAAAACAAATCTTCTACAAGTTCTCGATACTATAAAAAACAAAAAAGATGAAGGTCTATCCACTATTGATGGGCGTAATCTTAAAAAGAAGGCAATGGCCAATTATGTGGAAATAGTTGACGAACTCTTAAAATTACTTGATAGCGAAATCCATGACTTCCAAAACAAAATGGATTCCCAGACCTTGAAAACAGTTGAAAAATTTTTAGAGGAAATCAGCACTGTTTTTGAGAAAATTGATGAGAAAAACCAAGTAAAATTGGGAACATTCCATAAATATCTAAATGAATATGAAAAAACATTAAAAAAATTCTTAGAAACCTTAAAAAAATTTGAAGATGCAAAAATCGAGTTGCTTGTCAAGGCCGAAGCCACTCGCCGAACTGAAGATGATATCATCAGACATATAGCTGAACTTGAATTTGAAGGTTCGGATGAAGAAGTCACCCATATAAAAGATTTAACTGAGAATTTAGTCAAAGAAATCGAAAAATCACGGGAAAAAGAAATAAAAGAAGATATAAAAATAGACAAACCCGTGTCTCTGGTGGAGGGTAACTACAAGCTCACACCTAGTGAGGTGCGGGATTGGCTTGAGAAAATCCCGGAAGATGATTATTTCCTGGTGGGAATCAACCCTGAAATTGCAAAACCAGAATGGATGGTCTTAACTGTTTTACCTGTCCCACCGGTAACGGTTAGGCCGTCAATTACCCTGGAAACAGGTGAAAGATCAGAGGATGATTTAACCCATAAGTTGGTGGATATTCTGCGTATAAATCAGCGTCTTAAGGAGAACATGGAGGCTGGAGCGCCACAACTCATTGTGGAGGATTTGTGGGAACTTCTGCAGTATCATGTTACCACTTACTTTGACAACGAGGCTTCTGGAGTTCCACCAGCCCGGCATAGATCAGGAAGGCCACTTAAAACTTTGGCACAACGGTTAAAGGGTAAAGAGGGGCGTTTCAGAAGCAACCTCTCGGGTAAGCGTGTTAACTTCTCGGCTCGGACTGTTATTTCCCCTGATCCTAACATTAGCATTAATGAGGTGGGTGTGCCGGAGATGATAGCCATTGAGGTCACGGTACCGGTTTACGTTACAGAGTGGAACATTGAACAGATGAAAAAGCACATTGAGAATGGTTCCAAGATACATCCCGGTGCTAATTACGTTATCCGGCCTGATGAGCGGAAGATAAGGGTTTATGATGAGACCAAGGAGTCTATTCTGGAAAAATTAGAACCTGGTTACGTGGTGGAACGCCATTTAATGGATGGGGACATTGTACTCTTCAACCGGCAACCATCTTTGCACCGCATGTCCATGATGGCCCACGAAGTCAAGGTACTTCCTCATAAAACCTTCCGACTTAACCTTTGCGTCTGCCCCCCCTACAACGCTGACTTTGATGGGGACGAAATGAATATGCACGTCTTCCAAACCGAAGAATCCCGGGCAGAAGCTAAATCCCTGATGAGGGTGCAAGAACATATATTGTCTCCTCGTTTTGGTGGCCCTATTATTGGGGGTATTCATGATCATATTTCTGGTGGTTATTTGTTGACTAGGGCAGGTTCGGTTTTTAAGGAGGAAGATGTCTTCCAGATGGTTAAAAAGTCTCAGCTCCCTATGCCTGAGCCTAAGAATCGTGATTGGACTGGTAAGGAGATATTCAGCTTACTTTTACCTGATGATTTGAACATGGTTTATAAGGCTGAGATCTGCCGTAAGTGCGATGAGTGTCTGCGGGAAGAGTGTAAAAATGATGCTTACGTGGTCATAGAGAAAGGAGAACTTATGATGGGGGCTATTGATGAGAAAGCCTTCGGTGCGTTTTCCGGTAAAATCTTGGACTCTGTTGTTAAAGAGTATGGTACTGATCATGCTCGTCAGTTTTTGGATTCTGCGACTAAACTGGCTATATCTGGTATTATGAAGCGGGGATTCACCACCAGTACGGCTGATGAGGAAATACCCCGAGAAGCCAAGGACCGTATTGAGGAACTCTTAAATAACGCTGAAAAACGGGTAGAGCAACTTATTGAAGCCTACCACAATGAGGAACTAGAAGCCCTCCCTGGTCGCAGCCTCCGGGAGACCTTGGAGATGAAGATCATGCAAGTTCTTGGTGAGGCCCGGGATAAGTCAGGGGAGATCGCAGAAAGTTACTTTGGGATGGATAACCATGCAGTGATAATGGCCTTAACTGGTGCCCGAGGATCCATGCTTAACTTAACCCAGATTGCAGCTTGTGTGGGTCAACAGTCTGTACGGGGTGGTAGGATCGAACGGGGATATCGTAACCGGACTTTACCTCACTTCCAGGAAGGTGAACTGGGAGCTAAAGCCAGTGGATTCGTACAATCCAGTTACAAGTCTGGACTGGATCCCTTAGAATTCTTCTTCCACGCCATGGGAGGAAGAGAGGGGCTGGTGGATACGGCTATTCGTACGGCTCAGAGTGGTTATATGCAGCGTAGGCTGGTCAATGCCCTGCAGGATTTGAATGTTAACGAGGATGGTACCGTGCGTGACAACCGGGGAGTAGTTATACAAACCCGCTATGGTGAAGACGGAATCGACCCGGCCAAAAGTGACTTTGGTAAGGTTGCGGATATTGACAGGATCATTGAAGAGATGCGCATCAAAGCCAAGGCCGATAAATAGGTTCATGTTAGATTGATTATTGGGTACTAAATAGGCAACTAAGGTGGTTATGTGGATATTAAAAAGGTAGAAAAGGCGGTTAAGAAGAAAAAAGCTGATTTTCCAGAGCAACTAATCCAGGAAATCACTGAGGCAGCGAAGAGACATGAATTAAAGGCTGGTGAACTGGATGAACTGGTGGATACCCTTAAAAAAGCCTATGAACGGGCGGAGGTGGAGTCCGGTGAAGCAGTGGGTACGGTGGCTGCCCAGTCCGTGGGAGAACCCGGTACCCAGATGACCATGCGTACATTCCACTACGCGGGGGTGGCAGAACTGAACGTTACCTTGGGGTTGCCTCGCCTTATCGAAATTGTAGATGCCCGGAAGAAGATATCCACACCAACCATGGCCATATACTTCGAAGAAGATTATGCTGAGGATGAAGAGTATGTAAGAACCTTGGCTAATCGCATAGGAAAGATAACCCTGAACGACATTCTGATGGACTTCAACGTCAACTACGCTAGTATGACACTTTCCATTGAGATCGATGAAGAGCAAATCGAAGAGAAAAGACTGGACTATGATGAGATCATAAAGAAGATAGAAAAAGCTTTTAAAAAGGTGGAGATAAATAAGAACCTGTTAGGTTTTGAACCTACGATTTCTGAAGCTAAACATGCCATCAGAGAGTTACGACTTTTAGCGGATAAAGTCCGTGATTTGCAGATAAGTGGTATCAAGAACATAGGAAAAGTTGTAATCAGGAAGGAAGGCCAGGAATGGGTTATTCATACTGAAGGTTCAAATTTAGGGGCCATCCTTAAGATGGAGGGGGTGGATAAGACCCGGACTACCACCAACGATATACATGAGGTGGAGAAGATTCTGGGAATTGAAGCCGCCCGTAATGCTATAATCCGAGAAGCTCAGGCTACCATGGAGGAGCAAGGGCTTACGGTGGACGTCCGGCACATCATGCTGGTGGCGGATATGATGACCGCCGATGGAACTGTCAAATCCATTGGACGTCATGGTATCAGCGGTGAAAAGGCCAGTGTACTTGCCCGGGCATCATTTGAAGAAACTGGAAAACACCTGTTAAGGGCCAGTATCCGGGGCGAGGTGGATCATCTCACCGGAATAATTGAAAATATCATAATTGGTCAGCCAATACCACTGGGAACAGGGTCAGTTGGCGTAATAATGAAACAGAGAGAATAAGGAGGCATTCCATGGACGTAGATAGAGGAATTCGAGTAGCAGTAGACACTGGAAGTGTCACACTGGGGTCCGAAAAGACAGTACAGGCCCTGAAACTTGGAAAAGGAAAACTAGTCATCATAGCTGAAAATTGCCCCCGGGAAATCAGAGAAGACGTGGAACACTACTCACAGTTATCAAAAATTCCGGTTTACACTTACGAGGGCACCAGTGTGGATCTGGGTTCCGTGTGCGGTAAACCATTCACCGTGGCTGCGATGATCATCTCCGAACCCGGAGATTCAACCATACTAGAACTAATGGGGTAGTTTTTGTGACCATCAAATTCACTACAAATGAGATAAGATACATCGCCCTGTTCGAGAGTATGACTGGGGCCACAGTCAAGGATTGTCTGGTGGATGAAGAAAACGGTAAACTCACCTTTCTGGTCAAAAATGGTGATATGGGCTTGGCCATTGGTAAGAGGGGAAGTACTGTATCCAAAGTCCAGAAAACCGTGGATAAAGGTGTGGAAGTTATCGAGCACTCCGATGATCAAGTGGAGTTTCTCAGCAACCTAATGTCTCCCGCCAAACTTCGAAGCATAAGGATACTTCAAAGGGAGAATGGCGAGAAAATAGCCACTATTGAGGCTGATTCTCGCAATAAAAGAACTGCTATTGGAAAGGGGGGTCAAAATATAGAGCGAGCCCGGATCCTGGCCAAAAGGCAGCACAACATTAGTAACATAGTAATAAAGTAGGAGATAATCAAGCTAAAACTGTATAAGTTTTTATTTAAGGAGGAATCATATTTGCCAGGACTGTTTGCAGCAAAAAAGCTTAAAAAGAATCGACAACACTTCAGGTGGAAGGACACGTACTACAAGAGGAAACAGCTACGTCTTGACGTTAAAGCAGATCCATTAGAGGGTTCATCCCAAGCCAGGGGTATAGTGATTGAAAAGGTGGGTATCGAGGCCAAACAGCCTAACTCCGCCATCCGGAAATGTGTGAGGGTACAACTTATAAAAAACGGTAAACAGATCACCGCCTTCGCCCCGGGAGATGGGGCTATCGGATTCATAGATGAACACGATGAAGTGTTAATCGAAGGAATAGGTGGAGGATCAGGAAGATCCCGGGGAGATATCCCTGGAGTACGCTGGAAAGTCACTAAAGTTAACAACGTATCCTTGGAGGAGATGGTCCGGGGTAAAATAGAAAAACCAGTTAGATAGAGGTAATTTTATGAGTTTTAAAGTTTTTGATAAGTGGGACCTGATGGAGGTGAAGGTGGAAGACATGGGTTTGGTTAACTACGTCTGTATAGACGAAATAATGGTTCCTCATACTATGGGGCGTCACGTCAGGAGACAATTCGCCAAATCCAGAGTTTCCATTGTGGAAAGATTGATGAACAAGATTATGAGGACAGAACGAAATTCTGGTAAAAAGAACAAGTCCTATAATATTGTTAAAGATTCATTTGACATTATAAACAAGCGTTCCAAACAGAACCCGGTTCAAGTCCTGGTCAAAGCGGTGGAAAACACAGCACCTCGAGAAGAAACCACCCGTATCAAGTACGGTGGAATTGGATACCAAGTAGCAGTGGACATAGCCCCCCAGAGGAGAGTGGACTTAGCTCTGGCCTTTTTAACCAGAGGAGCATTACAATCTGCCTTCAAACGAAAAAAATCTGCCCAGGAATGTCTGGCTGAGGAGTTGCTGCTGGCTGCTGAGTATGATACCAGAAGCTTCGCCATACAGAAAAAGGAAGAAAAAGAAAGGGTGGCTAGATCTGCCCATTAACCAAGATTTATTAGGTGATACGTGTGAGCAGACGCACTAAAATGATCAACAAGATCAAGGAACTGATGTACCGGCCTGAATACATCCGGAACATCGGTATCGTGGCCCACATTGACCACGGAAAAACCACCCTATCGGACAACCTTTTGGCAGGTGCGGGTATGATATCTGCTGAGTTGGCTGGAGACCAGTTATACTTGGACTTCGATGAACAAGAACAGGCCCGGGGTATAACCATCGACGCTGCCAACGTGTCCATGGTGCACAAGTACCACGACAACGAGTACCTCATCAACCTCATAGACACTCCTGGCCACGTGGACTTCGGAGGAGATGTGACCCGTGCCATGAGAGCAGTGGATGGTGCGGTGGTAGTGGTGTGTGCCGTAGAAGGCATCATGCCCCAGACTGAAACTGTGCTGAGACAAGCCCTTAAGGAAAATGTACGGCCAGTACTGTTCATCAACAAGGTGGACCGGCTCATAAACGAGCTTAAACTGGACCCTGAAGAACTGCAGCAACGGTTTATTAAGGTCATCGCCAATGCCAACAAGCTCATTAAGAACATGGCCCCAGAGGAACTCAAGAAGAAGTGGCAAGTCCGGGTGGAGGATGGCAGTGTAGCCTTTGGATCAGCCTACCACAACTGGGCCATTAATATCAAATTAATGCAGGAAACCGGTATAAATTTCAAGGACATCTTAGAGTACTGTAACAACGACAACCAAAAAGAATTAGCCCAACAAGCTCCTTTATCTGACGTGCTCCTTGGAATGGTGGTAGAACACTTACCCAGCCCTGATATAGCCCAAAAATACCGGGTGCCCAGCATATGGTCCGGGGACATCGAGAGTGAGGAAGGACAGGGTATGGTGAACACAGACCCTGACGGACCCCTGGCAGTGATGATAACTGATGTCAGTATTGACAAACATGCTGGTGAAATTGCCACCGGACGGGTGTACGGTGGTACCATAGAGAAGGGTAGTGAAATCTTCTTCGTAGGATCCCATGGAAAGGCCCGGACCCAGCAAGTGGGAGTTTACTTCGGTCCAGAACGAGTAAACACGGACAAAGTACCTGCTGGGAATATAGTAGCCATCACTGGTGCCCGCAACGCAGTAGCTGGGGAAACTATTTCCAGTGTGGACCGAAAAATCGAGGCCTTCGAGGGCCTGGAACACATCTCCGAACCAGTGGTTACGGTGGCTGTGGAGGCCAAAAACACCAAGGACTTACCTAAACTCATCGAAGTACTGCGGCAAGTGGGTAAAGAAGACCCCACCGTCAAGATGCAGATCAACGAGGAAACCGGTGAACACCTGGTGGCGGGCATGGGTGAACTCCACCTGGAGATCATCGCCTACCGTATCAACGAGAAGGGAGTGGAGATCGAGACTTCGGAACCAATTGTAGTGTACCGGGAAACCATTGCTGGAACTGCCGGTCCAGTGGAGGGTAAATCCCCCAACAAACACAACCGCTTCTACATCGAAATATCACCTCTGCCAGACTCCGTGTATCAAGCCATCCAGGAAGGAACCATCAAGGAAGGTAAGGTGAAGGGTAAAGAGAACGCTTCCATCTTCATAGAAGCTGGTTTGCCTAAGGATGAAGCTCGGAAGGTGTGGGATGTTTATGAGAAAAGCGTTTTCATCAACGCCACACGTGGTATCCAGTACCTGGACGAGATCAAGGAACTCCTATTGGAAGGATTTGAAAGTGCCATGGACGACGGCCCCATAGCTCGAGAAAGGGTGATGGGACTAAAAATCAGGTTAGTAGACGCTAAAATACACGAAGACGCGGTACACCGCGGTCCAGCCCAGGTACTGCCTGCCATTCGTAAAGCCATTTATGGAGCCATCATGATGGCTGAACCAGTGCTCCTGGAACCGGTTCAAAAGGTGTTTATCAACGTGCCCCAGGATTATATGGGATCATCCACTCGCGAAGTCCAGAACCGTCGCGGTCAGATCATCGACATGGGCCAGGAAGGAGACATGGCCACACTGGAATCAAAGGTACCTGTAGCGGAGATGTTCGGATTCGCAGGGGACATAAGATCTGCTGCTGAAGGAAGATGTTTGTGGTCCACAGAGAATGCAGGATTTGAAAGACTGCCCAAGGAGCTTCAGAAGACCATAATTAGGGAGATCAGAAACCGGAAGGGTCTCTCACCAGAACCATACGGACCCGACCACTACTTGGGCTAGTGGACATCAAGCATAAATATAGGGTTATCCTAAATACCTTAAGATGCTCTTTAAACTAATCTGTAATATGGAGGAATAACTTATGGCTAAAGAAAAAGAACACATGAACTTGGCGTTTATCGGACACGTAGACCACGGTAAATCCACCATGGTCGGTCACCTTCTGCTCCAATCTGGAGCCATCGCTGAACAACAGCTATCTAAAGGAGAAGACAAGTTCCGATTCGTTATGGATCAACTGACTGAAGAAAGGGAAAGAGGGGTAACTATTGACCTGGCTCACGCCAGATTCGACACCCCCAAATATGAATTCACCATTGTGGACTGCCCGGGTCACCGTGACTTTGTGAAAAACATGATCACCGGCGCCAGCCAGGCCGATGCTGCTGTACTGGTTGTGGCTGTGGACGACGGGGTCATGCCCCAGACCAAGGAACACGCATTTTTGGCCCGTACCCTGGGTATCAACCAGCTCATCATTGGTATCAACAAGATGGACCTGGTTAACTACGATGAGGAAAAATTCAACGCCCTCAAAGAGGAAGTATCCGATCTCATCAAGACTGTGGCCTACAAGCCCAAGGAGATCAACTTCATACCGCTCTCCGCATTTGAAGGGGACAATATATCAAAAAAATCCGAAAACACCCCCTGGTACAAGGGACCCACCCTGGTCCAGGCCCTTGATGAATTCACTGCACCAGAAAAACCAACCGACCTACCCCTAAGGGTACCTATCCAGGATGTGTACTCCATCACTGGAGTGGGAACTGTGCCTGTGGGACGGGTGGAAACCGGTGTAATGAAGAAGGGAGAAAATGTCATCTTCGAACCACCAGGTGTAAGTGGAGAAGTTAAATCCATTGAAATGCACCATGAAATGTTGGATTTGGCAGAACCTGGAGACAACGTTGGGTTCAACGTTCGTGGAGTCGGTAAAAATGATATCCGTCGTGGAGACGTGGCTGGACATGTCACAAACCCACCAACGGTGGCTAAAGAATTCACCGCTCAGATCGTGGTCCTGCAGCACCCCGGGGTCATCACCGTGGGTTACACCCCTGTATTCCACTGTCACACTGCCCAGGTAGCATGTACCTTCCTGGAACTCCAGAAAAAACTGGACCCCACCACTGGTCAGGTTAAGGAAGAAAATCCAGACTTCCTGAAGACCGGGGACGCCGCTTTTGTAGTGGTTAAACCTACCAAACCTATGGTAATCGAAAAGATCAGTGAAATACCACACATGGGTCGATTCGCCATCCGGGACATGGGTCAGACCGTGGCCGCTGGTATGTGCATTGACCTGGTACCAGCCAAGTAAATATCTACTAAGGAGGGCATCTTAGCCCTCTTTTTTCTTTTTATGGAGGAGGAACATGAACAAAGCCAGAATCAAGTTAACCGGCACCGACCCCGAAAAACTGGCCTACGTCTGCGACCAACTTAAACGGATTGCAGAGAGGACTGGTGTGGATCTATCCGGACCCATACCCTTACCCACCAAGAAACTGGTGGTTCCCAGTCGCAAATCACCAGATGGTGAAGGAAAAGCCACTTGGGAAAAGTGGGAATTAAGGATTCATAAACGCCTAGTGGGTATCGAGGCCGATGAACGGGCCATGCGTCAGGTCATGAAGGTCAACGTGCCTGACAACGTAAGCATCGAAATAGAACTTCGAAGCTAGAAAGGCTGAAACAAACAGCCTCTAAACAAATAACACCATACTCTTTTTGGTAACTGGGAAATCATTCCCCCCACCCATCAGGGTTGGATCAAAAAAAGGAATTTTGATTAAATTATTCATGAAATAGAAATATTATTTGCCGGGATAGCCTAGCCAGGTAAGGCGCGGGACTTGAGATCCCGTGGAGCATGGCTCCTCCAGGGTTCAAATCCCTGTCCCGGCGTACTTATTTTATATAATCTACTGTTTTGATGTAATGTTGGGCAAAAAACTCTACTCGGTCCGGGAATCCTACTGGATCTTCTACCAGGGGATCAGAACCCTGCCGTACATGTTTAAGGCTAGAAGAAAAAAGGAATTAAGCTCCCAATTCATTTCGAGGATCATGCTGGCTGTGACAGAGGTGAATGAATGCGCCATCTGCTCCTACGCCCACACCAAAAGGGCCATGGAGACTGGAATGACCAATGATGAGATCCAGGACATGCTTAACGGGATCCTGGACAACGTCCCGGCTGAGGAGGTAGCTGGGGTGATGTTCGCCCAGCATTATGCTGACTCCCGGGGAAATCCTACCCAAGAGGCTTGGGAGCGGGTTGTGGAGATATATGGTTTGTCCAGGGCACAGGGTGTTCTGGGGGCTATCCGCATGATTATGGTCGGTAATACATATGGGATTGCGTTTAGTTCGTTTTTTAATAGGTTTAGGGGCCGGTCGGATCCCCGGAGTGGCATACTTTATGAGATGGGATTGCTTTTGAGTGCGGTTATAGTGGTTCCGGTTTCTGTGGTTCATGCGTTGGTTTCGGGGTTGGTTAAAAGGCCCCTTATTCATTGATTTTAAGATAAGATTGTG
Organism: Methanobacteriota archaeon; assembly: GCA_029556335.1. Lineage (GTDB taxonomy): Archaea > Methanobacteriota > Methanobacteria > Methanobacteriales > Methanobacteriaceae > Methanobacterium. The sequence goes on from JAKQFA010000006.1 coordinate 30,544, forward strand.
CGATAAATCAGTTTATAAAAGATTTAGATACTGAATTATTCAATGGAAGTTATTGGAATTTATAGAAAGCTATCAAGCAATTGTTTCTCTTCAACCGAAAGGCTATAATATTCAACAACATAAATAAATTTGATTTTATGAAGAATGACCTCTTCAACCAGTCTCTCTTTGAAGAAATACTCCTCTGAGTTTAAACTATCTCCCTCCAAGCACGACCTCATAAAGGATCATCTAAAAAAGCTGGAAGAGGGCCAGTTCAAGTCAGAAACCAAAAATTACCTCTATTTTTATGATATAATCCTCCACCAGCTTCTAGGCTACGACCGGGAGGAGAACATCCTCTTCGATGAGAAGGAAGAGGAAGGGAAGGGTAAAAGCGAGTTTGTTCTAAGATCCCTTGAGGGGAAGTTCATGGTGGTGGAGTTAAAGGACCAGACCACTGACCTGGACAAACCCCAAACTCGGAAGAATGATAAACGAACCCCCGTGGACCAAGCCTTTGATTATGCCCAGCACACGGGAGATATCGAGTGGATCATGGTCTCCAATTTCGATGAATTCCGGCTCTATAATTGGCACCAGAAGGGTAAGTTCATATCATTTAGAACCGAGGAACTTTTAGATAAAAGGATGTATGCCTACTTCATGACCTCCTTCTCACGGAAGGCCTACATCAAGGAGAAATATCCCACCCGTTTGTTGGAGAAAACCCAGGTGGTGGAGCAGGAGCTAGAAAAAGAGTTCTACAAACTGTACAACGAGACCCGGCTGATGCTCATGCGGGAGCTGGAGGAGTACAACAACTTCGTCCGGGACGGGGCCATCCACTACGCCCAGTTAATCCTCAATCGGTATATGTTCATCTCATTTGCCGAGGACACGGGCCTTTTACCCTCCCAGGTATCCACCGACACCATCATCACCCCCATCCGGAAGGGAAATCTGAGACACAAGAGTATCTGGCAGCGTCTCAACGAATTGTATGGATTGACTGAGGAAGAGATTGGGATTATTGAAGGAAGTTTAAATGATTAATTTTGCTTTTTAATAAACTCATACATGTTTTTACATATAACCTGAGCTTCTGGTGAAAATATCATCCCAAGATTGAAGTATTTTAGGGTTTTATAACAAAAATTGCATAACCATATTCAAGTAAACTACTGTACTTAGATATACCCCTGTTACCACTTCGGAAGTGAACCTCATGCCTAACTTACCCCTTGGAATCCCCCGTGATCTAGATAAATATTTTTACAACCATGAAAACTCGTAAAGAAATGATAATTAAGCATTTAAAGGAGCCAAAAACATCGAAATTATAGCTTAAAATAATGGGCGGGATAGGCCCGCCCACCCTACAAATAAAAAAGTTGAAGGTTTAAAAAAACCTTCACAAAGTTTTAACAAGTAAGACTCTAGCTCTGGATGCTGTGGTTTTTTTGACCGTATCGGTGCTGTGCTCCGTCACAGGTTCTGCAGTTTCCAGCGATGTTTTTTTCCTGACCGTAATGGTGTTGTTTCCAGTTACAGTTTTTAGCGTTTACATTGTTCTTCTGACCATACTGGTATTTGTGTTGGTCTCTGTTACAGTCACAATCGCCATTGGACTTGCAGTTGTTCTTATAGCACGTTTTTTGTGCGGTGCTGGTCTGGGTTTGAGTGGTAGTCTGGTTTTGCACCTGATCAGTGGTGTTGTTAGTCTGAGTCAGGGCAAAGGCCGGCACCACACAGATCATCATGACCAGGGCACAGAGTACTGCTACTTTTTTCACGATTTTCACCTCCGATCTTGGGTAAAATAAGATAAGACTGGATAATATAAAGGATTTTTCCAAGATTACACCCAGATCTCTACCAGATTAAACCCGGGTCACCCAGATCAGGATCAGGAAGGCGAAAAATTCTATTATATTTAAAAAAAAGATGGGAAGGCCCATTCCTGGCCCGCGGAAGCTCTGGTAGTAAAGTAGAAATCCGGTGAAAAGCACATTCTGCAGTAAGAGTAACAGGGCGAAGGCTAGAAGTCCGAAGGTGAATCTTGATTTGAATTGCCGGTAGCTTTGCAGATACATGTACATGAGAATTAACAACAGACAAATATTGGCTATTCCCACTACCAGGTCTACCGTTATGAGTTGAGAGTTCGCCAGCCCCATCCCGGCTCCTGCATGTTTACCATGTTCTATCTGCATCTTGATCACCTTCATTTCTTACTTTTACTCAGAATTTCCAGAAATAGGGAGTAATTTTCCTCCAGATCATTTGATAAAAAGTACTGGGCTCCATACTTCTCCACCGCAGACTTCACAATTAACTTATGATCTTCAAGGACGTCCACATGATGTTTGATGGTTTTGTAGTCAAGGTCAAGTTCTTGTGAGAGCTGATTAACATTATAGGGACGGTCATGGATGGCTTGGATAATCCTGGCCCGGTTGAGTCCGCCCCTGCTACCCGCTATCAAATACCACAAAACCCTCTTCATTAACACCACATGTCCATGTCTATATAATTATATGAGTTTTAATTCCTAAAATCAGTTCCCTCGTTTTTTGAATTTCATTATTTAAAGCTCATTTTGGACTTATAGACGTTATCAAACTCTTATATCTCCCCAGACTGGATATTTTAGGTTAATTGAGGATTTCAGGATACGGAAGATCGTGACAGGTATAACGGTGGTATTTGTATTTAAAATCAGTTGGCCTAATTTTTATCAGTAACAGAAAAAATAATAGGTCTGATAGCTATGAATAAATGGACCACCACTAGCGGCTGCACCGTACACCAAACTTTAAAGGGTAGGAATAATTCTTACCTGGTATCAGATGGGGATCATCATCTCTTAGTGGATACTGGCCAAGGAAGTCATGGAATGACCTCGAACAAGGACTTAACCATTGATAAATGGTGAATTATCCTACCTATTTTTAACCCACATCCACTATGACCACGGGTGATGCCCTGTTTGGAGTATTCAGCGGAATATTCCCCCCATTTACCGATGATGTACCCACCAGATCCAAAGATGGAAAAAACTCCTGAATACTGGTTGTAAGATATTTTTACCCGGTCATGGGTCTGAGAACAGCAGGGAACTATTAGAAAAGGAGTATGAAAAGTACAAGGAGAAATTTTATAAAGAAACCTTTTTTTAATAATCAGTTGGTGGAAGATTTATGACTTAAAATCCAAAGCACTGGTTTTAAGTGGAGGCGGCGGCACAGGCATTGCCTGGAGAGTGGGTCTTCTTTGGGGATTGGAAGAGGTGGAGTGAACGTCACAGATTTGGACCTCATAGTATACCTCAGCATGTTCCAAAGTGGGGCCCAAATTACCAGCGACCTCAACCTGGAGGAGCTCTACCAGCTCCAATTAAGACCCATTGAAGATACCAATAAAAGATCGGTGGACTTTGATGGTACTAAGTTCAGTCAGATGATAGTTGCGGCCATTATGAGCTCCCCGACGCCAAAACTGCTTGGATAAGAATTGGAGAAGCAGCCTAGCCACCCCGACCATGTCTGATGAGGGGCAATTGTAGTTACTGATCTATCTGTTGCCCAGTAAAGAATAGGCTGAAGAACCTAGACTGGTTATTAACACCGTTGATTCCCGAGGGGGAAATGTATGGTCTTTGATTCAGGATTCCGGAGTTTTATTTCTTCTGGCAGCGGCGGCCAGTTCCGCAGTTCCTGGTGTTTATCCATCCACCACCATCAGCGACCGGAAATATATTGATGGGGTATGAGTTCCGGAACCAACGCCCGGTGTGGCGGAGGGCCAGGATCTGTCCTGATACTGTGGCTGAGCCCACCATGACAGCTCCAGTCATGGGGCTTACCATCACCGCATCACTTTCCAGGAAGAATTAACGGAATTAGAAATCTCAGGATCCTCGGTGATGGTTATTTTCCAGATGAGGCCGCGCTGAGGTTAACGGGCTCAGTCTTATGGACTTAGAAAAAAGAGGAGATCTTGTCCGCCAGGGACAGGAAATAACCCAGGAAGTTAAGAAGTTTTGGAATAAATAAAAAGACTAAGCTTTTTGGTCATGCTTTTTGGAACTGTGTTTAGTTTTTATCATTTTTTTATCATGTTTTACCATGGATTTAAAGGAATGTTTCTTCATTAACTGGTCAGAACGGGGATAAACTGAATTATTGTTTTTCTTTTGGTCCTGATTTGTTAGCTTGGTCTTGTTGGTAGAATTAGAAGTTGATTCATCCACTGAGTTTTTCCCATTGGATTTTTTCACAGTATCCTGGGCAATAGCAGGGATTTTACCAGAATCAGAGGATATGGATGGAAGGGCAATGACGGCTATACACATGCCAATGGCTATCCAGATAATTATTACAAATAAGGTGATCTTCTTCAAATAATCCCCCCAGTGATACTACCCTATTTAGATAAATTGCCTGTTAAAGTAGAATGAATTACATTATGATACCATATCAGAATAAGTGAAGATCGCGTTATCCTTGGACACCCGGTTGTCACTTTCAGGGTAGTTGGTGTAGACCAGGATGTAGTATCGGATGTTATCTGCTGGTGTAAAGGTCAAAACATTGCTGATGGTAAATGTGCCAGGGGCGTAGGGGAAGGTGCCGGACTGCAGAACATTAGCATGGTTTGATGATGGGTCAGTGCTGATTTCATAGAATCCACCGCTAATTACATTGTTATTCTGATTGGTTATCTCCACCATAAACTGAGTGTTGATGAAACTCAAGTTTTCAACCAAATATTTACTACCAGCACCAAGGTCTGTAGTGTTGGTTTCTGTAGTGTTGGTTTCTATTACAGTGGTCTTCGTGCCTATTACGGTGGTGTTAATGGTGTTGGTAACCATACTTTTGGTTTTAACTTCGTCTTTAGGTAGTTCTACTGTGGTCTTAGTTTCAAGTGGTTTATCTGTAGTCACTACCTTATCAGTGATGATCACTGTTGGTTCTAGTTTCACTTGGATGAATGAAACAAATGGTCCATTACCAGTAAGTGAGTTCAGTTGCACTTGTACTAAAGCAACTATTGGAGACAACACATCTAAGGATAGATCAATGTTGGTTCTATTAATCAATGTTGAATTGATAGGGCTGGTTAATGGTGAAATATCATTTTGTGGGCATAGGAGATTTTCTTGTTCAAAAATAGGTCTTTGAGCCTCAATTGGATCTGATGAGACTGGTATGTAAAGAGCAGCTACGCTCATACCAATAGCAATCCAGATTATGAATATAAATAGTGTAATCTTCCTCATCAGATCACCGATATATCATTATCTAGTTAATAATTAATAAATTTGTCCATTGATGATTCAATTGTTTAAAAAATTTTGATTTGGCTTTAAACCTGTTAAAAATAACTTTAATGAATGAACATCAAGTAGTTGTTGGTATTTCCAAATCATTCGTCTTAAAATTCATGTATTCCATATCAACATGAGACACAAAGTTAAAATCCCAGGGATTCTTGGTGCAGATCAGATATTATTCCCAGCATCATTTTTTGCAACCCCGGGAAGTTTTCTGGGGGTGTTGGTGCTGGTGGTGGTTTCGATAGTATTTTTTATGATAATTAAGGTTGTATTTAGGAATATTATGGTTGGGTTTTTTGATGGAAGAGTTTTTTTCCGTGTCTTGTGTGCTGGTGTGCTTATCTGTAATGCCGGTGGTTGGTGGGGTGTTAGTGGGTTCTTTGGAAGGTGTTGTAGGAGAAGGTTTGAGGGGAACTACGGTGGTCGGAAGATTCGAAGTTGGAATTTTAAACTTATTCTCAGTATTGGTTAATGGTACGCCAGTATTGTTCAATGTTGCACCTGAGTTGGAGTAGATTTCAAAGTAGTCTTTATGAAATTCGCCTTGGACTAAAGAAACTAGCGGTAAGGAAAAATTCATATCGATTCCTATAATATGGTCAGTTGCTGAATTCAGGGTGTTAATGAGAACTTCCTGAGAATCAGATAGAACGGGTATGTAGAGGGTGCTTAAACTTACTCCAATGGCAACCCATAACACCAGAACCATTAAGCTAATCTTTTCCAAATTAATTCTCCCCTAAATAGCACTAAATTTTATTTTAATCTCTATAAATAAATAACTTACTACTATTAACTCCTCTAATTGTCTTTATCATCAACGTATATTGTTTGGGATGATAATGGGAAATGTCCTTATACATTTGGAGTTCTAGCTTTTGAAAAAATAGGATCCTAGAAAATTATATATATAGTAATTAATGAATAATATTCATTAGTGAATTATATTCAGTTAGAAGAAGGTAGGGCCAAAAATAATCTGAGACACCATGACTCCCAGGATGCAACGCAAAAAGAAAAAGAAGAAGAAAGCCATACTGGACGCTGCTGAAAGGATAGTCGCAGATAGGGGGATGGCTGGCATGACCATGGGGGAAGTGGCTGACGCCGCTGATGTGGCTACTGGGACCCTGTACCTTTACTTTAAAAACAAGGGCAGCCTGTTGGCAGCAGTCAATGCCCGGCTCAACCATCAAGTCAATATTTATATTAAAGAAAAAATGGACCTTAAAAAGACGGGTCTGGAGAAAGTAGTGGCCATGGGACAAGCTACGGTAGAATTCTTTATGGAAAACCCCCAGAAGTGGAAGGCAGTAACTGAACTTTATCAGATGAAAGTCCAAGATCCCCATGATCCTAATGTCCAGGACTTTTTAGAGGTGACCAATGAGATGGTGCAGATGATGGCCCAGGCCTACCAGCAGGGTATCGAGGAGGGAAGCATCCGCCAGGATCTGGACCCTGTTGCCACGGCCATTTACAACCGAATGGCATTTGGCAACGCCTTCACCCCAACCACCGAGCAGAAGATGCTCCTTGAACATAATAAAATCACACCGGAACGGTATCTGTCTGTGGCGTGGGGTTTGATATCTCACTCTACTCGGGGAGTCCTCCTAGAAAAGAAAGTTAAAAAATCATGATAATACGCCTCATAAATATCTTAACTAAAGAAGAGGTGATATATATGGATATAGAGGATATACCTGCTGAAGTCAGGTGGAAAATAGCCACCAAGGCTTCTAACATGGCGTCTGTGGCCCAAATGAATGCTTTCGAAGAAGTTGCAGGTAAAGAAGCGGCCAATCAGATGGAGGATATAATAATGGGTGAAGGGGGGAAACAGGCCGGTGAACTTGCAATTCAATTAGGTTTACCTGCTAATAATGCTATTGAAACCAGTGAAGCCTGGGGAATTGTAGGCACCATCATGCTGGGCCCGGAGATCAAAAGTGAAGTGGTGGAAGCCGATGAAGATCACATTGTGGATAGAATCACCGGTTGTGCCATGCTCAACGCCCACCAGGAGTTAGGGGTACCCTTAACTGGACTCGCTGAAGGATGTCAAGCCTACAACACCAACGCCGTAGAGGCCATAAACCCCAAATACACCCAGCACTTCGCCAAAAGGATGTGCGCTGGGGATGAATTCTGTGAAAGCCACGTTGAATTGAAAAAATAGATATCAATTCAACCATTTTTTTTAGACTGGGGGGAATTTAATGTCTATGTCCGTAATTATCATCGGAGCAGGTATAGCAGGACTAGCAGCTGGTTGTTACCTGCAGATGAATGGGTTCGAAAGTAGAATATTCGAGATGCACAATAAACCCGGTGGTTTGTGCACGGCCTGGAAAAGAAAGGATTATACATTCGATCTTTGCATTAGCTGGTTAACAGGAAGTTCTCCTCAAAGTCCTGTTTATAGTCTCTGGGAAGAATTAGGTGTGGTCCAGGATCGTGAATTTATAACCATAGAATATGGAAAACACGTGATCGATGAGCAAGGAAATAAATTTATTGTTTACGCTGATCCTGACAAACTCCGGGATCATATGCTCAGTTTCTCTATAGAAGATGAGAAACTAATTAAAAGATTTACCAGTGACCTTAAAAAATTAGGTACTATACGTTTACAGATTGAAATGGGCATTATAGACTTAATTAAAATGATACCTTTGATTAGAATGTTTAGAAAATATTCTATAACTGCTACAGAGATGGCCTCTAAATTCAAAAATCCTGTTTTAAGGAATCTATTTCAAATCGCGTTTAATTGGTATGATCAATCCATGATAGTGCTCATGCTGGGTATTGCGCAGCGGGGAAGTAAATTATCAGGGTATCCAATTGGGGGTTCTTTACCAGTGGCCCGTGCCATTGAACGTCGTTACATGGATCTTGGTGGAGATATTTTTTATAACACTGAAGTCAGGAAAATTATTGTAGAGAATAATAAAGCGGTAGGAGTGCAGTTTATAGACGGTTCTGAATATAAAGGAGATATAATAGTATCTGGAGCAGATGGTCATAGCACTATATTTCAATGGTTAGATGGCCAGTACATAGATGATAAAATACAAGGTTTTTACGAAAATCTGGACTTATTTCCTCCTCTGGTCTTTGTTTCTTTAGGAGTAAATGATGATTACAGTAACGAGCCGCATTATCTATCATTTCCATTAAAAAATCCCATTACAGTGGGCGGTGGGAAAATAGATCGTATACTGCTTAGGAATCATAGTTTTGATCCCAATTTGGCTCCAGAAGGAAAAACTGTATTTACAGTTATGATAGAAGCTAATTACGATTATTGGGCTAAATTAAAGGGTAAAAAAGAGGAATATCTTGCTGAAAAGAAAAATATTGAAGAATCTATGATTAATGCCATTTCAGAAATTTATCCGGGTATCGAAGATAAGATTGAAGTGATAGATGTGGCCACACCCCTAACTTTCGTACGTTACACCGGAAACTGGAGAGGATCACATGAAGGTTGGTTATGGAATCAAAAAGTGTCTTTCACTTTGGAAATACCTCAAACACTCCCCGGATTATCTCACTTCTACATGGCTGGACAGTGGGTTTCTCCAGGAGGAGGATTATTTGGAGTGGCAACCACTGCTCGTAAAGCTGTTAAAATGATATGTAAAAATGAAAAGCAGCGTTTTGTAACCACAAAACCTTAAACCATTGTATTGGACCCCATTTCTACACATCTTCCCCAATACAGCCCATAACCAAAGTAATGGTTGAACATGGCGGCACAAGGTGATATATTAAGTGTAGCCAGAGATCCTATCAGAGTTCCAGAATCACCATTTTTTTTGCAGCTATTTGATGCAAGATCTTTGTAGCTTCCACAAACAGTTGGCTGGGTTATGCCATGTATCCCCGGAATAATATCATATTTTGGATTAAGAGTCTGATAACCGTTCTGCTTCAGTTTTCAGATACTGCAGACCGGAGTTGATAGACTCTTCCAGCATTTTCTGCATTTTTCCACTCATGACACGACTTAAAGCCCCCTCCCAGGATTCTTCAGTTATTACTTGGGTTTTTTTATTTTTTGTTTGGATTCTCCACACGTGGATGGCATTTATCCCCATGATCCTCCCGGTCCAGGCCAGAAGGTGTGGAGGTTCCACTTTCTGCAGTAGGGAGGTGATTTTACCAACCTTAGTTTTCCACTGGAATTGGGTTCCTTCCTTTAACTCTCCCTTTAAGCAGGCTTTTTTCACATCAGAATTCCATTTGGGCCAAGCTTCAATATCAGCCATTATTTTCCAAACAGTTTCTGGTGTGGCTTTAATTTCTATTTGGGCCTTGGCCAGCACCGGAGCTTTTTCATTTATCTCAACCATGTTATCACCATCACATTATTCTGCCACGTTCGAATTTGTTGGCATTCTTTGGGTATATAACTCCAAATATTGCCCAGGGCTCTGATTCTAGAATTTTATTAGGATTGGTAAAAAAGAACGTTTCCACCCAATTAATTATTATGTTCAATTTTAATAATGGGTTTTTGGTCTAAAAAATATGAATTTAAAAAAACTGTTCATTCTTAAAATAAAAAATTAATTGATAGCAATACATATAGTGGTTGAATTAATTTGGAGGAGCCCGGGTCGGGTCCCTGAAGATCAGGAACCCGACCAGAGCCTATGTAGCAGTTACTGGAAATCTGTAAGGATTCTGGTCTTAGGTGTTTTCATTTTTTTTATGATCTATTTGTTCCACAGGGTCTTTCGGCAACTTTAGTATTAAAGTTTCCTCTTCAAATGCACCGGAATCTTTGACGATGCAGTCCTTAATTCTGGACTGGATATCATTGGAGTCTTCAATATCCACCATATCCACCAATTCCACCTGGTCACGGAATCTCTGTATGGCTTCAGGTGGCATGTTTTCGATGAAGGGTATTGCTCCGGAGGCATCGATTATTTTTCCTTTTTCTGGGTCAACACCGTTGGTGTGGAGTGCTTTTATGCTTTGACCGGTAATGTGTCCTTGTACTTCGGATCCACACACCACTAAGAATCTGAGGTTAGGGTTGGCAACTACGTTCCCAATCACTTTTTCTATCCCTAAATTTTCGGTGTGTAAAGGGCCGGATATGCCGGCGCCTGCTTTGACTGGTATATCTTCCATATGGGACCCTAAAGTCACCACTGCCACGGCACTTTCTATATCGCCAATTGTGTAGTCTCCTACTATTTGCGGCCATCCTTCAGCTACTGATTTTTTTTCCACCACCTCTGGCACCTCCACATATTTTTTAACCATAAGTTAATTTTTAACTATTGGTTAATTTTTAACTTGTAGTTAAGATCATATATAGTTTTTTATGGAGGGGTGTTTGTCCTATCGATCCAGGATTGGATCCATTGAAGTTCATTTAAAAAATCAATAGTTACCAGATTCTATTTAATCCACTAAAACTAATCTTTTAAGGAGTCCCATCAGATATAATGTCTAGGGATCATCAGGTGAGTTACCATGTCTACCACTTCCAGAAGGGAAAGAGAAAAACAAAAAAGACGTCAGGATATCATTAATGCCGCAGAGAAGATATTCTTTGCCAAAGGATATGACAGTGTAACCATGGATGAAATTGCCCGGGAAGCAGAAATTAACAAAGCACTCATCTATTATTATTTTAAAAATAAAGAAGCCCTATTTTTTGCAGTGAATCTTTATGGAGTAAGAATATTGCATGCCATGTATTTTGAGTGTTCAAATCTTAATATTACCGGCTATGATAAAGTGATGGCTATGATCCAATCACTCTATGATTTTTCCAAGGATCACCCCGATTACTTCCGTATATACTGTTACACTGGAACTGAAAGGTTTCAAATGAGTGATAATGAAGATGCACAAGAAATTGTTGATTTGAGGACTGGAATGTGGAGGCTTATGGTTGAAGCCATAATCGCAGGCATACAGGACGGAACCATTCGCAATGATTTGGATCCGGTAGAAATGTCTATTTATCTTAATATTCTAGCTATAAATGCTTTGAATCTGGAATTAACATCTAAAATGGTACTAGAAGCCCGAAAAATTTCTCAAGATAAGTTTTGGGAGGATCTGTCCCGTTTTTTGGAACCCACAATCAGACCTTAATTTGAAAAAAATGTGATGGAGGTTGATATAAACTGTGATTAAATCAATTTGAATAGTTTTCACACCTTTTTAGACTTCTTAAGATTATGACAGTTGTCACCACCTTCCATTGTAGTTGATTTGATAAGACTTGACGGGTTCTTGTTTTCCCGTTGGATAAATGGGATTTTTTCCTTGTAAAGATGTGCCATCAATCTTGGTGTTGTATTTCAAAATAGGTACACACTTGCTGCAGTGCTTTGGCCTTGGTGTTTAGGAAGTAGTTGTCATGTTTTGAATAATGTTTACCAGTCAAAACTCTGATCTGGGCGAAAATTATGGATGAAAAACTTTTAATTTTATTGATAATCCCTATTTTCGAAAAATTATCAGGAAGTCTTGTTTTAAAATTGGGATAAATGGATTGCTGATCCCAAACTTTTATATAGCACTCCCCAAATATTAGGTAATATATTACATAATTAAGTAATATATTACCAATGGAGTTGATGAAAATGAACTGTAAAATAATTTACACAAATTCCCTGTTTATAGCTCTATTATCAGCTATCGCTGCGTTATCCGGACTTTTCAGGAAGGGATTATACTCCCAAGAAACGATTTCCATGGGAGCTCAAGCCATGGGTCAGGATCTGGCCACTCTGCTGCTAGCTATCCCCCTGCTCTTACTTTCTTTGTACCTTGTAGGCCAGAAATCTCTAAAAGGCCAGATGATATGGATGGGGAGCGTATTCTACTTTTTATACACCTATGCATCCCTTTCCTTCCTGGCTACCTACAACCAACTATTTCTGGTTTACGTAGCCATCTTCAGCTTGTCTTTGTACACCTTCATCTACGGACTTCTGTCCCTGGATGCTAGTGCCCTTAAACACAGTATTAAAACTGGAAATGCCACTAGGGTAGCCGCAATATTCATCATTGTCATGGCGACTATGCTGGCTTTCATGTGGCTTAATATGATCATCGGATCCCTGCTATCCGGATCCGCCCCTGCAGTTCTGGAAACTTACACCACCCTGGTAGTTCAGGCCCTGGATCTGGGAGTGCTGGTACCTGCTGCCATTATTGCAGGCTTACTCCTCTTAAAAAGGCGATCTTGGGGTTATGTGTTGACATCTATCTTAATCGTCAAGATATCCCTACTGGGAACTGCTATTCTCTCCATGATATATTTCATGGCTCAGAAGGGGGTGGAAGTAGTCATAGGCCAGGTCCTCTTCTTCGTGTTAGCCACGGTTGGGGGAATTATAATTGCTGTATGGTTCTATAATAAAATAGATAGCTCAGTATATGTAGCCACAACCTCGCCGAAAATGGCCTTGGGGAAAGGGAAATAATGAAAAAAGATAGTGACCAAATCAAGAGGGAATATGAAGATGCAAGATTAGAAATGGAAAAATACATACTGGTGGCTATTTTCCTGGTGCAGCAGCGTTGGGGTTACATCATCAGCAAAGAGCTGTCCAGTGACCAGATCACCACCAAACAGTGGTTGTTGATGATAGTACTGGCCAACGCCTTCCAGAGCCCCCCTTCCCTGCAGGAAATGGCTGATGCCATGAGCACCACCCATCAGAATGTTAAACAACTGGCTACCCGTTTGGAGTCTCGTGGGTTCCTCAGTATAGAACGTGACCCTAACAACAAACGCATCCTCCGTTTAAAGGTCACACCAGAATGTTCCCAGTACTGGGGGGAAAGAACCCCGGAGGACATAAAATCCATAACCTCCCTATTCCAGGGATTGGAAGACGATGATGTGAAGAAACTGTTTGAAGTTATGGCTAAACTGGAGAAGACTTCTGGAGAACTGTACTGGGAAGCTAAAAAAATATGAAGACTGATAGATCATGAAAGTTTTAATTGTATACGGGACTAGATACGGTACTGCCACAGAAATAGCAGAAAAAATATGCCTGGTGATGGAAAGTGAAGGGTTAAAAGTAGATGTTAAGGATGCCCGGAGTCTGAAGAACTTCAACATCTCCCCCTACCAATTGGTAGTGGTGGGCAGTGGAATAAAGATGGGAAAATGGACTAGAAAATCCCTTAAATTCCTGAAAGATAACCGGAAGGAACTGGCCAGTAAAATGGTGGCCATCTTTGTCACCTGCGGCGCAGCCAATACGGAAAAAAACCGGGCTGAAGGCCAGGAAAAGTACTTGAATCAAGTGGCGGAGAAGTACCTCTTAAATGAACCGATGGCCACCGGTCTTTTTGGCAGCAAATTTGATCCAAGCGCTAAACACGGTTTGATGTACAATTTCACCATGAAAGCCATTAAAAAGGACCTAGAAAAGCAGGGAATCGACACTTCTCAACCCATTGATTACCGTGACTGGGAACAGATCAGAGCTTGGGCACGGGGACTGGCGGAAATGGTTAAGGAATGATCAGTGGTCAAAATAAAGATGATGTGTAAATAACTTGAAAAGCATCGCTGAAATAGTAGGAGTAGGTTTAATTGTTGGATGGTGTTAGCATTTGCATCAATGGACGGGATAATCTTCGATGTTATGAGCTACAACGCCACCAGGCCCCATACCCTTCACCCCAACGGTACACCAGTGGGCAAATCACTGGGTCATGATCCTGGCCTAGAGTTTAATGGTGGGGAAACTCCCCACTAATTATGATGCACCCTAAAACGTATATCCCCTCGGTAGTGTCCATATTACGGTTCATATCTGCTCCCCTTCTCTTTTACACATTCATAATTGGACAGTTTCCACTATCAGCATTCATAATCCTCTTCGCTGCTCTAACTGACATCATGGATGGTTGCTTGGCCCGGAGATGGGATGCAGTTTCCACCTTCGGTGCTTATCTGGATGTAACTGCTGATTTTGTCCTGGTTTTTTTGGCATTTTTTGCAATGGCCAGTGCTGGCTGGTATTCTAACTGTGTACTGGGACTTATCAGCCTGAGTTTTTTCCTATTCCTAGCCACCTCTCGTTCTAAAAAACCGATTTATGATCCCATGGGGAAATATTTGGGTTCCTATATGATGGGGATGGTTTTTTTATCGGTTTTGTTTCCACAAACTTTTTTGAGGCAGATACTGCTCTTCATACTGGTATTAATGGTTATAATATCAACTATAAGTCGTCTATTATATCTTACTGGTCGAATTGAGATTTGAAAGGTTAAAATCATTTTCAAAGGTTTTTGCTAGTGATTACAATATTTGACTATTTTCCGCTGCCAATTCGTAGTGCATTTAATATAACTGCCAAACTAAGGCCCATGTCTCCAATACTTACAGCCATCCATAGAGTAACTAATCCAAAGATTGCCAGGATGGCGAATGAACTTTTGATCAGTATGGAAAGGGCCACATTCTGCCTGACCACCCCCATGGTCTTCTGGCTGAGATTAACCAGATATTCTATTCTGGACAGATCATCATGTAGGAGGGCGATGTCGGCACTTTCCATGGCTACATCTGAACCTGCAGCACCCATTGCTATCCCAATGTTGGCCCGGGCCAGTGCCGGTGCATCGTTGACACCATCTCCCACCATGGCCACGTGTCCATAGCGGGAGACTATTTCTTCAATTTTATTTACCTTATCTGCCGGGAACAAGTCATGATGGTACTCCTCCAAGCCCAACTGGATAGCCACTGCCCGGGCTGTTTTTTCATGGTCTCCAGTGAGCATAACCGTTTTTATGCCATTGTCATTTAAAAATTTCACCGCATGCCGGGAACTCTCCCGAAGACGGTCCATCAGTCCCAGAATACCAATGACTTCATTTTCATTCCCCACCACAACCACGGTTTTGCCCTCATCCTCCAGGGTTTCTAATTTATCCTGGGGAAACTCTAAACCTGAAAAGAGGCTTTTCTTCCCGATGTAGAACTTTTTATCATTTATCCTTCCTTCCAAACCATTACTAGTCCATGATTTGAAATCATGAACCTCACAAAGTTCAGAACCGGTTTCTTGTCCCTTTTGGGTAATGGCCCTGGCAATGGGATGTTTGGAATGTGATTCTAGGGATGCCGCGATTTTTAAAAGATCCTTGGTGCAGTAACCATTTACACTCTCCACATCGGTGACTTCCAGCTGTCCTTCGGTGAGGGTTCCGGTCTTGTCAAAGACCACTGCTTTAACTTTACGCATTTCTTCCACATATTCTCCACCTTTTATGAGCACACCTTTCCTGGTGGCTGCTGTGATTCCAGATACCATGGATACTGGTGTGGATATGGCCAGGGCACAGGGACATGATACTACCAGGAGAACCAGCGCCCGGTAGACCCAATCCTGGAAATTTAATCCCAAAATTAGTGGGGGGATAGTGGCCACGGATGCAGCTAGCACAATGACCGTGGGAGTGTAATAGGTGGCAAACTGGTCAATGAACTTCTCTGTCCTGGATTTCCTGCTCTTAGACTCTTTCACCAGCTCTATAATCCTGTAAAGAACTGTATCTGTGTCTTTACGGGTCACCTGGACTTCCAAATAGCCTTCGGTGTTAATGGTTCCTGCGAAGACTTCATTTCCCACCTTTTTAGTGACTGGAATACTTTCACCGGTTATGGAAGCTTGATCCACGGCAGACACCCCTTTAACAACCTTTCCATCCAGGGGTATTTTATCTCCTGGGCGCACCACCACCACTTCATCCACCCGAACACTGTGCACATGAACCTCCATTTCAATGCCATCCCGGAGTACCTGGGCAGTTTGAGGGGTCAGTTTCAAGAGGGATGCTATGGAATTTCGGGCCCGTTGGCTGGCGTAATCTTCCAGAAACTCAGCCACGTAGAACAAGAAAAATACGGCAGCACCTTCTTCTCCATGGCCTATTAGGAATGCACCTACCGCGGCGATGGTGATGAGAAGATTCATGTTGAATTTGATCTTCCGCACGCCTTCCAGGGCACCCTTAACAATGTTGTACCCTGAAATTACCACCACTCCTAAAAATAGTGTCTCCGCGGGTAAACTCAGTTTGAGGATGTTCTCTAGATATATACCGGCGGTGAAGAGGATGGCTGAGGTGGAAATTATTATAAGTGGCCTGTGTTTCCAGGATTCTTCCTTTTCTTCAAGGAGATCCCCTCCACAGCAACTGCAAGTACTCTCCACATGGGAAGAACATTCATTCTCGGGCATGTTCTACACCTATCTTCAAAAGCTGAACCACGTGGTGATCGGATAAAGAGTAAAATACCATTTTTCCCTCTCGACGGTACTTAACCATGTTACGATCCCTCATAATCCGGAGTTGATGGGAGATGGCTGATTCACTAAGGCCCAGCACACTGGACAGATCACAGACGCACAACTCCTCCAGAAAGAGTGCGAACAGCATTTTCACCCTTGTGGGGTCGCCCAGGGTCTTAAAATCCCTTGATAAATGGTTGAAAACATCTTCCTCAAGCATTTTCTCTTTGACTTTGCGGACCATGTCCTGGTGGATGCAGCGTTCTTCACAGACATCATTCCTTTTCATATGAATAGATGCTCATATGTTCATATAAAGTTTGCTATCCTAAACTTATAAGAAAGTGGAAGTTAACATAGAATAGATACATCATGCCGGGATAGTCTAGTCAGGTAAGGCGTAGGATTCGAAATCCTATGAGCGATGCTCACCCTGGGTTCAAATCCCAGTCCCGGCGCTTTTCATCTACCAAATACCAACTATAAGCTGCAATTGATCCTTCACTTGCTGATTCTCAAAAACCGGGAGTTAACAGCCACGATGATAGTGCTGGCCGACATAAGAACCGCCCCCATGGCGGGGGTGAGGATTATACCGTAGGCATACAACACTCCAGCTGCCAGGGGGATTGCAAAGATGTTGTAACCAGCCCCCCAGGCCAGATTCTCCACCATCTTCCGGTAGGTGGAGCGGGCCAGGCGGATGATGTACAAGGCGTCTAATGGGTTGTTACGTACCAGGATAATGTCTGCAGCTTCGATGGCCACATCAGTACCAGCGCCGATGGCTATTCCAACATCAGCTTGGGCCAAGGCAGGGGCATCGTTAATCCCATCTCCAGTCATGGCCACCACCAAGCCTTCTTCCTGTATCTGTCTAATTTTCTTAGCCTTCTCCCCTGGAAGAACCTCGGCGAAGTACTGATCCAGACCCAACTCCTCAGCCACCCACCGTGCCACTTCCATTCGGTCCCCGGTGATCATGATGGATTTGATTCCCATATCCTTCAAACCCGAAATAGCTTCCTGGGACTCGGGACGGATGAGATCAGACATCAAAAGGGCGGCTTCTACTTGTCCATTGATCAACACGAAGATGGTTGTTTTTTCTGGATAAGAAGCCAGTTTTTCCTCTGGAAAGGACAGACCCTTCTTTTCTAAATATCCCGGACTGATTACCTCCACCTTCACTCCATTTATACGGCCCTCCACTCCTCTACCTGGTATTGCCTTAAAATCTTCCACAGGTAGATGATCCTCCATGGCAGCCGCCACTCCCCGGCCAATGGGATGCTCAGAGTTAGCCTCCAGAGAGGCGGCATACTTCAATATTTCATCAGGATCCCCTTCTTTAATGGGGATGACTTCACTGACCCCAAATTTGCCCTGAGTCAATGTTCCAGTCTTATCAAATATTACTGCATCCAGATTTCGGGCTTTTTCAAAGGAGGTGCGGTTCCTGATTAGAAGCCCATTACTGGCTGACAGGGCAGTGGAAACCGCTACAACTAGGGGTATGGCTAGACCCAGCGCATGAGGGCAGGTGGTTACCATTACCGTAACACTTCTTTCCAATGAAAAGGCCAAATCCTGACCAAACATTAACCAGACCATTAAGGTAATGAATCCTCCGCTTAAGGCTATGATGGTTAGCCACATGGCGAAACGATCAGCCAGGTTCTGGGTACGGGATTTAGTGCCCTGGGCTTCTTCCACTAGACTTATCACCTGGGACAGGAAGGAATCTTTACCTGTCTTCTCAATCTGGACATGAATAGAGCCATCTCCATTAACTGATCCACCAATCACCTGCCCCCCCACTGCTTTGTAAACTGGTTCTGACTCTCCAGTTAGCATGGACTCATCAATACTGGTCTGACCCTTCACTACTCTACCATCAACTGGTACCTTTTCCCCTGGCTTTACCAGAACTAGATCACCGGGTTTCAGGTGTTCCAGAGGCATTTCCATGGTTTTACCGTTAGGCATTATGTGGTGGGCGGTACTGGGCAGGAGCTTCACAAGTTCCTCCAGGGCTTGAGAAGCCCCCAGAACTGATTTCATCTCCAACCAATGTCCTAGAAGCATGATATCGATCAAGGTGGCCAGTTCCCAGAAGAACAGCTCCCCTTCCAATCCAAACACCACGGTGCTGCTGTACAGGTAGGCGGTGGTGATGGCCACTGCCACCAGGGTCATCATACCGGGAGTTAATGACTTTAACTCCGTATAAATTCCTTTAAAGAAGGGATAACCACCATAAAAATAGACCACAGAGGATAGGGCGAAGAGGAGGTAACTGTCCCCGGGGAACATCAGAAATTCCTGCATACTAAAAATATGCTGTATGTGGGGTGATAAAATAACGATGGGAATGGTTAAAGCCAGACAAATCCAGAAACGCCTTTTATAATCGGCGATCATATGGTAGTGGTCATGTTTGCCGTGTTCCTCATTCATCTTCTTATGGGAATGGTTATGGTCCACAAAAATTCCTCCTACTCAGAAAGCAATCAAAGAAAAATGGACCTCCTACTAATTACCAATCTCTTTTAAGGATCTCCAGCAATCCTTACTTTTACCTGTAACTATTATATGTTCTTCCTTCTATTACTAGAATGTTATGGAGTTGCATCCTGATTTCTTAGTCTTGAATTTTAAAGCAATGAAACTTCTTTAACTTTATAGATTGGTTTCTAATGGTGGTTGATACCAGGGAATCATTTTATCCCATATTCAGTGGAGAATATTTATGAATAGGAATTTGTGGATTATGGCTACCATTCGGGCTTGGCTGATGCAGATCATAGTAGCCGGTTTTAATTTTTTCGTACTGATGAACCTCATTTACCAACCTCTATGGGGAGAGTTGGTTGCACATCAGATAGGGATGGCCACCCGGATCATCATCAACTTGGTCTTTGCATATCTACTTCTCCTCCACCTCCCTGATTATAAGGATCAGGATCTTATCTGGATGGGCATTTTATGGTTTTTACTGACGTTAGTATTTGAATGGGCTGGTAGTTTATCTTTAGGACGTCCAGTGAATGAGATACTTGTGGGCTGGAACATTGTAGCCGGGTATTGGTGGCCCTATGTGCTCCTAAGTTATCTGTTATCCCCCTACTTGGTGGGTAAAATACTAAAACCAGGGAAAACACAGTAGTAGCATGTGATACTGGAGGTTTAACCAATTGAAATTGAAATAAAAGAAGTCTACGATTACCAAGTTACATTTATCTTAGAAAAGGGTAGTTTTGAGAAGATTCCAGAAACCTTGGGGAAGGTGGTGGGATGGCTAATGACTAAACAGGTGGAAATCAAGATGCCAGTCTACGGTATCTACTACAAAGCCCCATGGAAGTCCCTGAGGAAGAGTTGACTTGGGAAGTAGGTGCTGCATTCCTGGGAGAACTGGAGGGTGAGGGTGATATCCAAGTCAAGAAGGTCCCGGAGCATGAAGTGGTTTCAACCATATTTAAGGGTCCATACAGCGAAACCCATGCAGTGTATGGTGAGCTTTACGACCACGCCCAGAAAAACGGACACAGGATAAATGGGCCTCAACTGGAAAGTTATCCCAACCACCCTAATCTCCTTCCCGAGTCAGAACTGCTTACTGAAGTTCAGTTCCCGGTTTTGAAGCAGTAAACTCCTAATTTTCTTATTTTTAGGTCTGAACTGTTTTTTTAATTCAAAACTTCATCACAACAAAAACTTATATTACATTTAGTAATTGTCAAGAATTTGATTGAAAATTAAACAATGACCGATCCTCCTTGATCCAGAAATAGTTGAATAAGTTGCTATCAAAATATTTAGGGGGAGTTACTAACGCGCAGATGGCTAGGTTAAGCAGGCATGAGATTAAAACCATCATGCACTACAACGGTGGGGTGTGCCTCTTTCTGGGGTTAATATCCCTTATTATGCCCTTAATTTATCATTAATATCAGTATTCAACTCCCTTTCTATTTTCTGAAGGTAACCATGATCTTTTCTGTGCTTTATCTTAAAGTCTTTAGAGAGAAACCACCATTCTTTAAGGTGGCCATGGTTTTTTTCCACCATTATCTGGTTCTTTAGGGGTGTTCTACCCTATTATCTTTCTGGAGAATTTCCTATCTCAATCCCTACTTTAAGGCCATGCCCTGGTTCACCACCACTGGTTTAGCATTTACACCAACTTGGATGGAGTTTCCTACACCATCAACTTCTGGTGGAGGAGCTAACGATGATGTCAGCAGAGTGGCAGGTGCCTACTATTAACCTATTATTGATGTTAGTGGATAGTATTATCATCTTACTTTTCTCCTGCAACGATTTTTCTAAAGAATCTTCGAAGTATCCGCGTCAGTCTTGAGTAACTTGTGCTTTGTGGGCCTTTAGATGCCATTATCTCCAACACTGGCCAAGGTAGTTTCCATATTCATGACGTGTGGATAGGAAGACTTTAGATCTGTCTGGTACTCCTGCTGATTTTCATAACCACCCAGACATAACAACATGGGGTAAATTTTTTACCCTATAAAACAAACCATGTTCAGAGGAATTATCATGAAAGTAGAGGAGAAGAGGGTAGAAGAGACTAAAGTTGCTTATATCCCTTACAGAGGGAGTTACGATAAGATTCCAGTACTCATGCTGAAAGTAGGCCAATGGATAGCGGATCAGGGGCTGGAAATGACTGGCTTGGTATATGGGACCTACTACAACACCCCTGAGGAGGTGGCTGAGAAAGATCTGCAGTATGAGATTGGATTTTCATTTGCTGGTGAAGGATATCAGGATGCTAACGTGGGAGTGAAAGAAATACCAGCCCATACCGTACTGGCGGCTATGCATCAGGGACCTTACACAGGGATGGGTCCGGTTATACATGCTGTGGTAGACTATGCAGTTAACCATGGTTACGATATTGTTGGTCCCATCACCGAGGTTTATCTCAATGATCCCCACCGCACTCCTGAGGAAGAACTCTTAACTGAGGTTCATCTGCCGGTTATCAAGAAATAAAATTTTTATTATTCCCCCATACTACCCTGATTTTCCGAAAAAAGGTATTTATATCCTTTTTGCGGGTACAACTATCGATAGATTTGGGTGTAATTTTGGCATAAAGATTTAATAATGTTTATTATAGATAAATATAACAATCTTAGAGTTCAGGATATCAAAATCAATATTTATTACTTTCTTTATTACCTGCGCTTTATTATACTGGAGACAGAAAATGCGTCAAAAATTAAATTCATTCAAAGAATATATTCCCCGAGTCAGGAGAAATTCTGAAGGAAAAACGGTGGGACTTCTAGTTGATGGTCCTAACATGCTTCGGAAGGAGTTCGGCTTTAATCTGGATATGGTTCGTGAAATAATAGAAGAATATGGTAATTTAAGAGTTGGTAAGGTCTTTTTGAACCAATATGCTTCAGATAAACTTATAGAAGCCGTGGTTAATCAGGGATTTTCACCCATAGTGGTGGCTGGAGAAACTGACGTCCATCTGGCATTGGAGGCCTTTGAACTTATACACAACCCCAACATAGACATCATAGCTATAATGACTCGTGATGTGGATTTCTTCCCTTTAATTGGTATTGCCAAGGAAAATGGTAAGAAAACCATTGTCATCGGTGCAGAACCTGGATTTAGTGTGGCTCTACAAAAATCTGCTGACAGTGCCATAGTCCTCACACACGGCAGGTATCCTGCTCCACACTAGTAATATTTAAAGAGAATCCTTCTTTTACAATGTTTTGTCTTTAAGATATAATTTTAATCCAGGATCAAGATGAATAATATAGATAACAACACTCACCATTTGGCCTCCGAGTTCGATGAGGAAGTCACAGTAAGCCTCCCCCACTACCACTCATTCTACCAAACAGTTAATCTAATAAAGGCCATGGGCATTGATCCTCAAACTTGGCTGGGTACTGGGCGCGGCACCGGGGCTCTGGTGGATGATGCCACAAAATAGGGTGGAAGAATGATCGTAGTAACTGGAGCAACTGGACATATTGGAAACGTGCTGGTTAAGAAACTGCTGAGACAGGGTGAAAGAGTCCGAGTTTTAGTTCTTCCCCAGGAAGATTTAGCTCCAATTGATGGTTTGGATCTGGAAGTAGTGGAGGGTGATGTGCGTGATCTTCCCTCACTCCATCGGGCATTTCAGGGGGCTCGGACAGTCTATCATCTGGCCGGGATAATATCCATTTCTCCGGGTAATGAGGAGTTCATCTATCAGGTCAATGTAGTTGGTACCCGTAACGTGGTGGAAGCTTGCATCCGGTGTGGAGTGGAACGATTGGTCTACACCAGTTCAGTGCACGCTTTCAGGGAGCCGCCTGAAGGAAAAGTTATTGACGAGTCCTGCACCTTCTACACGGACTCTGTGAGGGGAGCTTATGATCGTACCAAAGCCCAGGCCTCTATGGAAGTTATTAAAGGCTTGGACAAGGGCTTAGATGCGGTGATTGTTGCTCCTAGTGGAGTTTTAGGTCCCTGTGATTACAGGGTTTCCCAACTGGGGCACATGGTCATTAGCTTTGCCAAAGGAAATCTACCAGGGTATGTGGAAGGTGCTTACGACTTTGTGGATGTCCGTGATGTGGCAGATGGGATGATATTATCAGAAAAAAAGGGTAAATCCGGTGAAGTATACATACTCGCTGGGGAGAGGGTGACTGTAGAAGAATTAATGATTATGCTGGAGAAAATAACCGGTAAGAATCCTCCAAGATTAAAAGCACCATTATGGCTAGCTAAAGCTGTGGGTAAGGTGGCCAATGTATATTATCGTATTAGCGGGGCTAAACCACTTATCACTGAATACTCGGCGGATGTTCTGGCCAGTAATTCTATGATAAGTTGTGATAAGGCGATTAGGGAGTTGGGTTATACTTTTCGTCCTCTGGAACAATCTCTACAAGATAGTGTGCAGTGGTTCTATGAAAATGGCCACTTAACAATCCAAGAAGATTAAATTATCAGGTACCGTTCTTTTTATATTGATGTATTCCAGAAATATTACATCAAATGAAGACTGTGCACCATATTTTCTTCAAAAATGCGGAGAGTATGCCGGAACTAGCTCCAGGCAGTGTGAACTTGGTGGTGACATCTCCTCCATATCCCATGATCGAAATGTGGGATGAAATGTTCTCTCTACTAAATTATAAAATAGCTGATTCATTAAAGTGCGGCAACGGTCAGGAAGCTTATATTTTAATGAACCAAGAACTTGATAAAGTGTGGGTGGAAGTGGATCGAGTTCTGGCCAGCACTGGGATGGTGTGCATCAACATGGGAGATGCCACCCGAAAAGTTGGGGATCGTTTTCGCCTGTATCCCAACCACTCTTACCTTATCCACAGTTTCCAGAGCATGGGATACGACGTACTGCCCCCTGTAATCTGGAGAAAAACCTCCAATAAACCCACCAAGTTCATGGGATCCGGGATGATGCCCCCCAATGCTTACGTTACATTAGAACATGAATATATACTCATTTTCCGGAAGGATGGGCCCAGAAAAGTTTCTAGGGAAGATATGCCAAAAAGAAAGGAGAGTTCCTATTTCTGGGAGGAACGCAATCAGTGGTTCTCAGATCTGTGGAGTGATCTGCAGGGAACTCCTCAAGATCTTCCCAGTTCCCATTTGAGAAACAGAAATGCAGCATTTCCTTTCCAATTGGCTTACCGTCTGATAAACATGTATTCCATCCAGGGAGATTGGATACTCGACCCCTTCCTGGGAACCGGTACTACCACCCTGGCTGCGGCATGTTCAGCCCGTAATTCGGTGGGATATGAGTTGGATCCCCATTTCAGGAAACTGATAGGAGATAGGATTATGGAAGTTCCCCAGTTTTCAGATAAGGTCATTAGCCAAAGATTAGCTTCCCACCATGCTTTCCTTAAAAAACGTTCCAGTGAGAATAAATCATGGAAGTATCATTCATTACATTATAAATTTGGAGTTATCACCCGTTCTGAGGAATCCATCCACTTTCCAGTGGCTAGAAATGTGGAAATAGTTGATAAAAACCAGTACCACGTGTTCTATGAGATGAGTGATGGAAAATCCTAGATCAGTGATGGAAATAAATCTGGTACTCAAGGCCCTGTTTTTGGCAATAATCCATGATTTCTTGTTCTACTTCCTTCCAGTAGGGAGAATTTCCAAAGTAAATATCATGGTACTGGTCTCTCATTTCGGGATGTTCAAGTTCTAACCATCGCTTCACGGGTCCCCAGACACTGCCCGCCACGTTAAGGTTCTCGAACATGAAGTAATCAACAAAATTCATGGATTTTCTTATTATTGCCTTCCAATCGGTTATAAATGGGAATATGGGGCTTATGAAAAGATAATTTTTGATTCCACTTTGATGAACTTTTTCAAGGGCATATAATCGCTTTTTAACGGAATCAGCTCTTCTTTCCAACTGTGTGATAGGATTTTTATCTAAAGTGGAGAATGAAAAACCAATCTCCCTGCGGGGGAACTGTTTTATGAGGTCCAGATCCCGCAACACCAGATCGGACTTGGTTAGAATATTCAAAGACGGTTCAAGGGATATTAAATTCTCTAGTATTCTACGAGTAAGTTTGTATTCTCTTTCCTGTGGTAGATATGGGTCGGTTACAGATGACAGGAGGATTTTCTGCCCCTGGTAGCTGCCCCGAGTAGGGATCAGTTCTGGAGCGTTGACTTTAACATCCAGAAATTCTCCCCATTTTTCCCGGTGACCAGTGAATCGTTTCATAAAACAAGCGTAACAGTAGACACAGCCATGACTACAACCAATAAACGGATTTATAACGTAATCTGCTACTGGAATCTGGGTTTTGGACAATATAGAACGAGATTCTATCTCGGTGATTTTAATGCTGGATTCCCCCTGTACTTGGTGTTTTTAAAAAATTGTAGAACATACTACCATGTCCAGGAATAATGTAATCTGCAGTTTTAACTAATTTATCTAAACTTTCCATGGCCATCTGTTGGGATATGAAGTCATCATTGTAATCCCAGTGCTTTTTCGACCGAAATATCCTGATGACACCACAACATCCCCTGCTAAGGCTATTTTAGCCTCTCCAACACCCATGACTCTACCTTTACCTTCCAAGTTCACGGTATATCTCATTTTTTCAGTTTGCAGTAGTAGGGAGGCTGTTCAAAGGTATACCCCGAAATATAAATCAAATGAACCCCATCAGCTATGGTTGATCTGTTTTTAACACCTTTAGATTCAATGGAGCCTTTGCGGGCTAGATGAATGCTAATGAGAACTTCGGCATTGGTAAAAAGCTCCATGTTTCCATAATGGTCCTGGTGTCCGTGGTTTATGAAAACCATATCCATATCCTCTGGTTTAAGACTGAACCTTTTCAGGGACTGGATGGGGTTATCTCGGTTCTTTTCAGGTTCAATTCACTATCATTGATTTTATAGTCGAAACCAGTGTCAACCAGGATTTTACAGTCCGATTCTATGTGGGTAACCGTGGATCCGCCTCCTACACCACAAAGCAGTTTCAGGGTTATCAAGTTGCTTTGGGGGTTTCAAAGGAATCTAGAAGCAAACTCCCAGTTTAATATCCTTAACGGATTTAATTGGCATTCTCTACTCTTAAAGTCTAGTGTCCATGTTTTTCTGCAATTTCCTGGAAGCTACGGGTGATGTACTCTACTTGCTGGGAGTTGAAGCCGTAAACGCTGCATTTGAACCACTTGGTCTGCCCCCGTTTAATTCCCACTATATTCCGCTTTTTAAGTTCTTCATAGAGAAAAAAACCTCTTCTAGGATGTTTTTCAGCAATTTGGTGGAATAATGAAGTTTCAAAACGCACCAAGTCATGATCAGTAGGTTTGACTCCAATCTGACTTATTCCGCCTATCTTTTCCATCTGGGCCACAAACTTCCGGGTCTTCTCAACTTCTTGGTTCCACTTCCCCACCCTTTCCATTATGTGAGGAAAGGAGGCCATGAGAGTGGCTAGAGGGGCTCCCCTGCTGGTACACCCCAGCATTTCCACTTCCTTCACAGAATGAGTGGAAGACCTTTTGAACACCTTATCTGCCCATTCTTCCTTCAAGCCCAGAACGCCAATAGGTCCCGAAGCAGCCATGCTCTTATGACCACTTCCTACTACGAAATCGGCTTTCAGCTTTTTAGCATCAATGGGCATACGTCCCATGGAATAAGCACAGTTAAGTAGAAGAGGAATTCCATATTCACTGGCAATCTTTCCAACCCCCTGGGAATCAGTTAAATTACCATAATCTCCATCAACATGGGTCAGAACAAGCAAGCTGGGCTCTTCACACTGGTCATGCAACTGATTTAGCACTTCCCGGTAACTTTCAGGTTCCACTTTGTACTCAGGATGTCCACTGGTGGGCACCTCAACCAGCTTAAGTTGGTTGCGCTCAGCTGCCAGATGGGTGGTGTAATGGGCATTCCCATCCACCAGAATGGTATCTCCTGGCTGGCAGATGGCATGCATGATGGCAAACTTGCCTTCCCGGGCCCCGTGAACCGTTCGCACTGCGTCCACATTTAAGAACTGGGCCAGATCATCCAGAAAACCAGCCACGGAAGGTTTTTTTACCTGATCCAACCGGCCAGAACAGTAGTCACAGACACTGTATCCATCGGAAAACTCATACAAAGCTTTCCTTGCTTCTAATGGTAAAAAACCGCCTCTTTGCAGGGGATTCAAATTTAAATTCTCTCTTTCCAGAGTTCTGTTGAGCGCGTAATCCTGACATTCCATGGTAACACCTAAAGGATGATATCTAAAGACTTAACTACAAATTTGGATTTAATCAACATATCTTATGAATGGATGGTGACTATTTTTTTACTAGAACTTTTCAAGGAAAATTTGAATAAAATTACTTTTTAAAGATTAAAAAAAATAGCTCCGGGGAATTTTTATTTAAATTCCCATGGCCTGATTGGTTTTGGCAATTGATTTCTCAGCATCCTCTTCCATTTCCAACATGGCCCGGATACAATCCACATTCTCGGGTACTACATCTGATTCCTGGTGGATAGCTTGCATGTAAAATAGTTCACCATCGTTGATGTTTATAGACTCCTTCCACACGGCAATTTCGAAAAGGTCGCTACGAGGCCTACCCATGTCCCGGGCGAACTCCATAACTTCAGCAGTGGATCCGGCACCTCTATTGGCCTCAAAGAGCATAACCCGGGGAGTAACTTCCAGGAGGTCAACAACTTCATCCACAGATGGCACCGAGTCCAACTCAACCATGAGGTTGTGCTGGTGCATGAGGGTGGTGGGAACCAGCAGGGCCATGGTGGTTATATTCAAGTCGTACATAACCGTCTGCACATCTGGGCCATGGTGACTAGGCACTGTAGGTGGGTTAGGTACAATAGCGTTTATAGGTCCTTTTTTGACTTGTCCCGGGTCAGCGCCTCTACGAACCATTACCGCTCGTACCTTTTTAATACCGCAGAGGTCATGGATTGGTTTTAAGGTCCGACACAGACCAGTGGTGTTACAGGAAACTACCCGGACATAATCTGATCCCCACGCGTCTTGGTAGTTTGTGAAGGAGTTAAATGAATGGCCAATGTTTTCCTGCTTTTCTCCACCCTGGAAAATGCCCTTAACACCCTTCTTTTTGTAAACTTCCATGTTCTGGGCACCGATACCCTCCGGGGTGCAGTCCACCATCAGATCCACCATATCGTACAGATCATCGATAGTCCCGGCCACTTTAATTCCTGCTTCTTCAAACTGCCCCTCCCTTCCCGGAGCGCTGATGTAAAGGGGGTAACCTTTTTCAACCGCCATCTGGGCTTCAAAGTCAGGGGTTCTCTTTGTCACCCCGACGATCTTCATGTCATCCTGGCAGGCAACAGCATCTGCCACCCTTTTACCTATGGTTCCGTATCCGTTTATACCGATTGATTTCATCATTTACACATCCGCCTTACTTTTCCTGGGATCCTGGAAGTTTAAAAGGTTTAGGCCATTATTTCAAAAATAAAACTCCCAGAAAGCCTATCTGACAGAAAAACTCTTTATGAATCTTTATGTTCCCAAGTTATAATAAATTTTTTGATTTTTATCGGTAGGGTAAGGTGGTAATTCACAACCTCTGGATTTAAGGTATTTAAAAAAGAAATGAAAGAGTCTTGAATATTTTGGGGCTGATAAAAGATGGAAGGAATTTGTTTATTCCATCTGCTCTAATTTTTCAGGTAGATATGTGTCGACAACATATTCCAATCCATACTTCGAGAAAGACTGTTGTTCTGCCTTTTTACCGATCTTGAGCATCTTCTTGATCTCCATTTGCCAAGCATCATCCCGGTAGCGGGGGTCCTTGGAAAGTTCCTTTAGCCTTAAAACATCAATATCTTTAAGGGGATCGGTGGGAAGATCGTAGTTAATGATATCCGAGGCAGTAACACCCAGGAATTTAGCATTGGGCGTGGCTAACTGGTGGTTTACGTGGGCTAGTTTGGCACTGCCGCTTATGATAACCATGGCGATGTGAAATCCCCAGGGGTCTCCGTCGTTACAGATGTACACTGGCAAGTTAAGTTCTTCATTCACTCTTTTAAGGAAACGGCGGGTAGCGCGAGCAGCCTGTCCCTTTAAACCGACAATCAAAGTGTCAAATTTTTTATATGCCTCTTCTTGGACCATCCGGTGGAACATACCCATGGTTTCCACGGCTATAACACGTTTAACATCGTGATCCACAAATTCAACTTCATCAATGGTGGGTGAAATGGTGTAACCTGATTTACCAGATTTAAGGGCGTTAATCTCCACGTCATCATCTTGGATGACGATGTTTCCATAGACCGAAGCACCATCTTCTTCTGGCATTAGGCCCAGATCTTCACGGGTCATTCCCAGGGTAACTTCCAAGTCTTCACCTACAATGTTGGACTCCTGTTGGTCTCCAAAATCCACGTCCCATCCTTCAGAAACGTAGTACATCTCCCTTAAAGTAGCTGTTTTTCCCCTTCGAATCAGGTCCTTGCAGAAATTGGCTACGTAAACCATCTGGGCCATTTTACTTATCTGTTTAACATTACCCAGGGATCTTTTCCCGTATCTGTCTCCAAGTACGTAGTAGCGCTTTTTTTCGTCGTAAACTATGTTAGATGTTCCTCTTGATGGAACTTTGATGGTGGGGACTTTGTTTTTTCCAACATCTTCTAGTATTGTCTCACCAAGACTTTTGAGTTTGTTAACAGTGATATCTTTCTTATTCATCTTCAACCACGCCTTCATATTTGGTTCTGCGTGTAACTTTAGCTAGCACAGCATCATATTCAGGAACATCCTGTTCCGCAAGAAGAGCTGCTTCACGGATTATTACCGGAACCAAGCTTTCAAATACCTTGGAACGGAGAGCTTCTTCCTTCGCCGCCCTTTTGGCCCGGATGTATTTTTGCATCTTACGGGCTACTTTCATGGTAGCTTGGCGGACTTCATGGAGAATTTCGGGCTCAGGTGCCACGCTCTGCTTACCGGTGGATAGGTAGGGCACGTTGGTGGATACTATGTTCACAAAAACTGTTATAGGGGCGTTATCCAGGTCTCTAACACCGTAACGCTTCCAATCTATACTTTTAAGGGCTTCGGTTATGGCGCAGCTTCCTTGGTCAAATGTTAAAGGCACTCGATTAGCAAAACGCATTATTTCAGCTTTTCTCTGCTCTCCCACCATTCTTCCTGAATCTCCACCGTAAGAAATACCCGCCTCCACCACAAATGAAATCCCACCCCTGAAGGTTTTTGGTTTTCTGGTGATGGAAGAAATGAATTCAGGAGTTAATATCTCCCTCATACCCTTATCGATCTGTTCCTTGCCAATGGGGATCAAACCGGAGGTAGGCGGAGCCATGAAGTCCATTTTGGCGAAGGTTTCCACAATGGTCTCTGCTTCCTCCCACTTCATGTCTTTGGGCCTCTTGTTTAGGTCAATTCCAGTTATCTCTTCTATTTCCTTCACCCGTTTGGTGGACATGCGGGACAGGTTACTGGTGAGTAAACTGCGGAAGCGTCGTTTATCTGTATGTTTAGCCATGAATATCAAATCATCAGCTGTAACCCCCTTAGGGTGGGGTAAAACCTCTTTGGGGAGGGGAGGTATGCCTTTATCAGCTCGGTCGAAGATGTACTTGTGTCCGGTGGGGTCCCGGAAGGTGATTTTACAGTGGGGGTTGGCGATCATGGTTCTGCGAATGTATTCGTAAGCGCCCTGTTCGCTTAAAGAGTAGGAGACATCTTTAAAATGTAGTTCCACCTTCACCCCGGTTGAATCAACTTCCACTTCCTTTCTGGATAATATCAGGCCCTGGTTGGTCTTAACATCCATTTTGAAGACCATCTCAACTCCTTTAAGCTTTTCTCCCTCGTACCATCCAGAAACTACCTTGGCTGGTTTTCCGGTGGTCATCTGGGATAAAAGCACACAGCCACTGCATCCCAGGCCTTGCTGACCACGGGATTGTATGTTACGGAATTTGGAACCAGCGAACATGGTGCTGAAAACCCGGGTGATGTAATGCTCCGGGATCCCTGGTCCATTATCCTGATGTTTAAGGATGTAGTGATCCTTTTCTAAACGTTTGAGGTCAATTTTTATTTCAGGAAGAATTCCTGCCTCTTCAGCCGCGTCCAGACTGTTAGTTATAAGTTCGTGGAATACAATGGTTAAAGAACGAATTTTACCTGAAAAACCCAGCATCTGTTTGTTTCGCCGGAAAAATTCGGATGCAGTGAGTTCTTTAAACTCTTCAAACAATTCAGCTGCTTCTCTCTCCAAATTAAGCCTCCTTAATAGTGGTCATATATCATAATCAATAGTAATAATCCATTAATGGTTCTACAAATCCGCTATCTTGTGGGTTTCCTGAAACTCCTTCATCCTTCGTTTTTGTTTCTTTTTCTCCAGAAAAGCATAAACCGTCTTGTGGCGGGAGCCATTAAGGATCATTTCCACAGCTTCATGAGCCACTTGAAGGTGCTCCATATCCCCAATGAGGGAAACGGTTTTTCCATATATGGAAACATCTACTTCGGCCATTTCAGTAATTATATCCCTAGTTCGTCCGTCTTTACCAATTATTCGACTTTTTTGTCGTGTTAATGCCTTTTTCGACTTTCCCACATAGTCTGGTAGGTTTATTATGTCCAGCATAATCTCGTCGCCGGCCAGTTTAAGGGCTATTTCAGGGTTGAATCCTCGTCCAATGGCTTTAATCATGTAGCGTGCTTTCCACACTGAAAGAGGATCTTCATTCTCTTCGCCGGCAGATATAGAAACAGATCCGGCTTCGCTATCAATTTCCAGGTGAGTGTTGGTCGTTTTTTCAATCAGCCCCTTGGTGGTTCCCTTGCTTCCAATTAAAACTGCCACTCTCTCTTGGGGGATCTTCAGATATTCGGTAGTGGGCAATCTAACACCTCAATGAAAATATTACATTATCCTTTAAGATATACTTTTCTATCCCTTTACATCCATAATTTTACTTTTAATCTCATTTATGGATATATTTATTCCTAATTTCTTAAAATCTCTAATTAAATTCTCAATATCGCGATTTAAAAGCCCCATGGCCAAAGGATGATCCCGGACTACCGCCTGTGAAACGTCAATAACCACCGGCTTATCATCGCAGATGAGGATGTTAAAGCTCGATAAGTCTCCATGGATGATTTCTGCATCATTATATAGTTTGACAACAATATCCACAATCTCATCCACCATTTTTTTGGGATTAGCTATTTTTGTTTCTCTCATAAGGGGGGCGGGGTTTCCGAAAGAATCACCTATAAATTCCATAATTAAAACATTGTTTTTGGCAATGATGGGGTGTGGAACCGGGACACCTGCCTCTTCAGCTCTTTTAAGATTCCTGAATTCTTTCATCACCCACGTTTTAATCATTTGGCGTTTATTGGAGGTGTTAACTTTGAAACGGGGATCTCCCTGTATGTAGTACTGCATTTTTTTAAAATCAGAGGTGCTTACGCGGTATATCTTCACCGCCACCAAGTTACCCTGATCATCAACACCTTTGAAAACATTAGCCTCTTTTCCAGTACTTATGGCACCTTTTAAAAGGTTTATATGGCCTTGTTTGGCTAATTTGTAGAGAGTCTCAAGGGTTAGCCGGTCAAAAACTTCGCTTCCAGTTCTTTTATCTTCCACACTTTTTAGGCGCTTAATTTCCCTCATCTTCTGTAGATCATAATCTGCTTTTGAAATTTTTGAATCCATAAATAACGCCTTTGGTTTTGAAGAATTTTTAGTCAAAATCAGCTGATTTAAGGTGTAAATGATATCAGACGATAATAACCCCTACTATTAGATAGTCCAACTTAGTATATAAAATTTTATTATCCCATTTACAGCATTTTAAGATGAAAGCAGGCCTCTAATCATTATCTTATAGCCAGCCAGAAATTTAGCCTTACACTACCTAAGGATCTTATGATCTGTACTATAGAATGATCTTTGTTGAACCCATAAAAGACAGATTTGAGAAAAAGAAAAAGTTAAACCTTTTCTAGAAACTAGAGCTTCAGTTTTCCTCGACGTTCCAGCCAGTTCGCTTCGGTACGAGTATATCTCCATACAACATCGGCCTTTTCGTCACTTTGAAAAGCCCAGGGTTTTACCAGAACCACGTCTCCCTCTCTTATCCAGATCCTCTTTTTCATTTTACCCGGAATTCGGCATAGCCGTATTTTCCCATCGGCACATCTTACTTTTAACTTACCGTGCCCCATTATCTGCTCTACCAATCCAGGTATCTCACCCTTACGGGGAGACCGGACTCTTCGAACTTCTTGAGTTTGTTGACCGTGTCCTCTACTCAAATACTCTCCTCCAATTTCTATCGACGTTACTATCGTGAATCAAATGATCATCTAAAATTAAGGCGATTTAAATGGATATTCTGATTTGTGGCCTGATTTTAGAATAAACTTTAATGTGTATTATGTGATCATTCAATCTTCCTTTTTATATTGTGTTTCGATGTATATATAAAAAACGTGCCGATCCCCTCCATTCCAGTAACCCAACTTTTATAAAGTCACACTAAAAATATACAAAGAATGACTAGACTTTCCAATCGATCTTCATTTACATGATGGACTGGAAAGAAAAAAAATCTTATTAGCCTAGTTTAGGTTGAATGATCTTTGTGAATGAAATAATAACTAGTTATTTTAGAGATTCAAACTTGGTAAGAGTTGATTAAAATGGCAAAGGTAAAAGGAACAAAAAAAAGAACCAGAGCAAACCATAAAAAACCTGGAAATAAAAGAGGAAGAGGAGTTAAGCATTAGTGATTCATGAGTTAGGGACGATAATGAATCTCTTTCAAAAAAAATGTATGAATATTTAGGTGGATAAGTCCGATAATTTGATTGCATCGAATTCTAATTATATTTACTACCCCACCAGGTGATTCAATGGGAGATGAGTTTCTGAATTTATTGGAGCCCTATGAGGCGGAAAAGATCCTAAATTCTTTAGAACTAAAAAAGTCTGTGGAAAAGGTGGGTATTGGAGAATGTTCCGGCAGGGTTTTAGCTGAAGATATCTATTCAACAATTGCATTACCTCCTTTTAACAGGGTAGCCATGGATGGATATGCAGTCCAGGCAGAGAATACTTTTGGAGCATCTGAAGATAATCCGAAGGTGTTAAAACTAATAGAAGTTGTAGGGGCAGGTGATCAGCCCCAAAAAAAAATTATGGAAGGAACTTGTGCTGAGGTAGGGACTGGTGCCCCTGCCCCCCCTCAATCTGATGCAGTGATAATGGTGGAGTACACTGAAAAGTCAGATAACCAGGTAATGGTTTTTCAGGGGGTGGCACCTGGTGAAAACATTACCAAAAAAGGCTCTGATATAGAAAAAAATCACCTTCTTTTGAAAAAAGACACGGTCTTGACTCCAGACAAAATTGGAGTTTTAAGTGCAATTGGAATGGCATATATACCAGTTTACACCCAGATAAAGGTTGGAATCATATCCACTGGCAACGAGATAATTCCGGTGGGTGAGGATCTTGACTATGGAAAGGTGTACGATGTTAACTCTCAAACCATTAGTTCGGCTGTCCATTCCTGTGGATGCATCCCAGTAGGTATTAAGATAATTGCTGATGACTTCAAAGTCCTGAAAAATGCCATAAGCAGGTTAATGAATGAGGTTGATATAATTATAACCTCAGGGGGAACATCCGCCGGTGCTGGTGATGTGCTTCGATCAGTGATCGAAGATATGGGGGAGGTTTTAGTCCATGGAATATCATTCAAACCTGGAAAACCCACTTTAATAGGTACTTTAAAGGGTAAAGAAGATAAAATTTTAATTGGGTTACCTGGTTATCCAGTTGCGGCTTTAGTAGTCTTTGAATCATTAGTAGCACCATTTCTTAGGCGAAATTCAGGAGTTTCAGTGTCTGATGAATCAAATACCATACAACTCAAAATATCCAGACGCTTTCATCCTTCCCGAGGTCGAACCCATCATCTACTGGTAAAAGTCCGCGATGATATAGCAATACCTATTCAAAAGGATTCAGGTGCCATCACTGCTTTGGCGGATGCAGATGGTTACGTTGAGATACCTAAAAGCACAGAAATCCTGGAAACCGGAACTTTGGTGCATGTGAAACTATTTCGGCGTACAACGGGTCTGTTTTGAATTATTTTACAGGATTTATGTAATAGCAATTAATAAAGCTCGAATAGGTCTTCTAAGACGACTTTCTTAGATGTTTCCACCATTTTGGGTATCTTCCCGATGGTGCCGGCTGATTCTCCTACGATTACCACCATCCCCCGGAAATGATCCCGGAGTTCTTCGGCCCGGGAAAGGCAATTTTGCACTGCATCACCATCTTCCTCTCCTTGGGCATAATTACCCAGAGCAGTGGCTAGGGCATCGGCTACACTGGCCTTTGCGGCAAAAACAGTTACTGAGTCTGATCTACCAAAGCTAAGCGAGTGCCCCACCGTGCCTGATGAGGTGCAGATCCCCAGGGGAGTTAGGCTGTGCTTAACTTTAAAACCCAGACGTCCAGATAAAGATGATCCTCCAGCGAATAAACCTACTGTAACATCCTTATTGACCTTTAAAGCCACATCACCACCATTATCAACGATACTGTATCGGGATCCCTGTTTTAAAAGATAATTAAGGCATAACTGGGATATGGTGCCAGCTACTGCTGCCATGGGGCCTACACTTGCAAGGTTACTAGCATACGCCATTTCATTTACAATTTGAGGGGCAATTTCCACTTTCAGAGGCTCGAGGCTACATAAAAATTCTGGATGGCTATGTATGTACCTTTTTAGTAGGGAACGTTCCTTTATTACAAACTTGGCCAGATCCAGATTCTCCATATCGGTGGTGAGGAGTATGTTAGACTCTTCAACCACTACCCGTCTTTTGATCATTTAGTATGGATATGGCTCCAGAACATAAATATTTTAGACGCCCCATAAAGAATAGTAGAGATAGGACTTATATTGTGGTGGATATGTTTAAAAAAAGAAGAGTAAATTCGCATTCCGGGGAAAGAATAGTTTTAAAGACTAAACCCCGATTCATGGTACATTCAGCCGGGGTGTTTTTTAAGGTTATAATCGTACTTCTTATTCTTTACTTCTTTCGTTTAGTACTGGAATGGATTAAAAACATTACAAATAGCTTGGATGCCTTTATTCAACTGCCTCTGGTGGAATGGACAACTTATGTCCTGTTAATAGTTATTTTAGTACTAATCTTAGGGGTGGCATATGATTATCTGTGCTGGCGACAAAAAAAATATACCTTGACCAATCACCGCATCATCGTTCAAAGCGGAATAATAAAAAGAAAAAAAAGCTACATCCATTACGATAAGATACAGGATATTGTGGTTTCACAAAGTTTGGTGGATAGATTATTATCAGCAGGGGATATGGAAATTTTTGGAGGACACGATTTCACTAACCTTATCCTAGAAGACATTCCCCAACCCCTTGAAGTCGAAAACATGATAAACAGACTTATGGGGGGTGAGGAGTTGAACTTTATCCAGCCAGAAAAGTCCAAACCCACCAAGTCCATCATTGAAGAATACGATAAAAAGTTTAAAAGATGAATCTCAAAGACTGATATACTGGACATGGAACACTATTAAATCCAGTTCATTTATACTAATTTTATTAATAACTGGTGGATGGGGAGAAATGAGGAATTATGATGTAGCTGTAGTGGGTTCTGGACCGATAGGTTCTACTTTGGCTCGATATGTGGCAAAAGAGGGTTTTAAGGTTGTTATATTGGAGAAAAAAAGAAATGTAGGAGTTCCTCTACAGTGTGCTGGTCTTTTAGGTAAAAGAATAAAAAAAATAAATATTTTACCTCAGGAATTCATTATGAACGAGATATACGGTGCATATTTACATTCACCATCTGAAACTATCCTTAAAGTGTCAAAAAAAGATCCAGAAGCCTATGTAATCGATAGAGTGGCATATGATCAATTTTTATCCGATGAAGCAGTTCAATCTGGAGCGCAACTGTTGCTAAATCACCGTGTAGAAAGTGTAAATATCCATAATGGCGAAGTTTTTGTGAGAAATGGTGAAAAAATATCGGCCCAAGTGGTGGTGGGGGCAGATGGTTACAACTCCATGGTTTCTAGATTGTTCAATTCAGCATCAGAAAATTATGAAGCTGTACAGTATCTGATGAGTGTTAAAGGGGTTGAAAGGGATTATGTCCATGTGAAAGCTGAATCACAAATATCACCAGGTTTTTTGTGGATTATTCCCATTTCTGATAGTTTAGTTAGAGTGGGTATGTTTTCTTCGTTGCCTTATAAGGAGGCCAGTGCCCATCTGGAAGGTTACATCCAGAAAAATCCTCAAT
The DNA here is from genome assembly GCA_029556335.1 of Methanobacteriota archaeon. Lineage (GTDB taxonomy): Archaea > Methanobacteriota > Methanobacteria > Methanobacteriales > Methanobacteriaceae > Methanobacterium. The sequence goes on from JAKQFA010000006.1 coordinate 68,144, forward strand.
TGAAAAATTCTACTTACCTAAAAAAATATCATGGTTGTATCCCAATTTTCAACCCAAAAAAGCAGATTGTAAAAAAGAGGGCCATCCTTGTGGGGGACGCGGCATCCCAGGTGAAGCCCACCACAGGGGGTGGTTTGACTCTGGGTTTTCTCTGTGCTAAATTAGCATCAGAGGTAATGGTCAAAGCATTGGAGATAGAAAATACGGAGATTCTGCAGAAATATCAAACATTATATGGTAAAAAGTTTGGAAAAGAACTTAAAACTCAACGAATGGTCCATAAAACTTTTCAATCTCTTAATGATGCAGAACTGGACTTCATGTTCTCCAAACTTAAGGAAGAAGATGCTGAAGATCTGATATCTGAATATGGAGACATGGACACCCAATCACCCCTAGTAAAGGAGATGCTTCGAAGGGGAATCATATTTTCCATACTCCCCCAGCTACTGTCTAGGAGGATTTCTTCTTTATGGAAATAGCTATGATCCCCTCCCTGGAACATCCCACTCTGCCCAGGGCCGAAGTGGAAGCAGTTTTCCATGCAGAAAAATATAAATACAGTTTTAAGAAGGTAAAAAAAGGCTTAATAGTTATAGAAGTGCCTAATAGACTTTTTCAGGAACTCCCTAATACAGTAAGAAGACTATCATTCACCCATGAAGTTTTCCGGGTGTTGTTACACACTTCCAGTGAAAAATTACTGGAAAAAGCAGCTGAATATCCCTGGGAGGATGTCGTCCAACGGGATTATGCCGTTAGAGTCAGGAAAATTGATAATAAATCCGATTTGAACTCTTTAGATCTGGAGAAAAAACTGGGCGGAATTATTAAAAGGCGTACCGGAGCCCGGGTCAACCTGAAAAACCCACACGTCCTCATCAGAACGGTGTTAAATGATGACCAAGTCCTGGTGGGGGATCGTGTATCTAAGATATCAAAAAAACATTTCTTTGAATTTAAACCCCATAAAAGACCATTTTTCTACCCCGGATCCATGCATCCCAAGCTGGCCCGGTGTATGGTGAACCTGACCCATGTTAAGCGGGGGGAGAGTTTACTGGATCCCTTCTGTGGAACAGGTGGGATTCTAATTGAGGCCGGGATCATCGGGGCCCAGGTGATAGGCAGTGATTTGGATTATAAAATGGTAAAAGGTACCAAGGAAAACCTATTGCACTGTGGGATAACTGATTTCAAGATATTCAGATCAGATGCTCGCAGTTTACCATTGACTGAACCAGTGGACGCGGTGGCAACTGATCCACCCTACGGCATATCTGCTTCCACAGGGGGTGAGAAGAGTCTGGATCTTTATAAACAATCCATCGTGTCCCTTGCAAAGATCATTAAGGAGGATGGACGGCTTTGCATGGCCACACCCCATTACCTCGATATCCATGAGGTGCTGAAGGGTACAAACTTTGAAGTAATAGAACAACACCATATAAGAATGCACAAAAGTTTAACTAGGGTAATATCCATACTTAAACAGGTTTAACATGGTTTGTTAAAGTTTACATGGCCCTGGAGGAAAGTTTCTTCCATAATGGATTTATTGTTCAAAAATTGATGAAGTGATTATCTTGAAGGTTAAAATATTCGACACCACCCTCCGTGACGGTGAACAAACTCCTGGAGTTTCCCTTACTCCTGATGAAAAGCTAAGGATAGCTCTAAAGCTGGATGAAATGGGAGTAGATGTCATAGAAGCTGGGTCAGCCATAACTTCCCCTGGTGAAAGAGAGGGCATAAAAAAGGTGGTGGGGGAAGAATTATCTGCCGAGATATGCAGCTTCACACGGGCAATTCAAATGGACATTGATGCAGCCCTGGATTGCGGAGTGGACAGTGTTCATCTGGTTGTGCCCACATCTGACCTGCACTTGGAACATAAGCTCCGCAAAAAACCGGAGGAAGTGAAGGCCATGGCCCTGGAATCAATTCAATATGCAGTTGATCATGGGTTGCTGGTAGAATTGTCCGCAGAAGACTCCACCCGCAGTGATATGGAATTCCTTAAGGAAATATTCCGGAATGGTATCAGGGCCGGCGCCCAACGTATATGTGCATGTGATACAGTGGGAATGCTCACCCCGGAAAAATCCTATGATTTTTATCATGAACTAAGTCAACTGAAGGCACCCCTCTCCGTGCACTGTCACAATGACTTCGGCTTGGCAGTGGCCAACAGTCTCTCTGGCCTAAGAGCCGGAGCTACGCAAGTCCATGTAACTGTAAATGGTATAGGTGAAAGGGCGGGAAACGCATCTCTAGAAGAGATCGTTGTGGCTCTCCACACCCTCTATCAGGTCTCCACCAACGTGGACATCAGCATGCTCTACGATGTGTCACGCATGGTGGCTCGTATCACTGGGGTTTTCCTACAGCCCAACAAGGCCATTGTCGGAGAAAATGCATTTGCCCATGAATCAGGGATTCATGCCGATGGGGTTATGAAGAAAGCCTCTACATATGAACCTATAACCCCTGAACTAGTGGGCCATAAACGTCGATTTGTAATGGGAAAACATGTGGGATCCCATATAATCAAGCAGAAAGTAAATGAAATGGGTATAAGGGTTGATGAGGACCGTTTCAACCAGATTTTCCAGAGGATAAAATCCCTGGGTGACATGGGTAAATGTGTCACCGATGTGGACTTGCAGGCTATTGCGGAGGATGTGATGGGAATAATGGCTGAGAAACCAGTGGAACTGGAAGAACTGACCATAGTATCTGGTAACAAGGTAATACCTACTGCCTCAGTCAAACTCAAGATAGATGACATGGAAACGCTGGAGGCCGGTGTAGGGGTGGGTCCAGTGGACGCAGCCTTGGTAGCTATTAAAAAGAGTATCGCCGATGTGATAGACATTGAACTGGAAGAATACCACGTGGATGCCATAACTGGTGGAACCGACGCCTTGATAGATGTGGTGGTACGTTTACGCCATGACCAGCAAGTGGTAACCGCCCGAAGCACCCAACCCGACATTATAAATGCCAGTGTGGAGGCTTATCTCTCGGGAATAAACAAGATTCTCAGTGATAAACGCATCGAAGATAAGGATCCAGAATAGATGGAAAACAATATTCAAATTGCAGGCTTCACTGCCCATATAAAAAATGTTTCTATGGTTCTATCTTGGACTAGGAAAATTGCTGGTCAGGGAACCATTCAACTGCTACGGGCTCAGAGAGTGGCCGGAGAAAAACATCTGTTACACGCTACCTACCAAGCCCTATTGGCATTTCAGCGGAGAGAAAATATATCCCCGGATTTGGGTATGGAGATCTGTCTGAGGGCTTCTGCACAAAGACAGATTTCACGGGCAATCCAACTTCTAGGCATTGCTGAGGGAAAACAAAGGGTAGCTGCTGTGTTGGTGGACTGTCCAGAAGCACTTCCTAAACTGGAGAGCATGTTAGGCCCCCAGGATACTCGTGCCCTAGAATTTGATCCTGAAAGGTTGAAAGCAATTTATAAAATATCTGATCAGGAAGTATACGCCTATAAAAATGTGAAAAAAGTGTTAATAGAAAGAATTGCTCTTTTAAATCTGGAAAAGTAACTACTTCTCCACCTTAACCAGCAATTCATCCACCATTTCTACTAGTTCTCCTAGTTTCTCACTACCTAGACACCGTAGATCAAGATTTTTTATCTCTAAACACAGTGCTGGTTCATTTAATCTATCATATCTGGGGCAAATGGTGAACATTCCACCCCCGAGCACCTCGATTTGGTTTCGTAAATGGTAAGCAAGTTTCCTGGGATCTGCAGTGGACAAACAAACATTCACTCCCCGTTTGTCACGGTGAAACGCGTTTTTAAACTCTTTTTTCAAAAAATTACAGGCTTTCACTGTTTTTGAAAATGATTTGCTCGCGTTTTGCACTTCCACCTTGATGGCGGCACAGGTTAGGGGGCTGGCCCTTAAAGCTCTGGTTATTCTCTTTGAATCAACAACTAACTCCTCTCTGTCGGTTGAAAAAAACCCACCACTCCCTGCATTCACCATTTTTGGGCTTCCAGTAGATGCTAAAATAACGTGTGCTTGTTTTCCTTGGGCTAGCCTTTTGGATGGATCTCCTAGGGCTCCGGATGCATCTTCTACCAGCAACACATCTCTTTCATCACAGATCTGGTAGATCTCCTTTAGGGGCTGTTCCGCAGTGTAAGCCGCAAAACTGGTTAAAAATAGAGCTGTCACTGGAGTTTTATCCAAAAATTCAGCTAGAACTTCGGGGACCATGATCCCCATGTTGGTGCCTATTTTCCTGGTTTCAAGACCCATTATATGGGCTATTTTTGCAAAACCAGACCAACCTCCCTGATCAGGGATGAGGACAGTCCCCTTAAGAGTGCTCATAACGGATAGTATGGCGGCGTCACCACTATTGACTATTTTTACCTGATGGTGTCCTGTTAAATTCCGGATACTCTCTTCAACTACTTTCAACTCTTCGCCGGATCTGTAGTGTACACTGCACAGATCCCTGGCCACCTGACAAGTTGCTTGTGACGACTTTAAAGAGGGTCGTTTAGCCCTTAAAGTAAGTTTTTGTTGGTTAATAAAGCATTCCACCAATTATAACGTGTTTCATTCTTAGCAAGTCAATCTACTTGGAATAAAGCATCAAACCATTAAAAAAAAGAGTCCAGTGTAGTTTGTCGGGATCTTAATATATCCTGGAGAAGATCACTTTGCTCTATGAACTTGTCCACCGAAAGTTTAAGTTTGGTATCCACATAATCCAGGGCACTTTTAACATCCTCGAATTCCAGAAAAGGTTGTGTCATGGCATTTCTAATATTCTCCCTTACATTAAAAACACCCAGGGGCACGTAACCAGAATAAGCTTCTCTTAGTACTATTACTCCTGCTTGTCGTCTTTCTCGAGCTAATGATTCCAGTATAGCCATTTTACAAGTGTAATAACATCCCCCTACTCTTGAATACTCTTTTTTACCATTATAATATTCGTAATCGGAAAATATAATTTCTTCCCTTCCCAGTACGTGTAAAAAAGCTTCCATCCATTCATACTGCCAGGGAGTGGGTAAAAGGATCACTGCGTAGTAGTTGTTGAGACTGGCAAATTCATGTACCCGCCATTTATCCACGATCTCATAATATTTAACTTCTTTTAAGAGATGGTCAGCTATGGTGCTATCACAAGCTGTAATTGACCACCGGGTAGGGACCAACCGACGGCGTTTCCCAATCCCCATGGTTCCCACTGAAAAGGCCTTTTGGATCTGTGAAAAGGGAACATCTTCTTGGTGGAGGTTCAGAACTGCTTCTTTTGCCAGTAAGTCTGTGTCGTAGTACACCTTCTCCAAGTCCCTATCCCAGCGGACACTCTCGATATCAAATTTCTCAATCACAGCACTGGGTCCATGAGGGGGGTGATGGTCGCTAAAGGAAACACCTCGAGGTTTCCCATGAAATTCTGCTTCACTATCAATGGAGTTAGAGGATAATGATATTTCTTGCAGTTTTTCAACCAACCCATTCTCCAAGTCTTTAACTCCCACTAACTGTTTTCCACGAACCAGATTCAACCGGTATCTGATTATATCTTCCTGAGTTTTTTGATTGGCAATCCATGATTCCGGGGTGTCCATGATGGTTGTGTCTCCTTCCACAGGGGTGATCATGGGGCCGGCATAGACTTTGGGATAATTCCAGCTACCAATAAAAACCGAGGGAGGGGTGGTGCCATCCAATTCCTTGCCCACATCCACTGATGGGATCTGGAATTTGGAGGTGAGTTTTTTCAGATAGGACTTTTTACCCATCATGTTATCAAGTAACTAGATGATTGTGTGTAATAAACTGTTTTAGTAAGCAGGTGAGAAGTAATCACCTGTAACTTATGGATATCTATTTATCCACGATTTACGGACGTTTAACCAGTTTCAGGGATGCGGAATTCATACAGTAACGTTTCCCAGTGGGTGGGGGCCCATCATCGAATACATGACCCAAGTGGGCGTCGCAACGGGCGCACAGGACCTCCATGCGAATCATGAACAGGCTACGGTCTTCCACCTCCACCACATTTTCCATGGCCACTGGTTCCCAAAAACTGGGCCACCCAGTACCAGATTCAAACTTTGTTTTAGAGTCAAATAAGTCAGTATCACAGCAAACACATTGATAAATACCATCTTCATGGCAGTTATGATATTTTCCAGTGAAAGCCATCTCAGTACCTCTTTTACGGGCTACTTGAAACTGTTCTGGAGTCAATATCTTAAGCCAATCTTCATCTTCCTTATAAACCTTCTCCATCATCTTAATTTTTCCAGATTTCACCATGAAGATGGGGATTTCATTGGAACTATGGTTCATGATTATAATACTATGGCTGCCACTACTTTAACTTATTTTCATCTTAAGCCAATTCAATGGTACTAGGGGGTTTATCACTCACTGAAAGAGCAACATGTGTTACTTCAGGTATTTCTGCTGTGATGCGTTGAGAAATGGTTTTTATCATAATCCAGGGAAGTTTTGGAACATCAGCTGTCATGGCATCCTGGGACTCCACCATTCGCACAACCACCAGGTACCCATAATCCCGAAGATCTCCTTTAACACCAGTAACTTTGGTGTTGGTCAAAACCGCAAAGTACTGCCATAAAGTTTTATCCAGACCCTCTTTATGAACTTCTTCTTCCACAATGGCATTGGCTTGGCGACAGATACTGATTTTCTCTGGAGTTATAACCCCTGCAATTCGCACTGCCAATCCCGGGCCAGGGTATGGTTGTCTTTGGGTGATATGTTCTGGGAGGCCTAATTCAGAGCCTAAAATCCTTACTTCATCTTTATATAGTTCCCTTATTGGCTCCACAACTTCCAGAACCAATCCGTGGGGTAGGGCCACATTGTGGTGGGATTTAATATTTCCCTCACTCTCGATCCAGTCCGGGGCGATGGTTCCCTGCACCAAGAATTCGGCTCCCACCTCTTCAGCCACCCTTTCAAAAACCCGGATGAAGACTTCCCCTATGATCTTCCTTTTCTCTTCAGGATCCTCCACTCCATCCAGTTTTCGCAGGAATTCAGCACTTGCATCCACCAACCTGAAGTTAAGTTTATCCTGGAAAGTGTTCTCAACGTATTCTGCTTCACCCTCCCGTAAAAGTCCGTGGTCAACAAAAACTGCTGTTAAATTGTCTCCAATAGCTTCAGCTGTAATTACTGATGCAACAGAACTGTCAACCCCACCCGAAATGGCTATAATTGCTTTTTTATCTTTAATAGTATCTCTTATTTCTCGTATGGATTCTTTTATAAAATCAGCCGAATTAAGCATTTTTTCACCTACTCTAATAAATAATTTAACTAGGGCAACCTATCACAATAGTAATTTATTTAACTTAACTAATTATTTTTGATGAAGGAAAATTTAAAAATCTCAAAAAACATATATTCTAACCCAAATCTCTTCTTTAGCCTTGTATTGATAATTTATGTCTTTTTAGGGGTTTATTTCCTTAGATACTACAAATATGATTTAATTAGTAAAGATATTATCAGTTTTGTTTCAGTAGCTAATTTGTATGCTTCTGGAAACTTTTCCAGTGCTATAAATGGTTACTGGGGGCCATTATTTTCATGGGTACTGGTTCCATTTATTCTTCTAAATTCATCCCCCTATTTCGTTCTGAATATGATGAAAATTATATCTTTGGTTGCCGGTATTTTTACCATCTACGGTGTTAGACTCCTATCTTACCGATTTGATATGAGTGAACAGATTAGAAATTCAATTCTGGTGGCAGCAATTTTCATGGTACTATATTTTGCGCTCCGTTCTAGCCCTGTTGATCTAATATTTCTTTGCTTTTTACTTTATTATTTATATTATATTTTCAGCCCAAAATATTCTTTAAAGCCGTATTATGGCGTTATTTGTGGGTTAATAGGTGCCTTAGCTTATTTTACTAAAAGTTATGCCTTTACTTTCTTTCCAATTCACTTCGTATTATTCAACATCATTCATTACCTCAATGGGGGAAATTATAGAAAAACCGTTTTAAAAAATCTAATTTTAGGTTTAACCGTTTTTTTTATAATCAGTGGCACCTGGAGTTTCATACTCAGTGAAAAGTATGGTGAAATTACCTTTGGTACATCTGCCAAATATAATCATGCAGTAATTGGACCTTATTCTACTGGTTCACATCCCACAGAGTACATCAATCAGGGATTCATGAAACCTCCTTATCCCGGTGTAACCAGCGCATGGTATGATCCTACTTTCTTCACTGTAAAACCTTGGAGCCCTATAGACTCTTGGTATAATTTTAGTTTTCAGTTAAGAAAAATTAGGGATAACATTCGAGGTTTAATTGGTTTATACAGTAGTTTTTCCCATCTTTCCTTTGCCATTATTTTTTCTTATGTTTTGTTTCTGGTACGGCCTTTTAAAGAATTAATTTCTAGAAGGGATCTCTTATTTCCTTTGTTAACCCTTTTAATATTCCCTTTAGGATATTTACCCATCGCTCTAGAAATTAGGTATCTCTGGGTTGTCTATGTGCTTCTAATATTAATGGGGGGCTATTTACTCAATTTACTTTTGAAAAAAGGTTTCTTTAATAGGGCCCAAATGTCAATTTTAATGGTAATTTTTATTTTTTCTTTTATCCTGTTACCTGTTTCCGGCCTAAACTCAAATAAGTACACTGGGGAGGAATATGCTGAATTAGGCCGAATAATAAATAATGAATACCATATAAAGGGAAATATTGCCTCTAACGGTAATGCAGAAAATGGTTACTATCGAAGAACCCTCCATTTATCCTATTTCATAGGTACCAGCTATTACGGATTTCCAAAAGAGGGTATTAGTGACGAAGAACTGGAAATTGAGTTAAAAAAGTATGGTATAAATTATTATTTTGTTTGGGGAAAAACCAGGAATGAGGTATTTTTATCGAGATATAAGGATGTAACGGATGGAAAAATCGAGGGACTTAGAATATATTCAATTAACTTCTCATAAACTGTTTATATCTATTTGGGGTATGATTAGTTGTGTAAATTTCAATAAAGTGCTGTGTATCTATGAATAGTTTAAAGAAAATAAATTTGATGGTATAAATACGAATAAACGGATGAAACATATGTACAATTCATTTGATGCGTTTTTCTGTCGGTGGAAGCTATTTTAACAATATCTTTATTTACGTTCACAGAATATTTTGATGCATGATCTAATTTCAGCTGTAATTCATAGGATTAATTGCCAACTATCCTCTGAATATTAATGGGTTCTTCAATAAACGTACTGTGGGCAACATTGGCCAGGATTTACGAATTTTGCAGCCATTAGTATCATCGGCTGGGGATAAAATGAACTGATAATCTGGTAGTTCACGTATTACGTGGGTTAAGATAATCTCAGCGCTATAATTCTGTACTGGAATTTCTTTGCGAGAAGAATTTACTTTATTCAGTAGAAGGTATAATTTTTTGGATAAAGGGAAGTACAATATGGCCAATTTTTTATAGGAACTTACGCTGTATAAATTTAGACAAATTGAAGTAAAGGATATGGTGTTGGTAGCTACTACAATGGCTGTGCCAGGTTTAATATTAAACTATAATTAAAGGGTAGGAATATGGGGCAGAATATTCGCTCACAAATAGTAACTTGGAGTTATGGTCCTTTGTTAGTTGCATTGGTCATTTATCTACTGACCAGCCTAGTGGTTTTCAGATATTACCAGCACCAGATAAATCCAGATGGTGTGGTGTATATCAGTGTTGCAAAGTCTTATCTATGTGATAACTGGATCCAGGCCATTGATTCTTATCACAGCCCCCTACTATCATGGTTACTAGTCCCTTTCCTGTTTTTTGACTCTACTCCTACTGTTGCTCTTTTTTTCACTAAAATACTGTCGGTGATAGTGGGATTTTTTACTATCATTGGATTTTGGTTTCTATACTCTCGTTTTGGACTTAATAAAAACCTTAAAACAGTTTTAACAGTTGTGATGGTACCATTAACAATCTATTTCGCATTCAGTGTCATTACTCCAGATTTACTCATGGTATGTAGCTTGATTTATTATTTATATTTTTTATTCAGCCCGGAATATTCTAATAAGATATTTAACGGAATATTTTGTGGTTTATTCGCTGCTCTGGCCTATTTGTCTAAAAGTTTTGCCTTGCCATTTTTCCTGATCCATTTCTTTTTAATTAATGCCCTTTATTATTTTAATGATCCTTCCCGTCGTGAAAACACCGTTAAAAATTTACTTTTAGGAATTTTAGTATTTTTTTTAATAAGTGGGGTTTGGATTGGACTTATCAGTGATAAAGAAGGCCAATTTACTTATGGCACCGCCGGGAAATTCAACCACGATCTGGTGGGGCCAAACTCTAAAGGATGGGGGCTGCCCCAAGTAGGTGGAGAATTTTCTGAAGTTGAATCCTGGAGTCCCTTTGAATCCTGGGCCAATTTCATGCATCAACTGCAAATAATCTACAGTAACCTAATCCAGATCTTTAGTATTTTAGAATATTTCTCCTATTTTTCCATCTTGATACTGCTATCCTACATCATACTGTGCATACGTCCTTTAAAGGAATTGATAAAATTACCTAAAATCTTAATTCCACTTTTAACAATCATAATATTCTGCGGTGGCTACACTCCCGTATTAGTGGAGGAAAGATATCTGTGGCTGGTCTGGGTTCTTCTTTTACTTATGGGAGGCTCCCTTATTGAAGGCTTGTTCAATAAAAACTGCTTTAACCAATACCAAAAAGGGATAATAATCCTTATTTTCTCTATATCTTTCCTAATGGCACCATTAACCTATATGGATACCTATAAAAATTCAGGAGAAGATATTTACCAAATACAGAAGTCAATAAACCTTCCCCGGGTTTATGGCAGATCTGCTTCCAACGGAATCTTGGATAAATCATTGTACCTATCATACTATTTGGGAACAAATTATGCGGGACAAGCAGGCTCCAAAGGTAACTACGCTGGATTAGAAAATCAACTTATCAATTCCAATGTGGATCTTTACTTTTTATGGGATGATGAGGCAGAACTGAATTTAGAAAATTATACAGAAATAGGAAAAGGTGAATAAGGATGTTAAGATTTATTCAAGAATATAGGGACTTTATCATCCTTCTTAGCCTTTACAAACTTCATAAAAATTTTTGAATAACCGGGGCCCATTCGGGGTGTGATAAACTTCAGGATGAAATTGAATGCTGTACAATGGTTTTTTTAGGTGTTTCATGGCTTCAATATCACATACGTACGAATCAGCTAGCACTTCAAACTGTTCCGGTAATGCACACACTTCATCTTTGTGTGAGGCCCATACTTTCATAGATGGGCCTAAACCCTTAAATATATCATTCTCCCTTAATATGTTAATTTCAATCTGGGCGTAACTTTCAATTTCAGCGGTCTTCACTTCTGCACCGAAGGTTTTAGCCATTATCTGGTGTCCTAAGCAGATGCCCAGTATGGGACAGTCCAGTTCTTTAATGTATAAGCTGGAATTTCCGGATCTTTCCAGGGAAGGGCCGCCGCCCAGTATTAAACCGGCAGGATCCTTTTCTTCTACTTTTTCCAGTGAAGTAGAGTTGGGAATGATCTCCGCGGGAATTTTAAGGTAGTGAAGGCTGCGGTAAATGCGGTGGTTGTACTGTCCATGGTTGTTTACAACTAATATCTTCATTTTTCATCTCCTCTAAAAATACAATAAGCGGATCACCAAAAATATTTACTTTAGGAATATATTTATGGTCTCAGTTACTAAAAAAAAGAATATGGAGCTTCAAGATATAGTATTTATTGTGGTGGCACTGCTACTGGCAGTGGTTTTTTTCTACGTTTTCATCTGGTTACTGCCCATTATAATTATTCTGGTGGTGGCATATCTGATATACATATACCTCAAAAGCTCATCAAATAACTTTTTATAGATTTTTTGTTTTATTGGTGCATTTAGGAGTGGTTTATTAACTTGAAGTGATATTATGGAACAAAAAGAAGAATTTAAAGGACTAACCGGAAATTTAACCGTATTTAAGAATGAAGTGGCCGATGCCCAGAAGGTAACCTTCGCTGGGGTACCAGGGGTCTGCACACCATTTGCAGAACTTTTTGCCTACGCCATCCGGGATAAGGAATCGGTTTTTGTTACGGGGGTGGATGTTGAAACTGCCCGGAAGATGGAAATGACACCCCATGGAGTGCAGTTAACTGATGAAGCTGATGCCCGCGCCGATATTCTGGTTATTCTAGGAGGCTTATCCATGCCCAAATACAATTTTGAGTTGGAAGAAATAGAAAAACTAAAAGATCAGGTCTTGAAAGATGGGGGGAGGATGATAGGCTTATCCTACATGGGCATGTTCCAGAAGGTAGGATGGGATGAGAAACTGGACTTCCATTGTATAATAGATGGATATTTATCTGGAAAAATCTTTAGATAGATCTAAAATGTCTGATCTTACTTCCCTGGGTCTCAAAAAGGGCCAGCTATATGAAACGATAGTTGTAACAAAAAATTCAGACGGATCTCCCAACGCTGCGCCAATGGGTCTTATTGTTAAAAGTATACAGGAAGTGGTTTTTTATTTTTATCCTGGTTCACGAACAGCGGAAAATGTAAAAAAGGACGGTATCTTCACGGTGAATATCTTGGAAGATTCTTTAACTTTTGTGGAATGTACATTGGGCTCCCCTCCCTCTAGTTATTTCCAAAAAGATGGTGATTTGTTTCACCTAAAATCTGCCGATGCTTACTTCACGGCCCGGGTGGTAAAAGAGAAAGTGGGGCCCCGTAAGGATCGATTTGGTTCCACGGAGTTAACAATAATTCAAGCCCTAGTGGAAGATGTGATTAAGTGTGTAGAATGTGTACACCCCCTTAACCGGGCCATATATGGAATTATTGAAGCTCTGGTTAACCTTACACGTATGGAAATGGCAGATCAGGAGACTAGAAATGTTTACCTCAGCCGATTACCTGAAATTTCTCGCTTGGTTAATCGGGTAGGTGGTTTAGAGGATAAAGAAGCCCTGGATATGATCCGGAAAAAATATGATGACTACCGATAGCCTCCTGGAAGCCTCACTTTATAACATCCACAAAATCAAAATTGTCCACATCAAAAAGGCCCTGGTCACTTATTCTTAGTTGAGGGATAACCAGCAAACTCAGGAAGGACATAGTCATAAAGGGAGAATCCAGTTCACATCCCATGATCTTCACAAAGTTTTTTAGTTCATCCAGATCCCTGGCTACTTTCTGGGCACTTTGGGGACTCATAAGTCCAGCTAAGGGTAAATCAAGCATTTTGTGAGAGTTTCCTAAAATGGCTACCAGCCCGCCGCCAATTTCCTGGATCAGGTTCACTGCATCAGCCATAGGGCCGCTCTGTGTGCCTACCACCACAATGTTGTGGGCATCGTGTGCTACACTGGATGCTACAGCACCACATTTGAGATTAAAGCCTTTAACAAATCCATTGGCCATTCGGTCATGACCATAACGCTCAACCACGGCTATTTTGAGAATATCTTCTTCGATGTTGGGTTGTACTGCTCCCCCCTTGCATTTCAAATTGGCTTCTGCTTCTTGGGTTAGTAACTGCCCATTCTCCACTTGGATAGCTCTGACTTGTACTGAATCTTCATTGGAAGCTATATCAAATTCATCTGGGGTTTTCGGTTTCAACTGGAAGCTACTTTTCAACTTCAATGGTTCAGTTTTGAACATGGCCTTACCATCCTGGGCCACTAGCTTCCCCTTGATAAAAACTTTATTCACATTAAAATCCTCTAAATTATCCACTAAAACCAGGTCAGCAGATTTTCCAGGGGTCAGTGCTCCTCCATCTAATTGATAATGTTGAGCTGGATTAAGGGTTACCATTCGTACTGCATCCAGAGGGTCCATACCTAGAGACACGGCTTTTTTCAGAACAATATTCAGGTGTCCCTGGAGTAAATCTTGGGCATGACGATCATCGGACACTAGGAAATCTCCGCCCACTTTCCACAGATCTTCCAGATTAGGGGCTGATGATCCCTCCCGGATCATGATCTTCAATCCCAGTTGTCTCTTCTCCCTGGCCTCTTCCATGGTGGTGCATTCGTGGTCAGTGGAAATTCCTGCGGCAATATATTTGCAAAGATCTGGTCCTTTTAGCAGGGGAGCATGTCCATCTACTGGTTTTTTTTTCATCTGCGCAATTTCAATTTTCTTTTTTACTAGGGGGTCGTCGGCTATAACTCCTGGGAAGTTCATCATCTCTCCCAGAGCCACCACTTGGTCCCGGGCCAGAAGATCCTCAATTTCAAGCACCCCAATATCCGCTCCTGATGTTTCAAACGGGGTGGCTGGTACGCAGGATGGGGCTGTAAAGTAAACTTTAAGGGGTACAGAAGCAGCATCATTTACCATGTAATTTATTCCATCCAAACCCATCACATTGGCTATTTCATGAGGATCAGCCACCACTGCAGATGTACCATGTGGCACAACTGTCTCTGCAAAGCGGGATGGGCTTAGCATAGAACTTTCGATGTGTATATGGGCATCTATAAAGCCGGGAAGGATGTAATGATCAAATTTGGCTTTCAAAGGTTGGACACATGTTATGATCCCGTCTTGGAATTCAATCTGGGCTGAGTAGATGTCCCCGGTGAAGACATCTAATAAGTTCCCCCTGATCCGCTGTAATTTCCCTAAACTATGGGGCATGAATTCCCTCTAAATGATATGTTATTTGTTCAACCACGCAATGGAGATTCTGTACCTGAACTTAATCATTCGACTTTGTCAGTTCCTGGTAGAGCATGGGCAGAAAAGCCCCTACATCGGTGACAATACCTACTACCTGGGCACTGCCCCGATCTGCCAGTTTGGTTACGGTGGCTGGGTTAATGTCCACACAGATACTCTTCACATGGGAGGGAAGAATGTTTCCGGTGGCTATGGAGTGAAGCATGGTGGAGATCATGATCACCATATCCACATCCCGAACATACTTGCGCATTTCATCCTGGGCCAGGAGTACATCGGTGATGACATCTGGTAGGGGGCCATCATCCCGTATGGAACCGGCCAGTACGAAGGGCACCTCATTTTTAACACATTCGTACATGATCCCTTTTGCAAGTACGCCCTGTTTCACGGCGTCTTTAATAGAACCTGCCTTGTTTATCTCGTTGATGGCATAAATATGGTGTCTATGTCCACGAATAACAGACTCTCCGCTTTTAATGCACATTCCCAGGGAAGTACCGTAAAGAGCGCTTTCAATGTCGTGGGTGGCCAGGGCGTTGCCTGCAAATATCACATCCACCAGTCCTTCCCGGATCATCCTGGCTAGTATGGGGCCTGATCCAGTGTGCACGATGGCCGGTCCACCCACCACGGCTATCTTCCCTCCTCTACTTTTAAGTTCCTTGATCTCTGTGGCTATGTTCTTAATGATGGATTTTAATGGTTTTTCAGAGGAGGCTTCACTGGACATAAATTCGAAAACGCCTTTTTTACCCCTGGGTCGTTCTGGTGGTTCAACTTTAATTCCCTCCCGGCCCACCACTACTAAGTCACCTTTAAATACACGTCCTATGGGTTTGCATAGGGCCCTTCTGTTTTGAGGGTCAACCACTATCATACAATCCATTTCAATTTCATCTACCGGTATCCATTCCCCTTGGTAACGGATGAAGGTGGGATGGTTGGTGGTGGAATAGAAATCTTGGGGTAGGGTGCGGTCCTTGGTGGAAGGTTCCAAGTTCACTTCCTCTAACTCCACAACCATGGCTCCGATTTCTGTGAGTTCATCCAGTATTTCTCCTAAGTGTGATTCACTATCGGCTGCTACACGTATCCTGGCATGGCTGATGTCTTTCTTTCTTTTACCTACCTCAAATTCCAATATCTTGAAGTCTCCTCCCAGATCCATTATAAGGTCCAGTGCGGTGGGAAGGGTTAAAGAATCTATGATATGGCCAGAAAGGGTAACTTCTCTTGTTTGCATGTTATCTTCCTCATGGTGTGTTTTTTGATTAAATTAATGAAAATAAGCCTGTTTGAAGAGGCATCTTTAATATAGGTTTTTTAGAACTACAATAAATAAATTCCTAGAATTGGTGAGACAGGCGGGTGCACATTCTACTGCAGGAATAAAAAGTCCAGTAATACTTTAGCAGCGTTTATAGAAGTAACATCCCCCACTGAAGAAGATGAGGCCTCTACCACATCTAAACCTAAAACATCCTTATCTTTGAGGCTTAGGATCAGTGTTTCTAATTCAAGGGGATTCAAACCACCTGGAGCTGGCGTCCCCACACTAGGGGCATAGGCAGGATCCAGAACATCCATATCCACAGTCACATACAGAGGACCTTCCAGAGCAGCCAGATAATCCACCACCTGATCCAGGTTCTTGTTCACGTCCCGGGCAGTGAACTGTATCAGACTATTTTCACGGGCGTATTGTACTTCTTCTGGGGAAGAAGAGCGTATACCGATTTGAATAATATTTTCTGGTTTTAGTTCAGATATCCTCCGCATCACTGTGGCATGGGAATACTTTTCACCGGCATAATCATCCCGCAGATCGGTGTGGGCATCCAAATGTATTACTGATGCTGTACCGATATCAAGAGCCCGGGTAACAGGGTAACTTATGCTGTGGTCCCCCCCAATGACCAGTGGGACGTAACCATGATCTACCAGTTCCTGGACACTAAACTGCACTTGGTGGCATGTTTTTTTGAAGTTGCCAGGAACGGTCTGCACATCTCCCAGGTCATAGAACTCTGTATCCAGTTTTTTATCCAGATACAGATTATAACCTTCAAAGTTATAGGAAGACTCCCTCAAAAGCATGGGTCCGAAGCGGGCTCCTGGTTGGTACGTGGAAGTACCGTCAAAAGGAACACCAAGGATGCTAAAAACTTTTTTTTGACTATCCTGCACTTTTAAAGATGCTTCTTCCTCTCCAATTAACCTTTTTGAAAATGCAAATTTTAGGGGAGTTTCAGCATAAAAAAGCATTAGAATGTCCTCAAAAACAATAAATAAGGAAAAATGTATTATTTAATTCGCATTAATTTTTTGTTTCCCATGGCTACTATGTAATCCACTTCTGCCCCTTCCAGGAGTTGATCGCGTAGTTCGTCGGGTATGGGAACTTCAAAGGTATCATAGTCTTCCATATCCATTAATTGGACATCGCTGCCCATTATAGCCAGAACCTGGGCTGCCCGTTTGTCAATTATTGGGATGTCGATCTTGGAGTCCACTGGTTTTACCAGGCTTCTTTTTTGATTGTCAAAGATACCCACCGCTTCCACACGGGCCTTGGCTGCGCCATGCTTCCCGGGAGATGAGGTCTGAATACTGGTGATTTTGGATGCTTCACCATCTAATATGACGTATTTGCCTACTTTAAGAGTTTTAACTTCTACTACCTTTTTACTCATGATATTGCCTCCATGATGCCTCTGATTCAATCAGAGTTAAATATTGATTTTTATTGGTGTTTGAAGTGTGGATGGCTTTATAACTTCAGTGAATGAGTGAACCACACCTTTAACTGGGGGGTGAAACTTAATAGAATACCCTGCTACATATAGAATTGCCTATGGTTTTTTCCCTATTTAAATTTTGAGTGGTTAAAATGAAAGTATCCATGATCTCAGGAAGGGCGGAAGGTCCTACTAAGCTTAATTCATTTGACAATGCATTACTGGACGCTGGAATTGGTGATGTGAATCTTATAACGGTTTCAAGCATAGTATCTGGTGGAACCAAGATAGTTAAACTTCCTAAATTGGAGAAGGGAGCTATGGTTAATTGTGTACTGGCTCATGCTTTTTCAGATCAGGAGGGAGACTGCGTAACTGCCGTTATTGCGGTGGCTATGGCTGATAAAATGGGATGTGTGGTGGAACATTCTGCAGTGAATGAAGACCCCCAACGAGTAAAAAAAGAAGCAGAAGCCATGGTTCGATATATGATGGAAGTACGTGGCTTAAATATCAAAGAAGTTATCATGGAAGTAGTTAGCCATGAAGTTGTGAATAAGGGTTCAGCAGTGGCAGCACTCATTTACCATTAAGGACATAGTATTGACGTGGAGGATTAGCATGAAGTATGCTGAAATTAAATTCTGGGAGCAGACCGGTCTGGAAATAATCCGACAAGTAGAAGATGTGATTAAACCTCTAATCGGAACTATTAAATCAGGTAAAATTGTTAAAATCGGTGCTGATGGCACTCCCACCACTCTAATCGATGTAGTGGCGGAGAAAGAAGTTTTAAACGCTCTTAAAGAACTAGAAAAGCCGTTATTTTTGATTAGTGAAGAGATTGGTGAGGTTAAAATTGGTAAAGGTCCTCCCGAGGCCATCTTAGTGGTTGATCCTTTGGATGGTACCAGTAATGCCATAAAAAAAATTCCAGCCTACGGAATATCACTGGCAGTGGCCCCCTGTAGCACCAAAACCCATAAAAATCCAAATCTGCAGGAAATAACCATGGGGTTAGTTAAGAACTTCGCCACGGGAGATATTTACTCGGGATTTAAGGGTAAAGGAGCATTCTTAAATGGAGAAAAAATTGGACCATCTCTGGTTGATGAAATTTCCCACTCATCAGTGGGTGCTTATATTTACCGAGGAGATATGAATCGTCTGGAACCGCTATGTAAGACTGTCAGGAGGATGAGAACCTTGGGGGCGGTGGCAATTGAGATCTCTTACGTAGCCGATGGTACCTATGATGCCTTCGTGGACATGAGGGATAATCTGAGGGTGGTGGATGTGGCTGCTGCTAAAATAATTGTAGAAGAAAGTGGGGGTATTATAACCGACCGCCATAGTCACCCTCTCCATGCTCCACTAGATGTTCTAGAAAAGACTTCACTGATAGCTTCTGGAAATGAAAAGCTTCATAAAAATATTATGGATATTTTAGGGGGTATTTAATGCGGATTGGAATGGTAGCAAAGGTAGACTTGGAGGAAGCCGTGGAACTTGCCAGTAAAATCATTAATTTCCTGGAAGAAAAGGAAGTAGAAATTGTTATAGATCAAAGTCTGGCACTCAAATTAAACAAGTCCCAGGATAGGGCATTAAAGCTGAAGGACATGGAAGCTGATGTGGTGGTGGCTGTGGGGGGAGACGGCACCATACTGAGAACCCAGAGTTATATCAGCCCTAAAAAAATACCTCTTTTTGGGATAAACATGGGTACAGTTGGTTTTTTAACTGAAATTGATTCTGAAAATGCTTTTGAGGCTCTGGAAGAGTTTTTGGCAGGAAATTACTTCGTGGAAAAGAGGACCCAGCTGCGGGTATGGCACAACAATGAGTTACCATCAGCTTTAAATGAAGTAGTGCTCATGACTCGTAAGCCGGCAAAGATGCTGCACATCCAGATAGAGGTGGATGATGAAATTGTGGAAGAGTTAAGGGCTGATGGCCTTATAATTGCTACTCCAAGCGGTTCCACCGCCTATTCCATGTCCGCAGGAGGACCCATCGTGGATCCCCGGGTTGGGGCCTTTATCATCGTGCCCATCTGTCCTTTTAAGTTGGGTGCCCGACCCACAGTGGTGGCTAACGAAAGCCAAATCAGGGTAAAACTTCTTAAAGAAGGAAAAAAGGCGATTGCAGTTATTGATGGTCAATTTGAAGAGGAAATCAACTATATGGATGAAATTATCTTCCAGAAATCTGAGTACTGCGCTTACTTTGTACGTTTCACCAAGAATTTCTACCGAAAAGTTCGGGAAAAACTCATTCAAGGCGGAATAAATTGAAGACGATCTTAGTGGTGGATTTAACCCACGGTGGCTCTGTCATAGCATTGGAACTCTCAAAAAAAAAGGATGCTAGAGTACTGGCATGGGATCTATACAAAACCTTGGATGGGGAGGATGAGGATAACTTAAAAACTAATGGTATAGAGTTGGTGGATGAAGACTTCTTATCAGAACCTGTTGATGACTTGATGGTTATAGCACCAGTGCACAGCAAGTTAACTGTTCCGGTAGAGCTAACCCATCATCAGGCAGTGCGTTTAATCCTGAAAAACGAAATAGATGTACCAATCATTGAGGTAACAGGTGTTAAAGGCAAAAGCAGTACAGTTGCTATATTAAAAGAAATATATCGCCATGATAATCCATTGATATTGAGTAGTCTGGGTGTAGAGTTGGTTGAAGGGGAAAAAACAACTCTGCTTCTGAAAGACATCAGCATAACTCCGGCCAGCATCATCACCGCCTGGAAAATGGCCTTAAAAAACGAGTTCCAACCAGGAATATGCATTTTTGAAACATCACTGGGTGGCACTGGACTGGCCGAGGTGGGAGTGCTCACCAACTTAGCTGAGGATTACCCCATAGCCAGGAATTCTAAAAGGGCCAGTCATGCTAAAAAACAAATTTTCCAGAGTAAAAAGGTAGTATGTCACCTGAAATCCTTTAATTCCAGTTACTCATCTATTAAAGACTTTAAAGATAAGACTAACACATTTTTCTTGGAAGATGAGGCCAATATCACCACTTCTGGAGTTGAATATGGCATTAAGGAGACTTCATTCACCCTGGAAATAAAAAATCTTAAAACCATTGGAGGAGAACTGGTGAACACTTCCACACGGATGAAAACATTCGCCCCTGGACCTTATCACCTGGAAAATGTATTAGCAGCAGTTGGAGCGGCTTTTACCATGGGAGCATCTGAAGATGATGTTCGGACTGGATTGGAAGGTTTTAAAGGAATAAGAGGTAGAAGTTCAATTCAGGAATCAGGAAAGGTAAGGATAGTGCAGGAAGTAAACCCAGGAATCAATCTGACTGCCATAAAGAAATCGGTGGCAATGATGGCCAGCTATGGAGACTTGGTTCTGGTGTTGGGGGGGCAATATGGAGTTACCTGTGAAGAAATTGATGAAAAATCTCTTGCAGTATTTTTGGAGGGATTAACCGAAGATATTACTCTAATTCTCACTGATGAATTGGGTAAAAGTCTTGATGGTAAACTTAAAAGGGCTAGAGTCTATGTAAATTATTTAGAGGATGCACTGGACTTGGCCACTGAGTTAGGTGTGGCTAATGTACTTCTCATCTACCGATCACACTTTGCCAGTGTTGAGAAAAGGTAGGTTGGGAGAATGGGGCCATGGTTGGGCAACATTTATTAAAGATGCATAAGTATCATCTACTAAAGAAAAAATAAACGTAATTTATCTTGTTATCCTTTAGAAAACTTAAACAGCTTATGATTTCTTGCTATTTGGTGATCTCGGAGATGATTCTTTGAAGGTTGGTACACGGGGAAGTGGTCTAGCCCTGGCCCAGACAAAGGGTGTTATCGCAGACTTATCTAGGCTCACCAGTGAAAAAATTGAAATAAAGGTCATTAAAACCACTGGTGATAAAATAAAAAATTCACAACTATATAACATGGATACCAAGGGGATATTTACCCGGGAGTTGGATAAAGCACTCTTAGAAGAGGAAGTTGACTTTGCAGTGCATAGTTTGAAGGACTTGCCCACGGATCTTAATGAAGACTTGGAAATAGTAGCGGTACCCCCTAGAGAAACTCCCCGAGATGCACTGATATCCGCCTACCCCTGGGATGAACTTCCTGAAAATGCATCGTTGGGTACCAGCAGCCTGCGTAGAGAGGCATTTTGTAAATTCCACCAAAAAAAGGTTATTATTAAACCCATCAGGGGAAATATAGATACCAGGGTAAGAAAAGTTGAAAACGGCCAATATGATGCCACATTAATGGCAGCAGCTGGCCTGAAAAGACTGGGTCTGGCACACCATATCCAACAAACATTCCCCATAGATTACATAACGCCAGCAGCTGGTCAGGGAGCCTTGGCCATAGTTTCAAGAAAGGATTCTTCCGTTAAGGAGGTTCTGAAGGGACTTAGTGATTTTATCTCTTATCAAGAGGTTACCGCTGAAAAAAGGGTGCTCCAGGATCTGGGGGTGGGTTGCCAGTGGCCGTTGGGTGTGTGTGCCCGGGCTGATGGGGATCTTTTGGATCTCTATGGGGCACTTTTAACCAAAGAAGGTGAGGTTATATCTAGAGTAAGTGTTAGGGGCCCTTTAAAAAAAGCAGAAAAAGTAGGTAAAGAAGCTGCCAGGATAATGGGGGATGCGTACTCTTGAAAAGGGTCAATGTGGGCGTAATTGGTGTGGGTGCCATGGGCCATAATCACGTGCGGGTGTACTCGCGACTTAAAAACGCTAACCTCATGGCAGTATCGGATTTGATGAAAGGGACCCTAGCGGAAGTATCTAAGAAATACCAGACTGTGGGATTTGTGGATTACGATAATATACTTAAAATGCCTGAAATAGAGGCAGTCAGCGTCTGCGTACCCACTACTTACCACCATAGTGTGGTTATGGGGGCTATAGAACAGGGTAAGCACGTTCTGGTGGAAAAACCCATAGCTTTTACCCTGGATGAGGCCCGGGACATGATTAGGGCTGCCAAACGAGAAGGAGTTAAGCTTGCAACTGGTCATGTTGAAAGATTTAATCCAGCGGTACTTGAGGCTAAGAAATTAATCAGGGAAGGATTAATAGGAGAAATAGTTTCGGTGTCAGCTAAAAGAGTGGGACCTTTCCCGCCCCGTATCAAGGATGTGGGAGTTACCATTGACTTGGCCATCCACGAGGTGGATGTTATGGCATACCTCCTGGACAGTCCTGCTTCTAAAGTTTATGCCCATGTGGGCAGCCGTTTAGAGAAGTGTGAATTTGAAGACCATGCTGAGATAATGATGGAGTTCTACAATGGCGCCAGCGGTGTTCTGGAGGTTAACTGGCTCACTCCTTATAAGCAAAGGAAGCTGGAAGTAACTGGAACCGAGGGCATATTAGCCCTGGATTATATAGACCAAGATGTGGAGATATTTGGTAAAAATGCCCGGAAGGTAAGGGTCCCCCATCATGAACCTCTAATGGAGGAGTTAAATTCCTTTTTGAATTCCATAATCGATGATGAAAAACCAAAAATTACTGGTGAGGATGGTATGCATGCTCTGAAGGTGGTGTTGGCTGCCATGGAGTCTGCCAAGGGAAAAGTACCAGTCGATCTGGAAATTGAATAAGAAGGGGTAGCTATGAATCAGAAACTAATAAAAAAGGCCGATGACCTTAGAGGTAGAGGATTTACTACTGGAGAGATTGCAGATGAACTAAATGTGTCTAAAGACACTGCACGTTGGCTCATACTTCAGGGCACTAATAAGAAGACCAAAGAAAGGGAAGAAGCACCTTTGGACTTTGCCATAAACTGGAATAGTCTAGGTGGAAGTTCCACAAGAATTGGATACGTTTCCGCAGCTTTAGCAGACATGGCAGCTCAGTATGGAGAAGTTGAAGTAATAGTGGGAATTACCGTTAGCGGGATACCCCTGGCTACCATGATGGCCAGCATACTGGAGGCAGACTTGGCTGTCTTCCACCCTATAAAACATCGTAAAAGAAAGGATGCGGGAGGGGCTATTAGCAGCAACTTCGCCTCGGTGGAGGGAAAAAAGGTGGTTATTGTGGATGACGTCATAACCAGCGGAAGAACCATCGGTGAAGCCATTAAGGTCCTGCGAAATCTTAAGTCACAGCCCATTGCTGCGGTGGTGCTCATCGATAAGAAGGGAATCCCCGAACTGGAAGACGTCCCAGTAGAGTCTCTTATAAGGGTGAGTCGCCTGGGATGATTTGTAATTATAAAAAAATAGAAGGGGTTAAAATCACCATAAAACTTATTTTTTTAAAAATTATCCAGTTAAACCACTCGGTACCTTAATATGGCGCCAATTCCGCCAAAAGCACGGTACAACTGTATTCCTTCTTCAGTTTCGGTGGATATGATCTCCACTTCTGAACCAACTTCTTCGGCCATCTCCACAAAGTCGTCTATCAGATCCCTTGAACGGGACGGCTTCATTGTATCACCACAAGATGGGCAGGAAATGTCTTCTTCGGATTCTTTTTTGACAGTTTTTTCTTCCACGTGTCCACAAGACTGGCATTGGTAAGATGAACGTTCGGAGCTTAGTTCTTCGGACAATAACACCACTTCCACGGCACCCATTTGCAGGTTTTGTCGGACTTGCTTTTCTCCGTAGGAGTACAATCCATTGTTATCCACCAGTTCCGATAAAAATCTTTGAACCAGTTTCTTCTCCCGCATGATGTCAATTTCAGTTAGAACATCCATGGACTTCTCAATAACCTCCCGGATACCGAATTCACCGGTGTACGAGGTATCCACAGTTGTTATGATCTTCTGCTTGATCTCGTGGTGTAAGTAATCCCCATCAACAAAGTCTTCCTTGGTATGACCTGGACCGCCTATAATAACCCCTTCCAAGCCTTCTATTGATAGAAATGCTTCGTTCATATGGTTTCCTATTCTTTTCAAAAATTCATGGGCAGCCAGTTCAATCAAACGATCAAAACGGCGCTGTGACTGTCCACCAGCTTTATGTTTACCTGGAACTCCACTGGTCAGGTTTTTCACAATATCAATACGTTTACCGCGGAGAATAGCGATGGTTGCTTCCTTACGATCAATCACCGCCAGTCCGTAGACATCCTTTTCGGCAATAATTTCCTGCAGTGGTTCCAGGAAGAACTGGGAGTCACAGTGGTAGATGTAGGTTTGCACTGGCTCTGGAGGTTCAAAAACATAGGTTTCCATCTTTTCTGTTCCAGGACCACCTTTAGGTATCATACCCACGAATAAAACCAATCCATTCTCCGGTGGCTTAGGAAAAAGCTTCATGCGTTGCATAATAACTTCGATAGCCGATTGAACATTCTTTTTTGTTTGTTTACTTTTTATGTTGGCACTTTGACTGAGTTCTTCCCGCATATGCTTAACTACATCACTAATCTGACGATCCGGGGGTATATAAACTGAAACCAATTCCGTACCTCTCCCTTTTTTTCGCGATAACTCTTCTAGGGTCTTTTTAACTTCATATATCTCCCTGGTTGATGTATCAGCCACTAAAAATCACTCCTTTAATGAAGATAAGTTGGAAAGACTAGATTCTATTTATTATAAAAAGGATGTTTATTAATTGACATCCATTAGATATCCTTTTTAAGGTTTATATCCTACTTTAGTTAAATTATCTTTGGTGATGTGATGCGAATAGTAATTACCCTGGGGGGATCAGTGATCATCAGGGACCATAACCCTCAACTTTTTCAAGATTACGCTCAAGTTTTTAAGGATATAAACAAAGAAAACGATTTATTTGTAGTGGTAGGTGGTGGAAAAACAGCTCGAGATTACATTAGCATAGCAAGGGGTGTGGGGGCTTCAGAAGCATTATGTGATGATGTGGGAATCGATGTAACCCGTTTAAATGCCCGACTTCTTTGCATAGCCCTGGGAAACAAGGCCTATCCCCGAATTCCACAAAACTTTCATCAGGCTCAAGAATTTGCAACTTCTGGTAAGATAGTGGTAATGGGAGGTACTGAACCAGCCCACAGTACCGATGCGGTGGGGAGTATTCTGGCTGAGTTTGTAGGCGCTGATCTTTTAATTAACGCCACCTCAGTAGATGGACTTTATGATAAAGACCCCAAAAAATACCAGGATGCTAAACTCTTCCCGGAAGTCACTCCCTCCAAGGTTTTGGAGTGTTTATCGGGTAATGAAGTGAAAGCAGGGACTTATGAATTCTTAGACCACACTGCCATCCAGATCATAAAAAGATCTGGCATCAAAACCATCATATTAAATGGTGAAAACCCAGAAAACATTAAAAGGGCCCTTAATGAAAGAATAGGGACTTTAATTATTTCTGAAGATTAATCTGGATGAGGTTTAAAAAAAATGACTGATCAACACAAACACTGCCCCATATGTGGGACTCCCATGCCCATGAATGAAAAATTCTGTTCACCAAAATGTGAGCAAATTTATAATGTTAACCAGAACAAAGTTAAAAAAACACGTAGAATCCTTTACGTAGCGTTTACTGCGTTTATTTTAGTTTGGATATACTATATGATGATTCGTTAAAAAAAATAAAGGGTGAATCTTTTTAAAAATTTTTTCATTCTTCAGCGGATATTGAGGATACCGTATATCAAAAATCCAGCTCCGATTATTATGCCTAGAATCAATGGGTCTATGGCATAGTAACCCACTATAAAGTAGATTATCCCCACTAGTATTCCTATTATACCCGCCCATTTTTTATACTTATTTCCAGAGGCGCCCACTAACAAGGCCATGGCTCCCGCTAGTATGAGGATTATCCCAGTTAAAATATAGGTCCATATTCCAAAACTGGCTACAGATGAAAGATTTAATAGAAACATTATTCCAGCCAATAAGCTGATGACTCCGAGGCCAGTGAAAACTATCCAGAAGGGTTTGTCATACTTCTTCTCACCCAGTCCTGTAACTAGAAGCCAGGCACCAGCACCTAGTAAAACCACCCCTGATATCAGTCCCACAGCCAGAACTCCAACCACCGGTGATATCATAAGTACAATTCCCAAAATAATGGCCAGGATGCCTGCCAGGGTATTTTTTTTCTCCATACCGTCTACCCCCTATTTGAATTAACATTCTATTTCACAATCAATGCTTATTTACTTATTCTTTAAAAGATAATATATTTCTACCTATAGGATTCCCTTATCTTTATTGGAATCGCTGGAGGAATTAATATGCTGATTGTAACTACCCCTACTATTGAAGGTAAGAAAATCCTAGAATATCATGGTTTAGTAACTGGAGAGTCTCTATTAGGAGCTAACGTCTACAAAGACCTCTTTTCGGGGGTCAGAGACGTGGTTGGAGGTAGAACATCTGCCTACGAAGAGGAGCTTAGAAAGGCCCGATCTGTGGCCCTGGATAGCATGGAAGAAAAAGCTGCCCAGAAAGGTGCAAACGCTGTTATTGGCGTCCGCTTGGCATACCAAAATCTGGGTGGAACCATGGGCAACACCATCATGGTCACTGTCTTTGGAACCGCTGTTTCTTTCCAGGATTAGTAGTTGATATCCACTCGAGGTTGGGAACTTGCTTGCATCTATGGAGAACTTTCTGATAGAAAAAAAGTGGGCCTTTGGGGCTATTTTTATAGGGGTCTTACTTGGTTTTCTTTCTGCAGTTATCTGCGTTAAAGGGAATTTGGCTATTTTTGGATTTAACATCATGTTCATAGTGTCCCCTCTTATTGCCGGCTATGTGGAGGCTTATATAGCTCGCCGAAAGTATGGTAGAAGTACAGGGGCCATAAGCGCCCTGCTAATATTCATACTTATCAATGCTTACTCCTGGCTCTTCCCCAAAGATCCCATTGTACTCAATCTGTTTACCATGGGAGGATTGGCCTTGATGATTCAGGCGGCATTCCCCATACTGATAAATTACATCCTTTTTGTGGTGTTTATAGGCACCATTACCTGGGTTATTGGATATTTGGGCAACATCTTATCCAATCTAACTGATAAGGTGGTTAGAAGATCTCCTGAGGAAAAGGTTGAAGAAACAGGGATTGAACAAACTAACCGTCCTGATTTTCTTGATACATTGGAATATCCTATTCTAACCATTCCACACATATCGAAGGGTAAAATAGTCAAACACTTGGGAATGGTGGTTGGTGAAGCGGTGGTTGGCAAAAAAAGCCCTAAGGGAATTTCTAAAATCGTGTCCCAGGATAAGCTAGATGATATGGAGTTAAAAAAGGCCCGTGAAAGGGCAATACAGGAGCTCCTAGAGGAAGCAAGAAAAATTGGGGGAAATACTGTAGTTGAAGTATTAATTGATTACAACACTATAGGAGGGATTTCAGGAAGTGCTACCATTGTAACGGCTACTGGAACCGCAGTTGTTTATGAATAGAATGGATATGCTCTATAAATTAAAAATTAGTTTTTCTTTTTTTCCATTTCATCCAGCCTCTGGTTGATCTTGTCAATTTTGTCCAAAATTTCCTCCAGTTTTTCTTCGTTTTTCACGGCCCTTCTATACAGATCCTGAGTTGTTGCCTTAAACTTTTCTGATGCTTCCTGACTTTTGGCACGGAAAATATCAATGAAAGAGTAAGCCAAGGTGGCAGTTACCAGACTAACATAGCCCATACCAGTTAAAATTAGAATTACTCCTATTATCCGGCCGGCTAAAGTTATGGGAACCACATCTCCATATCCGGTGGTGGACATGGATACTATGGTAAACCAGATTGCTGATTCGTAGTTGGGAACTGTTGGGTTAACACCAGTTTCAATGGCAAAGAAGAGGTAAGATCCTAGTATGATCACTAAAAAAAGTGCTAATGTAGCATAATCTAATTTAGTCTTGGAAGGATATTTACGAACATTCCGAGCAGATATGAAAAGTACTTTAAAGAGGGCATAAATCCTCACAATCCCCATTAACCCAATAATGACTTTTAAGTCAAATAATTCCAAAAGATTGAATGATACAAAGATTAGTGGAAAAATGGCTATTATGTAAGCCCAGTTCTCTTGAATAAATTTCATTATAGTAGTGTTCACTTCTCTATATCTTATCCGGAAAAATGTTAGATCCAGAAGTATGAGAAATGCAATTATCACATCCAGACTTCCTAAGGTGTAGATGGTTTCTGGTTTCAGCCCCACAATAAAACCCACTGTCATTAAACTTAGTGATAACAGTTCAATTAAAATGAGAAAGGCTAGAATTCCTTCTAATATAACCTGATAGTGTCGTTGCATGCATTCTCCTAATTTAATCCCAATCCTATTTGAGAGCTTATTCTTCTTAAGTTATTACATTTAAAAATAAAAAAAAATTAGGGCTTGTTGAAAATCAGTTCATTCTTTCATTAACAACATTACTACTCCGGTGAGTAACAGCCATAAACCAATCAATGCACCCAGAATAATGGGATCTTTTATCCAAGTCCCTACTATTATGTACAATATACCGATTATAATGGCCACAATTCCATTCCACCGGCTTCCCCCCACCTTTGATAGTATCCCTATAACACCTGCAATTACCAGGA
Source organism: Methanobacteriota archaeon (assembly GCA_029556335.1). Lineage (GTDB taxonomy): Archaea > Methanobacteriota > Methanobacteria > Methanobacteriales > Methanobacteriaceae > Methanobacterium. The sequence continues at coordinate 97,257 of JAKQFA010000006.1, forward strand.
ATAAACCCACAATCCAGACTATTAAACCAATTAACCAGCTGAACAGTCCTGGATTGAATATGAACCCGAATCCCATGATCAGGGCAAGAATTCCCAGAATAATCTCCAAAATTCCTAAACCTACACTTTCGCCTATTTGACCTATTCCACCTATTAAAAGACCAATACCCAAAATTAACACAAAAAATCCAGTTAGTAGGCTTAGTGGTATTAATCCTAATAAGGGGAATGCCAGGACAAGTATGCCCAAAATAATTAAAACCAATGCAGTACCAGTTCTTTGCATATCTTTACCTCCTATTTTATCAACACACTCGTTACTAATTTTGGTACTTATTGGCTTTATTTTTTTTGTTGGAAATGTAGTACTCCTTGATAATTCCAATTTACATACAGCTTAAGGATAATTTATTATGAATCCCCTTTTACCTTCTTGTCACGTTTTATATAAAGTTCTGATAAGGGTAAAGCAGTTATTCCATGGAGTATTATGCTTAAAAAAACGGTTACCAGGATGGTTAAGGTGAAAGTATCCTTACCCGGAAATTCTGGAATAGCCTCCAAGGCCACAAGGGCCAGTACTATTGATGCCAGTCCTCTAGGTCCAAACCAGCCAAGGAATAATACGGTGTCTAAACTTATCTTTGTTCCAATAAGAGAGATGGCCACGGGCAGCATCCGAATCAAAGTAAGACTTAAAACAGCATAAAAAATGATCTTCCAAGTTACAAAAGATAACAAAGGAGTAATCAAAGCACCCATAATAAAGAACACAGATAAACTTAGAAGCATTCCTTCTGCACGGGTAAAATCGGTTAGAATATCACCTGCATCTTCAAAAATAAATCCGGTAGATAGTCCCCCTACAAAGGCAGCTATAAAACCGCTTCCCCCCAGTTGGTCTGTTATCAACCAGCTAAGTATGGCTAATGCAAGTAAAGCAAGCCTCTGATAGGTTTTAGTAATCCAACTTTTTTTCTTGGCCTGAAGAACCATCCAACCCCCAATTAATCCTACACCCAAGCCAATTAGCACTCCAAATACAATTTGCTCAAAAGTAGTGACTAGAAAGTAGTTAATTGGTCTAAATGTTTCTTCGGCCAAACCAAAACCTAAGAAAAGAAGAAGAAATGGCACAGCTATTCCATCATTTAATCCACTCTCAATTTCAAGAGTTTCACGGATCTGGTGGGGTAACTTTTTATTTTGAACCACTATCTGGCCGAGAGCAGCATCAGTAGGCGCTAAAACCGCAGCCAGGGCGGCTACTTCCCATAAAACCATATCAGTCAATAAATAGGCCCCCACTATGATCCCTATAATTATGGTCAGTATCAAGCCGATACTGAGCATCCTCCAAGTTAATTTATTTTTCTGGAAGGTATTGAAATTTATACCCGACGCATCGCTGAAAAGAACTAGAACCAACGCCACTTCTGCTACTAGTAGTAACAATTCTCTGTTGAACTCCTGATTCACTTGCTGTGCAAAAATATAACCTAAAAATATTCCGGTTAAACAAAAAACCATCTGCGCAGTTATGGGACTTTCCGATAAACGGCGTGAAAATAGGGCAAAGGCGAAAAGAATTGCGAAAAAGAATATAACTTCCATCATTTTAATCCCGGGTTAGATAGTGAGGGCACAATGCACTTATCTTGTTTAATGTGACATATTATGATTTTCTTTCGTTCCAGGTAGAAATAAGCTGGTAATAAAACATAGCATCAGTATGATGGTCAGTGCATTGAAGGTCCGTTTCATGGCAATACTATGGTTGAATCCACTATTTGAGTCACTTCTGGCATCAGACTAGAGGTATGTCATGGGAACTAACAGTCTTCATCTTCTCCACGTAGTTAAAAAGGCTGTCTTGTATTTCCAGGGTGGTCATGTTTTCAGAAAGTCAAGATGCTTCTATGGAAGTTGTGAGTTCTCCGAATATTCCTAGTATAAGTAGGTATAAAACAATGATGCCTTGAATCACTGATAATGTTGTGTCTAATTCAACTACTAATTTAGAAATGGCCACGTTCAAGGCCGATGAGTCTAATACTATGATGGAAATAGCCATACATACAACTATCACTACACATCATTATACTGGACTTCAGATGCCATTATATACTCATTAACAAATGATGATTAATTCAAGGTTGCAACAATAATTATGATCAATTTCGTTATACTCGTTTATGGATTGCTTAATAGACAAAAATCACCATCAGTTTCTCAGGGCTAAAATACAGATTCCAAGAAAATATGCTGCCTACTCCAGCAATAAAGCTGAACATGGAAACATTTATTGAAGGGAATAAAATGCAATATAACTTAATATCATTGTGCTAAAATGCCCATAAAAACGTTTTTCGACCTGGATATGGTTAAAAGTTTTCAATATATGTTGGGGACTTGTCTGAGTTTAATTTTATTATGTTGACTCGGTCTTCATCAAATCTGATGGTTTTACAAAGAATAAGGCTATTCCGTCGAATATTAGCCATATTCCTATTATCATGGCTAGATAGTGGGGATTCCAGGCATATGAAGCTAAGATCATATACAGTATGCCTAATATGATTCCTAAACCTCCTACTCCTTTACCCATTGTTTCTTCACTAAACAGTGACATTACACCAGAAATTATCAGGAAAAATCCAGCGAAGTAGAGCCAGAAGCTAGCTAAAAAGCTAAATGCCACTACACTTCCGAATAATCCAATTCCCACCACTACTGCAATTATTCCAAGTATCAGGGAGGCTATACTAGCACCTTTGTTTTCGCCCCAAGCCCCGAAACTCTTGGCCAGTAATGAAATTCCCAAAAAGATTATGGCTAGCCCGGCCAGTACGCTTGCTGTAAATACGCTGAATATTGGGAATGCAATAACTAAGATCCCTAAAATGATCGCCAAAATTCCTAATAAAACATTGTTCTCTTTGGCCATAAGATCATCCTCCAAAACTTTTCAGACAAGCCCCATCTACTTATTTCTCTATTCTTTAATAAAATTATCATATTGTAAGTAAAAGTTAAGAATATTTCATAAAAACCAAAACAAGCTAGTTTTCTTGGAAAATACGAATCATGGATTGTATATTTATGTACCCCAAAGAAAGGTTCATAAAAAAAAGGAATACAATGATCATACATATTTTCAGTATCAAGTTGCATTAATGGTGTACCATTATTTCAACATAATTGCCGATTATATTTTTTTAAAAAAAATTTCTAATAGAATGATTATAGTAATAAAGAAGATTTAGGAGAAATTAGGAGGCTGATATGAGCATTTACTGGTTAGCAATGAAAAATCTGCGCAGGAACCGTATGCGCAATATATCCACGATTATGGGCATAACTGTGGGGGTGTTGGTTCTTTTAGTTGTGGTGGGATCTGGGTTGGGAATTACCAGTTTTTTAGATAGACTTGAGGGTTTTGAAACGGGAAGTAACTCTGTTGGTGAAAATTCTTCGGAAAAAAACAGTTTAAGCATGGGCCTTGCTCATTATATCACTTCAAGTATGGGAATAAATCTGGAACAGTACCCGGTGGCCAATAAATTGGTGAAATTAATGAGGGATCTAATTTTATTGGTGGATGCCATAGCAAGCATTGCCCTGATTATTGGAGTGATAGGTGTTTACACCACCATGTTCTTCAATGAAGTAGAACGGAGAAGAGAGGTGGGACTTTTAAAGATGATGGGATTCTCTGAAAAACAGATTTTACTGACATTTACCCTGGAAGGTACCATCCTGGGGCTTATTTCTGCTATTATGGGAGTAATATTGGGTGGTGTGGGTTTGTATTTCCTGACTCAGATCTTAGGCTTCAGCAACATGGGAGTGGTGTTACCGGGATGGTTGATCCTCATGACTCTCACTACAACCACTGGCCTTAGTTTCTTTTTGAGTTTATTCCCTGCATGGTTAGCATCTAAAAATGGTTTTGTGGGGGTGTTCAATCCTGTTTAAGGAAGTCCTTAAATTAAAGGATGTGAATAAGTCATATCCTTCCTCTGCACATGAAGAAATCCTGGTTTTAAACCAAATATCCCTCAAATTAAGTTCTAAAGGAATATACTTAATTTTAGGCCCTCATGGTTCGGGTAAGTCTACTCTATTACGTATCTCCGGATTTTTAGAAAGTCCTAGTTCGGGTTCAGTAGCCTTTGCTGGCAGGGATTTGACAGAACCTGAATCACAGGAACGTTTAAATTTAATCCGTAATGAAATAGGTTTTGTTCCACCTTATCCGAGCCTTTTACCTTATTTAACGATTTTAGAAAATGTAATGCTGCCTATGGTCCGAAAAAACAAATTTAAGGTGTTGGAAATACTGAAAAGTATAGGTGTAGAAAATAATGGATCCTATCCACACCAAATATCGGTTGAAGAGCAGCAAAGAGCCAGCATAGCTCGTGCTATGGTTAATGACCCCCATATTCTTTTGGTTGATGAACCCACCTCTCCATTATCTGAAACTGGAGCAAATGAGATTATGCACATTCTGAGGGATCTAAAAAAGGAGTATACCATTATGATTTTCACCGATGATCCCCTGCTTTCTAAATATTCAGATACAGTTTTTAAGTTGCACCATGGAGTTTTAGAAAAAATTTAATAAAATAAGTCCTTATGGATGAAGTATTAATTTTTTAAAAGATCATTGGACTCATTCTTCTATTTTTTTCATCCATATAATATGTGGTAGAGTACCGATGCAATTCCCACTGTTAATGGCCCGATAAATAATCCTGGAAGACTCAATGTAATAACTTCAAACAGGAAACCTACTAAGAATTCCAGGGGATGTACTTCGTGTACTTTCCAGCCAGCAAGGGGGATGGATGGTAGTTTTTAGGTTAGAAATCATTTCGAACTCCGTCTCCCTGGTTTTATTATAAGACCCGATGTGAAACCATGATCTATATGCATACTTCAATATGAATTTATAAATGTTAGGATTATTATATCTACTTAATATGTCTCATATTATGAAAAAATAGCGGGAGACTATAGATGAGCTTTCTTAACCCTGAAGATAATGAAATGAGTCCTCTACAACGGAATTTACTCCGGATATTGCGAATGTTTTTGCTTCTGGCTGGTATCTATATTACCCTCTTTGGCGGTGCCAATGGTGCGGAAAGGATTTTTGGGATACTCATACTGGTAGCATTAGCAATTATAAATGCTCCTGCATTTTTTACAAAAGGTAAAATACGTATTATACCTGTTGAAATTGAACTTATACTGCTGTCTATGGTGTTATTTGAACTGGTGGGGGGAGATGCCATGGGTTTATATGTTAAACTGCCCCATTACGATAACTTCATGCACTTCATGCTGCCCTTATATATTGGCCTGATCGGTATGATGGTGGTTTACACCATGCACTACTACGGCCGTTTAAAGATGTCATTAGCAGAGATGGCCATTGTGATTGTTATAATAACCATAGGATTAGGTGGTATACTTGAAATGGGTGAGTATACATATGATAAATATTTGTCTAAAGGTCCTTTAGGTGATATAACAGGAAATACTCAGATGCAGGGCTCACCCACCCAGAATGCCCATGAAGATACAATGAACGACCTATTCACAGATACTGCCGGTGGTATCGTAGGTGCCTTAGTGGGGGTGCTGTTTATTAGGAGGGCTGAAAAGAAAGGCGAGCATTGGGAAGTAGTTGATAAAATAGAAAAGATGGGTCAAGATTAAGCCCCTGATCTCATCTTAAAAAAGTCCGAACTAGTGTTTTATCATTGAATGTAGTGTCCATTGCTTGGGTGGCGACGGGCTCTAAGCCTCCATAACCTTCGCAGTGGTTTAGAAGAAAGATCCAGCGTTTGTGTATTTGAGGGGGGGGCATGTTCTTGGCAATGATAATGTTTGCCATGAATTAATCACCATCATTTTGGTCATCTACTCCCCCGACAGTTAAAACAGTTTCCAGCGTGAATTGGCCGGAAAACTAGTTTCTTTCTTCTTCTGAAAATCATCACCATCTGGTAGACTGAAATCTCCTTATGCTTACCAAAGGGGAATCAAATCATTTCTAAGTTAAATCGCTGAATATAAAACATAGCCATTTATGGCATATTTGCTGTTTATCTTGATGTATATCTATTAAAGGACATGATTATAATTGGGTTTAAATCTAAATTCAGTAATTAATGTAAATGAAATGGTCTTTGTGAGATTGTTGGGTGAGGTATTGTGATTTGTCCTTGAATTATGTCACTATATAACGCTCCGAAAACAGAAATAAAGCTCTGGAAATTATGAAAGAAAATGAACCTAAGGCTCTAAAATACATGCAGAAAGTGCAGCGGGGAATGACTCGTTGGCGAGATAAAGTAGCCAAAACCGAATTTAATCAAGAAAATTTCAAGGTGGAGGAAGTTGAAGTAATCATACCCTCTATGGCCCGCGAATTTGATGGTTATCGACTGGGTAATATTTCTGATATTCATTTAGGGCAATGGATAACTCCCGAATACTTGAAAGGAGTTATGCATCTGGTTAACAAGGAAAAACCGGATTCTGTAACCATAACTGGAGATTTTGTCTCCTACGTTCTGGATGATGTCTTGGATGATCTGGAATCTGCCCTCAGCCTTTTAAAACCAAAAGATAAATCTTTCGCTGTTTTAGGAAATCATGATCACTGGCTAGGCGCAGCGCAGATACGAAGTATACTCCAGGCCAGTAACATCATCGATGTTAGCAACGATGTGCACAGCTTATTCCGGAAAAAATCTACCCTCCACATTGCGGGGGTGGATAGTGTGATGTTGGAAAAACACCGGCTGGATCTTGTAATGGAAAAACTCCCATCGGAAGGTCCAGCCATCTTGCTGGCACATGAACCGGATTTTGCGGATATAAGCTCCACTACCGGACGTTTCAGTCTACAAATATCCGGACACTCCCATGGTGGCCAGTTCCTCATACCCACCCTGGGCACCTTCATCAGGGGACCACACTTCATCAAATATCCTGTAGGCAAGTATCAGGTGGGTGATATGGTCCAGTACACCAGTCGTGGTCTGGGAACCAACGTGTTCTGGCTACGTATCAACTGCCCTCCTGAAATTACCATGTTCACATTAAAATGTCAGGGCGTGGATGATGGAAGAGTATAACCAGACCTACAAACCATCCCGGTTTTATTGGATAGGCCGCACTATTACCATCTGGATAGGTGGATTTTTAGGCTTCATAATCATAGATGCCCTTTCCATTGGGCTTAAGTTCGATACTTGGCAAACAGCATTCCTGGCCGCCGGAGTGGTGGGTCTTCTAAACGCACTTTTCTGGCCCCTATTATCCCGTATTTTACTGCCATTTATGGTATTCACCATAGGATTTGGAGCGCTCTTACTCAACGCCTTACTGTTATGGGTAGCTGGTGATATTCTGATGGGAATTTCTATCGAAGGCCCAGCCCTATTCTTAACACCCATTGCTATGGCAGCTTGCACAGCTCTTCTTTCCACTCTTTTAACCATCGACGACGATGCCACCTACTACCGGAGTGTTATTAGAAAAGATATTCAAAAGGGAGTGAGATCAAAACAGAAAAAACCGGGTGTCATATTCCTGGAGATAGATGGACTGGCAGAACCTATACTTAAGGAAGCCCTGAATAAGGGGCACATGCCCACCCTGGAAAGCTGGTTAGATAGGGGCAGCCATAAACTCATCCACTGGGAAACCGATCTCTCAAGCCAGACTGGTGCCAGCCAAGCAGGCATTCTCCACGGAAATAATCAGGATATGCCTGCATTCCGCTGGGTGGAGAAAGATAAAAATAACAAGATAATGGTTTCTACCGGATTTTCTGATGCTCAAGTAATCGAAGAGCGAATTTCCAATGGAAAAGGTCTCCTTTCTAATCGGGGTGCCAGTCGCTCTAATTTGTTCTCCGGGGATGCAGAAGATGTGATATTTACCTACAGCCAACTAAAAAACCTTAAAAGATACTACAGTAAAGCCTGGTATTACGTGTATTCTAACCCCTCGAACTTCGCTCGGATACTGACCCTATTTTTCTGGGATGTGCTGCTGGATTACACCTCCCAGATCCTGCACTGGGCTAGGAACATTCAACCTAGAATCAGGCGCGGATTCACATACCCATTCATAAGAGCAGGGGCCAACGTTTTCTTGAGAGAAGTAACCACTGCAATTTTAATCGGAGATATTTTAGAGGGAAAAATTGATGTGAGTTACGTGACCTACTTGGGATACGATGAAATAGCCCATCACTCGGGAACCAGAGATTGGGATTCTTTTTATGCTCTCCGTAAACTAGATAAACAGTTTCATCGTTTGGAACAAGCTAAAATACACGCTTCCCGCCCTTATTATCTGGTAGTTCAATCTGATCACGGTCAGACTAATGGATCCACCTTTTTTCAGCGCTATGGGAAGACACTGGAAGACTTGGTGCAGGAGTTAATGCCCCCTGAGACCAAAATTTACAGTGAATTATTTTCCAACGAAGATCACTTCGGCCAAGCCATACAAGGACCTTTAAAGGATGGAAAACAATATCTGAAGACAAAAAAGGATGCAATGACTTATCATGGCCAATTTATACTTAATCTGGCTGTTAAAGAGATTGATGAATCTCCGGTTGTTAAAGGTAGGGTAATGGAATATTTAAGACGTCATGAAATTGATCCAACCCCCTCCCGGGAGGAAGTAAAGTCGGAAGAAGCACAGGTAATTGTGCTGGCATCTGGCAATCTGGGCCTGATATATTTAACCGACCATGAAAGAAGATTGAGCTTCGAAGAGATCAAAATCCTCTATCCCGATCTTATACCTGGCCTAGCACAGCACGAAGGTGTGGGATTTATCATGGTCTGCTCTGATGAATACGGACCAGTAGTCATTGGTTCTGAAGGAGTACATTATCTGTATGATGGATCTATAGAGGGAAAGGATCCTTTAACGGTTTTTGGCAATAACGCAGTGCAGCATCTCATCCGTACCAATTCTTTCCAGAACACACCAGACATCTTGGTAAACAGCGCTTATTACCCCATTACAGGTGAAGTTGCTGCTTTTGAGGAATTAGTTGGTAGTCATGGAGGTTTGGGTGGGGAACAATCTCTTCCATTCATCTTATATCCATCGCATTGGAAACTGGATTCTGAAAAGATAGTGGGGGCTGAACATCTCCATTGGCTACTCAAAAAAGAGTTGGAAAGGTTGAATATTTAATCAGGATTATTAAATTAAAGAATTTATCAGCCTATAAATTGAGTTATTCATTGATGATTTGCCATGGAAACCTTACTTGAGATGTAGAAGGGTTGAATGCTGTTTGTCATGTAGTAGTCCAATTCTTCACAAGTTGTAGACCCAAATCTGGGATGATCCAATAACTTCATAACCTCTTCACTGACTTTAATTTCACATGGAGAAGATCTTCGTCACTAAAAAACTCGTTTTAGGGTTTTAGTAGTCTGGATATTCTGATTTAAAATAACCATTAACATCAGTACATGTTAATATTTTCTCGACGTATTTCATTGGTTACTACCAGTTCTAATTCATCCAGGGAGGTTCATCATCTGGATCCAAATAATTTACCTTTGAAACTGTCAAATTCAACAACCCACTGATCTGATGCTATAATTTATAATTTAATTTTAATATTAGAAGAAATCTTAGATACATCTTTTAAGCAGTTTTACGGTATTTTTAATAGATTGATGATAAGTTCAATGGATGCATTTAAACCTTAAAAATTACCTAATAAAATGAAGTGGGGAGTGACTAGAGAGTCACGCCCATGTCTAACTGTTCTGTCAGTTCCTTGTACCGGTTACGGATAGTTACTTCCGTTACACCGGCGATGTCTGCCACGTCACGTTGAGTCTTTCTCTCACCCAAAAGTACTGATGCAATGTACAAGGCGGCTGCAGCCACACCAGTGGGTCCTCTACCTGAAGTTAACCCTTTTTCCATAGCTTTTTCAATGATTTCAATGGCCTTAGACTGAACTTCACCAGAAAGATTAAGTTCACTTGCGAACCGGGGTACGTAGTCTACAGGAGAGGTGGGCGGTAGTTTTATGTTCAGTTCCCGGGTCAGGAAACGGTAAGTTCTGCCCACTTCTTTTTTACTAACCCTGGACACTTCTGCAATCTCATCCAAGGTTCGGGGAACATTACATCGACGGCATGCAGCATATAATGATGCAGCTACCACCCCTTCTATGCTACGCCCCCGGATGAGTTTATTTTCTACAGCGTTACGGTATACTACAGAAGCAGCTTCACGGACGCTTCTGGGAAGACCTAATCTCGATGAGTCACGGTCCAGTTCGGATAGAGCAAAGGCCAAGTTACGTTCGGTTGCTCCAGAGATCCGGATCTTTCTCTGCCATTTTCTGAGACGGTACCATTGGGCCCGGTTACGGGCTGGGATGTCTCGACCGTAGATGTCTTTGTTTCTCCAGTCGATCATGGTACTTAACCCTTTATCGTGGATGGTGTAGGTGAGGGGTGCTCCTACTCTGGTTCTTTTATCACGCTGTTCATGGTCAAAAGCCCTCCACTCAGGTCCCATATCCACCAGATTGTCGTCAATAACCAGACCACAACTTCCACAAACTATCTCGCCTCGCTCATGGTCATTTATAAGTTTTGTAGATTCACATTCAGGACACTTTGTTTCAGCATTTTCAATTTCTGACATGTCCTGTTTCATTTGTTCTTTTCCCGAAATTTCAGTCTTTAGTTCATCTTTTTCGGGTATTTTTTCCATTACTTCTTGCTTCGTTTTTTTCGCCCCCATTTCTTGCTGGCTTTTTTGGAGTAGCTGGGTATATACAATGTCTCTCCAACTCGTTTATCAAGATTTTTAGAATTTTTTGCGTAGACTTTAACTGAAATGTAAGGATCCTTGGTAGGTCCAAATATGTCGTGTACATGCCCCAATTTTTTCTCTTTTTTCGTAAAAACAGGAAGACCAAAAGAGGGTGTTTGGCCGGATCTCAATATAATTCGGCCCCGATTGGAAATTTGCAGTACGTTTCCCAGCTTCTTCATAGAGTTTAACCGAAATATTTATATACTACATTCTCTAGGAGCTACTATATAAATATTTCGATAATTTTAATAATAAGGGGTATGGGGTGTCAACTCATGTAGAAGAAGGCTTTTTCTCCATGTTTCTTACCTTTTTTCCATAGTAAAAGGCAGCTAAAGCACCAATAATCGTGGGTATGACGTAACTGCCCAAACGATCAATTAAGCTGGCTGCCATAACTGTGTCTGCTGAAATCCCTGCCACGGCAAATAGACCTATCAAAATCACTTCCCTTATCCCCCAAGCACCTGGAAGTAGTGGAAGGAGTGATATAAGAATTCCAATAGTGTAAATTATTATCAAGGGGGATATGGGTGGAAAAGATCCTAATGAAACAAAACAAACATACATTCGCAACATGTCAAGGCCCCACATAAAGAAAGAGAGAATAAAACCGATAATAAAAACTTTTCTATCTTTAAAGGCAGTTTTAAATCCACTGGAGAAACGACTGATATAGAAAACCAGTTTTTCAGCCACTTCACCAAAGGTCAGGGGATTTTTGGCCAAACGCATGAAAAATGGATAAACTGATCTGGCCAAGCGGATAACGATTTTTTGGGTTACTTGTCGGTTTAAACCTGCATAAATGAGAATTCCGAAGAGTATCATTGATAATATAATTAGTATGGTCACGATAAATTTGGTAAAGAGTGGTAAGTTCCAGCTTAGAACAAACACCGCTGATATGATGGATATCAAAACGAAGGGTAAAAACTCGAACACCCGGTCAGCAGTAGAAGATGCAAATCCTAACTCAAAGGGCGTCCCCTCCACTTCCCGCAGTAGATAGGCCCGTAAAGGTTCTCCTCCTGCTGCGCTGGGAGTAATATTATTCCCAAACAGGCTGGCAAATAGCATAGATAAAATAGTGCTGAACTTGGGAGCCTGATCCACCACATCCAGTATGATTTTCCACCTTAGAGTCCAAATAAGTAATATTGCTGCTTCTAAAACTAAACTTATCAATATATATTCCCAACTGGCCTTTTCAAGTGTAAAGATAACTTCATCAATTCCAATAAAGAATGTAATGGCGAATATGATAAAAAAAGAAACAGCAAAGGTAAAAATTATTTTCCACTTGTGTTTACGTATAGATTCAAAGGCGTCACTCATCTAAAACCCCGATTAAATGCCCAGAATGTCAGAAAGAAATTGACCCTGATTAAGTTGTTTTAAGATTTTTTCTTCAGTTTTTTTTATGATCACTGATTCTTTCAAGGTTTCTTGGAGTTTGTCACGGGGAACCACAACCACCCCGCCATCATCAGCTAGGACAAAATCTCCTGGTTCAACAGTAAAATCTCCGATTTTTATGGGAATGTTTACTTCTCCTTCATTCAAGGGAGTGCCGGCATTGGGAACTATGGCACGGGAAAAAACAGGATAATCCATGGATTTAACTGCAGAAACATCCCGAACTGCTCCAAAGATTATGGTGCCTTTAATTTTTTTATTCTGAGCTGCTTTGGAAGTTAATTCACCCCAAATTGCCTTATTGTCGTTATCAGATTTTAAAAACAGAATTTTACCAGCATCAGATTGGTCTATAGCTTTTAACACAGTTCCCCAATCATTGGAACTAGTATGGGCAGTAACCAATTCCCCCCAGATACTAACTCCATTTTTAATGGGTTTCACTCCGGGAACAACCCTGGTAGAACCCTCCAAATTTTTCTGGGCATCAGACAAGTGGGAAGTAGTTATTTCACCCATTAAAGATTCAGATAAATCTTCTTCAGATGAAAATTTTTCCAATACTGATCTGGGAGAAATTTTCATTAAGTGGTGGGGCATGTGATCTAATCCTGTGGCGTGGTAACTTCTTCGACCATGGTCCTTCCAGCCACCACTTCGTCTACACTGTGAATGGACCCACCATACTCCTCTATGGCGTGACTGATCTCATCGAAGTCCAAGTCATTACCCTGCATGGTGACCTTGATATTCTCAGTTTCCTTATCAATTTCCATCAGGGTAATATTCACTCCTTCCACGCCTCTTAATTTACTCAAAAATGTGGCAAAGTGTGGTAAAATAGGATCATGGGGTTTTAATATGTCTAAAACAATTCTTATTAGGCCTTCTGCCAATTTTATATCCTCCGCAAATTTATAATCTAAAATTCATTGTGGTGTCTTTATTTTTCTGATGCAGGATATTTATAGATATGTCATTGTCAGTTTTGAATAAATTCCTCATAATATGACAATTATTAAAGACTAAATTAGTTTTCTAAGTTTTATCAAGGTATATGGGGTAGTAAATAATGATTTAGGAGTAGATCTTCAAGAGGGGATGGTGTGGATGTGTTTGCATTACTTCAATTTTATATATTAGGTGAAATATAGTATTTCTTAGATACTTGTTAGCACCTTTAAGGAATTTATCATGAGTTTTAATAGATTGTCCAAAATCATTGAGGAACTTAAGATTCAAGTAGAAGAGGGGATTCCAGTCCTTGTGGAGGGTAAAAAAGATGAAAAAGCCCTAGAGGAACTGGGTATTCAGGGTAATTTTATTAAGGTTTCAGGTTCAGGTCTTAAGCTCTTCGAAGTTGCGGAAATCGCTGCTGAATTATCACCACAAGTGATCATTCTCACTGACTTTGACCAAAAGGGTAATGAACTTGCCCGGAGGTTATCTGAAGATATACAGCGACTTGGTTCACATCCCAACATCCTTTTCAGGAGAAAGATATTAGAGATGACAAGTCGCTTTATTAAAGACATAGAAAGCTTGCCCCGTCATCTGGACAATCTGGCTAGTGAAGAATTCCCTAGGGGTGCCTACTGGTATTATCATTAGTATCGTTTAGATACCTGCCTACATTGGCCTGATATCATTTGATATCATCAGTATCTACTCTATCAGGAGGCCCAATTATGGGAAAAGAAGAGATCAGTACAACTAAATATCTTATTCATGCTCAAATAAATGCTAACGGAATTGTTGAAAAACCCGACGTAGTCGGTGCTATTTTTGGACAGACAGAAGGACTTTTAAGTAATGATCTGGATCTTCGAGAACTGCAGAAAACTGGAAGAATCGGAAGAATTAAGGTCAACATAAATTCCAAGGCAGGAAGATCCAAAGGCGAAATCGTAATACCCTCCAGTCTGGACCGAGTGGAAACAGCCATCCTGGCGGCGTCCCTGGAAACCATTAACCGGGTTGGCCCCTGCGAAGCATACATCCAGGTTAATAAGGTGGAGGATGTGCGAGCCGTTAAAAGGAGAAAAGTAGTGGACCGGGCCAAAGAACTGTACAAAAATATGATGGAAGAAGTGACTCCTGAAAGCCTCAAGATGATTGAGGAAGTTAAGGAGGCCATGCGCATACATGAAATCACAGAATTTGGAAACGAAAAACTTCCAGCAGGGCCTAATGTTGTCTCATCAGATGCAATACTAGTTGTTGAAGGCCGGGCCGATGTTTTAAACCTTCTACGTTACGGAGTAAAAAATGCGGTGGCTGTGGAGGGAGTAAGCGTTCCTAAATCAGTGGCAGAGCTCACTAAGAAAAAGACGGTTACTGCCTTTTTAGATGGTGATCGTGGCGGTGACTTGATACTTAAGGAACTTTTACAAGTGGGGGAACTGGACTACGTTACCCGGGCTCCCAGGGGTTCTGAAGTAGAAGACCTGACTAAAGATGAGGTTATGGTGGCATTGCGCGATAAGATTCCAGTGGAGCAGATCTATCATGATTTGGGGGTAAAAACTGAGAAGGTGGAGAAAAAAACACCAGACAAAATAGGACTACTTAAAGGGATATTGGGTGATCTGGAAGGATCTGGGAATGGTGAAGTATTGGATGATTCTTTAAACATTATTAAAGAGGTTAAAGTTGAAAATCTCTACCAAGAAATTAATAATCTGCAAAATGGGGCTTATGCTGTGGTATTTGATGGTGTGGTCAGTCAGAGACTCATTGATGTGGCTAAAGACAAGGGCCTCAAGTACATAGTAGCCGTACGTATGAGTGAAGTGGTAAAAAAACCCAACCACATTAAGGTGATAACCAGATAAACAACTTTGACTGGGGAACTGACCTCGGAGGATGATCTAGGTGTACGTCAACATGAAAAAGGAGGATTTAGGAGATATTGAAACAACCCAGGATATTCTAATTCCTAAAGATCCCTTAGAAAGGGTCATTGGCCATGATGACATCATAGATTTTGTTAAAATCGCAGCCAAGCAACGTCGAAACCTGCTGCTGGTGGGCCCTCCAGGGATAGGTAAATCACTGATAGCTCAGGCCATATCATTCCATCTTTCTGAACCCCAGGAAGAAATAACGGTGGTCCATAATCCGGAAAGGCCTGAACGGCCCTTCGTGGAGATCAAAAATAAAAAAGAGATGGAAAATCATAAAAAAGATCTGGAACGGGCTGAGGGAGATATTGTAAACCCCCAGGACGTTCCCGTGATGGTGGCCGAGAGATTGGGTTTCCGCTGTGCCAATTGTCATAGTTACAACAATGCCTATCAAAGTATCTGTCCCCAATGTGGGGCTGATAAATATTCTCACATCAACGCACGACGAAAACATCTGGGCGACCTTTTGGGCATGTTTGAGATGAGTTCCAACCCAATGAACGTTCCCCAGGAAAGAGTAACCACCACCCGTATGCTCAATGGCCGAGAAGAAGTGGTTATCTATGAGAGGATGGATGGGGATAAGATTAAGATCCTGGATCAGAGTGCACTGGAGAAGAGAAGGGCCCTGGTTGAAGAAAAGCCCAAAAACATCATACTCCCCCTTAACCGGAAGGTATTCATACAGGCCACCGGGGCCACAGAAACTGAACTGTTAGGTGATGTCCGGCATGATCCCTATGGTGGGCATCCTGATCTTGGGACCCAACCATACGAAAGAGTTGTTCCTGGTGCAGTTCACGAGGCACACGAGGGTGTTCTTTTCATTGACGAACTTGTGCACATTGCCCCTCTCCAGCGATACATTCTAAGTGCCATGCAAGACAAGGTTTTTCCCATTGTAGGCCGTAATCCTCAGAGCGCAGGAAGTTCAGTTAAGGTGGAAGACGTGCCCTGCGACTTCATATTTGTTGCCGCTTGCAATATAAGGGATGTTAGATATATATTACCCCCTTTGCGTTCTCGTATACAGGGAGAGGGTTATGAAATTCTAATGCACACTACCATGCCTGATAACACTGATAACCAGGCTAAAATGGCCCAATTTGTGGCTCAAGAGATTGAAATTGATGGAAAAATTCCCCATGCTACTATAAAATCCGTAGAAATCCTTCTGGATGAAGCTCGCAAACGAGCCCGGGTAATTGATGATCAACGAGATTCATTTACACTTCGACTTCGTGATCTGGGAGGTGTGGTGCGTATGGCTGGAGATATGGCGGTTATGGATGGTAGTAAATATATTGAGCCTAAACACATGAATTTTGCTGTGAAAAAGGCCATATCTGTTGAAGACCAGATAATTAATCATTATCAGTCCTTTGAAAAGGCAGTTCTAAAGGATTCTAGTTCCCAGCAATTAAGTTCTTCAAATAACAAGCACTCCAACGAAAACGTGGATCGTAGTTATCTATAATTAGTTAAACTGCCCATAATATCCATCAACATGAACTCTTACCCCAACTCAACTTGGAAAGTTAAACCAGGAGGTTCAGTGGATACAACGGGCCCATCTGATATTCATATTTACAGAGATAACAACATCCTGGATGCCCATGACTTCCCCGAGCTAATTGAAGATTACCTGATGGAACTGGAGATTCGCAACTATTCCCCCAACACCATCCGAACCTACCGTTCCATAATCAACTGTTTTCACCGGTTTCTGCAAGGTGAGGTTCCGGAAAATCATGAAATTTTTATTTTAAAATCTTTCAAACGTTATATCCGCTACCTTAAACGGGATAAAAAGGTTTCTCAGAACTACATATACTTGGTGACAGTGGTTATAAAGAAATTTTTTGAATTTGGTGAGATAGGGGGGCTGGAAGATGTCAAGACCCCTAAAAGATCCAAATCTCTACCGAAGTCCCTTAACGAAGTGGAAGTTAAAAAGCTTATACATACCATTGACGAGAGTAAAGATGATTCAAATCATAAAAAGGCATTTAAACATAGAAATAAGCTTATATTGACCCTTTTATACTCCACTGGCCTTCGTGTTTCGGAGCTGGTAACCCTAGAAACTGATAGTGTGGACCTGGATGAGCGTACCATTCGCATAAGGGGTAAAGGTGAAAAGGATCGTATTGTTCTTTTTGATGAGAACACCCGGCTTTTACTAAAAGATTATCTTTCTAAAAGTTCCATGGAAGGAGATTACCTTTTTGTCAATCGATCCGGCAACCATCTAACTCCCCGCTATATTCAGATGATGATCAAAGAATACGCTGAGGCAGCAGGGATCAGGAAGAAAGTAACTCCTCATATTCTGCGCCACTCATTTGCAACCCATCTCCTTAAGAATGGGGTGGATATAAGGGCTATCCAACAACTTTTAGGCCATTCCAACTTGAGCACCACTCAGATATACACTAGTGTGGATATGCAGACTCTGAAAACGGTTTATGACCGTGCAAAGCTACTTTGATAAGGGACTTTTTATCATAGCCACTAATTAAGTAAAAAGATTGAAGTTTTTACCACCCTATATGAAATAATCATGAAAAAGTAATACCTATTTTTTTTTGTTGAACAATTCTCATTATCATTTACCGAGAAATTTCTAAATTTTTAAAAAATTTTATAAAAACAAAAATCAATATTCGATATTGTAATTAGTTATTGATTCCAAATATCGAAAAACGATAGTGATTTTATGACTGTAAACCGTAAATTCTTCCTGGGATTCATTAGAATCCATATTTTATACCGTGCACAGAATGAAAATATTTATGGGGTACAGATGATGGATGAACTTTCAAACCAGGGTTATAAATTAAGTCCTGGTACATTATATCCCATCTTACACTCCCTGGAACAAGATGGTTTCTTAAAAAGTCAGAGGATGAATGTGGAAGGTAAAATAAGAAAATATTATACTACTACTCCTGCTGGAAATAAAATACTAGGAGAAGCACTGGCAAAATTTAAGAAATTCACCGAAGAAGTAATGGGATAGATCCTTACTGTGATTTTTTTTAAATCCTCAACTAAAAACCAAAGGATTACAAAGAACATACTGGATTTATATGGCTGCAACAACCATTATGGTATTGATTTTGCCGATTTTCTATTCATAGCATTCCATTTCCAGAAATCAAGTATTCAATCATATATGCAGGCATGGGCATGGATGTTCTGGCTACTTCAACTTTTAGACGTTTATTTGATGGTATTGGGGTGTTATCAGGGGCCTTAGCCACTACGATCATATCATTCTATGCTCTTCTAGTATTTCTGGGAAAATTTGAGCAGTATTTGGGGAATGGTGTTCTGGGGAATAGGAATGGGTGCTACAGGAATCGGTAATGAGGGCTCCAATTGTAGAATTATCGCCATTAAAACGTTGGGGGTGGCTTATGGTTTTTTTAACACCATATTACGGCGTCCTTGTTTTATGGAAGCTTAATAATGGGGTTTGTGCAATGATCTTAATCTCATCCATGAGACGGTTTTATCCATTAGCCCAATTTATGGCCATACCATTCTGATTTTGACACAGCCCATGATTTATTGCGTAAATAAACATTATTTGCTGATCTATTAATTAGATAATCACTGGTTAAAGTGATTTGAAAAGGTAAAGATAAATATGGGGAGTGGCCTATGTTTTGGCAAATAGACTGATCCTGGAAGGTGGGGAGATAATACTGGTAAGGTTCTTTACATTATAAATAAGGACTTGCACTGTAAATTTAGAATTGACCGATAGGTGGAGTTAATTGAAAATATAGTAAGATAAATACTTCTTTTTTGTATTATTTGTACCAAAATTGTACCTAGCCCTGTAACAAAATATATATCTATAAATTGTCCAATAAAATAAAGGGTCTAAAGGCTTATAACATTTCTAAGATGGAATTAAAATCAATGTAAACCCTTATCAGGGTTTTTTAAGGTCAATTTTCAAATAAACTATAATCGCGGGGAATTCAAAATGGAAATTACGGTTGAAAACTATTTCCGAAAAAGATATTCATTATATAAGTGGCGTTCAGAAACTTCTCTTATTAATAAACTTATTTTAGCATTTTTCATGGCTTGTGTAACTGGGATAATGGCTCAATTAGTAATACCTCTACCCTGGACACCGGTACCAGTGACAGCCCAGACATTCGCCGTTTTAATGGCAGGGGTTCTCCTAGGTCGCTGGTGGGGGGGAATTAGTCAGATTATATATCTTGTAGCAGGGTTAATGGGATTAAATTGGTTTGCTGGACTAAGTGGGGGTTTTTCCATGTTGTTCAGTGCAACCGGGGGCTATTTGGTTGGATTTATATTGGTTGCTCTATTTTTAGGCTACTTCTCCGATGGATATGTGGGGGCTCGGAAATTCAGACCCATGCTGGGGCTGATGTTGTTTGCCAACTTTGTCTTCATCTATGTACCAGGGCTTTTTGGTCTGGGGTTATGGATTTACTTGGTTAAGGGTAGCTATCCTGGCATTATCACTCTAGTTTCCATGGGACTTTTACCGTTCTTGGTGGGTGACCTGATTAAAATAGGTGGAGCTGCAGCCATAACCAAGATGGTGACTCCTAACTAAGTTTTAGGTGAAATGAAATAATTGTTGATTCGGCCATGATCCCCATCAAGATCCGAGCCCACCACCTCCTCTGCATCCAGGGTTACCAAGGACATGGTTACAGCCAGGACTTTGAAGAAAATATGGGGAGGATGGTTGAGAAGTTTCGCGTAAATCCGACTCTTCCCGTGATGGTGGTATGCGAAACAGATGCCATATGTGAATACTGTCCTCATCAATCTGCTGGTAGATGTACCAACACTACCCTGACCCATGAGCAAATCTCCAAAATGGATTCTCTGGTGATAGAAAAGCTGAATCTGGTGAGTGGAGCTACTATTGGCATTAATAAACTTATATCTCTCACCAAAAAACTTAATAAAACTGATGTGGTGGAGATCTGTGATGGATGTTCATGGCGAGAGTGCTGTTTATGGTTCCAGGATAAATAACTTTAAGCAATCATTCTACTCAAAACAACTATATCAGCGCTTGATGGTTGGGCAATAAAAATTTTCAAGAGGAGACTATCAGATATGGTACTTTCACAATTCGATATAAGGGGAGTTTAATGGAAAGTATGGTCCCTTTGTTTACAAATTCTCCAAACACTCGTCCATCAGGATCCGGGCATCTTCATTGTGGGGATTGATGCTTAATGCTTTTTTGAAGGTTTCCATAGCCTCCTGAAATCTGGAGAGCTCCATGTAAGTTACTCCCAGATTACTGAGGAAAACATCGTTGTATTCATCCAACTTTAAAGCTTCTTCATAACATTTTATGGCTTCTTCTAGCCGATCTAATTCTAAAAGGGCATTGCCTTTACGATTCCATGTGGATGCATCGGGATTTTCATCTAAACATAATTCCAGTGCTCGATCATAGGATTCTATAGCCTCTTCAGTTCTTTCCATCTGGGATAGGATGTTACCCCTGGCATTCCAGGCTTCTGGATGGTTGGGGTCTAATTCTAAGATTCGATCATACTCTTCCAGAGCTTCTTTTAACCGCCCCAACATCTCCAGTATGATACCTCTCCAGTAAAGTACAAGAAGATTATCGGGGTTAATTTTGTAGGCTTCATCATTAGATTTAAGTGCTTCTTGGGGTTGGTTGTAGTTCAAAAGCGCAATGGCCCGGTTGTTCCATATGAATTCATTTTCTGGATCCAGTTTCAGGGCATCATCATAGGACTGCACTGCTTCCTGGAATAATCCCAACCGGGAGAGGTTATCCCCTTTTCGGTTAAGGAGGTATACATCTTGGGGGTCAAAACGGAGTGCAGCCATGTAACACATCACGGAGTCCTGGTACTTGCCCAGATCAAAAAGTATGTCGGCTCTTTTGGTTATCATTGCCTTTTCATCAATTTTTCGGCCTTCCCACTCTTCTCGTGGCAGGCGTCGGAACTTTATCACCTGGAAAAGAGAGTCTTCTTTAGTGTGGTCGGGGTAAAGTTTTCTGAATTCAACTTCCAGTCCAGATGCATCTTCAAATCCTTCCTCCCGAATTAAATCTTCATTTTGCAGGATATCACCGAATTTCATTATTTCAACTCCGGTTACTTCCGCTTCAAAAAGTTTTTCACGCTCCTTAGACACCAAATTCCAGTAACAATGCAGTCGGTCCCCTATATTCAGGGGCTTCTTCCATAACTTTCGTATGGTGGTGGTTTTTTCACCAGTTAAAAGTTCCAAGTTGCGGCTTCCAAAAAGCAGTATTGGTATGTAACACCCTCCATGTTTTTATTCAAACCATTTCTTCGCCAAATTCTGCAGTTTTCACCTTTAAATTACTAAAAATAGGTTTTATATTTTTCGCAATCTCAAACAATTCATTCCTGGATGGATTTGGGGTTTTTTGGAGTTTTTTATCCAGGACAGTGCGGTTCCGGAACTGTTGCAGGGTGTAAAGATCGCAATTTAGATCTTTGGCTATTTTCTCCACATCCTTCTCATTAAGAAGGCCTGGCACGTAGGTGGTGCGGCACTCCAAATAAACAGGTGAATTGGCACATACCTCCATGCTTTTTTTAACTTTATCGCCGATATCTGACCCTATGATTTTATTGTAATCATCAAATGGGGCCTTAACATCCAGTGCCACATAATCAACCAGATTTATTACTCCAGAAAGTCTTCCCGGAAAGCCACCGTTGCTATCCAATTTGGTTAAAAGTCCCAGTTTTTTGGAATACTCCAGCAGCTTTTTAACTTCTGCACACTGGAGAAGGGGTTCACCACCGGTGATAACCACAGCATCTATATAGTCACTCTCTTTACTTATTTCACCCTCAATATCCTCTCGTGGGACTTCCTCTCCTCCACTAATCATCTGGGGGTTGTGACAGTAGGGACATCTAAGGTTGCAGCCTCCTGTGAAGATAACCAGAGAAATCTTTCCTGGGTACTCCAGTGATGAAATTACTGTGCCACCTAACTGCATATTGATCAATTCACTAATCTTGTTTCATTGAACACGTGGTCTATTCTAAAATATCTTTTAATATCTTTAGAAATAGATCGTCCTCTTTAATTGTTCCAACGCTAACCCTGATCCAATAATCATCCAGTCCACGAAATGAACTACAGTTTCTGACTATAACACCCATCTTCATGAGTTCTTCAGTTAACTGAGCCGAGTTCATACCGGTTTCTCTCACATCCACTAGAATGTAGTTAGCGTAGGATCTGAAAACCTTCAGCATGGGAAATTCTTTAAGACCCTGGTACAAGTGTTCGCGACTTTCCACCGAAGCTGCTCGTGAGCGCTCAAGGTATTCGTGGTCCTTTAATGTGGCCAGGGCAGCAACGTAAGACAATTTAGTCAAGCTGAAAACTGGTTTCACTCGATACATGTACTGGATAATATCTTCATTGGCCAGGGCATATCCAATCCTCATGCCTGCTAATCCCATTACCTTCGAGAAAGTACGTAATATAAGGAGATTTTCGTAGTCCTTTAGGAGGTCCACATTATCTGTCCCGGAAAATTCAAAATAGGCCTCATCAACCACTACTACGGCTTCAGTACTCTCTAGGACTCTTTGAATATCTTCCTTAGTAATCAGGCCTCCTGTAGGATTGTTGGGGGTGCACAGAAAAATCAGACGAGTTCGTGGGCTGATGGCAGCTAAAACAGAATCCACATCTAAC
The DNA here is from genome assembly GCA_029556335.1 of Methanobacteriota archaeon. Classification (GTDB taxonomy): domain Archaea; phylum Methanobacteriota; class Methanobacteria; order Methanobacteriales; family Methanobacteriaceae; genus Methanobacterium. Next base: position 120,227 of record JAKQFA010000006.1, read on the forward strand.
TGGTTATTTTCAATATCCCACCTAGCAAAGACGGGTATTGCGCCATATATTCTTAAAGTAAATTCATAATACATGTAAGTGGGCAGATGGACTATGAATTCATCTCCAGGTTCGATAAAAGTTTTTCCCAGAACATCCAGTATTTCATCTGCTCCATCACCCCCCACCAGCACCTGCTCTGATTTTACATTAGAGTAAACTGCTAGTTCCTGGATTAAATCACTTAAATCAGATTCAGGGTAGCGGTTCATATCTTTAATGGAATTTTCAACTGCTTTCACAGCTTGAGGTGATGGTCCAATGGGATTTTCATTGGAACTCAGTTTTATAATTTCTTCTGGTTTTAAATTATACTCTGAGGTTATTTCATAAATTGATCTACCGGGTACGTAGGGATCTAGTTCATCTACTGTTTTTTTTATCTTCATAGTAATTCTCCTGTTTAAGAGCCAGTTCAGAGTATCTTAAGGCATTTTCCAGGATTTTCTCTTGTTCCAATTCTGTCAACTCTTTGACTAACCTGGCAGGCATACCCAGAATCAAACTTCCAGGAGGAAACCTTTTATCCTGAGTTACCAGGGCACCAGCACCGACGATACTGTTTTTTCCTATCCGGCTACCATTTAAAAGGGTGGCGTTCATGCCAATAAGACAGTTATCTTTTACCCTACAGCCATGTAACACTGCAGCATGACCTACTGATACATAATCCCCCAATTCCAGCGGATAACTCTGGGAAGAGTGTAAAACACAGTTATCCTGGATATTTGAATACTTTCCAATGATAATGGGTTCCAAGTCTCCCCTTAATACTGCGTTATACCAAACTGATGAGTGTTCGTCCATTTTCACACAGCCCACCAGATGAGCGCCGGACATTATCTTTACTGAGGGGTGAATTATTTTCATAATAAGAGTAACTACTTATCCATGGTTCTCCGGTCTATGATATCATGTTCCTGCAGGGGAATGACCATCATGTGTGAGGGTACATCCCGGTAGATAATGGCTCCTGATCCCACCCGGGCACCCTGACCTACCATAACTCCAGGATTAAAACTGGAATTAATACCTGTTTTAACATCATCCGCAAATATAACTCCCAGTTTTCGGCGTCCAGAGTTAATCCGATCCTTTTTCACAGTTAACTTTACTTCGCAATCGTCAAAACGCAGATTAGCAATGTTGGTACCTGCTGCTAGGTTACAGTCAGCCCCAATAACCGAATCCCCCACGTAACTGAGATGATTAATATTCGTGTTATCCATCACAATGGAATTTTTGATCTCCACGCCATTTCCCACACTGACTCCATTTCCAATGGAGGAATATTTCCTGATGAAAGAGTTAGGTCCAATATCTGTGTTTTCACCAATAAAAACTGGTCCCATGATGTATGAACCTGAACGCAATATGCTACCCTTACCCAGGATAACAGGGCCATGAATGGTAACTCCTTCCTCTATTATTCCCTGAATTTCAGATTCCATATTCTCCAGGAAGTGTTCGTTAATCTCTAAAAGTTCCCAGGGACGACCAATATCTATCCACCGATCCTGGAAGGTTAGTCCCAGTACTTCCTCACCATTCTGGATCTGAATTTTAATGGAATCAGTAATCTCATATTCTCCTCGAGAAGATTTGGGAGTCTTTTCAATGGCTCGAAATATCTTAGGGGTGAAAAAATATATACCTGCATTAATTAAATTGGTGGGGGCTTTATCAGGGGCTGGTTTTTCTATGATATCAGTTATCTTATCATTTTGAAGCTCCACCACCCCAAAAGAAGATGGGTTGTCCACTTCGGTTAAAGTTAGGATGGTGTCACAGTTGGTGCGATGGTACTTTTCAATGAGACTTTTAATTACCTGTGACTGGACTAATATGTCACCGTTTAAGATAATAACTTCTTCTTCTACACTGGAAGCCGCAGTGGCTATGGCATGGGCAGTTCCCAAGCGTTTTTCCTGGGTTACGTACTCTATTTGCACCCCAAACTTCACCCCATCCTGGAAATGTTCCTCCACCACTTCCTGATAGTAGCCCACTACCATGGTTATATTCTTCACCCCAGCATCCCGTAGTGCCTCTAGGTTGTACTGAAGAAGGGGTTTACCCCCAACCGGTAGCATGGTCTTGGGTCGGGTGAGGGTTAAAGGTCGCATTCTGGTTCCTTCTCCAGCAGTGAGTATTATTCCCCTCATTTTTATCCCTCAAAACTTTTTATAGTACCTTCCAGAAGTTTTTTTGATTTTTCATGAATTTCACGGGCTCTTTTCTCATTTTTACCTTCCAAGGTGATTCTAATAAAAGATTCGGTTCCGGAAGGTCTTACTAAAACCCAACTATCATCATTAAGGGTCAATCGGACTCCATCTATCGGGTTAACATCTTTGATATCACTGAAAAGTTGAGGCAGTTTCTTTTCCATCTCTTGCATGATGGATTTTTTATCCTCATCCTGGCAGTTAACAGTGACTCTGCGAGTGGGATAGGTGGGTAATTCATCTAAAAGTTGGGATAATGGCCCATTTTCCTGTACCAGTTCGATTACTCGCAATCCTGAGAGTATCCCATCAGGACACATGCAAAACTCGGGATGGATCCAAGTACCAGATGGTTCACCTCCAAAGTTGGCTTTTAGCTGGGAGATCCTAGTGGCCACGTGCACATCCCCTACCTTGGTCCGGTCCACCTTACCCTGAACCTCTTTCAAGGAGTGGTCAATGGCGGCTGAAGCATCCACGGTGGTTACTACTGTACCTCCTCTCTGGGCACTGACCAGGGCCAGGAGCTTGTCAAAATCTGCCATCCTACCCTTATCATCCACGGCCACCATCCGATCTGCGTCTCCATCATGAGCTAGGCCCAGATCTGCACCGGTGGCTTTAACCACTCGCATCAGTTCCCCTAGATTCTTCTGGGAAGGTTCGGGATCTCTTCCTGGGAAGAAACCATCGGGTTGAGAATTAAGGGTTAATACCTCACATCCAGACTTTCGAATAATAAGGGGTGACAGATAAGAGGCTGCACCACTTCCACAGTCAACCACAACCTTCAGACCCGGCTTAATTTTCACAAGATCCAGTAAATTCTCCACATAAATGGAAATAAAATTGTTTATATCCTTTGATTTGCCTATCAAGTCCCATGAAACCCTTTTAAATGATTCATGATGTATTATTCGTTCAATGACCCGCTCCTGTTCCTGCTTGTAAGCCATTCCATTGGGGTTCCAGAGTTTGATCCCATTATAGGGGGATGGATTGTGGGAGGCGGTGATCATCACCCCGGCCTGGGCTCCTAAATATTGGGTGGCGTAACCCACCACTGGGGTTGGAACCATCCCCAAATCCAACACATCTTTACCACATTGGAGAATACCAGCCTTCACAGCCAGGGATAGCATAGGACTGGATGTACGGGGGTCATGCCCCACTACTATTTTACCCTCTCCTGCGACGGTACCCACGGCCAAGCCCACTTTTAGGGCTAATTCCGGGTTTATTTTTTCACCCAACCTACCTCGAATCCCAGAAGTCCCAAAAAGCTGAGGAATCTCTTCCATTAAATCAAGCTCCAAATTTAGTTGCTCGGTTGGTTAAGTCCATAATTATGTTCATTATATCACTTCCCCTGATTCGGCACAGACCTCCCTTGGCCGCTGCCCTTTCATTGAATTCTTCCACATCATCCACCCTTACTGGTGAACCACTGATTACCAGGGGCACGGGGTCACCGGCATGATCCATAATGGAGATGGGAGTGGAGTGATCCGCGGTGAGGATAAAAATCACATCCTCCAGTTGCATGACCTGGCCGATAACGCTGTCCACCCTTCTGAGAAAGTCTATTTTATCTTTTAAGTTACCGTCGTGACCGGATTCATCGGCTCCGTCAATGTTAATCAGAATAAAATCATAATCCTCAGCTGCAGTGTCCATAATGCACTTGGCGATGCTGTCCAAATCAGTGTCTACTCCACCTGTAGCACCTTCTGGCACAATTAGATCCATTCCTGTAATTTTTCCTATACCTAGAATGAGTCCAGTTTCGGCAATGCAAGCTGCTTTAAGCCCATATTTTTCCTGGAAAGACTGCACCTCAGGGACTGCCCCTGCACCACGAGGTAGTATGATGTTGGCTGGGTTCTCTCCGTTTTTGACCCTTTCCTGATTCACAGGATGGTCCTTCAGAACTTGGTAGGATGCCTCCACCAGTTCATTTAGTATGCGTGCAGTTTTATGGGCTTCTTCAGAGTCATCAAGGGCCACCACTTCTTTCGGTGGGTTTCCTTCGTATTTTGGGTCGGCATCGGAGACTTGATCAGACAACCCGGCCCCCCGCAGAACCAGCACCGCACGGTGTCCGGTGGACTCCTTGAAGATCACTTCCACCCCATATTCTAAGTGCATGCCATTAATTTTCTGGGCGATTTCCTTGGCACCCTTCCTGATCCTTCCTGCTCGGCGGTCTGTAATAATTCCATCCTCATTTGCAGTGGAAAAGTTGCAACGGAATGCAATGTCTCCTGATCTTACCTCAACTCCTACTCCTGCAGCTTCAAAAGGGCCACGTCCAGTGTAAACCTCATAAGGATCATAACCAAGTATAGACAAATGTGAAGTGTCACTACCGGGTCTGATACCGGGTTTTATAGGATCCATTATTCCATTAATTCCTTTTTTGGCCATACTGTCCATGTGAGGAGTTTGAGCAACTTCCAAAGGAGTTTTACCTCCTAATTCTTCCAGAGGCCGATCGGCCATTCCGTCAATAATCATTACAATTGCCTTCATACTATATCACCAATCCTATCAGATTTCCTAAAAGGGCTCCAGCCACAGTGGCCAAAAGATTCACGTGTTCATTGGTGAGGTAATTCCTCTTTTCCAGCACTGCACCTAGGATACTATCGAAGAAACATCCGAAGGTACCGGCGATAACTGCAATGGCCAAGGCTTCAGTCAGGACTGGATAAACACCAAGGATGTATGCAAAAAATCCAATAATTCCCGCTCCGATGATCCCGGCAGTGGTTCCCAGGATTGAAATGCCACCATCGGTCCCTGGTGGCACTTTTTTAAAGGTGGTTATGAGGCGGGGGTTTTGCAGGACTCCTAACTCACTGGCCATGGTGTCTGCTGTGGCCGCAGCGATGCTACCAATGAAACCAGCTGGGTTACCAAAGGCAGCCAATACAAAGGGAACGATCCCATTAGAAACCACGTTCTTAATAGTCCGGGTCCCCTCGTAGACTCCTATATCTTTTTTATAATTATGTTGGTACCGGGTTAACAACAATCCCAAGATTAAGAAGACGAAGATTAATAGCAGCCAGTTGAAACCAGCTGTGAAGATGATGATTATCCCCATGATGACCATGAAGACCGAGCCAGCCAGATCAAGGGCGCGGCGGGCATAAATGATCCCACCGATGGCTATCAGGAGGATTACATATTCGATGTTAATCATGTCTTCCTTGTATTATTATTTTTCTTCGATAACACGGGATTTGATGGTTTCCACCCGTTTCAGGGGGTATATCTTTTTAGTTTCATGATAAACACTGGAAGCCAGTTTACCCTTGATGATATCTTCCACCAGTTCATTCAGGGTTTTATTGGCCGCGGCTTCTCTGACTAATTTTTCCATAGTCTCCCGTATATAACGTTGCTGGGATGATTTAGCTCTTTTGATGGTTATGGCTAACATATGAACCATTAAGTTCTTACCGTCTTTGGTTTCCAGCTTTATTATAGCGTCAATTCGAGTGGTTCCCCTTCGAATCATACTGCGAACGTAGTCAGTAGTTACTTGGTGTCCCATGTACCGGGTATGAGCAGTGTCTCCAGCCACATCGTATATCTGAAATCGTAACTTGACGTACTGCTTACTGAAGTCCCCACTTAATTCCCTCATGGTAGCTTCCACTTTCCTTCGCAGTAGCAGATTAGGGTCACGGGCAGGAGTGGTGCCTATCTCAGATTCACCGAATTCTTTAGGAGTGGTAATTTTGTACCATTGTTTGTCTTTCCATGTGTCGCGTACTCTTCTTCTTCTTGCTTTAGCCATTCTAAATCACCTTGACATGGTATTTAAATAAGTGGATAAAAAGAACATTTAGGAAGTTTCCAATCATTCCTACTTCTAAAAATCCTCTAATCATACCTCTAATTTTAATCTTTTATAAATATATCCGAATCCCGGGACTAGGCCCGGTTAAAGTTAAGGAGGAGGCAAAAAAAGGAAAACCTCGTCCATGATTTTACTGGTGTTAAATTAAAAATATAAGGTCTAGAGTGACCTTTTATTAACCTAAAAATAGTAGAGAACCCGCCCAGGTATTAAGCTAAGGTTGGTAGATTATACTATTTAAAATATGTGGTGAATAGGTGGATCATCTGCAGATGGTAATGGTGATGATAATATGAATTTTCATTAATATTCCATCAAAGCCCCCTGTTTTACATTCTTCAAGTGAATTCTTAATGGCCGAACCATCAACTTCATAGTTCCACTAACTCTTAAAGGCTGCCAATTCCATGGATTGGGTCGATGTACCTGATCACATATCTAAAACCAACGGAAAATCGCTGTACCGGGAACAAGTCACTACTCTAACTTCATGTCCATTTCTATGGAATTCAACCCCTAGATAACGATTAACCAGGTTTTTTTATCTTCTACAACTACAAAAAGCACTTCTTGACACATAGCTATCGATATACTTTATACTAGGAACATCTTGAATTTGTCTAAATATTGGCCATAAACAGTTCATGCTTAACGAAACGCTCCAACACCTCTTCCACAGTACCTTCATCCTCCACTAACTTCAAACCTGCCTGTTTAATACCATACTTGGCATTCATACCAGCTTGGGCTGCGATTATAACTTCACAGTCTCCTAGTTTGCTCAATCCTTCTGCCCACTGGTGTTTTTCTTCAGGGTTGATGTTGGTTTCCCGATACTCCACTAGCTCTGGATCATTTCCTTCCCACTGGTACACGAAAAATCCCCGAGCCCTTCCAAAGTGATCAGCATTTACTTTGTCAGTGGATGCTATTGCTATTCGCATATCATCTCCTCCCATCATTCCATTATTTGCCTATTCTTTTATACATACGAACACAGGTCTTTCATCAGAATCAGGATTCCATCCTTCTTCATGGTACCCATTATAGATATGACATTTAAAACCAATTTCACACAGCAAGTCCTGGATCTTAATGGTGGAGAAAACACCAATCCGGTGTTGGTCCACTTCAAAATCCATCTTACCATCCTCTTTTATTAGAAATACGAAGTTGGCGTTGAAAACTCCATCCTGCAGACGACTTTGGGATATGCGGGCCAACTGCAGATCCCCTTCCACCACTGCGTCCACTAACATGCGGCCTTCTTCCCAGTTTTCCAGGCAGAAGCCCAAGTCAAATAGTAGAACCCCACCTACGTGTAGGTGTTGGTAGAATCTCTGGAAGGTTTTCTCCAGTTCCTCCAGGCAGGTATGATAATTGATGGCAGAAAAGAGGCAGATTATCACATCAAATTTCAGGCCCAGATCCAGTTTTTTCATGTCGGACTGAAAAAAATTAACCCTGGGAAGCTTTTCCCTGGCCAATTCCAGCATTTCTAGATTAATATCTACTCCCAAGATTTGAAAGTCATCCTGAAGGTATTGGGCATGGCCTCCTGTTCCGCAAGCCACATCCAGAAGTTCATTACCTGGTGATTTTTTATGATGTGTTATGGCCCTCTTTATAAAATCAGCCTCACCTGGATAGTCCATCCAGTTGTAAATAAGGTCGTAGTAACCAGCATACTTTTTATAAAGCTCTTGTTCTCCCATCTATTACTCCCTAACTAGATTATTTATTAAACATTTTAAACTATGTTCAAATCTTCTTTATCAAGTTCCCCACATTTTCAGACAAGTGAAGGGCGGTTTTAATACCTCTCTCATTGAGGATGCATTCTCTGGGAGTGGATAAATACCATAATAACTTCAATCATAGGGGTTCCTTCAAACACTGTTATTATCTGCTTCTTGAGTTAATAAGCAATATTTTTTACTTATCTATTGTTGGTGTAGGTAGTGTTGGATCTATACCGAAGGGCATTCTTGTGAATAAATTAAGTTCTCAAGCAATACATAACTTGTAATTAACAGAAAAGTCTGGAAAAATGGAAAAACAACATCAAAAATACTTAATCATTATGTCCTAATCTGGATAACCTTTACATAAATTTTTTTTATCCTGCATTTAGGTTATCTAGATCCTCATCCACTCCATTGGGGTTTGATATCTGATTGGTTCATAGTTTCCTGACCATCGGTATTATATTGGGCCTTATTGTGGATGTACTCGTTTTTAAAACGGGAGAACTTACCTTCCCCTTATATGACCTGGTTCATAGAATGTAATGGCACCTTAAGTTAGGTTCTAAGGCGAAAAGTTAAAAAGAAGATTTATGTGTAAAGATTCTACAAGGTTTTTTCGGGGTAGGTTTCGGTGGTGCAGCTTTTGTTCATCTTTTTGGAATCACCAAACTGTACTCCCATTTTCTCCATCACGATCCTACTATCCACTTTGGTGTTAACGCAACCGTCCCTTAGGAGGGGAACACCTTGACAATGGAACTTGGAGAGTTTATTCATAGCCAGATTCAGATCCTGGTAGCAAGCCACGCCTAAAACGGCTTTAAACTTGTTTTTTTCCACAATTTTTTTTAGAAAAGTTGAACCTGGAATTATAAACACTCGATATCCCATTTCTTCCCCTTTTTTTTTCAAAACACCAATAACGCAGCGATTACAATCTTTACATACCAGACCTGACGATTCCAGTGTGGCTTCACAATCAGTGTTCCGGAGGCAGTGGGGTAACACCATGATTTTATCCTGGGGCTTGATCCTATTGAATATTTTTTCATTAACTTTATTCCTGACTTCTACCCCGATCTGATCCACTATCTTATCATCCACACCCACATTCTCTGCAAACTTCTTGAAAAGCCCATAAAACACATCTATGGTAAAAAGAAGTAACCTGGGAAAAATTAGACGATCATCTTTAATTAACATTCGACCCAGTATCAGGGTTACAGACAATAGGACGAGGATTGAGATACCTGCCAGAAAAACTATCTGTCCAAATATCTGATAAAACTCAGCAAAAGACATGGTTAATCTCTTACAATATACTCGTATATTAAACTACTTATTAACAAGTTAAAATTAAGTCATACTGGATGGATAAGAGTAATAATTGCTAGGTTTTCTTACAGTTTTTCTTTTTTCCAATCGATTCTATTTCGGTTAATTTCAACACCGCAAGCTGTGGCCATTATTTCTATGCCTGATAGGTCGTTGCAAGCGCACAGAATGTCCTGTTCCGGATGAGTACCGGCTTGTATCTGACAATCCAGGCGCACCATTTCTCCACAGCTAACCACCAGTGGCAGCCGGTGTGATGTGGGATGGCCATCAGGAAGCACCAGGAGAGGCATTTCCATTTCCCTCAATAGGTAGATCATGGATTTGATGCCCTTCTCTACAGTGGGACCCTTATTGAATGCAGAAACAGCAATCAAATCTTCTTCTCCCAAAAAAATAGCGATCTCTTCTAGGTCGGGAGTTCCCATGAATATAATGCCTTTGCGGTTAAACTTGGCTAGACCCACAACTCCGCTCCACCCATATAAAAATAAAACCTCATCAGGTCCTAGGAGTAACTCGGTCAACATGATTTTCTTAGATTTCCACTACATTATCGGACTGACAAGAGGGGCAAATTATTCTTCTCCCCATACCTTTAAACTCATTTTCACAATCCAAACAACGATATTTTTTTGTTTTGAGTTTTTTCATCTTAATATCGGCCATTGGGCCGCCTACACTGCACATTTTATCACCAATCTACCTTATGTGTTCCCTGTTATTTATGATTTGTTATCATCTCTATCTCCATTTCTGATAGAAATATTGGTGATGAGGTGGAGTTACCACAATATTATATTATGATTGCATCCATACATACATTAGTTACGGAGTTAACTTTAGGAAAATAAATGACTAAACATTCTAAAAAATGGTGAGAATATTGAAAAACCTTACTTTTCCATTTTCAGCTATTGTGGGTCAGGAAGATGTAAAAAAAGCTCTTATACTTAATGCTATAAATCCTTCAATCGGGGGGGTCCTGATTAAAGGAGATAAGGGAACAGGTAAAACCACTGCAGTACGTGCCCTGGCCGACCTTCTCCCATCTATCAAGGTGGTTAAAGGGTGTCCTTTTAATTGTGACCCTGAAGATAAGGATTCATTATGTGATTCCTGTAAATCCGGGGATTTCGAGGTGGAAGAGAAAAAAATGAGGGTGGTAGAACTACCCCTGGGAGCAACAGAAGACCGGGTGGTTGGCTCCATAAACCTGGAAAAGGCTCTTCGGGAGGGGATCAAGGCTCTTGAACCAGGAATACTGGCTGAAGCAAATCGAAACATTCTCTATGTGGATGAAATCAACCTGCTGGACGATAACTTGGTGGATGTACTTCTGGATGCCGCTGCTTATGGCATGAATGTGGTGGAGCGGGAAGGAATCTCATTTGCTCACCCCTCTAATTTCATACTGGTGGGGACCATGAACCCTGCCGAGGGAGATCTCCGACTACAACTATCAGACCGTATCGGCCTCCACATCTCGGTGCAGAGCCTCCTGGACCTGGAGGACCGAGTCCAGATCATGAACCGTCGTGAAGAATTTGAAAGGGATCCCGGCGCTTTTCGAGAGGTTTATAAGGACCAACAGGAACACATCCAAGCCAGCATAATCCAGGCTCGTCATAACTTGAATAAAGTAAGGCTCCCCCGGATTATAATGGAATTAATCGCCCGGATATCACTGGAAATGGGGGTAGATGGGCACAGGGCAGATATAGCCATTCTCAAGACAGCTAAAACCCTTGCAGCTTACCAAGGCCAGGAACAGGTTAACAATAGACATGTGGAAGAAGCAGCCCTCCTGGTGTTGGGAGAAAGGGTTCACAAGCAGTCTTTCGATCAGGAACATATACGTAAGAAGGTGGAAGAAGCCCAGTCCCAGATGCAGGATGATAAAGAGAAAAAAAAGAGTGAACAAAGCAACAAAGAAGAACAAAATAATAAACAGCTGAGTCAGGGTGCTAACCTTCCTTCGGAAGAGTCTGGAGGGAAAACTAAGGGAATGCAGCTAAAAAGTAATGAAGAAATGGATGAAACTCCAGAAAAAGATGAAGAGGGGGTTGATATAAAAAAATTGTTAAAAATGAAGGGTAAGAAGAAGAAACGTCTTTATGGCAGGAGTGTAGACTCCAAAACTGAAAAAGGACGCTATATCAAGAGTAAACTCCCCCGTGGAGATTCTTGTGATGTGGCCATAGATGCTACACTTCGTGCTGCTGCACTTCATTCTGAAGGCTCCATTACGGTTAGAAGTGATGATATCCGCCACAAGGTACGGAAGCATGGTGCCCGGGCATCCATCGCCGTGGTGGTCGATATTAGTGGATCCATGGTCAGCGATCGAAAGGCTAACCGGGTGAAGGGTATCTTGGACAGTATTTTACAGGACACCAACCGTCATCAGGATAAAATCAGTGTTATTGGATTCAAAGGGAAGGAAGCAGAGGTCATAGTACCCACCACCAAACGGGCTTCATCTTTCCAAGACCAAGTTGACCAGATCACAGTGGGGGGAACAACCCCCCTGGCATCTGGCATGAAAAAAGGTTTGGAAATTCTAAAAAAGGAGAATCAAAAGGGTGAATTCGTCCCTTTTATGGTTATACTCACAGATGGTTTGCCTAACGTTGGAATTGATGGGGGACCCATCCCTGATGCTCTGAAAATTGCGGAAAAGCTACAGGAAGATGAAATCTTAACCATAGTCATTAACTTTGAACAAACAGCTCGTTACGGCAGGGATATGAATATGGAATTGGCCATTGCTTCAGGAGGCCGATACTACGATGTGCAGGACCTTGAGAACCCTGGCTCTGCTGTTAGTCAGATTCTTGATTTTGAAAGAAATAATTTATGGCCTCAGGCATAAAAGTAAGGAAGGTATAAAAAAAATTAGGCACAGAAAAGAGTACCACATATTGGGTAACCCTTCCAAAGGGTCGGAGTTGGGTATCAAAAGAGTAAACTAGTCAGTTACAAAGAAAAAAGTTAGGCTTTAAGCTTTATAATCAGTAATTTTTATTCAAACTCTTCACAAAATTCATACGGGCAATGGAATGGTTTATAGCCGTAACCAAGTCCTGGCCATCGTATTCTCCTTTAAATAGATATTCCTGGGCCCCGGAATTTAAAGTTTTCAATGCAATTTCTTCATCAAAGAGGGATGTGAATATAACAATGGGAGTACTGGGGGTCTGTTGGTGGATGGATTGAAAAGTTTCAAAACCTGCACTATCTGGAAGGCCCAGATCCAGAAGAATCACATCAAATTCATTACTTTCCACTATTTTCAGCCCTTCTTGTAGTTTGTAACAATGTTTAAGCACAAAATCAAATTCATGAACCCTCTCCAGCATGGCCTTAATGGACTTGGCATGTTGAGGGTTGTCTTCCACTAGAAGTACACGTTGGTGCCTGTGTTTCATAAAATCACCGATATATATATGAAATGTTAGATGATAATATAAATCTAAGTAACCGTACATTTTGGACAAATTTAATAAGTGAAGTACATAAAAACAATAGTATTGGCATTCAATTTTTTCTAAAATCAATTGTTGTGGTAACAAGGATATTTTAGTAATATATCATGAAAGTAACTGTGTATCACGCTGGACAGTGCAACCCCAAACGTTGCACCACACGGCGCCTAGATAAGAAAAGCTACATAAAAATGGTCACTCACCTTAACCAACTTCCTAAAGGCGCTCTGGTATTAGACCCCTTTGCATCTAAGGCTGTTTCCAAAGAAGACAGGGAAACAGTTTTAAAACATGGTATTGTTGGTTTAGATTGTTCGTGGAGGAAAATTGATAAATTTTCACCCATATTTCGCGGTAAAAAGAATCACCGATCCCTTCCATTCCTGGTGGCTGCCAACCCCACCAACTATGGCAAACCCTGCATACTGTCCACAGCTGAGGCAGTGGCCGCAACCTTTTATATACTGGGACTGAAAAATAATGCTATCCAGATAATGTCCCCATTCAAGTGGGGACCTCATTTTCTAGAGCTCAATCATGAGCTTTTAGAGGCCTATTCCCTGGCTAAATCAAGTAAAGAAGTTGTAAAGATTCAGAATGAATTTATAGGAGACTAATTGATGGCTAGATTTGAAGAAGCAGAGAACAGACTATTCAAGATCAAAATATGTTTAAAATGTAACGCTCGAAATCCGCCAACGGCTAAAACTTGTCGTAAATGCGGACACAAGGGTTTGAGATTCAAAGCCAAAGAACCAAGGGGTTAAACCAGTCCTGGTCAATGGACCTGATCTTATTTTAATTTCCGTTTTGGTGATGTTATATCTTGGTGAGATAGAACATGATAGTTGAAGAACATATCCAAAATCTACTTAAAAAGGGCAAAATACATCTGACCTTACTAGATCCAGATGAACAAACTCCAGATGAGGCTTTGATAAAAGCTGAAGAAGCTGTGGCCGCTGGTAGCCATGGTATCATGCTGGGAGGTTCCATCACCAATGCACAGGATCTAGATGCAACGGCCAAGATGATCAGGGAGAACCTAGATACTCCCATTATACTTTTTCCAGGTAACATCACTGGTGTGAGCAGTTATGCCCATGCCATTTTCTTTATGAGTGTTTTGAACTCCACCAATCCTTACTGGATCATCGGTGCCCAGGCCCTCAGTGCCTCTTTAATCAAAAGAATAGGGATACAGACCATTCCTATGGGTTACATAATCGTAGAACCTGGAGGCACAGCAGGATGGGTGGGAGATGCCAAACCCATTCCCCGTAACAAACCTGATATCGCCGCGGCCTATGCCCTGGCTGCGGAGTTTCTGGGTATGCGATTTTTATACCTAGAAGCGGGATCTGGGGTGGATCAGCATGTACCTGTGGAGATGATTAGTGCTGTTAAAAAGTACACCAACCACACCCTGATTGTGGGGGGTGGTATAAGGACCAGAGAAGATGCTCAAGTTGTAGCTGCTGCTGGTGCAGATATTATTGTTACTGGTACGGTGGTGGAGGAGTCGTCTAATGTTAAAAACAGAATTAAGACTATTTTAGAAGGAATTAATTCTGTTTAACCTTTTTATTTTTTTTTCAATCTTTGTGATGGGAAGTACAGGAATGATAGAAAATTTTATGCTCATCCCTATCCAACTTCAAATAGGTGAATTAATATGTGTGATGCCAATGGATACGATACCATATCCCAGAAATTAAAGGACAATCTAGGACTAAAAAGATCTCCAGTAGCTATAAAATTTGTTTTAAGGGAGAATGATCTACCAGAAGGGATTCCCAAAATATCTGATAAGATCAGGCACTGTGAAATGGTTTTGAAGGCCAGTGAAGGGGAAAGCTTTTATGCTACTGCCGAAGAACAGATGTGTAAGGGTGGAGCCGCGGCCTTGGGTCTGATGGAACCTCTTGAAAAGATTAAGACTGGAGAATTCTATCAGGAACTTGGTAGATTTTCTAGCATAGGATCCGCACGAAAAACCATGGATGCAATCCCAAAAATTGAAAACATCATGTATGCTTTGGTTTACGCTCCTTTAGAATTAGCCAATTTTGATCCAGACGTAATTGTTATATTCTCCAATCCGGCCCAAGCCATGAAACTATCTCAAGCCCTCATATATACCATGGGTGGGCGAGTAGAGGCTGATTTTGCAGGTATACAGTCCATATGTGCTGATGCAGTGGCAGGTCCCTTTATCCGACGAAAATCCAATATCACCCTTGGTTGTAGTGGATCCCGCCAGTACGCAGATGTTAAAGATGATGAGGTAATCGTAGGTTTGACTGGAGAGAATATTGGCTGTGTGGTTAACGCCCTGGAAAGTATGGCTTAAATAATTAATTATATTGTCTTAGTTTAGTGTGAGATCTTAGGATCTCATCCTCTTTTACCATGCCTCTGAAAATTTTTTCAACTTATTCTTTCTTAAGTAATTCTAAAACCTTCAAATAGTCATCATATCTGTTGATGTTTAAAAGCTCCACTTCATTCTGGTGTGGGACGCCATAGAACTTAACATCTTTCTGGATCATCTTTACGAGGATGGGGTTGAGGTTATCGAAATCCAGTGGTAGGAAGCGCATCAGGATGTTCTTGTGACAGGCAAATGGCATGCCCAGCCCTTTGGCAGAATCCAGTTGTCCCACTGCCCTCCGAGCCAGGATGGATATAGTATTTTCCGGTTCTTCAGAATTTAAAAGGGTATTAACCAAAGTTTCTAAGGTGGAAGTAGTTACTGAGGGCTGATCAGCAGCCACGCATAAACAGTAATCAGTCACAACATTTAAAACGGCATTGAGAATAGTTTGTGATAACTCCACATTCCTGTCCGTGTTGAATATTATCCTGAGGCGCCTATCAACCACATCATCCAGAACTGGCAGTAACTCCTCCTGATAATGGCCCAAAACCACTAAACACTCACTTATATCTGTATCTAGGACGTTTCTGATAGTTTTAGTTAAAACTGGTTCGCCATCAATCTCCAGGAGAAGTTTATGCCTGTAAGGTATTCCTCTTGCCTTAAGATCTTGTCTCATTCTGCGGTTTTTCCCAGCAGCAGTTACTATGGCAGAGATGGGTTTCAAGATCTTCACTCCGTCATGGTATGAACTGTATCACCTGGGTGTATATGCGCATGCTGGGTCCACTTCCATCGGTCCACATGATGATCTGTACCGGGAAGTTACTGGTGTTGTTTACAAATATACCGGTGGTAGGGTGGCTTTCCATAGCCACTGAGTAATGTCCTCCAGTCATACCTCGGGGTAATGGAAATCCTACCTTCATTACCGCTGATCTTAAGGAACGTCCCGGGGGGCATGCGCCATGACTTACATACCCTCCCCTTCCATCTCCTGAGGCATTTTTATCATACACACCGTAGAAGATGATATCATCTTTTCCACTAGAGGCTGTGTGGGGGGGGATTATGGTACCATTCCATCCCCTGGCAAACTGTTTACCATTCAAAGCCCGGGTGTTATCGTTGTATTCTGGATACGATCCCATGATATCAACTGCACTGCTTATCACCTGCTGGCTGGTGGCGCCGTTGTAGACCATCACCGGGGAACCACTGGGGTACTGTTGCATGTACTCCTTTACTCCTGCTCCAAAGTATGTCACAATCTGGGAAGGCGCAACTGGGTTCCGCCCATCACTGAAACGGGATATCTGATAGTCCAGGGTGATCTTGTCACCTACATCAGATTTATTGTACCATTTCTCGAAATCGTTATAGCTCACATAGTCATGGGGGATGGTGCTGTTACTCATATCTGATAGAGACACAGTTTTCACAATTTCACCATTTTCCTGGATTTCCAATCCATTCTTAGTTTTCACGCCAATGGTGTAGGGCGTTATAAATCCCCATACAAAAGTGTCTGGTGGATTGACCACCAATTTATCATCCCTAACGGTAAGATGACCTGGGCCTTTAAATCCCTGGGCAATTCCCTGGGAAGAGATAGTTTCCCCTGTAATCTCCTGGAAGGGAGTTTCTACAGTTCCAGTGGATAGGGCAGTGAAAGATTTGAAATACTTTCCTTCATAAATTAAATCAATTATATAATTTGGATGGTAAATGCTGGAAGTTTTACGTACCTTAAAATCATCCACTACCTTGGTTCCTGCCAGCACAGTTTCTCCTAAATTCATGGAAGTTATTTCATCAGGTTTTTGTGCTGGAAATTTATTTTCAATCATATTTCCTAGGGGAAACATGACAAATGCCAATATTATCATTACTAAAATGCCTAAATACGAGTTTTTAAGGTTTGTCATCCTTCACACCTTTTTTTATAAGTTCAAAGATCATTCTCCAGAAGCTTATTTCTTATTTTTATTAAATTTTCCTGGCCGTTTCCACCCAGAAAAACTGTTAAATTATTTTCCAAGGATTTTTTGGCGAATTCCACCACTTCTCCATTGCTATCAAGTTCTACAATTTGACCCGGATAATTTTTCAGAAACGTTTTTGCTTCAGCAACTGTGTTGTCCAATCCAGGAAACAGGGCTATAGTTTGTGGTTGGCTCTTTTTTATTTCGTTTAATATCTCCAAGCGCCAGGGTTCGTTTTTTCGGGGAGTGCCAATAATGGCCACCTGAAAATCAACTTCACGCATCACGGCTCGGGCAGCATCTACGTTGTCTGTTTTTCCGATAACAAGTTTTGAACCAGAGATCTCCAATACTTCGGTACGACCAACTACTCCTGCAAACCTGTACAGGGCGTCATCTACCAATTCCCTGTTGATGCCCATTACCTCTGCCACCTTGGCGGCCGCTGCAGCATTCTCCTGGTTGAATTCACCGAAGAGTTTCAACTTTCTTTCATTGTCTTTATGGAAGTAGTGGACTTTACTTGAACTTTTTCCGAGTTCTACCAGTAAAGGGTCATATGGGTTGAGTATGGTCTCCTTATCCATGATAAATTCCCGAATCAGATTCAGGTAGTTGTTCTGGGATTGATGTATGTCCAGATGATCGTTTCCTTGATTGGTTACCACCACCAGATCCAGGTCAAAACTACCCCGACAGAAATTCAGGGTCATATCACACATTTCAACCACCAAAACATCATAATCCTTGTTTTCTGCCTCTAAGATAATTTCTGTGTAACCCTGAAATCCTCCACCGGCGTTACCTCCCACCAGAACTTTATATCCGGCTTTTTCCAGGATACTTGTGATCATGAGACTGGTGGTGGTTTTACCGTTGGTACCGGTAACACCTATGGTTAGGGTTGATTTATGATGGCTAAAAACATCTGATATTAATTTATCACTTTTTTGAAATGCTTTAAAACTATTCAAACTCCATAAACTGGGACTTATAACTATTACATCTGCAGATCTTATCTTTTCAAAGTTATGAAACCCTAAATCAATTTCAAGACCATCCTGGGGTTTGATTGCTATATTTAAATCTAGATCTGATGCATAAACATCTATCCCATGATCTAAAAGAGATTTTATAGCAGATCTACCCTCTACTCCTAAACCAACTACAGCTGCCCTCATTTAACCTACCAAAATATAGTGATGAAACCTTAATCTCTCTAAAATATTTTCAGAGAATGTATAGAATATAGTTTTGAAATTACAGTATTTAACCATAACTAGGCAGTTATTTTACCAGCCAGAAATAGTTTTATTGGATAATAATCCAGTAATATTTGGGATAAACATGATTATTGTGGATTGTAACCTTGTTTTTTTGCTGATAAATCCTGGAGACAAATTATTTCTAAATGTTTTTAGAGAGTCTGAAGGGGGTCATTGGTAAAAAAATATATGACAATTTCTAATCTAAAGCTGGAAGTTTTTATGTACTTCCGGGATATATAATTCAAAAACATCCGAAGTCAGATCCATGAGACTTCAGAATTTTATTTCAGTGACTTTTGTAGATTATGGTGTCCACTATGAAGAACCTTTCAAAAGAGATCATAAAACGTATCGAAAAGATTGCCCGCCCCGTGAAGATCATGCATGTGTGCGGTTCCCATGAACATACCATAATGCAGCATGGCATTAGAACTTTACTCCCCCCAGAAGTGGAGGTGGTGGCTGGTCCAGGTTGTCCAGTGTGCTGTGTACCATCCCGGGAGGTTGATGAATGTCTGGAACTGGCTCGGCAGGGGGTAACTATTGCCACTTTCGGGGATATGCTGAGGGTTCCAGGCAGTAAAGGTTCTCTATCCGAGGCAAAATCCGAAGGAGCTGATGTGCGTGTCGTTTACGGAGTTAGAAATGCGGTAGAAATGGCAGAGAAACTCGATCAGGAGGTGGTGTTTATGTCAGCTGGTTTTGAAACAACAGCTCCAACCACAGCTGCAGAGCTAGTAGCTAAACCTCCCGAAAACTTCTCAATATTATCTTGCCATAGATTAATACCTCCTGCCCTTCAATTTTTAATAGAATCCGGTGAAGTAAATTTAAATGCACTCATAGAGCCGGGACACGTCTCCACCATAATCGGAACTGGCCCTTATCAAATATTTTCCGAAAAATACGGCATCCCCCAGGTGGTAGCAGGTTTCAATCCACTAGATGTGCTTATGTCGGTTTACATGATTCTTAAACAGATAGATGGGGGAAAAGCATTGGTCCAGAACGAATACCAGCGGGCTGTGAAGGAGGAAGGAAATCTTAAGGCCCAAAAACTTTTGGAAGAAGTTTTCTACATCAAAACCAGGGAGTGGAGGGGGTTCCCAGATATACCTAATTCAGTTTACGAGCTACGGGATGAATTCTCCCAGTACAATGCCCGCCAAAAATTCGATCTCCATGTGGAACAAAGCACGGAACTTGCTACAGGATGTATATGCGGCCCCATACTTCGAGGAGTGGCCCGTCCTGAGGATTGTGAATTATTCAAGGAGGAATGCACACCTACCAATCCCGTAGGGGCTTGTATGGTCAGTAAAGAAGGTACCTGCAATATAGCTTACCGTTATGGTTCTTTTGTATAAGAAGGTGATAGTATTTCTATTAAAGCCTTGGCCTTGGACGTAGATGGCACCATTACCGACCAGAAACGTCGATTGTGTCCCGGGGCCTTGAAAGCCATAAGAAAGGTTGAAGACCGGGGGATTCCGGTCATAATCGTTACTGGAAACATACTCTGCGCCACTAAAACAATATCCATCCTACTGGGAACTACAGGGGGCTTGGTGGCTGAAAATGGGGGAGTAATTGAGTATGAAGGCGAAATATCGATACTGGGTAATCTGGAAAAATGTGAAAAAGCATTTCAACATCTCCGAAATCTATACGACGTTAGAAAAGTGGAGTACTCATCAGCCCGTGTTTCGGAAATAGCCCTGGAGCGTAACTTACCCGCAAAGAAAGTGAAGGAAGCCCTTAAAAATTGGGATGTGGAGGTGTACGACACCAAATTCGCCCTTCATCTAACTGATCCAGAAGTGAACAAAGGATTATCACTCCTAAATATTGCAAAGAAAATGAGGGTGAAACCTGAAGAGATCATGGCCATTGGTGATAGCGAAAATGACCTGGAACTTTTAGAACGAGCCGGCTGGAAGGTAGCAGTGGCTAACTCCGACCAGGAACTTAAGAATAAAGCTGATTACGTCACTAAAAGATACTACGGAGACGGGGTTAAGGAAGCAATTGGGAGGTTCTTACTATGATGGGAGAATTAGCGCATGAAGCCCTACACAAGGCCCAGAAAGTTGTGAATGAGGCTGAAATCTATGTGGAAAGTGAAAAAAGCCTGGATATTGACATACAAAAGGATAAAGTGGGGTTTGCCAAGAAAGTGTACTCCCTGGGGATCGGTGTAAGGGTTATTACCCAGGGAAGGATGGGCTTTGCCTACACCACCAACCTGGAGTTGATGGATGAAACGATCCAGAAAGCAGTAGACAGTGCCCGGGCTAATCTCCCTGATGAAAACTTCAAATTCGCCTCTTTTTGCAGCTATCCTGAAGTCCAAGGCCTGTATGATAAGCGGGCTGAATATTCAGATGTGGAAGAGGCTGTTGATTTCGGTAAACTTCTAGTAGCCACGGTCCATGAAGAGGGATGTCAGCCCACCTCAGGTGGTTATGCATTGGGCATTAAAGAGAGTGTGTTGTTAAATTCTCAGGGTGTTGAGTGTAAAAATTCAACTACCATGTTCTCTGGTTTCATATCAGTCAATGCCCAGGATGGGGAAGGGGTTTCCACAGCACACGAGTCCCACTCTTCCTGCCAGATGGATCTGGATCCAGAAAAAATTGCAAAAAAGGCTTGCAGGATAGCGTTGGATTCCAGGGGTGGCGGACCAGTGGAAACTGGAAACATGATGGTGGTGCTGGATCATCAAGCCGCTGCTGGACTTCTTTCCACCTTCACCCAAGCCATCAACGGTGACAACGTTCAAAGAGGACGTTCCATCTACGCAGGGAAGGAGGGTGAACAGGTGGCTGCAAAGGAACTCTCCATCTACGATGATGGTACAATTAAGGGAGGACTTTATTCTGCCTGTGGAGATGGAGAGGGAACACCTAGCCAGAAAACAACCATAATCAAGGATGGAATTCTCCAACATTTTATCTACGATATCTACACGGCCCAAAAAGGAAATATAGAGAGTACTGGTAATGGGATGAGGGCTTCCTATGCTGATATGCCTTCAGTCAATCTAAGCAACTTGGAGATTGAATTCGAAAACTACCATGACCTATCTGATGTTAGAGGGGGTTTTATGGTTACAGATGTACTGGGAGCACACACTGCCAACCCCATATCCGGCGATTTTTCGGTGGAGGTCATGAATGCTTTTCTAATTATTAATGGGGAGATAAAAAGACCCGTGAAGAAGGCTATGATTTCGGGTAATATATTTGAAATCTTACAGGGCCTAAAAGGATTATCTGGCGAAAAAAGGCAACTTGGCCCCTTCATCATTCCCCGGTTAGTATGTTCCAGCCTACGGGTGGTAGGGTAGCCCAATAAGAGGTTACTATGATGGTTGATTCCCTTAAAACATATTATGAAGTTAGTCTGAACAAAAGAGAATCAAAATGTAAAATTGCCTCCCAGACTTCGGCCACCAATTCAGAAACTCTAAAAAGTTTATGGAACGAGCATCAAAAAGTTTTAAAGCGAATGAAAAATGGTAATTCTTCTCCTGAGGCCTGTTTGGATTTTTCTTTCATGGATCTTAAAATCAAAATTGCCAGGATATTATTCACTGAATGCGTGTTCTGCCCCTGGAAGTGCCGGGTTGATCGGAGATTTGAAGTTGGGGTCTGTGGAGTGACAAAGTCAGGTGTAGCCTCTGAATTCCTGCACCTTGGAGAGGAAGCTCCTTTGATTCCCAGTCACACAATATTTTTTGCTGGTTGCAATTTAAATTGTGTTTACTGTCAGAACTGGGATATAAGTCAAAATCCACAATTAGGGATGTATATTCGTCCGTCTAATTTGGCTAGGAGAATCGATCAGCGCCGAAGGGATGGTTCAAGAAATGTGAATTTTGTGGGAGGCGATCCAACTCCCAACCTGCACTACGTTTTAAAGACCATGCACTTAACTACCATGAATGTTCCTGTGGTTTGGAATAGCAACATGTATCTCTCCTGGGAGTCCATGCAACTTTTGGAAGGCTTTGTAGACTTGTACTTGACGGATTTCAAATATGGGAATGATGAATGTGCCCGAAAACTTTCAGGTATTTCCAATTACATGAAGGTGGTGGGAACCAACCATAAATGGGCCAACAAGGCAGGGGATATGATAATCCGGCACCTGGTTCTTCCTGATCACGGGGTGTGTTGTTCGTTACCACTGATGCACTGGATATACGAAAATTTAGGTGAAGAGGTGGTCATTAATATCATGGGCCAGTACCAGCCCCAATACCATGCCTTTCGCTATAATGATATATCCCGACCAACTTCTTCATTAGAAGTTGAGAAGGTGGTGGATTATGCCAAAGACCTAGGCTTTATAAATATCATAAGATAACATAGGGAGTAAAGGGAGTCGTAGCTAAATGAGATGCCTTAACTGTGGTGGAGAAATCAAGCCAGAAGATATTTACTGTAATCACTGTGGAATGGAATTATCTGGCCGGAAAAATAAATCACGGGAAAGGAAAAGAAGGCCCATCCCGGATAAAGGGGCTTATAAACCCCTCCAGAACAAATTTATGCGGGGAGAGTATCAGGAACACCAGGAAGAACAATATCCTGATGATCACTATTACAATCCACAAGAAGCCTACGATTATGGTGACTATCCTGACGAATTTTATGGAGAACAAGCCGAAGTGGATGGGGGAAAAAATTCCATCTGGGGAACCTTAATTCTGTTCATGGTCCTGGCTCTGGTTGTGGGATTTGTGGTGGGTTTACTGATATTCACCAGTGGCTCCCAGAATATTCTATCTATAGGGGTCTAAAAAGTATTAACCATAGACTACCACCTAAGACTAAATTCTCCCTTAATAATCCTGTTTTTAAGTTCTTCTGCCAGTTCTCTGGCACGTTTAAGGTCTGATTGGCGGCAGGTCACTGGTATCTCCATTACTTCACCATCACAGTCCATTTTCACTTGTCCGGTGTTCATGCGAAAGATCTGATAGGGACAGGCAAAACTGCACATGCCGCACCCGAAACATTGTTGCATGTTCAGGTAATTATTTTTAAATGCTCCAGTTGGGCATCGTTCTTCCACCAGACACTCCTGACAGCGTCGGCAATCCTCTTCCCTGTACTGGGGCCTTTCATCAACATCATTCCACACCGCCCCGTAATCAGTTTCAGATAAAACACTGTGTCTTCCTCTTATATCGGCAATGGGAAGTTTGATATCTTCATGTTTCACGAAGGTTCTTTTTAGTATGGATTCATCCAGGATGGGAATGGCCGTGGCTACGCTGTTGTAGACTTCGGGACCAGCACCAGTGAGATAACCACCCAGATAGTGGGAGTCCATTTCGCGCATATCAGCAGTTAGCATCATGTTTGGTTTGCTTGGTGTGCTTCTGGTGCCCTGTCCGATAAAAATACCCTCAGAACTGTTGAGAAGTACTTTAGCACCTTTTTTTAGGGTATTCAGTTCTGGATCATTCTGTAGTGGGTTTAATTCCCCACAACCAGAAAAAGAAAGTCCTTTAAGTGGTCCTAACATGTCCACTGCGTTAAATATGGATGAAATAGGTTGGGATGTAGGGTTTACAAAGGCAGTGTAGTTTTTGAAGGCAAATCTTGTTCCCAATAATTGAGCAGTACCAAAATCTTCCAGGGTAGCTGGAGTTCTTAGCACGTTACCTTCGGATGATTCTACCTCAACTTCAATCTCTTTACCCTTCACCAGATCCTTGAAAAGAAATCCTCCGCCATAATCGGGATCATTTAAGCTATATGCCGTTCCATAAACGATCAGATCAACTGATCCCAACCATTCATTGGGACAAGGCCCGGGAATTCCAGGTATACCATTTAATAGGATGTGTCGGGCCTTCTTAAATGATCCTGGCTCGGCCACGGGCAGATGGAAAATGCCCATAGTTCCGGACATAACACCACAAGTGCCGGTGGTTATCACATCCACATCAGTTGTGCTTAATTTTTCCCCATTTAAGGCCATTTTTGTAATTTCTTCGGCAGTTAAGACCGTAGCTTCACCATTTTCTATTTTGGCCTCAATTTCTTGGATGGTGCGTTTCATATTAGCCCCCTCTTTTATCCATGCCCACTAAACTACACTGACTATCTAAAAAAAGCCTATACCAGAAGTATGGGTTAAATAAACCCATTAAGGCTTTTTTGGGATAATCTGCTCTTTATATCATTGTAAACAAATTTCAGAGCTTCATTTATCTTTTCAGGATGACGTCCGGCTCCCTGGGCTAGTTGTGGCTTACCTCCACCACCTCCGCCTAACACACCAGCGGCTCCCTTAATGATTTCATTAATTTTAATACCGTGCTCCAGGGCTTTTGGAGAAACGGCTCCCACTATTTTGCCTTCCGGATTTCCGAGAACAGCTATATCTACATCTTCTTTTTCAACTAACTCAGTGACGATTTTGACTAATTCCACCATTTCTGCGTCGATGGTGTCCCGGATCAAATTAAGTCCACCGATTTTTTCGGAATTTTTTGCCATTTTTTCCTTTTTAAGAGCAGCTACCTGTCCCTGCAGACGTTTTATTTCATTCCTAAAGGCTTTCCACTCGGTGAAAAACCGTTCTGCAGTTGTGGGGAGCTGATCAGGAGTCACCTTAAACACCGCAGCGCTGTCCCGAAGTTGGGCTTCACTCTCCTGCAGGGCTTCAACAGCGGCGCTGCCTGCTGAAAACTCGAGACGTTCAACTCCGTCCTGTATGCGTTCGGTCCGGTTGATCTTGACCAAGCCAATGTCTCCAGTTTGATTCACATGAGTTCCGCCACAAGCCTGCACGTCGATCCCGGGAATCTGCACCACCCTTATCCTAGAACCTGGAACCACGCCCCCTTGGTACAGGATAAAGCCATAAGTCTTTTCCGCTTCGGTGCGCTCCATCCAAGTAGTTTTAACCTCCCAGTTTTCCATTACCCACTGGTTGGCCAGAAGTTCGATCCACTGCAACTCTTCGGCATTTATCCGTTTGTAGTGGGAAAGGTCGATTCGGGATTTTTTTATTCCCTTCTGGGCCCCAGCTTGCCAGATATGGTCTCCCAGTATCTGTCGGGCAGCAGCCACTATTAGGTGGGTGGCGGTGTGGTTACGGGCCAGGGCCAGGCGACGGTCCCAGTCTACCATACCTTTAACACTCATCCCTGGTTTAGGATCAACTTGCATGAGACTTTCAGGATGCACATGATGCAGTACCACTGTATCCACATTTTCTGTATGCGAAACCTTCAACCTTTCTCCTTTTACTTCCAGATAACCAATATCCGATGGTTGACCACCTCCCTCAGGATAGAAAAGTGTCTGGTCCAGGATGATCCCGTTTTCATGTATTCCCAGTATCTGGGCCTGGAACTCTTTATCCTCTGGCATATCATAGAATAGAAGATCCGTACCTGGATAGTCCAGTTTAAAGTAAATTTCATCTTCAGGAGCTTCTTGGGAGTGTTCCTCAGCTACTAGTGTGTAGAAATTGTCTGGTATAGTCACTGGGAAGCTTTCCCTAAGGGCCAGTTCCTCCACGGTTTCAGGTGGTATTCCATGGGAATCATAAAGTTTGATAAGCATATCCATAGGCATATCATCTTTATTCTCTTTTTTAAGATATTCAATACTCTTTTTAACCATCTGTTTTCCCTTGCGGATGGTTTTATGGTAGCGTTTCTCTTCCAGATCCATAACCCGGAGAACATGCTCCTGGTGGTTCCGTATTTCAGGGTAGGTCTGGGAGAGGAAGTCCATTTGGATCTCCATTACTTCCCGTAGTGATTGTTTCAATCCCAACTCTTTCATGAAACGTATGGTGCGGCGCAATACCAGTCGGGCCAGGTATCCCTCTTTGACGTTGGAAGGTATTACTCCATCGGCCAACATGAAACCTAAACAGCGGGTGTGGTCTGCTATAATGTAAATAGCCTCTATTGGTCGTGTGGATCGGATGAGTTCATCCAGGGGTATTCCTAGACGATCAGCCACCCTCTGTCGTAGGATTTTAAGGTCAGCTAGATCCTCAATGTCCATCATACCAGCCACTTGAGCATTTTCTGATAGTATGCTTTCATCAAATTCTACCCCGGCCATTTCCTTCAGTTGGTCTATTACCGGACCAAAAGAGGCATCATAGGCAGTGGGTGTGCCCTGGGATATCCAGGCGAAGCGTTCCAACCCGTAACCAGTGTCCACAATTTTAAGAGGAATCTCTTCCTTCTCTCCCCCCGGCAGAGTGCGGTACTGTATGAATACCAGGGTGGCCAGTTCCACTCCTCGGACACAAACCTCGTAACAGGGGCCGGCGTTACCCCCTCCCTCCCACCAGGACTCGATGAAGGTTATTTCCTCAGTATTTATGCCTAAATGAGCTATGAAGTCATGGCAATATTTAACAGTCTCATCTTGCCAGTAAATATTATTTTCAAGAGAATTAAAAGCATGATGCCCCCCCATGGTAAAGCAGGTCATGTGCCGGCCAGTCCGTCCCACGTTATCCACATCGTTGAGACGAATAGAAGGCTGGGCAACCACCAGGGGATTGGCTGGGGGTTCCACCAAGCCACTGGTTACCCAGGGTTGGAAGTTGTAGATGGATGCACCCACTAGGAAAACATCGTCACGCCATCTCTTGGCCAGCACTGGGTAACGTCGGATGGGAGTGTGTCCTCTGTCTTTAAAAAAACGCGTGAAAATATCTTGAATCGAGAAAAGATCATATTTTTGACTGGTAGCAGGATCCCCAATAAATGAGTACTCATCACAGGGGGCGTCTCCACACGTTTCACGATTTCCAATAGACCAAAAATAGTTACCACAAGTTTTACAAGTTTTCTTGGTGTATCCAAGTTCTTTCAACTGTTGGGACATGATAATCATCGATGAAATTTTTAAAAAAACTTACAATTATATCCCTGGATTTGATCAGCATTAACTAAGTATTTATCTTTTGATCAGAAGGGGGAATGAATTTAAAAGAAAAAAGAAGTAAAAAAAAGTCAAAGTAGAAGCGCCTTGACTTAGGAAGAGAATCTATCCGAAGAGAGCACCGAGGCCGGCAGCAGCTTCTTCTTCTTTTTCCTCTTCTTCTTCCTCTTCTTCTTCAACTTCAGTCTCTTCAGCTTCAGCTGGGGCAGCTGCAGCAGCTGCAGGTGCAGCAGCCGACACTGCGGTTTTTTCCATAGCTTCTTCTATGTCTACATCCTCTAATGCGGCGATGAGGGCTTTAACCCTGGCTTCGTCCACTTCGGACCCGGCTGCTTCTAAAACTTTCTTCACATTATCTTCGTTTACGTCCTGATTTGCAGAGTGTAGTAACATTGCTGCGTATATGTATTCCATGAAATCACCTCGAATTTCTAAATTTTGTTAATAATTATCCGAAGAGGGCTCCCAGTCCAGCGGCTGCATCCTCTTCTTTTTCTTCTTCCTCTTCTTCTTCCTCTATTTCTTCTTCCTCTTCTTTATCCTGGGATACTGTGGTGGGCGCGGC
Organism: Methanobacteriota archaeon; assembly: GCA_029556335.1. Lineage (GTDB taxonomy): Archaea > Methanobacteriota > Methanobacteria > Methanobacteriales > Methanobacteriaceae > Methanobacterium. The sequence goes on from JAKQFA010000006.1 coordinate 148,073, forward strand.
CTTTGCGCTTATCTTCTTTTGAAGTTCGCTGTCCAGAGCATCACCATCCTTGGCAGATAACTCGGATGCCAAGGCCAGCATCTGGGCGTAGGCTTTGGCCAGGATAATATCAGTGGTTTTGGTAGTTAATATATCCGCATTCAGAGCCAGGTTCATGGACTGGCCGGCAGCTTTAGATATTAACAGAGGCAGGGACTCTTCGGTGAACACCACCGCATTCACGGCTAGATTTATGGCCTGAGAGTAAACCCTTTGTATATCTTGGATGGTCTTATCCAAGTCAATGGTCAGAAGATCAGAGGTATAAACAGTATCGTCCTCATAAGCGGCTTGTAGGTCAATTCCCACTTCCATGGGATAGATTCCCAGTCGGGTGAGCATACTTGCCACATCACTTGAGATTTCTTCTCCCTCGGCAACTATGGTTTTATCTTCGGTAATAACTATTTTACCCTTTTCGATCTTGGCTGGAATTCCTATCTTCTGCAACTCCCCCAGCACAGGTCCAGGTAGGAACGAAGTATCCCCCTCGGGCACCACTATATCTGCAGTGGCTATGCTTCCTGCTCGGGCAGGAGCCGGGGTCTTACTATCTTCCAGTATCTTGTACAGTTTGAAGGGGTTCATGTCTGTGAAGATCATGGCTGGCTGTCCGGCCATGAAGTCAGACAAAGCCTTTATATTATTCTTCTGGGACTGATTCAGAGCCAGATTCATCAAATTTATCCGGGACATCTTCAGCTGAGCATTGCCCCGCAGGGCCTCCCTCATTTTCTGCATCTGAGGGGCGGGTATATCCGCTAGATCAGCTATTCCCACCACCGGATGACTATCGATGAGGTTCTGAAGATTTTTTACTTCATCCTTTTTCCACTGTGCAACGTGTGCCATTAGATCACCCTCATTACTGGCCCCATGGTGGTTTTCACGTACATGGACTTGATCTGGTTTCGTCCTTTCTCCAGTTTCTGGTCCAGTACACCCAGCACAACTTCAATGTTATCGGCAATTTCTTCATCTCCCATCTCCTGGGAGCCTACTAGAGTTTGCACCACTGGTTGATCCTTCATTCTCACCTTTACGGTGCCTCTCAGTTTCTCCATAAGGGGTTCAGGCTTAGCTGAAGCTGGAACTGGTTTGGGCATTTTCTTCCGGGGCCCTAAAACAGGTCCCAAGAACCTACCAACCAGGGGCATCATATCTGCTTGGGCCACGAAGAAATCATGACGGTTAGCAATCTTTTTTGCCTCTTTACGGTTCTTACCTAATTCTTCCAGTTCGGCCTTGTTGATCACCAGATCCGCCCCGGCATTTTTGGCCAGCAGGGCCAGTTCACCGTCGGCAATAAAGGCGATCTTAACCGGTTTTCCTCTTCCATTGGGGAGAAACACTTCTTCGTCTATGCGGTTATCTGGCTTTCTCACGTCTAAATCCTTGATGGTGATTACTACATCAACGGATTGTGTGAAGTTTCTCGGCTTTGCATCTTTTTTAGCCTTCTTCACCGCTTCTAAGATCTCTTGTTTCATCCAATTCCTCCATGAACTTCTCGGGTGAAAAGTTCAACGTATTTCTGATGTGAATGCCATTTTCTTTCAATGTCTCATGTAATGATCAATGAAATTTACGATTCCTGCACCAATACACTGTCATAGATCCCTTCATCCACTTCTTTCTGGACTTCACGGGGATCTTTACCCTCTACGGTAATTCCCATGCTCACGCAGGTACCAATGATTTCCTTAGCCGCGTTTTTATAATTTGGTGACAGGAGGGCATCGAATTTCATTCGAGCAACCTTAAGGGCCTGTTCCATTTTAAGGTCAGCTACCTTTTCCAGCCCGGGATCCTGGGATCCTTTTTCAATTTTCAATTCATCCATGATCAGAGCGGTGGTGGGTGGTGTACCCACTTCTACTTTGAATTCCTTGGTAGCGGAGTCTACAATGATCTTCACTGGCACCTTCATACCATCAAAGTCTGCAGTTTTTTGGTTGATCTGTTCCACTACTTGCATCATATTGATGCCCAGGGGTCCAATAGCGGGACCTAAGGGTGGTCCTGGAGTGGCTTTTCCGCCGTCAATAAGAATTTCTACGGTTTCACTTGCCATTAGTCTGCCTCCTTCTGTATTAATCTTATTTGATCACCTTTAACAGTAACTGGGATGGGAACTGCTGCTTCAATCAGTTCCAGAACTACATCTTCTTTAGATTCATCTATTCTAACTACTTTGGCCTTTTCTCCTTTAAAAGGCCCAGATATGAGTTCAACAATACTTCCCTTCTGGATGGAAGATAGTATAGGTTCGGGATTTAAAAAGTTTTTTATCTCAGTGTAGGGTATTTCGCCTTCGATGGAACCCTTCATATGGGGCACCTTGAAGACCGGGTTTTGCATATCCAGATTTGTGGAGGACTCCACCAGAATGTATCCCCTGAGACTTTCTGGAACCAGTATAGAACTAACTCCAATCCCACTATTTTTAACGTTCCTGGCAATTACACGGGCCACGTTTTTTTCTTGACCCACCAGGGTTCTTATTGCATAGATCAAAATACCACTACCCAAAAATATTACACTGGAACATTATGCCCCTAAGAGCTGGGCAATTATACTGATGATAAAACCTACCACGCCTATGATTATGATTCCAATTCCAGTTATCTTGGAAACATTGAGATACTCATCACGGTCTGGTTTTTTGGATACATGTAGTACCCTCTGGCACTGTTTTAGAAAACTGACCACAGATTCTTTGTTCAAATTCATAAAAATACCCACTTCATGCGATTTCTATTTTAGAAGAAAGTATGTAAAATCTAGATAGAACAAAATAAGTTATTGTGTGAGGGGTTTATAAACCTTTCCATGTAGGGGGTAGGCGGAAAGGGTCGATGGAACCACCTATAGTGGAACCCCTCAATTTATAACAATCAGGGGATGGATTTGGTGCCTTTTTATCGGCTGACAAAGTCCGATGGGAATTACAATAGATTTATTAAAAAACACCATCGATGAATTCTTCTAAGGAAGATTCAGGGGCTTTTTCCTGCTGCCTTTCCCCCACGAATTCTCCTTCACCAGGCACACCAAATATGTGTGGTGAGTTTACTCCGGCCACCACTATAGTGGTGCGGATGATGTTCTGTAAGTCTTCCTGAATCTGGGTACCCCAGATTATGTTGGCATCTGGATCTAGTTCATCAGCCACAATCTGCACCACGTTTTCGGCTTCCTGCAGGGTTAAATCTGAGCTTCCAGATATGTTGACCAATGCTCCTTTGGCATTGGAGATGTCCAGATCCAAGAGGGGACTGTTTAGTGCTTCGTGGACGGATTCTATGGCCCGATCACCGGAATCTGACTCCCCCATTCCAATCATGGCCATTCCGGATCCCTTCATGATGCTGCGGATGTCTGCAAAGTCCAGACTCACCAGCCCTGGTTTGGTTATGAGTTCAGTGATTCCTTTCACTGCTCGGCCCAGAAGTTCATCAGCCACCATGAAAGCCTTGTTTATGGGAAGATTGGGTGCTACTTCCAGGAGTTTATCGTTGGGGATCACGATGACTGTATCAGCTGCGTTTTGCAACTTTTCCAGGCCACTTTCTGCATTTTCTCTTCTACGAAGACCCTCAGCACTGAAAGGCATAGTTGCCACAGCAATGGTGAGTGCACCAATCTTTTTAGCCAATTTGGAAATAACTGGAGCAGAACCGGTACCGGTTCCACCACCTAGACCACAAGTCACGAAGACCATGTCCGCTCCTTCTAGTTTGGCTTTGATATCTTCTTCACTTTCCTCAGCGCTTTCTTCACCAACATCTGGTATGCCTCCAGCACCTAAACCTCCACAGGTATCTTTACCTATGAGTATCTTCTGGTCAGCTGTAGAATAGAAAAGATCTTGAGCATCAGTGTTCAGAGAAATGGTTTTAGCTCCTTCGATCCCAATGTCAGTGAGTCGGGAAACAGTGTTGTTTCCAGCGCCCCCTGCACCTATCACTAAAATTTTGGCCCGACTTCGCTTTATTATATCTTCCAGTTCATGGTCAATACTGGTGTCGTATTCACCACGCTTGCTAATGTCTGATCTATTCCTTCTATTTTCAGATTCTTTTATGGTATTGTTTATGAGAGATTTCAATTCCTACCCCCACTTGTAGAGTTGTTATACTTAATTGTGTTATTGTTTTTACTTATATTTAAAAGCAACGGTTTTTTGACCTATTATTTTCCTTCCAACATACAATTTTCAACTCTTATGTGCAGATCATCACCATCATAGGACCATGAAGTCATTGTGCACTTAACATGTTTACTATTTTGGTACTGAAAACTGAGGATGGCAACTTAACCTTTAACACCCTCCACTGATTATGGTCTGGACATTGCAATTATTTCTCTAATCCGAAGTTCAAAGAAGTTGTTCATGTGAGCAGACTTCAATACCAGGGCAGAATCAACACCCCTAGCCGTACCTCCAATGGCTATAATTTCTTCATCTGTAGGAATGAGCCCCGCATCAGCTGCCATGATGCTGATCTCAACGCAAACCTTTACTCCTTGGGAAAACATTCTCAGAGTTTCGGCTATGACTTCAACTGGTGTTGCACCACCAAATTTATTGCTTATCCCTCTTCCCACGCCAGAGAGAGCATGGGTACCAACGTATATGGGTATACCTCTTTTTTCAAGTTCTTCCTGGAATTCCGGGTTCAATTCCAATTCATCCCCTCCTCTGAATCCAGCATGGTGAGTGACACTTATGATCTTAGCATCAGGAACGGCTTTAGCCAATTTCAGACTACTTTCACCACTAACCGAAGCCATCACCATGGTTTTGATACCTAACTCCTCGGATCGTTCTTTCACCAGTTCTATTAACCTTTCCGTGTTTTCCCCACCAGGTGTTTCAAAGTATTCTATTTTTTTTTCCATAAAACCACCACTTATAGGTTGATCTTTATTTAAACTACTATAAATATGCTAAAAAGGTGGGAGAAGATTTTGTAGGAAGATCCACCAGTACTTTCACATCCCCATACTCTATATATATAATAGGAATGTTTTAAATATCAAAATCATATAAAAAAATGGTGAAATGATTGCAAGCTTTTAATTTTCTAACCCATGATCGCAAACCCCTACCCGGCACTGGAATTACCATGATGTTGGATAAGGGTCTGGGCACCAGAGCCGTGGAGGATCTTCTGAAAATTTCGGGAAGTTACATCGATCTTGCTAAACTAGGATGGGGGACCTCCGCACTTTATAACAAAGATATTATAATGGAGAAAATTAATTTATACAGGACATATGATGTTATACCTTATCCTGGCGGTACTCTGTTGGAAACGGCGTACATTCAGGATAAGTTGGATCAGTTCCTCCTGGAAGCACAACAACTTGGATTTGGGGCCATTGAGATCTCTGACGGCACCATTGAACTACCAATTGAAGATCGGATTGAAATCATAGGTAAAGTTAAGGATGGTGGATTTAAAGCCATAACTGAAGTGGGAAAAAAGGATCCGCAAAAAGATAAGGAGATAAAGCTCCAGCGGAAGGTGGAAATGATCAATGAAGACATAGATTCCGGTGCGGATTGGATTATTATGGAGGCCCGCGAAGGAGGAAAGGGCATCGGTGTTTATGATGATAAAGGAAATGTTAAAGAAGAAGAAGTCCAATTCTTCATGGATAATACCAAACCCGAGATGATTATCTGGGAAGCGCCCCAGAAAAATCAGCAAGTATATTTTATACTGAACCTTGGGGTTAATGTGAACCTGGGCAACATTGCCCCAGAAGAGATAATCTCACTGGAAACCATGCGTAGAGGTCTCAGGGGAGATACTTTGGGAAAGGTGAATTGGTAATGATTGAAAAGATAACCATCAAAGGCGGTTACGATAAACAAGGGAATAAAGAACCTCTGAATGAGGTGATCATAAAAAAAGGAGAAATCTTTGGAGTGGTTGGACCTACTGGAAGTGGTAAAAGTTCTCTTATTGGTGATATTGAACAACTGGCCCAGGAAGACACCTTTTCCAAGCGGAAGATCCTAGTTAATGATGAGGAACCAAGTTACGAAGACAGAACCGATCCTCGCAAGAAGATGGTTGCCCAACTGTCTCAGAACATGAATTTCCTGGCAGATATGACTGTAGGGGACTTTTTAAGTTTACATGCTAAATGCAGGGGAGCCAGTAATACTTGTGTGGATAGAGTGGTGAAACTGGCCAACACCCTCACTGGTGAGCCCATAAAAAAGGAACATGAACTTACAATCCTAAGTGGGGGCCAATCAAGGGCATTGATGGTGGCAGATGTGGCTATAATCAGTAACTCGCCTATTGTTCTAATAGATGAGATTGAAAACGCTGGTATAAGGAAACACGATGCTCTTAAAGTTTTGGCTGGCCACGGAAAAATAGTGTTAGTAGTCACCCACGACCCTGTTCTGGCGTTAATGACTGACAAGCGTATTGTGATGAGAAATGGTGGAATGATTAAGGTGGTGGGTACCACCCAATCGGAAAAAGGAATTTCACGTAAACTAAACAAAATCGACGAATTGATGCTCAATTTAAGGGAAAAAGTTCGAAACGGGGAAGTAATCGAAAATATTGAAGATATTGAATTTTAATATGTTAAATATTATTAGAAATAGAATTAAGAAGATCATGGGCTTCTTCAAAATCTGGATCTGTTTCAATGGCCCTGCGAAGTAAATCAACTGCAGTTTGATAATTTTTAAGGAAATAATGTGCCTTAGCTTGTAAGTATAAGGCATACTTGTAGAAGTGGTCTTCCTGTGTATATCTGGCCAGAAAAATGTCAAATGCATCCACAGATTCACCATACTTTTCTAAAATCAAAAGCGTATATCCTTTATTGTACCAAGCCATCTTATCCAGTGAATTTAGTTGGATCACCTGTTCAAAACATTTAAGGGCATCTTGAAATTTTCCAAGCTCTAATAAGGCAATTCCCTTATTATTCCAAGCTGGAAAGTATTTATCATCAATTTCCAGGGCTCTATCCAAAAATTCTACAGATTTTTGTGCTTCTCCCTGACCTAGAAATGACAAGGCTTGGTCATAGTACATCTTCACTTCTCTTCGAGTCATGGTCTCCACCTCACTAAAAATATTATTTACTCCCCTAAAATAATATGTTTAAATAAGTAAAATCTTTAAGAATAAAAAGAATAGATCTTTCTTGTTCTATTTTCAATCGTATTAAGAAATAGAAATAAATTTAAATCAACTATCAAGTGGTAATATGCGAATGGTAATCGTGGCTGGTACCCCCGGCTCCGGAAAAACAGCTGTACTCATACATGCCCTGCGCAGCCTCAAAGAACAGGGTTTTAAACCAGCGGTGGTAAAGGTGGACTGCTTGTACACCGATGATGGAAAAAAATTCGACAAGGTAGGCGTACCCAACCTAGTGGGCCTGTCCATGGACATGTGCCCTGACCACTACGCCATCTACAACTTGGAAGACATGATCAAATGGGCTCAAGAAAACGAAGCCGATTTTCTGGTAATAGAAACTGCCGGTTTATGTCATCGTTGTGCCCCTTTCACCAGGAATTCCCTGGGGGTATGCGTAATCGATGCCACCAGTGGTCCTAACACCCCACTTAAGGTGGGCCCCTTCTTATCCACCTCAGATATTGCAGTGATAACCAAGGGTGACATGATATCCCAAGCGGAAAGGGAAATATTCCGGGAAAGGGTTCTTGAAGTCAATCCCCAGTGTAAAATAATTGACGCCAATGGTTTGAGTGGTCAAGGTTGCACTGAACTTGCGGAAGAAATGATGAAATCACAGGATGTTTCACTGGATGATGAAAAACTCCGCCATTCCGCTCCACTAGCGGTGTGCACCCTGTGTGTGGGAGAAACCAAGGTTAACAAAAAGTACCATCGGGGTATCCTGCGCCGTATAGATGGATTCCAGAGCTACGAGGGAGAATAGGTCTCATGGCTAGGAAGATAAATATTAACCAGAGAGATAAGCTGGTTCAACTATTACCAGGATACAACTGTGGAATCTGCGGTTACGCCCGTTGTGACGAATTTGCAGCTTCCCTTTTAAGAGAAAGTTCTAAATTGGAAAAGTGCCGGTTCATGTTTCAGGAACTTTTTGATGAGAACCGTGAGAAAGCAGAAACAATACTAAAAGAAGAGAAAATTATAACTCCCGAAGAAAAGATCGTGGGAGTTCTGGACGGCTATGAAGCGGATTTCATTTTGAAACCTCTTCCTGGAGAACATTCCTGCCGAGAGGTGCTCTATCCCTTCACCCGAGAAGAACTTAAAAAGGGTGACATAATTCGTTACCGTCCACTAGGCTGCCCCATTATCCATTTTGGTGAGATACTGGAAGAAAACCATGGATTAATAACCGTGCACTTGGTGGGGCCCTGTCACAGGGTCAATCCCCAAGTTGATTTTCCATTCAAAGATGTAGGAGTCTGTATGGTGGGTGGGTTTCATGGAATCATTGAAGGAAAACTTCCAGGGGTAGGGGAAACTGTCCGCTTTCTTCCATACCATTGCATGATGCAGAAGGTGCACTCCGGAGTAGTTGTACAATTAGAAGGCCGTAAAGCAGTTATTGAGGGGATTGATCTCAAAGTATGGGCACCTCCCATCAAGGGTTAATTTTTAAAACTTCTTCTGGATTTAGCATGAAAAAAGCTATTCCCACCTCCCCAAAATCGTATAAGACCATCCCTATTCACACCAACTATATCCATCCCAATCAACCTTATGATATAATCATTGAAGCATTGGAATATAATGTGGAAGACAATGACTTTCTGGTTATATCAGAAACTCCCATAGCCATATCTCAGGGAAGGATCGTTGATGAATCAAAGTTCAAACCATCTTGGAGAGCTTATTTGCTAGCAGATTGGTGGTCTAAATATCTCTGGGGCTACATCTTGGGTCCTTTATTGGGGATGAAAAGAAGGACAGTTAAAAATCTTAAAAAACTCCCTACAGAAGCGAGATCCCATAAAGAGCTGATTTTAAGATATTATGGATGGAAACATGCCCTTAAACCTGCATCAGAAGCTGGCGTCGATCTGAGCAATGTACCAGGAACATATGTATCTCTGCTCCCGGAACAAACTGATGAAGTAGTGGAGGATATCATGGCTAAAATTTACGCTCGAACTGGCAAAAAAGTTACGGTAATTATTATAGATACTGATGCAACTTACAGATTTGCTGGTGTTAATTTTACATCTTTACCCTATGCTATACCGGAGATAAAGAGTAATCTAGGTATTTTTGCTTATTTATTGGGAAGAATAGGAACTATTCAGGGCCCCACTCCTCTAGCGGTTTCCAGGGTTATGAACCTAGAAACGATTCTGCAAGTATCTTTGATGGCTGAAGAGTGTCAAAAAAAGAATGAAATAACTATGGAAACCATTTATGACATGATCCAAACCTTCAAAGAGGGGTTTTCAGGTGTAACCGTTGAAATGCTTGATTCAGTCCCTCATACTCCTGCGGTTATAGTGCGAATGCTCTAAAACATATTAAATGCTTTGTTCTTCTTTCATTTAATTCAACAAAATTTAAATAGTAATGTGTCAATATAGGTGTAATACAGGAAGGTGTTTTTTAACCCCACAATAGAATACAGCCTTAAATTCAAATTAAATCATCTTTCTCCCTATAAAACATAGTATTAACATCAGAAACATGCATATAGGTCTATGAATAATTAAGCAGGGCTAAACTGCAAGATTTAGGCGACTATTGAAGGGCTTGAATTTGAAGGGATTCATCATTAGAGCTTAAAATTACATAAGAGCCCTATATCGCCTTAGGAGGATTCTAAAATGCTAAAGCTCAATGATCTTATAATTCAAGGAATTCAAAACAGTCCTGAAGATGAAGGAGTGACGAAAATGCTAAACGACTACACTGTACAGGAAATTATTACGGGTATCACTGCTGATAATGAAAACAGCATCCCGATTATTCAGTGTTTATTATCTGGCAAAACCACCGATGAAGAAATTGCAGAAAAAACCGAAATCCGGCTTAACATTGTCCGCAGAATTTTATACAAATTATACGATGCTGGAGCAGCTAGTTATAAACGTAGTAAAGATCCAGAAACCCAATGGTACACATACAACTGGAAATTTGAGGAAGGAAAAATCTCTGAAATCATTAATAAGCAATGTGAAAACTATTCCCGTGAAATTAAAGAATCATTGGAGTATGAAGAAGATAATATGTTCTTCATCTGCACTAATAATTGCCGCTATAACTTTGAAGAAGCTTCAGAAAATAACTTCATCTGTCCGGAATGTGGATCTAAATTGGAGTTCCATGATAACTCCAAAATCATCATGGAATTAAAGGAATTAAAGGAAAAAATGAGTTGAATCTATTTTTCTAATCTAAACTTCTTGAGGGCCTCCATTTGATTATTGATATTTACAAAAAACTTGAATGCCCTGAGGAAGTTATGAGTCACTGCCAAGCAGTGAAAAAAAGAGCACTTTTATTGGCCAAAAGTTTTTCATTACAAGTGGACCTGGAACTTATAAAAAACGGCGCATTACTGCATGATGTGGGGCGATGCCGGTCCAATGATATTCGTCATGCTATTGTCGGCGCTCAGATACTGGAAAAAATGGAATTTCCTCAGGAACTAACTAGAATAGTTGAAAGACACATAGGAGCAGGTATAACTCCTCAAGAAGCCAGGGAATTAGGATTGCCACCTAAAGATTACACTCCCAAGACCCTTGAAGAGAAGATCGTGGCCCATGCCGACAACTTGGTTCATAATCAGGAAGAAGTAGGCCTTGCCTTTGTGCTCAGAAAGTGGGAAAAAAAATTAGGCTCAGAACATCCTTCTTTGGAACGTTTGAAAAAATTACACCAGGAAGTGGCTGGTACTGAATTTCTTTGACTTTAAAAATCCTCGTGTATCGGGATCGGAAAACTCTTTTTCCATTGGATTCAATTCTTATAACTAGAAGACTTCAGGTGTAATCTTGGCAAACCACAGGATCATAATCTTCACCGGCCCTTCATTAAGTCCGGAAGAGGCAAAAAAGATCTTAAAGGCAGATTATAGGCCTCCTGTAGGCCGTGGTGATGTCACTAAGGCCATTCACGATAATCCGGTCATAATAGGCATAATTGATGGGGTTTTTCACCAGAAACCAGCAGTTTCCCACCGAGAGATAATGGATGCCCTGGACGTGGGGATCAAGGTGGTGGGCGGTGCCAGCATGGGTGCTTTAAGGTCAGCAGAACTAGAAGATATGGGGATGATTGGTGTTGGAAGAGTTTTTCAGGCATATAAAAATGGTCTGGTGGAATCAGATGACGATGTGGCCGTGGTTTTTGAACCATCTAGCTATGAACAGTTATCTGAGGCACTGGTGAGTATGAAATATAACTTCGATAAAGCTGTCAAAAAGGGCATAATATCTCATGAAGATTTAGAAAAACTTTATACAACTGCCAAGGCTATTTATTATCCAAAAAGGAATTATAACTTGGTTTTTCGAAACTCCCATTTGGAGGATAGGAAAATAAATAGCTTGAAAAAATTTTTAGCCAGAGAAGGTCGGGATATCAAAAAACAGGATGCAATGGAAGTTTTAAATTACATTAAAAAACGGATCAACTCTTTTTAAACTGGGCGACCATGAAACTTGAAGATAAACTTGACCAATTGAAAAATTACTTCCAGGATCACAAGGTGATAATTGCCTTTTCAGGAGGTTCTGACAGCACACTTCTGGCTAAAATAGCTGAAAGATATTCAAAAGAGGCTTTGGCAGTAACCGTTGATAATGGAGTAATGCCTGCGGGGTTCACGAAAAGTGCTCAGGAAATCGCCAGAAAACTAGGCATCAATCATTTAATTATTGAAGATGACCTCCTTGAAAATCCCGACTTCTCATCTAATCCACCAAGTCGCTGTTACATATGCAAAAAAAACATTCACGACAGGATAGGTGAAGTACTGCAGGAGAAAGGTTTTGATTGGGTGGCTGATGGCACCAACCTCACCGATCTTTTTGAGGACAGGCCAGGTGTGGAGGTCAACTACCAGGAGAACATAAAAATTCCTTTGGTGGAGGTAGGATTGAGCTCTATGGAAGTAAAGGAATTACTGAAGGATATGAAAATTTCTTACACACCATCAACTACTTGTTTGGCTACCCGAATACCTTCTGGAAGTTTTTTAAGCATGAATAAGCTAAGAAGAATTGATTATGCTGAAAAATTTCTGAAAAACCTCTCAGATACGGATCAATTAAGGGTTCGTGATGAAGATGGCACTGCAGATATTGAAATGGATTACCATAATTTAGATAATCAAACCCTGAGTTATATCGATTCTGAACTGAAAAAAATTGGATTTAAGAAAGTGACTTTAAATTTGGCAGGGTACCAAACTCATAAAAAGGATCTAGTTATTTACAGGCCCTGCCAGGACAGTAAAAACCGGATAATGTTTGAAGCTGAACTACCCTACCCAGTGGATCTGGAAAAGAGTTGTGAAGAACTAAAAACAATAGGAACCGTTAAATTTTCAAGCGATATGGGGGTAGCCTTAATAAAGCTGGATGGAGTGAACATTACTCTTTTTTCTAAGGGAAAAATAGTGGCTCGAAATGTTAAAGATAGAAATCACGCTGAGGACATTCTCTACCAAATCATGCCCCATATTCGTCGTAGATAAGTATAAACTGATAGGGAGTAATTAAACAGGAGATTTAAAAATAAATGCTATTAAATCTCTTTTACAACATTTTCATATACTCTACGCCGGTGGCTAGTTATTTTTCTTAAAATTCCCCGATCATCGTTGCCATGCAAGCTTATTAAATCCCCTTCCACTTCCAATTCCTGACCATCTGCTTCCACCCGATTGATCTTTACGGTGATGAGGGAGGCTTCTTCCAGGGCGTCATTGGCTTGGTAGGTATAATCCAGAATCAACTTTTCATGTGGAAATACTTGGTTAATAGTCCTTTTTATGGTGAGTTCCAAAATCTCGAAAAAGGTTTGCAGCTGGGGAGTCCCCTCCCACCAAAATGTGGCCATGAGGAATTTTATGTTCAGGGGATGGATGACAACTTCTGACCCATTTTTTGCCACGATCCGAATTTCTTCAGAACTTTCCTTTATCTTTAAGGTTACAGGGGACATTTCAATCGGTAATGGACTTAATCAAATCACTAGCCCTAATCAAGCCTACTAGGTCTCCTTCCACGTCAATAACTGGCATCTGTTCTATTTTCTTCTGACGCAGTTTGTTGGCACATTCCTTAACTGTGGTTTTGGTGGTGACGATGACTAAGTCAGTGGCAGCCACATCTTTAACCTCTTTATCCGAGAATTGAAGATGATTCTTTATGACATAAAGGACATTTTTACTATCCCAGGACCATTTATCCCCCTCAGTACCTACTGAAGTGTTGTGCACGGTCTGTTCAGACACTATTTCACTTTCATCTAGAAAATCAGTTTCAGTTAATATTCCGGAAAGCTTTCCATCCTTGTTGAGGGCCAAGAGCACCTTCAAGTTATAATAACGCATGATTTCGAAGGCCACATTAAGGGGAGTTTTCTCCCAGGTAGTGGGAATATCCTTTAACATGTACTTTTCTGCGGGTTCTGAGAGATCCATTTTCCATAGAGCTTTTTTCACAAGATCTGAGGCCGTAACCAGCCCCACAAGTTCGCCATCTTTCACTACGGGTACTCTGCGGATGTTGTTTTTTATCATCTTTCGAGCGGCATCCTCCACATTATCTTCAGGGGCGACAGATATAATATCCCTGGTCATGATCAGGGCGATCTGTTCTTCATCTGGGTTCTGAACCAGATCAGATCGGGTGAGTATACCTACCAAGGTCTTGGTTCTTTTTTTTACTACAGGGAGTCCTGAAACCTTTTTTTCCCTCATTATGTCCAGGGCATGGGAACGATTTCCCGGCACCTGTATAAAGTGAATATCCTCTGACATTATCTCTTCTATTAGCATATTGTACACCATCTAAAAAATATTAAAATTAGATAATTATTTTAACTAGTGAACGGCTAGAACTGGACATTTAGCTGATCTAACCACTTTTTCTGTTACACTCCCCAGTAAAAACCGGTCCAATCCATGTTTACCAGAAGTTCCCATAACCACCAAGTCAACATCTTCATCTTCGATTGTTTTCAATACCACGTCTGCAGGGGAGCCTTCTTTACTGCTGAGGGTTACGTTAATTTCAGGTCCATATTCCTTGATCATCTCAGAAATCCTATCTAAAGATCTTTTTGCCTCTTCTTTGAGCATTTCCTTAATTCTCACTATAAGATCTTCTGCTGGAAGTCCCACCAGTGAAGATGTTTCTATAACATCAAGAACAATGATTTCAGCACCGCTTTGACTGGCAATCCATATGGCATGTTCAGCAGCCTTTTCGGCGTGTTTAGAACCATCGGTAGGTAGTAAAATTTTGTTGTACATAGTGTCACCTCTGGTATAATATTTTACCATCTGTTATTACGCCTATTATGTTTTTCGATTGAGTACGGTTTATGAGGGATAGGATCGGATCACGCGAGATCTGTTCTACAATCATTATGTCAGCCAGATAACCCTCTTCCAGTGATCCTAAATTTAAACCGATAGCCTTACCTACGTTCACAGTTGCCATCTTCAAAATCTCCACTGGGGCAAAATACTTCTGGGTAAGCCCTCTTGTTACCTTAAGGGCGTATTCCATTTCACTGAACATATTTGGAGAATTTATCATCACATTATCTGTCCCTAGTAACAGGTTTATTCCCAGGTCCCACATTGTTTTTATGGGGGGTATCCCCGTGGATAGGGCGCCATTGGCTCGGGGACAGCAAACTACTGAGAGTTCCTGTTTACTTAGTTTTTCTAGATCAGAGGTGGAGGCTGAAGTTAAATGCACGAGTAATTTGAAACCAGCTTCTAAGGCCCTTTCTACTTCTGTTTTCCCAGTTAGTTCCTTGGATTGCTGCTGTACTTTTTCATTTTCCGCTACATGGATGGCCGGAATCTTACCTTCTTTAAGACATTCTCTGGCGATGTTTCGGGCAGTTTCATCATCGATCTCTCCAAAGCCACTTAAACCAATCCCATGGGTGATCTTCAAAATTTCCTGGGCATCAGAGACTATCTTAGACTTATCAGCATTTTTATCAAGGAAAGAATCCTGCCTCCCCAAAATTAGGCCTCGAACATGAATATCCTCCAGAGCTTCCCGTAAGATCTCAACACCATCCACTCCTCCCTCTCTAAAGTCCAGAAAGGTGGTGATCCCACATTGAACCATGTCTTGCAGCGAATCTTTCATGGATCTTATGAGATCTTCTCGTGGTGTTTCTCGCAATATGCGGTGTTTAATTCCATCTGGTGGTTTTACTATTTTATCCAGTGGTTCCCCATCACCCACATCCCGGGCAACTGAATCACCAAGATGTATATGGCTATTTACTAGTGCTGGTGCTACTAGGCATCCCTTAGCATCAATAACCTTTCCCCGGGCCTGGCACTCTGAGATCTCAACAATCTCATGGTCCTGAATGAACAGGTTTTTACCCATGGGGAGGAGATTTTTCCCATAAAGCAGGGTTCCATTCTGAATGGTGATCATATGAACTGAATCCCCCCTTAACAACAATTGTTAACTGAGAATAAATATGACTTCTGCGAGTTGGTGGTGGGGTGTCATGGATTTATCCCACCCTTTTTATCCAGACCTTTATTTTATACCATTTTTTTCCTTTTTTCACCCATTTATAGGTGTACTTGTACTTGATTTTATACCATTTTTTTCCTTTTTTCACATACTTGTAGAAATATCTGGTACTGTACTTGTATGTGTACTGGGTCGTGGTGGGAGTGGTTTTAACGATGATAGTAGCAGGTACTGGATTTGGGGTGTATACTGGTGTGTTAGGTGGATTGTTTACAATTATAAGCCGATTGTACTGGGCGCTGAGGTTCTGGGCGCTGGTTACGCTGTGGGACACAACATAGTTCCCAGTTTGGGTATAGGTATGCACAGGATTAGAAGAACTGTTTGATTGATAGGTAGTGCCATCTCCAAAGTTCCAGAAGTAAGTGGTGATGTTACTGGCCATACTGTAGGAACCTTCGGTGAAGGTTACTGGATGTTGGGTGTAGTAGGGACCGGGAATTACTGTGAAAGAGCATCTTAAATCTTCCCGGATACGATTGCCATTGTACCAGTCCTCTGCTGCTGTATCATCATAAACAGTGGTTTGTCTGACGGTAGGGAAGCTACCCTGCCAGTTGCCCACAAATGCAGAATATCCGTGCTGGTTTTTCCATATGTTAACACCGTTATAGGTGGTGCTGGTGGTTAAAGGTTCGTAGTTTTGTTGATTAGCTTCCAGGAAGTTTGAGGCGCCATTAAGGAAGTCGTATATGATTTCTGCCCCATTCCATGCAGTGGCATAGTAGTTAGCACCTACGCTGGTAAACATCCTTGAAAAATTGTATATGGTTTCTGCAGGATTAGAAACTTCTTTATCCCCCACCCATCCAGTGGAGAAACAAGCATGAAGTAAAAAAACTGGTATATTAGCCTTGAAAGGGGCTTCGAACAGACTTCCAGCCCCTTCTCTCATCTGGCCTCCTACTCCCCAAATAAAGTTACTGGAGTCAATGGAACTGGATGGTGCCCCAACCAGGGAGAATGGGCCCGTAGCTGTGCCACCTTTGTTATCGTAGTTCCCATACTGATAACCACCATGGCCCGCATAAATAATGGCGTCTGCATCATACATGCCTTTCAGGATATTTTTGGTAGTTGCGTTTTTTTGATATAGTTCCAGGACATTGTAACCCCTTAATTTCAACTGATGCGCTATGTTCTGGGTTTCTTGCAGAGTCTGGGGATAATCAGATAGGGAATCTCCAATAATAAGAATATGGGCATCTGAAGTGGATATGATACTTAAAATACAAAAAAAACTAATGATCATCAGTAAAATGGTTTTTCTCATCCCTATAAACATTATACTCACCGTCACAGCCTTTGATGGTAGGATTGATGAAGCACGGTATTAATTGGTTCTTACTTGTAATAATATTATATGTTGTTTTTAACTATTAATCTTGTCTATTGAATCTAATTTTGACTTTTACTATTAAGATATTATTTCATAGCCTCTACTCATTTAAATTTATAAGAAAGAACAACTGTCATTTTTTTAAACAAAAAAAAAGTTAGTTATTCGGATATACTTAGGTTTAATAGTCTAAATTGGATTAAAATAATAAAAAAAAATTTAATTGGTAAATTGGGATATCTGTTGGATAATTAATATCATGGCTCGTGGTGATATTCACCTAGGGACTTAACACCTATTTTACCATCTTCCACATTTTCAATTGCATTTAGGGCGGCACGAGCCCCTGCCAGGGTGGTGACATAGGGTATGTTTAATTCAATAGCCATTCTACGTATATAATATCCATCATCCGCTGATTGCTTACCAGAGGGAGTGTTAATGATCAGGGCTACTTCCCCGTTGATTATGGCGTCCCGAATGTTGGGGGAGCCCTGGCTAATTTTACGAATAGTTTCTATGTCTCCCAGGCCGTCTACGGCTTTAGCTGTACCCCGGGTAGCCATCAGATCAAAACCCAGATCCTGGGCCTTTTCAACAATATCTCGGATCTTGTTCTTATCAGAATCCCTGACACTGATGAATATTTTGCCTTTGTGGGGAAGTTCCATCCCTGCCGAGAGCAGGGCCTTGTAGTAGGCCACACCAAAGTTTTCATCAATGCCCATACTTTCTCCAGTGGACTTCATCTCCGGACCCAAAACTGAATCAGCCTCTGGTAATTTTATGAAGGGGAATATGGATTCCTTAACAGACACATGTTCCACCACAATTTCATCTTCCAGTCCAAAATCCAACAGTTTATGTCCTATCATTAATTTAGCAGCAATTTTTGCCAGAGGAACACCAACAGCTTTACTAACGAAGGGAACAGTACGACTGGCCCGGGGATTTGCTTCCAGGATATAAACTGTGGGGCTATGATCTTCCTCCATTTTCACGGCGTACTGAATATTCATCAATCCCACTACTTCCAATTCCAGGGCCAATTTGTGGGTGTAATTCTTAATAGTTTCTAGAACATCGGTTGAAATACTTTGGGGCGGTATTACGCAGGCAGAATCTCCGGAATGCACTCCTGCTTCTTCTATGTGTTCCATGATCCCCCCGATAAACACCTTTTCACCATCACAGAGGGCGTCCACATCTATTTCAATGGCATCCTCTAGGAACTTGTCCACCAGTATGGGATGATCAGGCGAGATTCGCACAGCCTCTTTCATGTATTCCTGAAGTTCCAGATCATCGTAAACGATTTCCATGGCCCTACCTCCCAGAACATATGAAGGACGTACCAAAACCGGGTATCCAATTCTCTGAGCCACATCCTGCGCATCCTTAAAGGAGTATGCTATGCCATAATCTGCCTGAGGTATTTCCAATTGATTAAGAACTTCGGTAAATCTTTCCCGGTCTTCAACCCGGTCTATACTCTCATGGGGTGTTCCTAAAATCTTAACACCATTATTAGCCAGGGGAACTGCCAAGTTGATGCTGGTCTGGCCTCCGAACTGCACCACTACTCCGTGGGGCTGCTCTTTCTCCACAATAGCCATAACATCCTCCAGGGTAAGGGGCTCGAAATAGAGTTTGTCGGAGATGTCGTAGTCGGTACTCACGGTTTCTGGATTGTTGTTGACAATTATGGTCTCTATACCTTCCTCTTTCAGGGCAAGTGCTGAATGCACACAGCAGTAATCAAATTCAATACCTTGACCAATCCTTATGGGTCCGGCACCAATAATTATAACCTTTTTATCATTAGAAACAGCTATTTCATCTTCAAACTCATAAGTACTGTAGTAATAGGGAGTTACTGCTTCGAACTCTGCTGCACAGGTATCCACCATCTTGTAGGAGGGATTTATTCCCATATCCCTTCGGTGCCGGCGTATTTCTTCTTCATCTACCCCTGCTATCTGGGCCAAGGTCCGGTCTGAGAATCCCATACGTTTGGATTCAGCCATTATAATGGGGTCCTGCAGAGATTCCGGATTGATCTTTTCTTCGAATTCTATGATGTTCATTATTTTATGGAGAAAGAACTTATCGATCCTGGTGATGCTGTGGATTTCCTCCAGATCCATACCCTGTTTCAGAGCGGTGTACACCTGGAATATGCGTTCATCAGTGGGGTTTGCCAAGTCATCCCTGGTGAAGGGAACCTCTTCAAATCCATACCTGCTGATATCCAGGGAACGAATGGCTTTATGCAAAGATTCTTCAATGGTGCGCCCTATGGACATGACCTCTCCAGTGGACTTCATCTGCACTCCAATCTCCTTACTGATTCCTTTAAACTTATCAAATGGCCATCTTGGAATTTTAGCCACCACGTAGTCAAGGGTGGGTTCAAAAGATGCGGGGGTTTCCTTGGTAATATCGTTGTCTATTTCGTCCAGGGTCATGCCAATGGCTATCTTAGCTGAGATCTTGGCAATTGGATATCCAGTGGCCTTGGATGCCAGGGCACTGCTACGGCTCACCCGTGGATTTACCTCGATTACCTTGTACTCTCCGGTCTCAGGGTGCACTGCAAACTGTATATTGCAGCCGCCCTGAATCTGCAGGGCTCGTATGATCTTGATGGATGCGTTACGCAGCTTCTGATTGTCCACGTCACTGAGAGTCTGGGAGGGGGCCAGCACGATACTTTCACCAGTATGGATTCCCATGGGGTCAATGTTTTCCATGTTACATACTATGATGCAAGTGTCGTTTTTATCCCGCATAACCTCATATTCAAACTCTTTCCACCCAATTACCGATTCATCAATTAGAACCTGGTTAATTAAACTCATGTCCAGCCCCCGGGTGGCCACTTCGCGAAGTTCTTCCTCATTATGGGCCACACCTCCACCTGTACCCCCCAGGGTGAAGGCCGGCCGGACAATAACCGGATAACCTATCTCTTCCACGGCCTTTATGGCATCTTCCAGTGATTCTACTGCTCTGGCTCTGGGCACAGGTTCTTTTAAATTTTTCATGAAACTGTCAAACAGGTCCCGGTCTTCCACGTTGCGTATAGTTTCCACTGAGGATCCTATGACCTTAATTCCCTCCAGGGCGCCGATCTCTTCCAGACCAGTGGCTACGTTAAGACCAGTCTGACCACCCATTGTGGGGAGCACGGCATCGGGTTTTTCCTTTTCTATGATCTTGGCTACTATTTCGGGGGTAAGGGGTTCCACATAGACCTGGTCCGCCATGTTTATATCGGTTTGGATGGTGGCCGGGTTACTGTTGACCAGAATAGTCTCTATCCCCTCTTCCTGTATGGATTTACAGGCTTGTGAACCTGAATAGTCAAATTCGGCGGCTTGGCCTATTTGAATTGGTCCTGATCCGATAATAAGTACTTTTTTGATGTCTTTATCCCGTGGCATTTACGATCCTCATTTTATAATGTTTGTTGAAGGTATTCAGGGTTAATTAGATTTCAACAGTTATCTATTTAATAATCCTTTAAAATCTCCACAAAGTGGTCAAAGAAGCTATCACTATCGTGTGGTCCTGGTCCTGCTTCTGGATGGTACTGCACGCTTTCAATGGGGAGTTCTTCATGTTTGATCCCTTCTGGAGTGTCATCATTCAAGTTTATCTGGGTTAACTTGAGGGGAAGATCTGATAAAGATTCAGGATCCACAGTGAAACCATGATTCTGGGAGGTTATGAATACTTTACCTGTTTCCAGATCCTTAACTGGTTGGTTTATACCACGATGCCCGAATTTCATCTTGTATATTTTAGCACCAAATGCCCGAGATATTATTTGCTGTCCCATGCAGATACCAAATATGGGCATCTTTTCCTTCAGATCTTTAACGGTTTGAATTGCTTCTTTAACCCGGGTAGGATCTCCAGGGCCACTCGAAACCAGCATAGCATGGGGTTGGTAGTCCATTATCTCCTTGGGACGGGTGTGGTAGGGTAAAATGGTCACCCCGATCTCCCGTTTTAAAAGAGCGTTGATAATGTTGTTTTTTATCCCACAATCTAATATTACCACATTGTAGGAATAGTCCTCTCCTAAAATACGAGGCTTATCTACGCAAACCTCATCTACCAGGTCAATTTCTTCGATTCCAGGCTGACTACGGGCCATGTCCAGAAGTTCTTCATCCTCAATTTCGGCAGTGGCCAGCGCCCCTTTCAACGTACCAAAACGACGTAATTTCAGAGTTAAGGAGCGGGTATCCACTCCACTTATACCTGGAATTTGGTATTCTTCTAAAAAATCTGATAAACTCTTTTCTGATAGACTGTGGGATGGGTGTAGGTTTTCATCACGCACCACATAGCCTTCAACCTTTATACCATCTGACTGGAACCATTCTGATGATATGCCACAATTTCCCTGCAGAGGATAGGTGGACATTAATATATGTCCTTTGTAAGATGGGTCGGTCAAAGATTCCACATACCCAGTCATTCCAGTAGTAAATACTACTTCTCCTGTTTTAATAGTCTCAAAACCGAATGGTCTTCCTTTAAAAATAGTGCCATCTTCTAGAGCCAGTTTTGCTTCTTTAAGCATGCCATCACCATGTTATTATCATCTGTTTAGTTCCCTTCACCTACTGATTATTAGATACTATGCCGCCCAATTTTATTTTTTTTATCACAAATTTTCCTGTCTTAAATTGAATCGTAACTGGATTTATCAAATTCGAAGTTTGGATCATTAGGGGGGGGTCATTTCCATTACTACCGCGTCTTCGCCGTCATCGTAGTAGTTAAGTAAGAATTCCTTTTCTAGAAAGCCAGTTTTCTGATAAAATTTTCTCGCCGCCTTGTTACCAATCCTTACCTCCAATTTTATCTTTTTTAGGCTGTATTTTTTGAAAATATCCAGGGCTGAATTGACCAGAGTCGAGCCCACACCCCTCCGTCGATATTTTTTGTCCACGGCCAGTGATATGATGTGACCTTCATCTTCAAATCTGATCCAAAATATAATATATCCCACGATCATATTATCTTGCTGGGCCACTAGAAAACCAGCGCCCAAGTTATAAATATCCACCAGAATGTGGGACGGGTAAGGATCTTTAAAAGAGGAAAACTCAATTTCCAGAACTTCCTTAACGTCCGGACGCCTGAATTCTCTTATTATCATGACTTTCTCCGTGAGTGATGACATGTGGAGTGACTTTTCCGAATACATAATCCAGCACTATTCACATGCCCATCGTATTGTGGAGGTGGGAGTGGGACGTTTTTATCCCGTGGCATTGGACCTCCAAAGGCGGCTTAAGGTGAATATCATCAGGACCGATATTAAACCTTGCCATCAGGACGTAGTCCAAGATGATATTACCCATCCTGACTTAAAAATATATAAGGGTGCAGAACTGATTTATTCGATACGACCTCCAGAAGAACTCCACCCCTACTTGCAGAAGGTGGCAGGAGATGTTGGGGCAGATTTGATAATAAAACCCTTTTACACAGACACTATAAACACTCCTAAAAAAATGAAACTTATCAATTATAAAAGAGCAGTATTCTTCCAGAGGTGCTCCCTTTGAAATGGCTTAAATTATCTGTCGATGAAACTTTGAAGAATTTGAATTCAACCAGAAGGGGCCTATCAGCTGCTGAGGCTCAAAAACGTAACATGGAGTATGGTAAAAACGAACTGGTTGAAGAAGCAAAAACAGGACCCATCAGGTTATTTTTAGGCCAATTTATGGATATTCTGATACTGATTCTAATTATAGCTGCAGGAGCTGCTTACTACGTGGGAAATACCCTGGATGCCATTGTCATACTTATTGTAGTGTTAATTAACGCGGTGGTTGGATTTGTCCAGGAATACCGTGCTGAAAAGGCCATGGAAAAGTTAAAGGGCCTCATATCCAGTGAGGCAGTGGTGATCCGGGATGGGAAGGAGCAGAAGATCAGTGCTGGTGATCTTACCCTGGGAGATGTTGTTCTTCTGGAAGAAGGGGACAATGTCCCTGCTGACATGAGGATCATAGAGAGTCACGACCTCCTAGTTGATGAATCCACCCTCACTGGTGAATCTTTACCCCAGGAAAAACATACCGAAGCCATCTTGGAAGATGGTCACAGCCCGGCGAACATGGTGTTCATGGAGTCTGACATCTCATCTGGACGTGGAAAGGGGGTAGTTGTTGAAATTGGTATGAACACCGAGATTGGTAAGATTGCGGAGATGATACAGGAAGAAGATGAAGAAACACCCCTCCAGCAGAAGATAGCACGCCTGGGGAAGATATTAGGATTACTGGCTTTAGTTGTCTGCACTATCGTATTCATCATTACCTACTGGCAGGGCACTCCTCTGGTGGACACTTTTATGACAGCAGTTTCTCTTGCTGTGGCCGCTGTACCTGAAGGATTACCTGCCATTTTAACTTTAACCCTGGCTCTGGGTATGCAGAGGATGGCCCGGAGTAACGCCATTGTTAGGAAACTCCTGGCCGTGGAAACTCTGGGTTCCTGTAACTTCATATGCACAGACAAGACAGGAACTCTAACCCTGAACCAAATGACGGTGAGGGAAACTAAGACTAATAAACTAGGCATGGTTTACATGATTTCTGCCTTATGTAACAACGCCACCATCTCCAAGGGCCAAGTTATTGGGGATCCCACAGATGCCGCTCTTCTTTTATATGCCAATGAGGCAGGATACAGCCGCCAAGAATTGGAACAAATCCATCCCCGACTACTGGAAATCCCCCTAGACAGCACCCGTAAAAGGATGACAACGGTTAACCAGATTGATGGGAACCGTTTTATTCTGGTCAAGGGTGCTCCAGAGGTTTTGATACAGCAGTGCTCCCATGTAGAGGGAGGAAATAGGGCTTATTCCATAACTCCTGAAGATAATAACCTAATCATGGAAGACCTTAAACATATGACTGATAATGCCCTCAGAGTCCTGGGATTTGCCTACCGGAAGCTGGACCCTAGTGAAGATTTGTCTGATAAAGAATCTCTGGAAACGAACTTGATCTTCGCTGGACTGGTGGGAATGATGGATCCTCCCCGCCAGGAGGCCAAAGATGCCATTGCCATTGCCAATAAGGCGGGTATTAAGGTGGTAATGATAACAGGAGACCATAAGGACACTGCAGTGGCCATTGCAAAGGAAATAGGTATAGTGGGTGCTGATAATGATATAATTCTGACTGGGTCAGAACTAGATGTGCTCAGTGACCAGGAATTTATGGAAGTGGTGGATGATGTGCGGGTGTATGCTAGAGTGTTCCCTGAGCAGAAGGTGCGCATCGTGGAAACCCTCAAAAAGAATGGTAACGTAGCATCCATGACTGGAGATGGAGTTAACGATGCTCCAGCTCTTAAAAAAGCTTCCATCGGAGTTGCTATGGGGAGTGGGACTGATGTGGCCAAGGAATCTGCGGATATGCTCCTTCAAGATGATAACTTTGCCACCATAGTGAAGGCGGTGCGTGAGGGAAGAACCATATTTGATAATATCCGCCGCTTTGTTAGATTCCAACTTTCCACCAACATTGGAGCCATACTTACCATCACATCTTCCTCCATAATAGGCCTTCCAGTACCATTCAACCCCATACAAGTCTTATGGATAAACATCATTATGGATGGACCGCCTGCCCAATCCTTAGGGGTGGAACCACCTGAAAAGGATGTTATGGAACGTCCTCCCCTGAAAAAAGAGATAATGTCCGGTCAAAATCTTATAAAAATAATCATTGCCGGGGTGGTGATGACCACCGGAACACTGGCACTTTATTACTTTTTACTGAGCAGTGGAACAGGCCTCATCAAAGCAATGAGTATGGCATTCACAGTTTTTGTCATGTTCCAGATCTTCAACGTGTTTAACTGCCGATCTGCACAAGGGTTTTCCAACAGATTTCTGATAATAGCCGTAACTTCATCATTCTTCTTGCAATTAGCCGTAATATACACTCCATTTCTACAGGGAATATTCAAGACAACATCCCTTTCAGGCATGGATTGGATGATAGTTCTCCTGATTGCCAGTACCATACTGGTAAGTGATTTCATAGTTGGGAGGGTCTTAAAATGAGAATAATGGTGATGGCTGGAACCAGTGATGCCACTGTAGCCATAAAGAGGTTAAAAAGCTTGCAGGATGATATTTACATTTTGGCTACCGCCGTCACCAGTTATGGTGCTGAAATAGCCAGATCAGCCGGTGCTGATGAGGTGATAAGTAAGCCACTCCCCCTGGATGATCTGATTGGCATCATAGAAAAACACAAGATAGATGTTTTGGTGGACTCTACCCATCCCTTTGCAGCGGAGGCAACCCGTAATGCAATCCAGGCCAGTAAAGAAACTGGAATCACCTACCTCCGCCTGGAGAGGCCACCTACACAATTACCTGAAAATGTTCTAATCCACCAGGTAACTTCCTTCCCCGAAGCAGCCCACCTTGCAA
The DNA here is from genome assembly GCA_029556335.1 of Methanobacteriota archaeon. GTDB lineage: Archaea > Methanobacteriota > Methanobacteria > Methanobacteriales > Methanobacteriaceae > Methanobacterium. The sequence continues at coordinate 173,708 of JAKQFA010000006.1, forward strand.
AAACAATCAGCAATGGTCGTATACTGCATCTGGCAGGAGTATCCACTCTACACTACCTCACAGAGGTAGTAGATGCTGACAAAATAGTGGCACGTGTTCTTCCCAACCCCTATTCTGTAAAAAAATCCTTAGAAACTGGACTACCTGGAGAAAACATCATCGCCATGCAGGGTATCTTCACTCCAGAGTTCAATAAGGCCCTTATCAGGGAATATGGTGCAAAATTGGTGGTAACCAAAGACAGCGGGGAGGTTGGTGGAACGCCCTCTAAGATTGAGGCTGCTCTGGAGTTGGAAATCCCGGTTATTGTGGTCCTCAGGCCAGAAATTTCAGAGTTAGATCAGGAGAAAGTATCAAGCAGTGTAGATGATATGATTAAAGAAATAGTTCTACGAATGGATTAGATAGTATTTAATTAAAAATAGGAAGTTAAATTAATAAAAGTAAGCCTCAGATCGCCCATCATTCATCATCAGTTCAGAGCTCATAGGGTTCATCATCGGCTTAATTTTTTATAGATTTAATTGAATGTAATTAATATTATAATCAAGAAAGAAAATATAATTTACAAATTATTTATTGTATTTTTGTATAATATATTATTAAATTCTATCTCTGGTATCATGAGTGATAAAAAGGACAGTCGCTTAGGCAGGAGATGGACTCTTGAAGAAGATATTCAGATGTGTAAACTTCGAGAAAGGGTTAAAACTTTAAAGAAATAGGTAAACTATTAAAAAGAAGTCAAAAATCTTGTGCAACCCGTTACAGCAATCGTGGTTATACATTGAATCCATTGAAGTTACTTTTGAACCTTTTGATTGTAATTATGTCTTTAATAACTGGTTTTGTTACTGAACCTATGACTTAATTAATTAAAAAAAACCATCACTTGGAATACTGTTGAGGTAACTGGTCTGTGCACATAAACTTTGTATAACTTAATTCATTTGCCAATAATCACTCTATCACCTAAGATGGCGGGAATGGTCTTTATGAATTGTTTTTTGTATTTTTTTGGTTCCTGGCTTACAAACCGATAATCCTCGGTGCTGGTTTTAATGGTTATATATGAAGGTCGTAAGGTTTTTGGCTTATCCATAATTACATTTATAATATCAGAATGAGGGATTACACGTACGCTTGGATCCTTTGCTGCTAATTCCTTAAAGTTAATTTGTTTGTTTTTTTGTTCAAGATCGGAATAATATTTTTTAGCAGCTTTTTTACCAATCAAATATCCTGATAGTCCTCCTGTCATCCACCCTGCAGTGTCTGCCATTGATCCAACCATTTCGTAATTACCTAGTGCTGTTCCTTTACCTATGTAAATATTTTCATTAGTAAAGTATAGAGATCTTTTGGCATCTCTGCTAGGGTTTGGAATGTCCCTGTTTAGAAGCTTATGCGTGTTTGCATCATTACTAACATGCATGAGTTCTAGTAATATTTCTTTATCAAGTAACTCTTCATTGGTTTCTATTTGGTCTTGGGATATATTTTGTAGCTTTTCACCACATTCTGAACAGTAAATTGCATTGTCTATATTTTCATTACCACAGTTGTTGCAAAATACCATTTTTTTCATCCTTCCATTATCTTACTCAATATTTTATCGTGGGTAAGATCCTAAAATAAAAGCTTCTTTTATAAAATATATAAATCTATCGAGAAGGATAGAAACTTTTCCATTACTTAAAAAAAAAGATCATAAACATTTTTCTTTTTTTGGATTAATGAACAATAGCTCAGTCCCCATTAACCGGATATTTTCATCAAACCAAATAAGTTAGTTTTCTAAAATAAATTATAATAGAATCTAAAATAAAAAAAAATAGGAGGATAAGTCCCTAAAATAATAATTGGAAATTATCCGTACATAACCCCTGCTTCTTTTCGAATTTCTTCGTCTCTTTCCACACCCATTATCTTATCAACGGCATCGAGGAAGTCGTTTATGTTCACGATGGGCCTTTCTTCCCGTATGGCGAACATACCTGCTTCGGTACAGATAGCCTTCACATCAGCACCTGATGCTCCATCGGTAAGGGCAGATATCAGATCAAGATCCACATCCTCTTCCATGACCATGTTTTTTGTGTGTATTTTAAGAATTTCTCTGCGACCGTCTTCATTGGGTACTGGTACTTCTATGAACCGGTCAAAACGGCCAGGTCTTAGTAGGGCTGGATCCAGGATATCGGGTCGATTGGTAGCGGCCACTATACCCACATCACCTCGTGCTTCGAATCCATCCATCTCTGCTAAAAGTTGCATAAGGGTACGTTGAACTTCACGATCACCACTAGTGGAACTTTTAAGCCTTTTAGCAGCTATAGCATCAATTTCATCTATAAATATTATGCTGGGAGATTTTTCCTTAGCCAGTTCGAATACTCCTCTCACTAGACGGGCACCTTCACCAATGTATTTGCGTACGAATTCAGAGGCCACGATCTTTATGAAGGTTGCATTGGTTTCATGGGCTACGGCTTTGGCCAATAAAGTTTTTCCGGTTCCGGGAGGCCCGTATAGAAGCACTCCTTTGGGAGGTTCTATACCTATCTCCTTAAATAACTCTGGTTTTTTAAGTGGCAGTTCCACTGTTTCTTTTATCTCAACAATCTGCTCTTCTAATCCGCCAATTTGAGCGTAAGACACCTCTGGTTTTTCTTCAACCTCCATACCAGTCACTATGGGGTCTTTTTCTGATGGTAAGACGTTTACTATGCTGAAAGTCTGCTGATTAAGGGCCACTCTGGCTCCAGGTTCTAAGTCCTTATCATCCATGAAACGTGAATATCCAATTACAAAATGGGGGCCGGTGCTGCTTTTTACCACTACTTTACCCTCATCTAGTACTTCAGTTACAGTGGCAATTACTAGTGGCGGAGATCGGAACCTTTCAATTTCTCCGCGGAGAGATTTCAGTTCACGGTCCAGCCTCATTTTTTCGTTTTCAATCAGAACCTTGTCTTTTTCTAATTTCCTAACCTTCCACATGAGGTTACGTTTGGTTTTGGCATTTTCCTCTTTGAGGATTTTAATCTCTTTTTTCAGGTCTTCAATTTTCTTCAGAATGTTGTGTGATGTTTTTTCCATCTTAAATGTTCACTCCTCATTGATTTCTGGAAAAAAAATAATTTCTAACACTTTATTATATGATGCTTTCTATGGTCTTTAATAATATTTAAATATTGAGGTGTAGAATTATAAATTTAAGTTAAGATTAAAGGGATCGCCATGAGATGTGAGATTTGCGGAAAAAAAATAATTGGACAACCAACAAAGACCAAAATCGAAAGTTCGGTAATGAACACTTGTAAAGAATGTTCAAAATTCGGTAAAGTCCAAAGAGAACCTCCAAAACCACAGGGACAATTTAGAAAAACTTCACCCAGGCCTATTAGAAAATTCAGGTCAAAAAAACCATCATATGAAGTGATTGAGGATTATAACAAGGTTATAAGAGAATCCAGGGAAAAAAGGGGATGGAGTCGTGAAAAACTTGCGGAAAAGATTTATGAGAAAGTATCCGTAATTAACCGCATTGAATCCGGCCGTATGATCCCGGATATGAAACTTTCCAGAAAACTAGAAAAAATGCTGGATATCCATATTCTGGAAAAGACTGACGAAACCATCGACGAGGAAGTTAGTTCCAGAGATGTAAGGGAAGCAACTATTGGAGACATCGCCCGTATAAAAAGAAATTAATACGTGCTTGTTGTTAAATTATGAATAGTTAATTGGAAGAATTATGGAAAAAAATTTAGATCTACCAATTACATCTTCTTTTCTATATTATGCCGCTTCTTATGGGAATAATAGCCCTTAAAATGGGGTAAATTTTGAAATTCAGAATTCATAGCAGCATATTCGGGATATTCTTCACTAATGACCATTAAGTGGGCGGGGGGATGTATTTTCCTTATCTGGACAATACTTTGGGTAGTATCACTTTCCACCAGTACCAAAACGGAATGAGAAGATTTAAACTTTAAATTCTGATTCATTATTCTTTTTGCAGTTTCATCAGCCATCTTTGATTGAATAATTCGTGGATTGCCTTTTATTTTAAGTTTAGCGTGCCTTTCTATATCTGCGAGGCTGTTTAGAATTTTATCTCTACTATCTGCTCTAACCATAATTAAGGACATTTCATCACCGTCTCTTCTTCGTGAAAGAGGTTAGAAGGGTGCTTCTGAATAACACCAGAACTACTAGAATCAATCCCAGGGCGGTCTGCATATTTCCTACAATGTTTAGTATGGAAGAACTAAGGGGCAGATCCCAGGGTGGTGAAGTCCTTTTATCAGGCAATGCTTTATAGTAAACTCCAACGGCACGGGAATTCTCTCGAATGTTGATATCCTTGGCTTCGACGTAATTTACTCCCACTAAAAGCCCGTTGTTAATATTGGAGTTGATATCTTGGGCGATCTTCGCTGCGTTAAAACCATTACGTTTCACCGAGTACTGCACAATTTCCCGGGTGGTTTCACTGATACCTGCAGCATCGGTCCCGTAAACCGAAACACTGATACCTTCACCAGTAGATGTAATAGATTTAACCAGGGCATCGTAGGCGTAGATGGTTTTAAGCTCTGTTCCGTCTAGAGGACAAGTTTGAAAGTTCTCTGACCCGGAATAGCCGACACTCCATCCACAAGTGGGACAAACTTTACTGTAAGGTTCGTTCATGGGAAAACCAGTTTCGTTAATATCAGGGGGAGTGAACATCTCCCCGGTGGTAATGGAAGAAGCTAAGTTAACTGCACCACCACCATACTTTTCTCCAGCATCATTGGAAACCTCCTTGAAAACCTCGCCCATAATGTCTGTAGCTGGATATCCATCTCGAATCATTTTACCAATCATAACTGCAGTTTCCTGGCGAACTCTTTCGGCTGTTCCATATTTAGGGTTTCCTTGGGTGTTTCTGAGGTGGATGATAGCACCTTTCTGTCCGGGTGGCAGTACCGCAAGTCCTCCTGATGCGGGGGTTACGGTTATGGTTCCACTGTTATCCACTGTTACAACATAAACATCGAAGGAACCACCTACCGCTGCTCCTATGGTAGGACCTCCAGTCATAATCCTAATCCCAGGGAAACTATTCGCTGCACTCGCAGCATCGGCTGCAGTGGCACCGTTTTCTAGAAGATTCAACGTCTTTACGATAGCACCTAAACGGGGTGTCTGATTACCTTCACCCCCAGATAGAACTGCGAAGTGCTTATCCTTAGACATGATGAAGGTGGATTGGAGCATGTTTTTGGCGAAGGACATACTTCCTGCCGCGGCTCCATTTGGATCTTTACCCGTGGGGTCGGTGATTATGACCACGTTCATGGTAGCTGCCGATGTATTCACCACCAGTATTAGGATGATTAATAGGAACATAACCTTTATCAAGACGTTACCACTCATCTTCATTTCACCTTCACCATGGAAAAGTCTTCAATGACAGTTACAGTCAGTATACCGGTTTCTTTATCTAGCTTGACATCAGCAACTTTTATTGGTGTCACGTTAGTCCCTGGTATGGTAGATAATAGTGCTGCTTGCCGAGCATTTTCAAGGGCTTCAGAAATGGGAACCTTACGTTTACTGGTTATCAGAGTATCGCCCTGAATGTAACTACCAGTCCTAAATCCAACACTAGCGATATTGTTCCTTATAGAATCCGTGGGTACAATATCGTTTCCTTTGATGATAACCCCTGATATGGGTATCCCCTGATCAGTTTCGGTGGTGGAGGCATAAGCCATGTAAGTCATCAGCCGGCCTGATAATATGAGTAGGAAGGCTAAAAATAAAATTATCAATGTGTCTCTTCTTACTTTAATGAACATGATGTTCACCGCTAATCTTCAAATATTTACCTATTTCTATTTTTCAATTAAGTTCTTGTTGTATTTTTGTGATAAATAATTGTTTATCTCTTCTTTATATTTGATGGCTGCTTCTCCGATACAGATGATAGCATCAACATTGCATTCTGTGGCTTTTTCCAATCCTTCCAGAACTTGTTCACAAGTTGCGCCTAGGGTTCCTTCCCGGAATTCAACAGGTTCAACATCGGTGATGAGTATTTCATTTCTGGAGATGTACTTCTCCGCTGCTTTTCGAGAGAAGAAGGATGCAGGAATTATGAAATCGGCCAAATCCATTGTTTTTTCTAATATTTCAAGGTCACCTGTTTTTTGGGATTCAGAGGATACTGTTATAACTACAGCTACTTTGGAGTAGATCTTTTTTAGCTCCTGGAGAACGGTTTCTACCCCAGAGGGATTGTGGGCATAATCCACAATGAAATCAGTGTTGGGCAATGATTTTATATGCTCAAGACGACCTGGCACACCCTTAAATGTTTCCAGACCTTTTTTGATGTCATTCATTGATATTTCTAAAAACTCCCGGGCAACTACTATGCTCCCCAGGGCATTGTAAACATTGTGCAACCCCATTATACTCATATTTATGGTATGGATACCCTGAGGCGTGTGTAGTAGGAATTTGTTAGGAGTAATGTCGGTGGCACGATAGTCTGGCTGGGGACGTTCCAAGCCACATTGGCAGCGATAGTAACCAACCCCAGATATGGTTTCTCCCAGCAGTAATTCTTCTCCACACCAACATTTTTTACTGGAAATCCTGGAGGGATGATCTTCCACTCCAAATGTGATAACCTTACCATGGTAGTTTACTTCTTTTAGAAGTCCCCATATGGTGGGATCATCGCAGTTAATGACAGCCACTCCATCCTGAAGTTCTTCCAGAAGCTCCCCCTTTATACGTGCATAGCTTAAAAAATCTGCATCTTGGCTGAGATGGTCAGGATTTATGTTGGTCAAGATTCCATAGGCTGGATTACATTTCTCCACTGTGAATTTAAGATCACCAGGAGTTCCTTCAGTTCCAGTCTCCAACACTGCAATATCAGCCTTTAAACGGGCTTGTAAGGGGGGAATATAGTCTACATTGCCTTGAAGTGTCTTAAAACCATGTTCGGTAGTTTTAAGTCCTGCGATTCTTGCTATGTGTTTCAGTAGGTGGGTGGTGGTGGTTTTACCATTGGTTCCAGTAATGCATACAACTGGTTTTCCTGGTTCTATCGCATCAATGATATCATCAACTTTTATGATCTTTCCCGAACTTTCCAGCTTATGAAAGGTATCTGAGTCCTGGGGGAGGCTGGGGGGAGGTACAAAGTAGTCTGATTTATTAAAAAACTCTTCAGCATGTCCAGATAGGTATAGGGGTAGGTTATAGTCTTCTAAAGTATATAGGTACTGACAACTCTCAGCAGATTCCAGATCACTTCCCAAAACTTCATATTCATGATCCATCAAAACCCTGGCTGCCAAGTTCCCAACTATTCCACATACTCCTAGAACTCCGAAAACATTTTTCTGGTTGATCTTAAATGAGTTTTTCAGGAGTCTTGTACTGGTTCTATCCATATCTTCAACAACTCTCAAAAATACATGCCTTTCGATAATATAATTAAGTTTTAAACTTTAATCAGTCTATTTAACGGTTGACGTTACAACCACTTTATATTCCTGATAACAACTCCAAAGTTGATTTGTACTGGTTGATTATTCATCTGTGACTGGGTCGGTGATAATAGGGGTGGTAATAATATATATAATATTAGATTCTGGGATTATAACGCGTCTAATCTCTTTTATAAATGTTTATTAAGGAAATTTATAGAAAATCAATGAATGTACGGGTGTAACAGAAGCTAATTATTCTCATCAAATTATTGATTTTTATACTATTTAATTATGCCTTCTTCTTTAAATTTCTCTAAAATATCAGATGCTGGGTCCATACCCTGGGCACCTATCAATAATATTGTATCCTCTGAACTGGACATATTAACGACTTCAAATAGAGCAATGCGTAATTGGGAATAGTGACTGTATTGGATACCTTCCTTTTTCAGTACATCTATAAATACCTTTTTCTCATCTTCCTGTACCCAGTTGGCCTTGTCCACCACATCCTGGCTACTGGTTATAACAAGGGTGTAATTGAGACCTTTAAGAGACTGGGCAATAGACATGGCATTAATCTCGTTTATATCCTTTCCACGAGATCCTCTTATGGAGCATACGATGTACAACTGGTTTTTGGATAGTTCAGCCACACTTTTTATGGTGGCTTTAATACCATCTGGGTTGTGAGCAAAATCATCTACAATAAGGGGTTTCCTATTTAATATGGAAAATCTTCTTTTAAGGGCATGATAAGACTTAACTCCTTTTTTTATAACCTCATTATCAATATTTAAAGCTTTACAAGCAGCAATAGCTGCCATGGTATTCTGGAGGAAGTGGGGACTATGGAATGGTAGTTCCTCTTGTTTTAACAAAATATCCCCCATTAAATATAATCCCTCCTCCATCATCTCCACTTGGCCGCCATGCCCAAAAGTTATAATCTCCGCTTCAGAAGGCACTAAATCCTTCATATTCATAATCAGGGGGTCATCTGCATTCAAAACCACTGTTTTTCCATTAAAATTCCTTAATGCACCTGAAATCTCCTGGTAAGCTTCTTCAATGGAGCTCACCAGGTTGATATGGTCCATAGACACATTGGTGAATACTAGAATTTGGGGCTGGATGGCCTGAGTCATTAAAAATGCATGGTCCGACATAATCCGTTCTTCCCATCCCTGCACTTCAGAAACCTCCAAAACCAGGATCTCCAGATTCTTGGTTTCGGAGATCTGTTTGGCGACCATAGGATCAATAAGGGTGTTGAACTCTGATAGGGAATCAGTATTGGTGTGACTTTTAAATCCTGCCACCTGGAGTATCTTATGAATCATGTGACTGGTGGTGGACTTTCCATTGGTCCCGGTAATTACCACCCGTATGGATTCAGGTGCGAAAGTCTTTATAGCCCAGCGGAGAGCGAAGGCATTGGCATATTCGATCTTTTCAGTAATAATGAGGCACATATCATATTTTTTAACCTTATAAATGGCGGATCCACGGGCTTCCTGGGTCACTATGCATGTCACGCCTTTACTAGCAGCCATATCCACTCCTGAGCCATCTATCCAATGTCTGATTACTACATCACCATTTTTTGCATCGTTAAGGATGTTGAAAACACCGGTAATCTTACGATTTTTGCCTAGAAGTTTTCCCTGAACATGGGATGCCAAGTAGGCGGTGGTAATTTCTTTCATAATTCAACCTTCAAAGAAGAAATTGGTAAATGATGGCCACAGAACAGATGAGGAAGGTAACACCCCAGTAAATGGCCACTATTTTCTTTTCTGAGAGACCTTTATAGTGCAGAGTATGGTGTAGAGGTTCTACAGGTAGTTTAATTAGATGAACTCGGTGGAAGAGACTTATCATCACGGATACGATGGGTATGGCCAGGGCCAGCACTGCCAAGTATATCACATCACCTAGAAATCCGGCTGTAATGTATCCTGCCCCCAGGGCAAAGGACCCTGTATCTCCCATGAAAATACTGGCGGGGTAACGGTTAAAAACCAGGAAACCAAGGGAAATCCCGGCCAGGGCTATGAAAGGTAGAGTTCCAGAAAAATTCCCATTATTGAATGTAAATATAGCGCACGAAAGCGATGCTATGGTTAAAATTCCTACAGCCAAACCGTCCATGCCATCTATGAGGTTTACAGAATTGATTGAACCGATAACTCCAAAGATGAGCACGGGTATAATTAATATTCCCAATTCAAAACCTAAAACTCCGCTGCTCACTGCTCCGGTAGCAACCAGGAACAATGCAACCACGATTTGGGCGATTATTTTGTTGCGTTCAGAGACTTCACTTTTGATGGGCACTTCTCCAATAACCTCCACCTTTTCACCTGGTACGAGTTTTGCAAGATCACTTTTAGCTTTTTCAGTGGTTACTCTTGCTTCTTCTCCGGGCTTGAGAGTTAAGCGACCAATTTCAACCGACTGAGTGCTGATGTTGCGGACCACCTTCTGCAGTTCCTTAACCTTCAAACCTAAAAGATCATCCAGTAGACCCACCAAACCGGAGCCCATCATAATTATGACTGTTAAAATCAGATTCATCTGAGTAAAAAATACTGCAGCACCTACAAGCATGCCCAGTAACATGGCTATGCCGCCCATAGTGGGAGTTCCAGCTTTATGGCGGTGTTCAGTAACGATGGGACTGTCAGTAATATCTGCATCCCTCAAAATCTTTCTCATAAAGAAGGTAAAGAACATCGTGGCCAGGAAGGTTAAAAGAAATAGTAGGATCATTGTTTGTAACTCGTTCAATCTACCACCAAATTATGTATTATAATTATAAAAGTATTCAACATCCCATTACCATGATACTTAAACCATGCCATATTACTTAAATTTTACACTCCGAATTTGTTCACTTTTAGTATATATGTTAATATCTAAGACGATAATGGTTACTCAATTTATGATGGTAATTTCAGTGATTGGGCAATTTTTAACACTGAATTTCTAGTTTCCCCCCTTATGGTGATTCTTTGATGTTGAGGGGGGCCGTGTATTATCCAGCCATTTGAATCAGGGAAGTTCCTGTAAAGGTAACTGTTGCGTTTGGTGGAAAAATCACCCACAGGTACTTCCATAGCAAAGTAATTCTTAAGATTATACTGCACTTTTTCTGGGTTCCATTTTCCGGCTGCCATGTCCACCATCTCCTGGAGCGGGTTAATATTACAGGAAGCATAGGTCAAGTAACGGGTTCCGCTGGGCCGGGTGTTGATCTCCAAGACCAGGTTTTCTTTCCCGTCAAATATGAGATCTAAATCAGCGGAGCCAGCTACGCCCATCATCCTGCATATCTCACGGGCTAATTCAAGGATCATCTTATTATTCTTGGAATTATCTAAGCCTTCAATTTCTAGGGGTGCCTTTTTAACTTTGAAAAGAGGATGAGTGCCTTTGGTGCTGGTTTTTCCCTTGTAAACAGGTACCAATGGAATGTAATCACCCTTCCAACCCAGTACTTCCACTGAAATTTCAACACCCGCTATGAACTCTTCTGCCAGGGCGTTTCCAAATTTTTTCAGATATTCTATCATTTCATGGTGACTATTGACCACTTCGATCCCCACGCCACCCTGCCCATGACTCTGCTTAAGTACCATTGGGAAACTGAAGTAGGATTCCGATAGATTCATATCAATCGACTGGAAAGGAGGGGTGGGAAAGTTATTCTCTGTAAGGAATCTTTTTGTTTTAAATTTGCTTTGAGCTATAGATGCAGCCTCTAATGGCGAAGTAACTACTGGAATCCCGTAATTTTCTTCTAAATCTTCTTTTAAACTTGAAAGAGACAATAAAGGTCCGTCAACACCTATTAATGGAACAACACCATCTACGTCTTCTTTAATGGCTACGGTTTTAGGGCCGTCCATTCCTCGAGGAACCCGGTGGAGGACATCTGCCAGGTTTTGGTTGGGAGCATCTGGATTAGATTCAGTTAATACTGAAGTAATACCTTTATTTTTGGTGTATAATGCCACATCCTCAAACAGACGAGAGCCAATGAACATTAATTTCATTTCAATCACAGATAATTTCAGATTCAAATTTAAACTAAGCCCAGATATGTCTAGGATATTTGGAGTAACTGGTATTTAATGGGTTTTATTGGTGAATTTGGAACCGTTTAACCAATTGGTATAAAAAATCAAGGTAAAAGAATGGTTTTTAACATATTCAAAACATTTATTGCACTTTTTTTTACATCCATGGTCATCTCATGACCTATCTCCATATTCATAGGTTGAATTCCAATAAGGGCTATCTTGGCGCCAGTACCCATTTCCAAATAGTTTATCAGGAAAGATATGGGTATGGCGTGTGTTGAGATGCTGTAATTAGATATTTCCTCTTTACTAACCAATCTTACGAATCCAGGGGCTTTATTCATATTTACTGCGTCTACCAGAAGAATGTGACTAGGAGTTTCTTTTTTTATAGTACCAGTAAAGTTTTCTGGAACAACTCCCCCATCTATGGATATTATTTGGGGGTGCAAGTTGTTTAAACTTCTGGCAATGAATGTTCCCAGGGCATCATCTCCCTTCAAGTCATTTCCAATGCCCAGTATTACTAATTTTTCGTATCCCAACAAAAATTCAGTTAATTCTTGCTTCAATGGTACTTAATCCACCTCCCATGATGTATTTAAGATTTAAACGTATTTCTTGGTTTTTTTCAACTGTCAATAAATTGCAGGGCACCAGTAACGGTGGATTGAGCATGGGTGTGGGTCCACAGATTAAATTTGGGGTGAGCAGGGTGAAAGTAGTGATTTTTATTCCATTTACATTTCCATGGGAATTTGTCTTGAGTTTCAAAGTCAGATCTACCTTTTCATCAATTTCTTTCAACAGATTTATGCGATTATATATTTTAAGAGGCCCCATGGTCTTGAAATTTTCTACCACCCTGTCCTGGTAACAATCCTGGTAACATACATGTTCTGCACCTAAATTAATGGCCTCGACACCGTTTAAAACTTCACAAGGTATTATGTGCCCTCCTTCGTGGAGATATCTCCGGGCATGGTTGATGACCGGTATCATTTCTTCATCAATGAGGCCAGTGTCCAGCATCTCACAGATTATCAGATCAGCTTTTTCTGGATAATCCATTAGACTTGCATCACCCACTATCACGGAGACATTGTTAAAATAAGAAAGTCTGTTTAAGGCGGATCTGGCTGACAATTCATTTTTTTCGATGGCATAAACATGTTTTGCTCGTGGAGCTGCTTCAGCGGCAAGAACTCCGGAACCAGTTCCTAGATCATAGACAATTCCCTGCACTTTCTTGTTGATGGCTTCAAAAAAAACTGCTAGGCGTTCTTTGTCAGATAGCAATTTTTCTTGATAGGGGGTTAGTTTCATCAATGTATAGTGAATATTGATTCTATTAATAAAAATTCTGATGGTAAAAATAAGTTTAATTTCAAGAATGGTGTGAAGAAAATTTTATTAGGGGGAAGATTTGGTAAAAGTAGTTACATATTATCCCCGCTGGACGTACTGGTGAGTTTGACGTGTTCAACGCCCTTTAATCTCATTATTTTTTCGGTAAGTTCCCGTATGTAATTGACATTCCCCTTAACCACAATAACTTCTAGACAATATTTTTCTGTCATGTGGACGTGCATAACAGCATTGATGAATTTTCGGTAGTCATGTTGGATATCGGTGAGGTCTTCCATTACTCCAGTATAGTGATGATCGTAAATCACAGCTAGAATACCGATTCGATCACCTTCCATTTCATTCATCCACTGGTATCGCACAATGTAGTCTTTTAAAGCGTCTCTTATACCTTTTGATCTTGATTGGTATCCTCGATCTTTCAAAACTTCATCAAACTCGTTTAAAAGTTTCTTGGGTAAGGACATACTTATTCGCATCATTACAATTCCCTCGTATTATTTTATTATAATATTATCCTATTTAAATCTTTGTTTTCTTAGCAATATTGTTCACTACAAACAATTTGTATGTCTTCGGGGATACTGGTTTAGCATCACGGACAAAAAATTAACACTAGCACTATTATATTACTGGTAATGCTATTGTTACTATTTAAACTTTGCCTACCTCGAAAACATTGATGACATTTAACAAAGTTGCTTAGATCTAAGCCAGAGTCAGGTCATATTAAATCTTTATTAATAATCCTTTCCAATTATAAACAACTCTTCTTGGTTAGCCTTTTTCAAATACTTCATTAATTTTTCCATTAAAAACCAATACTATTAATCTTGTGTTTGACAACATATCAATTAACAGAATTATATTTATGTGGTGATACTATGAAAGTGAGGGAGGCCATGAATCAAGGGGTGATATCCATCAGCGCCCAAACCAGCCCGTTAGAAGCCTTTGAAAAGATGTATAAGGAAGGTGTGCGTAGATTATTTGTGGTGAATGAAGAAGATGGTGTTTTGGGAGTGGTATCCTATTCTGACCTTATTGGAGTACTGGGAGCCATAAAACCTACTATTCGGAAAGAAGTGTCCCTTAACCTGATGGATATCATGTCCAAGGATGTAATAACCATTTCTGCCGGTGATGGAATTGAAGATGCAGCCAATTTGATGTTACGAGCAGACATATCTGGACTACTGGTCTTGGAGGATAAAAAGCCTGTAGGAGTAATTAGTAAAACAGACATATGTCGGTTGGTGGCTGCTGAAATTCTGGTTCCTTCATAAATCCAAGGTTAAAAATTGATTTTTTTAAAAAAAATAATTTTTATTTTCTAATCACTAGGTAGTAGAATGTATCGGATGGAATTTTTTTTGAAAAACTAAAAATTTGGAATTGGGTTTTTATCAATAGTCCTCAAGAAATAGTTGTAAATGCGGCTGCCGGGATTTGAACCCGGGTCGTAGGCTTGGAAGGCCCAAGTCCTAACCAGACTAGACTACAGCCGCAATGCGGCGTCCGGGATTTGAACCCGGGTCGCTAGCGTGGCAGGCTAGAGTCTTAACCAGGCTGGACTAACGCCGCTTGTTGTCGAATTTAACAGCATACCATGGTTGTAGGATTATCGTATATAAATTTTTAGGTTAAGAGTTTGTTGAAATTAAATTTAGGGAGAATTCTATTCAGTTTGGTATAGTCTTCATAGTGGATAATTCAGTTCAAGGTGGATCTGATACGTTCAATATAAATACCGACTAACCAAAAAATAATTGGAATCATGGGAATAGTAAAGGATCTGTGGAATTAGGAAATCACTCACCGGTGAGATCATGTTGGATATTATAATTAACGTTGCCATCCTTGCGATATCATTAATAATCGTAATTAAATCGGCAGACATTTTTGTAGATAATTTAGTTGCCATAGGTGCCGCTTTTGGCATATCTGAAATAATATTGGGTGTAACTGCCTCTGCTATTGGAACTTCTCTCCCGGAATTCGGCTCTGCCATGATCGCTACCTTCACCCATAGCCCAGATATTGGGGTGGGAGTGGTTATCGGATCTAACATCTGGAACATAGCTGGTATCTTGGGAATAACCGCCACCTACGTGGGTCTTGTCCGGTCAAATCCTCGCGGTATAGCCAGGGACGGTGCAGTAACCCTTATAACTGCTCTTATACTTGTGGCCTTCATGTTCATGGGGTCTATCAACAAATTTGCCGGTATAATAATGATCGCAGTTTATGGTGTTTATTTGTGGATACTGGTAAAGGATCAGAAGAAGGAAAGCAGGAAAAACAATACTAAAATCATAGAAGAGCTAAATAACAAGGAAGAAAATTCCAAAGAATCTGCAGAGTCATCCAAAAACGTAAAATCTTCTAAATCATCTAAAATTAGTAAGAAAACCATAATTTGGACATTAGTGGGGCTGACTGGTCTGATTGTTGGTTGCAGACTACTAGTCTACAGTGGAGTGGAGTTAGCTACCATCGCTGGTGTGCCAACTATGATCATGGGATTGTTTACCTTGGCCATCGGTACCAGCATCCCTGAACTGGTGGTAACATTGTCTTCAGCTATGAAGGGGCTTCATGATCTTTCTATTGGAAATATACTGGGCAGTAATACTTTTAATATTATGATTGGGATAGGTGTGCCGGCACTCTTTATGGACATTCCTGTGGAGCCTTTGTCTTTATCCTTCGATGCACCGGTCATGATCTTAGTAACCCTTATGGTGCTTTTACTCATTAAACGTGGAATGAAACTAACTAGAACTGATGGAATAATCCTTTTAGCAACTTATATTGGCTATGCAATCCTTAGATTATTCGTATTAAATTAAATAGGATGATAATATGGTTTATCAGAAAATATTAGTTACCAGTGCTGGGGAATATCTTGATCAGATGGCTAAAGAAGTCATGGAACTTATAGCAGATTGGAATACTGAAGTAATTGGTCTCTATGTGGTGGAAACTTCTACCCCTATCCTTACTTCTAGAAAAATAAAGGAAATGATGAAAAAGGAACTAACTGAAAAGGGAAAGAAGATCCTATTGGACATGGAAGAAAAGTTTAAGGGACCCAACATCAAATTCAAGCCCCTATTGAAAGAAGGTAAACCTGCTGATGAAATAGTGAAAATAGCCGAAGAAGAAGGTGTAGATTTGCTCATAATGGGCACTGGAAAAAGCATGGTTGATAAATACCTCTTGGGTAGTGTTTCTGAAAAGGTAGTGCACACATCTCCCTGCACTGTTCTTCTGATCCGCACCAGCAAGGAGTGAAAGAACCGGGGCAGATCTAGTCATCATTTCTCTAAATCAAGGATGATATTAGCATGAATTTCAAAAGGATAGGGATTCCATTAGCTCTTTTGGCAGGACTTATTGTCTTCTTAATCCCTATGCACCAACTCAGTTTTTCGGGGCATGCTGCACTGGCCCTCTTAGTGTTTGCCGTTGTCATGTGGGCCACAGAGACCGTGCCATTGGCAGTCACTTCCATGATCATCCTATTTGCCCAGCCTATAATCGGAGTAGAGAGTTTTGACAATGCGGTGATAGGCTTTGCCAATCCCATCATATTCCTCATGATAGGTGGTTTCATCATCGCCGAGGCGATACGTAAAAGTGGACTTGCCCAGCGCCTAACCTACACCATGCTTAATCGAGTGGGAACCACTCCTAGTCGAGCTCTTTTTGTGAGTGTATTCTCTACCGGGATCCTGTCGGCGTGGATCGAGAATGTAGTGGCCTTTGCCATGCTGGTACCAGTTATAAGGGAAATTGTAGTGCTTATGGGTTGTTTAGAGGCTAAGAAGGGTAAAAGCAACTTTGCCAAGGCCATGATCCTTGGGGCATCCTTTGGCTCCCTGGCTGGTGGGTTTGGTACCGAGATAGGAACTGCCCCTAACCTTATGGCGGCCGCCTACACAGGTATAACTTTTTTAAACTGGATGATGTTTGGGTTCCCATTGGCCATCATACTTATGCTGGTGATCTGGAAGCTTCTGGGCCGAATATTTCCCTCAGAAGTAAAGGGTATAAAGGGCGGTAAAGAAGTGGTATCATCTAAACTAGAGTCCATGGGGTCACTTTCAAAAAATGAGAAAATAACTGCTATTATACTATTATTCACCATAGGACTGTGGGTAACCACCCAATTCACAGGTCTAAACAGCTACTCAATAGCACTTATTGGTGCTGCCCTGTACTTCATAGCCGGTATTATCAACTGGCAGGATGCGCAGAAAAACATTGACTGGGGACTCATAATATTCTTCGGAGGAGCTTTATCGCTGGGATATGCCTTACTCAACACAGGCGCAGCAGCATGGTTGATTAAAGGATTACTGGCCATGATGGGTAGTGATCCTTCTACCATCCTAATAATGGTGGTGCTGATGGTGATAGCAGTGGTAATTACCCAAGTGATGTCCAACATAGCATTATCAGCTATACTAGTCCCGCTTTCTGTGACTCTGGCCAATGCCCAGGGTCTTGCTGTTGGAACCTATGCAGTTCCAGTTGCCATTGCCTGTTCCTTATCTTTCCTCTTTCCCATGGCCGATCCAACCGTGGCCATGGCCTATGGAAGTGGGTATGTTAATATTAAAGAAATTTTCAAGGCAGGGTTGCCCCTGGTAATTATAGGGCTAATTCTGACTATCTTGGTGATGCTTACCATAGCCCAACCCTTCATAGGTTAGTTGAGAATAAGGTGTTAGACTTGTAACGCCATTTATTTTATTTTTTTTTAAATCCAAGTGTTTAAGTCTTATTTAATATCCCAAAAGTATATAGGTTAAAAGTCAATAGAATAATGGGTTGATCTAGCAACTTAATGTCTATCTAAAACTAATATATTTAGGTGTTTAAATGTACGTCGTTATAATGGGTGGTGGAAGGGTTGGTTTGCACTTGGCCCATTCTCTGGTGGTCACTGGTCATGATGTAACCCTCATTGAGAGTGATGAGAATCTCTGCGCTACTGCCGCTGGTGAAATAGATGCCCTAATAATCTGTGGTAATGGAACTGATATTAAAACCCTGGAAGAATCCAACATCGAAGATGCTGATGTTTTTGTGGCGGCCACTGGTAACGACGAGGCCAACCTTTTATCCAGTATTCTGGTCAAGGAATATGAAATTCCCAAACTCATTGCCAGGGTGAGTAACCCAGACCATGAGGACGCCTTTCATAAAGTAGGTATTGACATCGTGGTTAGCCCGGAGCTAACTGCGGCCAGTTATCTGGAAAAGCTCATTACCCGCCCCAAGATAGCTGATCTTATTGTTGTGGGTCGAGGAGATGCTGAACTTCTGGACATAAGTATCCAAAATCCTAGAGCAATAGGAAAAAGGGTGGGTGATTTGAGCCCCACTGATGATTATATCATAGCCGCCATCCACCATAATGGGAATATCACCATACCCCACGATGACACTGTGCTGGCCAAAAACGAGAAGATATCAGTTTTGGTGAAAACCGGGGCAGTGAAAAAGGTTACTTCGTTATTCACCAAATAATTATAGAATTTTTATTAGAAATATGGCTTTTGATGAACCTTTTTAATTTAAATCCCATCCCCTCATCCTGGTACGACACCTAATTCACTTATCATCTCAGGACTCAATGCCCAATATTTTTTCCATTTTCTCCATGTCCACGTTTTCTTCAAATATTCCAGCTAGACGTTCCAACGAAAAGCCCTTGTTCAATTGGAAGTGATCCATATCAAAGCCTAATTTTTCCAAACCCATTTTTTCTCTTAAAAAGTCTGTGAAAAATCTTCGGAAGTTGAAGTTGTGGAATATGCCGTGGAAGTAGGTTCCAGTGGACATTCCCTGCACAGCACCATCGAATTGGGACTGGGGATGATTTCCACAACCCTTGATAACACGTGTAAGGGGTTTACTATCTTTGATTATGGTTATTCCTTCGTGGAGTTCGTAACCTGTGACTAATTTTCCTTCCATGCCTTTGAAAAGTCCGTTCCCCATTATCATTCCCTGACTCTGGCTTATGATCTTTTTCACATCACCAAATGAGGTTTCAACCCCTAAAATTCCTAAACCATCTACAGTCCCATGTTTCGATTCTTTCAGGGAGGGGTCAATAATTTTCTCTCCCATAATCTGATATCCGCCACAAATACCGAATAAAGGGATTTCAGTTGCAATTTGTCTGATTTCATCGCTGAAACCGGATTCATTCAATGCCACCATGTCATTAACGGTGTTGCGGGTCCCGGGTATTATGAGAGCATCTAACTGGGCCAACTCATCGCCCAGTTCCACCAACCTAATTCCAATATCTGGTTCATACTCCAGGGGATCCAGATCCGTGAAGTTGGATATGCGTGGCAGCCTCATTATTCCCACCTTAATCCGGCCATGGTTAGGGTATTTATGTTCTGATAGGGATGCCGAATCCTCTTCTGGCAGTTTCAGTTGTTTATCATATGGCAATACGCCCAGAACAGGCACTCCCACAATTTTCTCGATCTGGCGGATTCCCGGTACTAAAATGTCCAAGTTACCTCGAAACTTGTTGATTATAATTCCCCTGATCCGGGCCCGATCTTCAGGGGGTAAAAGCTGAAAAGTACCAGCTATGGATGCAAAAACTCCTCCGCGATCTATGTCTGCCACCAGGATCACATCTGCATCAGCCAGACGGGCAATGGGCATGTTGGCCATATCTCGATCCAACATGTTGATCTCAGCCGGTGAACCAGCTCCTTCCATAATAAGTATGTCATACTCTTTTTCTAATTCGTACAGAGATTTTTTAATGGCTTTTAAAGCTTCGTCCCTAAAGTTATTCTGGTAGTGATAAAAATTCATGTCACCGGCTGGTAGTCCATGGACAATGACTTGAGATGTGAAGTCTTCCTTGGGCTTCAAGAGGATGGGGTTCATATGATGATGGGGTTCCAAGCCAGCGGCTTCCGCCTGGAAAACTTGTGCCATGGCTATTTCCCGGTTTTCTTGGGTGGTGAATGAATTCAGGGACATGTTTTGTGATTTAAAAGGAACCACCCTGAATCCTCTTTTAGACAGTATTCTACATAGGGCGGCTACAACCACGCTTTTTCCTGCATTGGATGATGTTCCCTGAACCATGAGACACTTCATTTTATCACTAACTTGTAATATTAACACAAATTGTGTTCATCTAATAAAATCAATTGCAGCACTGAAGTAGTACTCTTTACTACTCTACCTATACTTTTTATTAGATTTTATCCACATCCTACTTATAAGAAGCTTGAGAATATTATAAGAAAAATGTTCTTAGGCAAATGTTCTTATATAAGATATCATATACCAGTTACTGTATATCAAACTAAAAAAAAGTTTTAATTTTTACTTAATCCAAATTTATGGAGGTTTAAAAAGCCCATGGAAATTTCTAACCCAGAAAAAAGTTCTGAGACAGATGAAACCTTAGAATTTAGTGGTTACAAAACTTCCGAGGATATTGATGTCCCGGAAAGGATCATCGATCAGATAATCGGCCAGGAAGAGGCCGTGGAGACAGTCAAAAAGGCAGCTAAACAGCGCCGAAATGTTCTGTTAATTGGAGAACCCGGTGTGGGAAAGTCCATGCTAGCTAAGGGGATGGCGGAACTCTTACCTCCCGAGGAACTACAAGATATACTGGTATATCCCAACATAGATGATAATCACAACCCCCTCATTGGTGTTATGCCGGCTGGTGAGGGTAAAACAGTGGTTACAAATTATAAATTGAAAGCCAAATCACAGGATGAGCGAAAAAACATGTTCATGATAGCTATTATCAGTTTGATAATGGTTATAGGATTCGTGCTCCAACAGTTCTTGGCAGCCATCATTGCTGCGGGAATTGTTTTCCTGGCTATGCAGCAGATGAAACCCCGGAGCACCTTAATGGTGCCTAAACTGTTGGTAAATAATGAAAAGAATAAGATGGCCCCATTCATTGATGCTACCGGTGCACACGCCGGGGCTCTTCTTGGAGATGTGAGGCACGATCCCTACCAATCTGGGGGATTGGGTACCCCTGCCCATGAACGGGTGGAGGCAGGCATGATCCACAAGGCCAGTAAGGGTGTACTCTACGTGGATGAAATCGGTGGCATGAAGATGAAAACCCAGCAGGAACTTCTAACTGCCATGCAAGAGAAGAAATATTCAATCACAGGTCAAAGTGAGACTAGTAGCGGAGCAATGGTCCGTTCTCAGGCTGTTCCTTGTGATTTTGTCCTGGTTGCCAGTGGTAACCTCCACGTACTGGAGGGTATGCACCCGGCTTTAAGGTCCAGAATAAGGGGTTACGGTTATGAAGTGTATATGAAGGACACCATGCCGGATAACCAGGAAAACCGTGATAAACTGGTTCAGTTCGTGGCCCAGGAAGTTAAAAAAGATGGCAGAATACCTCATTTTGGACGAGAAGCTGTGGAAGAGATAATACGTGAAGCTCAACGTCGTGCTGGCAAGAAAGAGTCATTAACCTTAAAGCTGCGCGATCTGGGAGGGCTGGTTCGAGCAGCCGGTGACATAGCCAAAGGAGAACATAAAGATGAGGTAGCTCTGGAACACGTTATCAGTGCCAAAAAGCTGGCAAGAACCTTGGAACAACAGATCGCCGACCGTTACATTCTCCAGAAAAAACGTTATCGGGTTTTCAGATCTGAAGGCGGTGAAGTGGGCCGCGTGAATGGTTTGGCCATAATTGGAGATCGTAGTGGGATAATTATGCCCATAGCAGCAGAAGCTGCCCCTGCTCAAAGTAAAGAAGAGGGTAAAATCATAGCCACTGGAAAACTAGGGGAAATAGCTCGAGAAGCAGTCCAAAACGTTAGTGCACTTATTAAAAAACACACCGGGACAGACATAGCCAGTTACGATATTCATATCCAGTTCCTCCAGTCCTATGAGGGAGTGGAAGGTGACAGTGCCAGTGTTTCAGTGGCCACTGCCGTGGTATCCGCCCTGGAAAACATTCCCGTTGATCAGGCGGTGGCTTTAACTGGATCTTTAAGTGTACGGGGGGATGTGCTCCCAGTAGGGGGTGTCACCGGCAAGATTGAAGCTGCAGCAGAAGCTGGTATTAAAAAAGTTCTCATACCCCAATCCAACATGGAAGACGTGTTTATTGAGGAACGCTACCAGAAAGAAATTGAGATCATACCGGTAGAAACTCTCAGCGATGTCCTGGAGCACACTCTGGTTGGTAAAGGTAAAAAAAGTCTCATGGAGAAAATGAAGAAGATCGCAGACATTGTTCCACAGGGGATACTGAAACAACCAGCAACCCACTAAAACCTAACCCCCATCAAACCTCTACTTTTTAGTAGAGGCCACAACTTTTTTTTTAAACCAAATTTTAACTAAATTTTTTAACTTAGGGATCATTATAAGTAGTTCACCACGCTAATAAGAATAGATTTTTGATTATTTTAAGCTGATTTTGAGTTTGAGTAATTAATAGTCTGATACATGGATTAATTTGTATAAGGAAGATTAATTATGGATAGTTTATTATTTGAAGAAATGGATTTATCTCTTAAAATTAAAAGAGCTATTAATGACCTTGGATTTGAAGAAGCAACTCCAATTCAGTCTTTAGTTATTCCTCCTATTCTGGAAGGAAAAGATGTGATAGGTCAGGCCCAAACTGGAACCGGAAAAACTGCATCATTTGGGATACCGGTATTAGAAATGGTTGACCCTAATGATGATAGTTTACAAGCTGTAATACTCTGTCCCACGAGGGAACTGGCTATTCAAGTTGCAGAAGAACTAAAAAAACTTTCAAAATACGAAAAAACAAAAGTTATACCAATTTATGGAGGACAACCCATAGAAAGACAGATTAAAGCCCTTAAAAAAGGGGTTCAGATTATCATTGGGACTCCTGGCCGGGTGATGGATCATATGTACCGTCGCACCCTGTCCCTAGGAAAGGTTAAGATAATAATATTGGATGAAGCAGATGAAATGCTCGATATGGGGTTCCGGGAGGATATTGAATTCGTCCTGGGCAAAATGCCTTCAGAAAGACAGATGCTCCTCTTTTCTGCTACAATGTCCAAGGCCATATTAAAGTTAACTAAGAAGTACCAGAAAGATCCTACATTTTTGAAAGTTGCCCATCAGGAACTCACCGTACCCCAAATAGAACAAGTTTACTTTGAGGTGCGGGAGAAGAATAAACTGGACCTACTATCCCGACTAATAGATTTGCACGAACTTCAATTGTCCCTAGTATTTTGTAACACTAAAAGAAAAGTTGATAAACTGGTGAACCATTTACAGACCAGAGGGTATATGGCTGGAGGTTTGCATGGGGACATGAGTCAGAACCAAAGAGATCGTGTAATGGCAAAATTCAGAAAAGGACAAATAGAAGTTCTGGTGGCTACGGATGTAGCAGCCCGGGGAATTGACGTGGATGATGTGGAAGCTGTTTTCAACTACGATGTTCCCAATGATGACGAGTACTACGTCCACCGTATTGGTAGAACGGGGAGAGCTGGAAAAACCGGTCAAGCCTTCACATTCGTAGCTGGAAAGGAAATTTACAAGTTAAGAGATATCCAACGTTACACTAAGGTTCGTATTAAGCAATTGCAGATTCCATCACTTCAAGAAGTGGAGAAACTTAAGAATCACCGTTTCTTGGAGAATTTAAAACATATGATTAACAATGAATATCTGGATTCAGAGATTAAAATGGTTGAAAAGTTGATGGAAGAGGATTATAGTTCTCTAGAAGTGGCGGCAGCTCTTATGAAAATGTCGTTGGACAAAAAGAACAGTTATGAATCAAAATCTTCTTCAGTTTTTGGTGATACAGGAGCTCAACCAGGTAAGGTCAGATTTTTCGTTAACTTGGGCCGCAAGGATAATGTGAAAGCTAAAGATATTGTTAAAGTCATTCATGAAGTTTCAGGACTTTCATCCACTAGTATAGGTCGTATTGATGTGTTGGACAAGTTTTCATTCTTAGAACTGCCACTGGAATACGCCTGGGAAATATCTGAGGCTCTGGAAGGAACCAGAATAAAGGGCAAAAGGGTTAATCTGGAGCCAGCCAACAAGAAGAACTAATAAAAGCCAAATACTAATGAATAAAATGTTTTGTAGAAAATAGAAGCATCTATTTACTCTTCAGGGCTTCTGCCACCAACTCAGCCACTGAAACTACGCTAATCTCTGATTTTAAGGTATCAGTACCGATCACTTCGTCTGCACCAGCAGCGAATATTTTTAAAAGGGCATCGTCCACCAGGACTGGGTGTACACAGCTAACCGTTATGTTGGAAGCCCCATTTTCTTTTAACATTTTTATGGCGTTGACTATGGTTCCACCGGTACTGATGATGTCGTCAATGATAACCACTTCTCTTCCCTCGACATCCAAGTTTTTAGTTTTGGTTTCAACTAGGTCTGGTGAAATACGTTTTTTTTCCAAGTGGTCATATTCACTGCCCAATATATTGGCAATGTCCATGGCAAAATTGATGGCCCCATGGTCTGGGGCTAAAAGTAGTGGCATATCCCTGCAGTTATCTAAATATTCCGCGATAACAGGCATGGCTGACAAGTTATGGGTGGGTACATTGAACAGGTTACATATGCTCGTTTCATGGAGATTAATACAGAATACCTCGGACACCCCGGAAAATTCTATTAGATCTGCAATCACCGAGGCAGAAATGGCTTCACCCGGGTTGAAACTTCTTTCCTGTCTGCCGTAACCAAAATAGGGAATAACCGCCCTGATATTTGTAACATCCATGTTCTGAAGTGTTTTTAGAATTAAAAAGAGTTCTATGAGATTTTCATCCTGCGGGTAACCGGTAGACTGCACTACAGTAACGTTATCTTCTAACTTTCCGTTAATACGTATGTAGCGTTCACCATCAGGGAATTTACGTGTTTCCAATGGGCAGAGGGGTTCTCCCATCTTTTTTGCAATCTGGGCTGCCAGTTTCTGTGATGCAGATCCGCCTATGATCAATAAAACCACCTACTCTCCATGACTAATCATTATGCGAGTTTAATGTCTTAACGTTATTTCGGGGTTTCTATTAAAACCACAAAGCTCATTATGAGACAATAAAACATTATATTTCAACTATTTGTTAACTTTATTAATAAGCTCTCTTTAAACCATAGTAAGTCTTTAACCATAGTAAGATAAGTTAGTACTAAATAGGGGTAAAGTTATGCACGAACTTTCCATGGCACAAGCCATCGTGGACACCGTCCTGGATGCTGCCCAGAAGAATGAAGCTCAGGATGTTCTGGAAGTTACCATTGAAATTGGACAAATCACCATGCTCAATCCGGAACAACTGAAATTTTTGTTGAACGTACTAGTGGAAGGTACCTTGATGGAAGGAGCTCAGATAATTATCGAAGAAATTCCAGTGGAGATAGAGTGCCAATTATGTGAATTTAAGGGAGAAGCAAATACTGATGGTTCTGATCACTATTTAACCATAGTCCTATGCCCAGAATGTGGAGCTAGAGATGTGGAAGTTACAAAGGGACGAGAATGTAATGTTAAAAATATTAGGATAGAGAAGGTTGATTAGGATGCATAAAATCGCTGATGTGGAGATTCAACATGATATAATGGTTGCCAACAGAAAATTGGCCCGTAATAATCAGAGATTATTGGATCAAAATGGAATTTTTGCGGTGGATGTCCTGGGTGCCATAGGCTCCGGAAAAACATCCCTGATTGAAACGTTAATTGATCATCTGGACCATAAAGTAGGGGTAATTGCCGGTGATGTCATCAGCAAGTACGATGCAGGGCGTTTTGAATCCCATAATGTGCCGGTTGTAGGATTAAACACTGGAAAAGAATGTCATCTAGATGCACATCTGGTTAAACATGCCCTGGAAGATATGCCTCTGGAAGACATCGATTTGTTGTTTATTGAGAATGTGGGGAACTTGATCTGCCCAGTAGATTTCGAATTGGGTTCCCACTTACGTATGGTGGTTATCAGTGTCAGTGAGGGAGATGACACAGTGGAAAAACATCCTCTTATATTCCAGGATGCCGATCTGGTGGTAATAAATAAGGTGGATCTTGCAGAAGCTGTGGGGGCCAGTGTGGAAAAGATGGTTAATGATGTGAAGGAACTCAATCCTGGTGTGAAAGTTATAACCAGCAGCATAAAAATGGGTAAAGGCTTGGATGAGATCATATCGACTATAGAGTCCTATGTGCTGTAGATTCTTCTACAACAGAATTTATTTGGCACTCAACGCGATTTGGTGATGAATTGAAGGTCTGGATTGATATTGTCAACGCCCCCCACGTTAGGTTCTTCAAAGACATTATAGAGTACCTTGACAATGAAGGTGAAGAGGTTTTCGTCACTGCCCGTAAGTTTGGGGATGTGCATCGCCTTCTGGACCTTTTTGGTATTGAATATACTTTAGTCGGGAAACATGGCGCCACATTGGAGGATAAGCTGCTTCGCAGTACCAGTCGAGTTTTTGAACTTTCCAAACTCATAGCCCAAGAAAAACCGGATGTTGCTGTTTCTAAACATTCCATTGAACTTCCTAGGATTTCATTTGGATTGGGAATTCCCAGTGTGTATGTGTTGGACAATGAACATGCACTGGCTGCTAATAAACTCACCCTTCCACTTTGTGATCAGATCATACTACCCCGGACCATTGACGTGTGGCGTGTGTTGGAGTGTGGGGCTGATCCCAACGCTTTGCTGCGTTTTAATGGTACATGTGAACTTAATCACCTTCAAAATTTCCAGTACAATCCCCAAATATTCCAAGAACTTGATCTGGATCTGGAAAAGGACAAAACAATTCTCATGCGACCTGAACCTGCACTTGCATCTTATCTACAGACTGACTGTCGCAAATCGGTGTTATCACCTATAGTGGAGGCCCTGGAGGCCCATGCTAATATACTGGTCATTCCCCGCTTCCGGGAACAGGAAGAAATCTTCGAAGATGATGGGAACGTTACTATAATACATCCCCCAGTGGACACCTTTAGCCTGATGAAGGCTTGTGACCTGGTAATTGGAGCGGGGGGCACGATGAACCGAGAAGCAGCTCTTCTGGGCACCCCAGTAATATCTTGTTATCCTGGTAAATTACTGGCTGTGGATAGTTATTACATTAAAAAAGGGCTTATGAAACGCTCCACAGATTTGGATGATATTGTAAAAATCTCCCTAGAACAGATCTTAGGGGAGAGGAAAGAACTTAAAATGGAAACCGATGATCTGTTCCAGATAATCTTGGAAAATATATACCAAGTTGCATTAAGCTAAATTTCTATCTAATCAAATATTATTGGCATCAGAATTAGTTGTTATAAATGGACTGGCCGGGATTTGAACCCGGGGCCTCCGCCATGCCAAGGCGACACTCTACCGACTGAGCTACCAGCCCACATAGCAAATAGGACTTAGGGGTATTTAAACTTAGTGTTAATGTTTCTAATCCATCACACTCGTAAAGCTTTTAAATAGATGTCTTTAATA
This sequence comes from Methanobacteriota archaeon, assembly GCA_029556335.1. Classification (GTDB taxonomy): domain Archaea; phylum Methanobacteriota; class Methanobacteria; order Methanobacteriales; family Methanobacteriaceae; genus Methanobacterium. The sequence continues at coordinate 201,224 of JAKQFA010000006.1, forward strand.
TAACTAGCTCTGAACTAATATTAATAAAAAATGGGGGCCTTGAAAGCACCCTATCTTATAAAGAAAATCTGGGTTTTAAACTCTTAATTATAAAATTGATGTTAAAAAAATTTTTTTAAGCTTATTAAAGGAATTTGGCTCTTAAAAAAGTGGCACCTACATTGGAGAATTCACATGGCCTTAATCGCGGAAACTCATCTTCAATACATTATAGAAGTAGCAATAATGCTGCAAGTAGGGGTGATATTCCTCTTGAATCTGGCCCCACTCTCTTTAAGCTTGGTCATGATGGGTGCCCTTATTGTGGGAACTGGTTTTGCAGCCCTTTTCAGTTTGGATGCCTTGTTTCTATTTTTACCCGGAATAAGTCACTTTGAATTCACACACCCCTTTGGTTCTTTGGCTCTTTTGGTCATAGTAACTGCTTTGGCAGCTATTCCTGCAATGAAAGAGGCGGGTATTAACATCAGGACTTTGAGGAACTATGTGCTATTACTTCTATCCATAATAACCATAGCTGGGGGTTTAATGCATCGGTCGTTCCTTATTCTATGGATTTTAGGGCTGCTAATAGGCTTTTTCGTAATATCCAAATCGTTCCGACAAAAATCAGTCTTCACTCTGAAGAGAATAATGATGGTGGGACTGGTGGTAGTAGTTGGATTTGGATCTCTAGAGATCCTGTCGAGGGTGCTGGAAATGAACATACTCAGTCCCCTTCTTCGTTTGATGCGTATTGATACCTATGCCATGCCCAGTGTGAAAATGGTTATAAAAAACGCTACTTTAACCGGTCACCAACTGGGTGCCTGTTACTGGGGGGATACGTGTTTGGGGGGTTCTGATGGATACATGTCTTTGCCCATATCCCTGATAACCCTATTTGGTTTACCATTTCCATTGTTTTTTGGAATTCTGGTTACCAAGAAGGATGTAATTGACTACATGTTACCGGGAATATTCGGGGTGACCTTTGACTTTGGCTACTTGTTCCTATTCTTCCTTCTCCTGTGGTGTGCCGGTGTGATGGTGGTGGGTGCTAGGATGCTAAGAACATACCGTTCAAGAAGAGAAAATGGTGATAAAAGCTGCCTTGGAAGAGAAGCACTTCTGATAGGTTCTATTACGGCTTTCATGGCTCAGACTCTGGTGGGATTGTTTATAATGAACCGTTCCATAAACGGAACTGCCATGCTCACTTTTTTGGTCCTGAGTGCCATGGTGGTGGGTCACATCATATTCATAAAAAAATAAATAGAACAAAAATAATAGGAGATAGTAGATGAAAAAGGCACTTATACTTTTAGGATGTCCAGAATCACCTTCTCAAACTCCATTAGCCATATATGCTGCGTATAAACTTGACAAAATGGGTTTTGAAGTCACACTGGCCAGCACACCATCGGCCATGAAACTCCTGGAAGTTTCTGATCCGGAAGGACACTACATAAAAAACAAAATTGATTTAGAATCTTGCTTGGATACAATTAAAGAAGGGGATTATCAATTATTAATTGGGTTTGCACATAAAGATGCTGCTGTTTCATATTTTGTCACGTTTTATTACATACTTAATACTAAAAGCATAGCTCTGGTGTTTCATCATGATGCTGAAAAGCTAGAAGCCTTTGAAGAAGTAATTAAGTCTAGCACAGATGCAGAGATTGTATCTGCACGGGCTTATCATAATCCCACACCCATCCGGGTCCGTCTTGACCGGGTTTTAAAACCACTGGGGGAATTGTAAATGTTTTGTTTGGACACCTACCTGCGAGAATCTGAAGATTACACTATACATCTTAGCAGGGCCGGTTTTAAGGACTGTGCCAAGTTCATAGAAAAAAATGCTAAAAGGGTAATTCATGTTCCTGCTGGCACTAAGGTTATAGGAGCAAGAATAATTGGAATTCCTCCGGTACCCATCGGTGTTGATGATGAAAAGAGTACCATAATGTTACCCTACACTAAACCCTGCTATGGAACAGCGGTGGTGGAGATACCCGTACCTCCAGAAGAAATTCGAATGATAGAATCTAAGATAATATAGGTGTTATTTTAGATATTAACCCTATTTTTGGGCATTATTTTTAGTTTTTAAGAATTATAAATTCTTTTTTTTAATATTATAGTCTTATTTAGATTTTATGCCTAAAGTACTTTTAAAATCACCTTTAATTAATTTTTTATAGGATGATATCTTAAGATATTAACATTAAGGAGATATCATGTTAACAACTGTAGTTGGGAGTTTTCCGGCCAACAAGCACCCTCCATCATCGTGGGGTCAAAAAATATCCGAATTCTTGGGGTCATACGATCCGTATTATCGTGCCTTGGAAATAGCAGTCCAGAATCAGGTAAAAGCAGGAGTTAACGTGATTTCTGATGGGCAAGTGAGGGGAAGTATGGTGGAACTTTTCGCCCGATCCATTCCTGGAATGGAGTATGCAGATGGCACTTCCAGTATAACTGGAAAAATACTTCCTGTAAACAACTCCATTGGTGCATCAGACCTGAAAAAGGCCCTCAATATTGCAAACAGTATTGAACCAGGTTTTAAAAAATCGGCCAATGTAATCATTGGAAATGAATTTGCAAAAGAGGTTTATGGAGTCAAGGGGATCATTACCGGGCCCACCACCATGGTACTGTCCTCCCGAATGGAAGGATTTTACCGTCAAGAAGATAGATCTCAGGCGATAATTGATATGGCCAGGGTCATGAAAAAAGAGGCACAGGATCTGCAAAACGCAGGAGCCGCCTATATACAGGTTGATGAACCCTTCCTATCTACAGGGATAGCTGATCTGAAGACGGCCAGTCAAGCCATGAAAATAGTTGGTGAAGAACTGAGAATACCCCTGGCTATGCACGTCTGTGGAGAGCTAAGCAACGTATTCTTTGAGATACTGAAGTTTCCGGTGGATATCTTGGACTTTGAATTTGCGGGTAACCATACCAATCTATCTCTACTGGAAAATGTTGACTTGGGCGGGAAGAAAATTGGATTTGGTTGTATCGATACCAAGACAGTAAAAGTGGAGAGTGTGGAAGAAATTCATAAACTCATTAACAAGGGTATGGATATTGTTGGGAAAGAAAAAATGATCATCGACCCTGATTGTGGTATGAGAATGCTCAACCAGGAGTCTGCAATACAAAAACTGAAAAACATGACGGAGGCAGTAAAATGGCTATCCTAATAAGAGCCCCCACCATAAAATCGGGTTGGGAAAGTCTGGTTAAGAGAATTATAAATAATGGATTAGAAATCAATGATGAAAGGGGATCTTTAACGTTGGAAATCTTAAATACTGTTGTTAGTGTCCAAAAACCCCTTCAGCTTGATATACCGGACGGTTACTTCTGGCGAGGAGAAAAGCTGGAAAAGTATGCCCAGCAATTTTTATCCGATGATCCACAGGGATTCATATACACTTATGGCAATCGACTTCGAAAACACTTTCAGGGCATAGATCAGATACGGGAAGCTATAAATCGCCTAAAAAACTGTAAAGAATCGCGTAGAGCCATATCTATAACATGGGATCCTCCCACTGACACTAAAAATGATGAAGTACCCTGTATGATCATCGTTGACTTTAAAATCAGGAATGGAAAACTCCAAACTACTGGTTTGTGGCGATCCCATGATATATACGGGGCCTGGTTCCCCAACGCTGTAGGATTATCATATCTGGCCAGTTACGTTGCCAAAGAAGTAGGAGTGGATGTGGGAACCCTTACCATCCATTCCATAAGTGCCCACATCTACGAAGTCAACTTTGATGAGGCAAGAAGGGTGTAAAGGGTTCGAATCTTTAAAACAGCCGAGAGTTGTGAATTTAGATTTCTTTGGATGCAATGAAAAAATAAAAAAGCTTAAAAATTATCTGGGAATAAGAGAATAAGTGATTATAACTTTCATTGAGGTGAACGAATGTTAAGTGTTAACCTGGAAGCTAAAAAAACTGTGGATTTAATGATTGAACGGGCCGAAGAACTCAACCTGGCGGTAGCTAAATTGGAGAATGATTCAACCATAATAGATGCTGGAGTAAATGTTACGGGAAGTTTCAAAGCGGGTGAAATGTACACCAAGGTCTGTCTGGGGGGACTGGCCGATGTGGGCATATCCATCCCCGGAGATCTTTCAAAAACACTGGCCCTCCCTGCTGTGAAGATAAAAACTGACTTCCCATCTATTTCAACTTTGGGATCCCAGAAAGCAGGTTGGTCCGTGAGTGTAGGTGACTTCTTCGCCCTGGGATCAGGACCTGCCCGGGCACAAGCCCTGAAACCTGCTGAAACCTATGAAGAGATCGGATACAAAGACGAAGCAGACCTGGCCATCCTCACCCTGGAAGCAGACACCTTGCCTGGTGTGGAGGTAACAGAAGCCATTGCCAAGGATTGTGGTGTGGAACCTGAAAATGTTTACTTACTGGTAGCACCCACTTCTTCCCTGGTTGGTTCCATACAGATATCGGGAAGGGTGGTGGAGAATGGTACCTACAAAATGTTGGAAGCGCTTCATTTTGATGTAAACAAGGTTAAATACGCAGCTGGTATAGCACCAATCGCCCCAGTTGACACCGACGGCCTGAAAGCCATGGGAAAAACTAACGACGCCGTACTCTTCGGAGGAAGAACATATTACTACATAGAATCTGAGGAAGGGGATGACATTAAAGGATTGGCTGAGAAACTACCATCATCTGCTGCTGATGGCTATGGAAAACCCTTTTACGAGGTTTTCAAAGAAGCTAACTTTGACTTCTACCAGATAGATAAGGGCATGTTTGCACCAGCTGAAGTAGTGATAAACGATTTGAGGACTGGCGAAGTATTCCGGGAAGGTTACGTGAACATAGAGCTTTTAGAAAAGTCCTTTGGATTTTAAATCCAACTTCACCTTCTTTTTTTAATTTTTTTTGTATTATAGTTTATCAGCTTATCTTTTTCTGATTCTATTTTTTTTTTAAACGTTTTTAAATCAAATTTTATTTAAAGAAAAAAATGGGGGAAAAAACTGTTCTCAGGTAATCTGTTTTATACTACCTACCCCACTGGTATGCTTGTTTAGTTGCGGATTCCCGATGTACTTGATATTTCCAGCACCATTAATAAAGGCGTTAAGGATTTTACTTACATTTAAAGTTCCTTCTCCTGCTCCATTTATGGTTATGGTGGCGATGTTACTCTGAAGTTCATCAGCGTCGTATTCTCCTGCTCCATTAATGGTAACAGTCTGTTCATTTGTTCTGCCATCCATTTCCACTTCACCAGCTCCGTCAATGTTAACGGTAAGTACATTTAGATCCACGTTACTCATTTCCACTTCACCGGCACCTTTAATAGTCAGGGTCAAGTTGTCTGTTTTTAATCCATTGGATTCTGCTTTTCCAGCCCCAGAAAGAGATAAACTGTTTAGATCTTTAATGGTTAGGTAGTACTTCACAGGTTTGGTGGGTGTAGGAGTGATGCTGTCATATTTGAGTTCCAACTTGTTGCCATTCACGTTGCTCTCTATATGGTTTATGATATTATCTTCGGCCACTATGGTTAAGGACTCCTTATCCCCTTGTTGAATGACTAAAGTACCGATCCCGTCCAAATACACCTGATTTACTCCATTTACACTTTTTGTTTCATTGGTTAACGTTCCTGATCCTGTGCCATACATGGAACATCCCGATGCTGCCACCACCACACACATTAATATTATGGCCAAAAAATACTTTTTCAAGGTAATGAACCTCCTATTTTTATTAAATCAACTTTTCATATGGAATAATATGTTTTTAGGGATTAATAAAAATTTCACCATCAGGAAAGGGATAGTTGGGATGTGGTAATATCTTAAGTTCAATTACTGATGGGCTTTAAGATCCTAGCGAAAATGATTAACTACTGGAGGCGAGATGATAATCAAGTGATAGATATGAAGATTGGAATATGTGACACTACCTTCGCACGCTATGATATGGCTTCTGCAGCTGTGGATGAAATAAAGCAGCATATAGGTAATTTAAAGATAATTAGACGTACAGTTCCTGGTGTTAAAGATTTACCAGTAGCTTGTAAGAAACTTATTGAAGAGGAAGGATGTGAAATGGTAATGGCTCTGGGAATGCCGGGTCCTGAGAAAATAGATAAAATTTGTGCCCATGAGGCATCCACGGGTCTCATTCAGGCCCAATTAATGACCAATACCCATATCTTAGAGGTTTTTGTCCACGAAGATGAGGGTAAGGATGAGAAGGACCTCAAATTCCTGGCTGACAACCGGGCACGAGAACATGCCCAGAATTTAGTAAAAATGATTTTCAAGCCAGATAAATTAAAAAAAGAAGCAGGGACGGGTATGAGGGAAGGACATCCCGATAAGGGGCCTCTTTAATATGAATTTATAGCAACTTTTAATTCTTATCTATTTATTTTAACATGTTCCTAATTCTGCTGAGTAATGTTTCATTGGACAGGAAAAGACAGCCCCCTATAATGGGATAGGATATTTACCACAAACCCACCATTAATTCCACTCCACTGGGTCTTAAAAAATATTCTGCACACAAATAATTCACAAAAATTATATAAGAAACATATAACATAAAATAAGAATAATAGGAATTATAAGAACATTTAAGGAGGTAATAAGATGAAAGAAGATGTTTTTTATGGTAAGGGTGTACATCACGCTAAAAAGGATTATCCAGATATCTACGATGCACTTGTTGCTCTTAATGAAGCAACCTACACTGGTAAAGTCCTGGACTACCGTACCCAGAAACTCATAGCCCTGGGCATAACTGCAGGGGCTTCTGATGATAGAGCTATGAAAAAGCAAATGCAGAGTGCCATCCAGGAATTCGGAGTTTCTAAGGACGAGATTGTAGATGTCTTAAGGGTGGTTTTATTAACCGCTGGTAACCCTCCATTTAGCAAGGCCATGCGCATCCTTTACGAAGTACTGGAGGAATAAGGTTATACGGATGAGACGTGAGTCTTATCCAGTTTTCAATTTTTACGTGGAATTAAGGCATAGGCGCAACTTTTCTAGAGTTTCCACAATTCATATAGCACTTGATTTAGGCATTTGTAGTGGTGAATTTATCTATATTCTTCTATTTTATCCCAATATAAGCTATAAAACCATTATATTATAGGATATAGATATGGCTGATGAATTGGAATAACGCTTCTTAACATTTTTTTGAAGGATGTAACCATTCTAATTTAAATTTTAAGGTAATGAACTTGAAAAACGATAAATCTAAAGATTCTAATCTCCCTGAAATGACTGAGGGGGTTTCTCTAATCACAGGCGACCCCAAAAGGGCAGTTATAAAATTATCCGGACCCCTAATTGTGGCAATGGTTTTATCATCCATGTACAATCTGGTGGATGCCATCTGGGTTTCTGGGTTAGGAGGAAATGCTCTGGCAGCAGTGGGTTTTGTAACCCCACTATTCATGATACTGATCGGCCTTTCCAATGGTATTGGAGCTGGGGCCACATCTGCCATTTCCCGTTGTATAGGTGCCAATGACAAGAAGGGTGTAAACAACACCGCTGTACATACTATAATAATCACCATCATTGTTTCGCTTATTCTAACCCTGGGTTTGGAGGTGTTCCTCCAACCCCTCCTGTTTTTCCTGGGAGCTGTAAACACCATTGACTTGGCTCTTGATTATGGTCGAATTGTCTTTGCCGGTACAATACTAACTATCTTCACTGGTGCGGCCTATGGAATTCTGCGTTCAGAGGGAGACACCAAGAGGACCATGCATGCCATGATACTATCTGCGGTGATCAACATTATTCTGGATCCCATCCTGATTTACGTGGCAGGACTGGGTATTGCTGGGGCGGCTTGGGCAACAATAGTATCCCAAGCTCTAGTATCTGGAGTTATCTTGTACTGGTTTTTCAAAAAGAAGGACACCTACGTCACTCTATCCCGGGAGAGTTTTTCACCTGATTTTAAGGTGGTTAAATCTATTTTAGGGGTAGGATTACCAGCTAGTGTGGAATTTCTGGTAATGTCTTCTGTGGTAGCCATTTTAAATGGCTTGCTGGTAACTGTAGCCGGAACTGATGCCGTGGCTGTTTATTCCGCTGGTTGGAGAGTGGTGATGATGGCCATCATACCTATCATAGCGGTGGGAACGGCAGTGGTAGCGGTGGCAGGAGTTTCTTATGGGGCTAGAAATACTGAAAACCTTTTCATCACCCACAATTACTCCATAAAAGTGGGAATGGCAGTGGCCTTAATCACCAGTACTTTAACATACTTCTTTGCTGACTATATCTCTATGATATTTGCTTATTCGCCAGAAACAGCCTATTTGGCGCCTATAATCGCTGCTTTCCTCCAAGTGATGTGTGTTTTTTACATATTCGTACCCCCAGGAGTTATGTCTGGCTCCATATTCCAGGGAATGGGTAAAGGGATTAATTCACTCATTTTAACTGTTTTACGGCAGTTTGTCTTTGTAGCAGTTTTCGCCTATATCTTAGCCATCTTTTTTGGCTGGGGACAGCAGGGAGTATGGTGGGGGATTGTGGCGGGCAACACCACTGGAAGTATTGTGGCCTTTACCTGGGCTCGTCTGTACATCAAAAGACTCAAATAGTCACTGTATGGTACTAAGTAGAGGGGGAAATGTGTTGGATGGTGGGAATGTTTTATATTCCATGGCACAACCTCAGGAGAAATTAGTACTTTCGGGGATTATTCGCAGTCCAAAGCTTTTTAAATACTCCTGGCCTAATAATTATATTCGTTGCAATTGAAGCGAAACTCTTTTTGGGATATAATCCCGTGGATGTGGCGAAAGCTGAACAAAAGAGGTGTATAAATGTATAAATATATTAGTGAAGCTTGGAATAATCCTGACGACTCTTACGTCAAAGAACTGATGCAAAAACGAGCTCCCCTGTGGAGAAAAGAAAATGTCATAACAAGAATAGACAAACCCACCCGAATTGACCGGGCGCGTTCCCTGGGCTACAAAGCAAAAAAAGGTTATGTGCTTGTCAGAACACGGGTTCGTCGTGGTGGAAGGAGAAAGTCTCGTTTCACCGCAGGTAGGAGACCTAAACGGATGGGTGTAAAGAAGATCACACCTGAGAAATCCATTCAACGCATAGCTGAAGAACGTGTATCTCGCCACTACCCTAATCTGGAAGTTTTGAACTCCTACTGGGTATGGGAAGATGGAAAATTCCAGTTCTACGAGGTTATACTGGTTGATCCTAACCATCCGGTCATTAAAAACGACCCTAAAATAAACTGGATTTGTCAATCTAACAAAAAAGGCCGTGCTTTCAGGGGCCTCACCAGTGAAGGAAAGAAAAATAGGGGGTTAAAGGGAAGAGGTAAAGGAAAAGAAAAGGTCCGGTAATATCAGTACCTATTCCTTTATCAACAATGCCCCATAGGAAATATCCAACCTCATATTGGGATGAAGGTCAGTGATACACAACATAACCTACCGGACTCTAGTTTATGGAACTGAAGATGAGAAGAGAGTGCGTATTGCACTTTCCAACATCCTCCCCTTTTCTGAACCGGATACAAAACTCATAGAAGGACACCATAAAAATCAGATGGTCATTCTTACGGGTAAAACTGACAAAAAAAGTGACATTGAAGTCTTTCTACAGAGTCTTGAGAATATCAAAACTTCAGATAAAAAAAGAATTTTAAGGGGCCTTGAAAATAAAATTGATGATAAAGGTAACTTATTCTTAAGATTCGACAAACAAAGAGCCTATCGGGGTGAAATGAAGATAGTGGAACATGGAGATGCTGTCCATCTTAAACTTAAGTTGGCAGCCTATCCCGCCCGTAAAGACCCCGCCCTGAAAATCGCCCAAAAAATATTTGGTGAAGAGGATGTTCATTGATCTTCACGTTCATTATTACCCAGGAATTACCATAGATGCCTGGAAAATGGGCTACCAGGGGCTGGTTCTGGTCAGATCATCTGAAGAATCACCTTCTAATCTTAAAGGGTCTAAAAAACTATTAATAAATAATAAAAATTCTGACACTCATGGTATGGACCTTTCTAGTAAGATTTCTACATTTGAGGGCGTTGAGATCAGGGCTAAAAACCCGGAAGACCTGAAAAGAAAGATTCAAAAGTTTAGGATGAGGACTGATGTCCTCCTTGTGCATGGAGGAGATTTAAAAGTTAACCGAGCAGCTGTGGAGGATCCTAGAGTCGATGTATTAGCCCATCCCTACCGTGGAAGGAGAGACAGTGGCTTCAACCATGTACTGGCCAAAAAAGCCGCGGAAAATAATGTGGCAGTAGAAATTAACATAGGATATTTACTACGCAACCGAAATCATCGTCGTCAAAAGGTTCTAGCGCAATTCAGAGAACTTGTAAAATTGAAGTCAAAGTTCCACTTTCCCATGGTCATAACCACTGGGGCTCGTTCCCTTTACGATCTTCGCAGTCCTCTAGACTTAATGGCATTATCTAAATGTTTTGGAATGGATAAAGAATCTTCCTTTTTTGCTTTATCAACTGTTCCAAAGGCTATAACTGTGAATAGTCAATTGAAGCATAATTTAATATCATCCGGGGTACGTCTTTTGGAATAGTCTCAATTTGTTCCCCAATCATCTGTCCAACCAATCTGATAAGAGGATCCATGAAGTTAAAGATACTTCCCACCCATCTTCGAGAGAAGAAAAGATACTTGGCCTTTGAGGCAATATCCCAACTACCGCTGAAACGGGAGGATGTGATTTCCCTATTGTGGGACACATCCCTGCATCTATATGGGGTATGTGGGACCAGTAAATTTGACTTATGGCTTGTTAAAACCTGGAATTGCCCTTTTACAGGTGATTATAGAATACGAGGTATAATCAGATGCCGAAGAGAATCATTAAATGAGGTTAGAGCAATTTTACCCACTGTAACTAGATTTAATGGGAAAAAAGTGGTTTTTTACACCAGGGGAATTTCAGGTACCATTAACTCTGCAGTAAAAAAGTTTATTAAATTAAAGGAAGAAGATGAATGAATGGATAGTTTTATTCTTACCGAAACCAAATATTTGGTAAGGTTCATTTCTTCATTCAAAATAGAGAGGTATAAACCATGCAACCATTAGCAGGAGCAGCAGGATACGATAAAGGTATATCTATTTTTAGCCCTGATGGGAGATTATTTCAAGTTGAATATGCCAGAGAAGCTGTTAAAAGAGGTACAACTTCATTGGGGGTAAAGTCATCGGAAGGTGTAGTACTGGTGGTGGATAAACGACCCACAAGTACACTAGTAGAACCCCAGTCTATAGAAAAAATATTCCAGGTAGATGACCATATTGGGGCTGCGACCTCGGGTCTGGTGGCTGATGCTCGGGCCCTTATAGAGAAAGCCCGATTAGAATCACAGATTAACAAGATAACCTACAATGAACCCATAGCCGTGGAGATCCTGGCTAAAAAGATCTGTGACATGAAGCAGATGTACACCCAGCATGGAGGAGTCAGGCCCTTTGGGTCGGCCCTGATCATAGGTGGTGTCAATGACAACGGGTCCCGTCTATTCGAAACAGACCCCAGCGGTGCTCTTATAGAATATAAAGCCACTGCTATAGGGGCGGGAAGGGCAATAGCTATGGAAGTCTTCGAAAAAAATTACGCCGAAGATATAACACTTGCTGATGCTATCGAACTGGCATTAGATGCGATTTACGAAGCAACTGAGGGTAAAACAACCAATGAAAGTGTGGAAATCGCCGTTATTGAGGAAAAAACCCACAGTTATCGCAAACTAAGTGATGATGAGATGTCGGAGCATGTGGAAGAACTTCTCATCAGAAAGTCCAAGGAGGACGAGATAGAAGAGGAATAAAGCATGGTTGCCCTTGAAGATGCAGTTATAGCCCGATTAGAATATTACGGGGAGCGATTTGAAGTTCTGGTAGATCCAGATCTGGCATCTGATTTTAAAAGGGGAGAATCCATCAACATTGATGAAATACTGGCCGTGGAAGAGGTTTTTAAAGACGCCAAAAAAGGGGATAAGGCTTCAGAAGAAGCTATGATTAAGGCCTTCCAGACTGCAGACCCCCTGGAGGTGGCTGCTGCCATTATCCGAAAAGGAAATGTGCAACTCACAGCCCAACAAAGAAGGGATATGCAGGAGGAAAAGAGGAGAAGTATAGTGGCTAAAATAACCAGAGAAGCCATAAATCCCCAGACTAAACTTCCCCATCCTGCTAGAAGGATCGAAATAGCCATGGAAGAAGCTAAAATTCATGTTGATCCCTTCAAAAGCGTGGATGAACAGGTTGTCACGGTTTTAAAGGCCATTCGCACCAAGATTCCCATAAGGTTTGAAAAGGTGAGGGTGGCTATCAGGATACCTGGAGAAGCCACTGGAAAAGTCTATGGCGTAATACCCGAATACGGAGAAACCAAAAAAGAAGAATGGCAGCAAGATGGCTCCTGGATAGCTGTGGTGGAGATCCCCGGTGGTTTACAGGAGAGTTTCTACCAAAAACTGAGCGAAATTACCCATGGACAGGTGGAAACTAGATTAATGAAATAAACTTCTTTTTAAGCCTTTTAAAGGAGGCACAAAGTGATATTAGTAGAAGATAAAGATATAGTGGTTCCAGGGGAGATTCTGGCCGAAGGAGAATACTACGCTGGGCGAGGAACATTCAAGGATGATTCGAAGATCTGTTCTGCCCTGGTGGGGCTGGTGGCCATACGTGATGATAAAATAAGTGTACTGCCCCTGCAAAGCAAGTACATTCCCAAGAGGGGGGATGTGGTTATTGGAAAGATCACCGAGGTCAGATTCTCCATGTGGAATGTGGATATTAACTCTCCCTATTCCGGAATCCTACCTGCATCCGACGTGTTCGGAAGGGAAAAAAGAGATATGAACAAGGCCTTCAATGTAGGTGACATACTTTTTATGCGTGTGGTGGATGTGGATGAGGTTAAAAAGGTTAAATTGGGCCTTAAAGGCCGCGGTCTAGGTAAATTCCGGGGAGGAATACTGGTGGAAATTACTCCCACCAAGGTACCCCGCCTTATAGGTAAGAAGGGATCCATGATTAACATGATCAAAGACCACACTAAATGTGAAGTGGTCGTGGGCCAGAATGGTCTGGTATGGGTAAAAGGAAAACCAGAAATGGAAAGAGTGGTGGAAAAGGTAATAAAAACCATTGAAACAGAAGCTCACACTTCTGGCTTAACTGATCGTATTCGAGTAATGTTAAATCAGCTCCTGGATATTGAGGAAGACGTAAACAAAGAAGAAGAGGAAGATTACAAAGAGGAATTAATTCAATAAGGGGTGATTAATATTATAACCAATCGCGACTTAGAAGTAAAAAGCGAAGCAAAAGGCTCTGAGAGGCCGGATGGTAGAGCTTATAATGAGTTAAGGCCCTTAAAAATAGAGGCTGGAGTCTTAGAAAGAGCAGATGGTTCTGCTTATCTTGAGTTCGGTGACAACAAAGTTTTAGCGGCTGTATACGGGCCACGAGAATTTCATATACGCCGGTTTTTAAAACCTAACATGGCAGTACTGCGATGTAGGTATAACATGGCTCCTTTTTCAGTAGAAGACAGGAAAAGGCCAGGTCCAGACCGTAGATCACTAGAAATATCCAAATTAACTTCAGAAGCATTATCCCCAGCAGTTTTCCTGGAAAAATTTCCCAGATCATCTATAGACGTATTCATTGAGGTTCTCCAAGCAGAAGGAGGCACCCGCTGTGCAGGGATAACAGCAGCGTCGGTGGCCTTGGCAGATGCAGGTATACCAATGAGAGATATGGTGGTGGCATGTGCCGCTGGAAAGGCCAACGGCCAGATAGTTATGGATCTTTCTGAATGGGAGGATAAGGAAGGTGAAGCCGATGTTCCAGTGGCCATTATGCCCCGTACCGGTGAAATCACTTTACTACAGATGGATGGCCAACTAACGAAAGATGAGTTTGAACAAGCCCTGGACTTGGCCAAAGAAGGCTGTATGAAAATTAGCGTAGAACAGAAAAAGGCCATAAAGAACAGGTATGGTGGTGATTAAGATGCAGCCCATAGTTCCTGAAATTACCAGAATTAGTGTAACCAACCTCATAAACAAGGGTGAAAGAACCGATGGTCGATCATTGGACCAGTACCGGGAAATATCAGTGGAAACCGGGGTAATAAAAAAGGCAGAGGGTTCGGCCCGGGTCAAAATAGGCAACACTCAGATAATGATTGGTATCAAACCACAAATCGGCGAACCATTCCCTGACACTCCCAATGTGGGAGTTTTTATGACCAACTCTGAACTGGTACCCATGGCAGCTCCAAACTTTGAACCAGGCCCCCCTGATGAACGTTCCGTGGAACTTTCCAGGGTCACTGACCGTGGTATAAGGGAAGGTAAGATCATTGATCTGGAAAAATTAGCCATAATTCCCGGAAAGAAGGTGTGGATGATCTTCATAGACATGCACATCTTGGATTACGATGGAAACCTCATGGATGCCGCTGCATTGGGGGCCATGGCTGCTTTAATGGATACCAAGATCCCAACTGCTACAGTGGAGGATGATGAAGTGGTAATTGATCACGAAAACATGCAGCCATTACCCCTTAACGACAAGACCGTCATGACTACCATGGCTAAGATAGGGAACGAACTGGTGGTAGATCCTTCACTGGAAGAAGAAGGGATTATGGGGGCTCGAATATCAATTGGTGTCCGTAGTGACGGGGCCATCTGCTCAATGCAAAAGGGTGGTGAAAGGCCTTTCAAGAAGGAAGAAATCCTTAAGGCCATTGACCTGGCCCAGGAAAAGACCAATGAACTATTCAAGTACATCCCCTAAGTTTTGAACCCTTAGGTGAAAGAAGAGTAGAATATAAAATTTAAGGTGATATTAATGGCAAGAACCAAGAAAGTCGGCATTACCGGCAGATTTGGTCCTCGTTATGGTAGGAAGGCTAAGAAAACCGTGAGGACCATTGAAGAAAATATGAAGAAAAAGCACTTATGTCCTCAGTGTGACCGACCTGCTGTAAAGAGGGTTTCTCGAGGAATATGGAAGTGCAAAAAGTGCAACACCGTATTTACTGGAGGAGCTTACATGCCCGCCACCCCGGTGGGTAAAACCGCTGCCCGTAACATAAAAAGGATCGTTGGAGGATTATAGTTGTACAAGTGCTCAAAATGCGGTACTTTAGTGGATGTAAAAGGATACACAGAAGCTAAATGTCCTAGCTGCCGTTATAGGATACTATTTAAAGAAATTCCTCCTGTTAGAAGGTCAGTTAAAGCCCGATAAATGGCATGTTAATAACCACCTCTCGGAGACCATCACCAAGAACCAGGAGCTTTGCCCGCGCCCTGGAAAGGGTTTTACCCTCCAAATATCTTAACCGGGGGAAAATGAGTCTACGGGAAGTTTTCCTGAAGGGTAAAGAACTTGGCTTCTCTCCATTGATGGTTATTTCGGAGAGAGATGGGAATCCCAGTCGCCTGGAGTTTTTCACCAGCAATGAGAAACCCGAGGCATATATCTTAATTAATGTGGATCTTTCTAAGCCGAGGGGGAAGATTGATACCGAAAATTTGACTTTCCATTGTGAAGAACCGGAACTTTCCCACTTATTGAGTAAATATCTTAAGATAAAGTTGGTTAACGAAAATTATAGTGACAAGTACAATCGAATTTGGATAAAGACCGGCCCGGCTCAAAGAACAATAATGGAGTTTTATGATAATAAGGGAAACTTAATCCAGCCCAGGATATATTTGAGGGAATGGAAAGAGGTTGTTTGGTGATTCTTCAGGGAGTAGAAATTCAAATTGAGGTTGAACTAGATGGACAGGAAGAGGCTGAAATAGTGTATGGTGCCTTGAAACCAGAGATAAAATCTTCACCTTCATCTAGAACCCGGAGTTGGGTGAAGATAAAGGATAAAAAACTCATTCTGGAAGTGGAAGCCAGGGATTCCACCTCGCTAAGAGCGGCTGTTAACTCTTATTTAAGGTGGATCAATTTATCCTGCCAGATACTGGAGTTAAGCTAATTTGTGTAATAGGATCGATAGAAACACTGAACATTTTTAAAAGATTGAGGTGATAGAATGGAGATACCCCAAAATATTCAACATCAACTGGCCCAGTTCCAGCAAATGCAACAACAAGCCCAGGCAATATCCGTGCAGAAGCAAAACGTGGATTTACAGACTCGTGAAACCGAAAAAGCATTAGAAGAATTAAAAAAAGCTAATGATGATGATGACGTTTACAAAACTGCTGGTAACTTGCTTATAAAAGTTGAAAAAGTTTCTTTAACTGAGGAACTGGAGGAAAAACTGGAAACACTCCAACTCAGAGAGAAAACCATAAAGCGTCAGGAAGAACGGGTTATGAAAAAACTGCAAGAAATGCAGGAATCCATACAGGAAGCAATGCAAACTACCGGAATACAACCGGGGATGGGTAATTGAGGAAACTCACGGCAATTGAATTGGATGAACTTTCCACTGCGGCGGCTCAAGCCGCCCAGGACCACATCCTGTCCATGGTATCTAAAAAAGAAGTTATCGACCTAGACATATATGTTGAACTTACTTTCAACGATGCATTGGATGTAGATGTGACTGTGGAACTATTTTTAGATGATCTATCAACTGTTAATCCTGAAAAACTTGCAGATGGAGCAGTTGAACATGCTATCCTGATTATTGATAGATTCATGGATGATTAAACTTTTTATAATTGTATAGAGCTATCAATTGTTAATTTTTGTTGTAATAAAAATCGAACTATTTTTAGGAAATTGGTAATACTTACTAATAAAAAAGTATTTATAATGATAGATGCAATCTACTTACTGTGTCACACCATGGCAAATCCCGGGAGGTATGGCTTATTATTTAGCCATATGTCCCTTATATTGAACCAGGGCATCAAAAAATTTTGCTCAAACGTATTGAAATGCCCTGTTCACATTTATCTAAATATAACCCTCCTTACTGGAATGGGGGTCTTAGCCATTGATCCCTACTTCCACATTAATGTCTTATTTTAAAATGTAGATTTTTTTTGAGATTGAAGATACTTTCAACAAAAAAATCTTATAGAATAATCCAGTTAGATACTTTTTTTTATTCAAGGAAGTTTCAATACAGGATCAATTAGGAAACCAATAAGGCCCCACATTATAAGATGGAGATAAACAATCACCCCAGTAAAGGAAATCCGCTACAATGCCACTCTGGGGGGGTTTAATATGAATAGTCACCGGAGCATCGGGAAAAGATAACAGTAACTCTCAGGGGTGAGGGAACAGATAGTAAAGGATTGACCACTGTGGCAACAGCAAAGAATAAAGGTGTAAATTATGGTTTCACCTGTTCGGTGGAAAACATTAAAAGATACAGGGTCAGGAAAAAGATGATTATGATCCAGTTGGTCACTCCTTTGGCTTGGAGGTAATAACTCGTAAATTCAATTTAGTCCGGATTTTTTTAATTTTGATGGCTGCAATTTGCTATTTTTAGCTTATAACTGGGCATAAATGGTAGGATTTTACGTGCACGTAGTGGTGAAGGACAAATCCAAGTAGAAATTGAATTTTTAAGATTAAATTTTCCTATATAAACCTACTAGAGTATTACTTTTTAAGGTAAAAATTCCCCTATTGTATTAATTTCATAGTTTGTATTAAATTTCTGCCGCGAATCGCTAAACCAGTCATAACACAAATATTATATACAGTATTACAACACAGTGGGGTTGACTTTTAATAAGTCAAACAAAATTGAAGGAGGTGAAAAGATGAAAAAACATGGAATAATAGTTCTTGTAGCAGTCATGGCTGTTTTGTTATGTGGAGCAGTGTCAGCTGCAGATTCATCTACCGCGGAGGTGGAAGGACTCAGTGAAGTTAATGCTCCAGCTGAGGCAGTGGATCCCATTTTATGGGTGACAGTTAACTACGAGTATGCTTCGGATGACATTAATCCGGACATTGAAGTCAAAGACTCTCATAATGCCATTGTACAGTATGATAAGTCACCCTATTCCCGCAACCTGTACAAGTTGAACTTTACTTATCCTGGTGTAACCAACGGCACACTCTTTAAGGTAACTGTTAACGCCCCTGGTTACACTACTCAGACCCAGAACGTGGCAGTAAACCAGGCTGGTTCTGATCCAGAGTTTTATGGAAACGCAGTCTTCAACATGGAAGCCACTAGCAACTACAAGCTGGGCCGAGAAGTCACCAAGAAAGCTGACCAGCTCTTGAACTTCGCCACAGCCAATGATGTACTGGTGGTAACCACCGCAGGAGTAACTAAAATAAATGGCGAAACTACTGAGGACTGTATTGAAGGTATACTCAATGGTTTGAATGGTCGAGTAACCTATGGTAAAGGAAACATGTTGATGCTTCGTAAAAGCCCAGTGGATCCAACAGACTTTGCATTCATTGTCAAAAGAAACAATTCACTGCAAGCTGTGTTTTTCCTAAATGGTTCATTAAACCCTGCTTACCAGGGAACCGTTTCTGAAAACATGCAAGCTGTAGAATGGAACAACTTAATTACTAAAATTGGTGGAGAGAATGCCTTCACCTACGCCAGTCTGGCTAACGCCTGGAACACAGGAGCACCATCAGATCTGCTTAGAGAAGCTGCTTTCCATGGACACATGTGCCAAGGAACCATCAGTGGATACACCATAGCCAAAACACTGCAGAAATACTACCCACCCATCCAGGAAACCATGGGAGGACCCGGTTCTCCAGGTGATATAACTTCCTACAAAATCATTGGAGTTCCAGGTGATTCCGATGATGATGCTCTCATGAACTACTTCGACTCCACTCCTGGTAAAGGTGGATATGTGGGTTATGACACCACCGCCACCGGAGCCACTGCTAACATGGTAGGATTCATCCGCTGGAAGGATACCGTTTACAAAACAGTAACCAACCCTGACGGAACCAAGACTTACACATTTGGTCCTGGAAGCGGAACCCTAGGCAGTGGGTCCCTGATCGTTATGAAGTTCAACCGAGATGAGATTAGACAAACATTCCAAAGTGTAACTGGGATAAAACTAGACAATGATTTAGCCGAGTTGAAGTTCAATACCTGGGTTTTAAATAAAATAAAAACAAACCCAGAAGAACTGGTGACCTTCCTGGTGGAAAAAGAGGGATTGACCGAGGAACAGTTCTACTACATAATGGGTACAGCTACTAACATAACCTTCCCAGCAAATTCACCAACTAGCAACGCAACCAATGGTGGTCAAGTAAGATTCCCTATGCAGGAAGCCCATGGTTTAGATATGAATTATATTAACAGTCTGAACCTTCCTAACGCAGTTAGGGCCATACCCTCAGCAGCTACTATCGGAACATTAACTGAACAACAAATTGAACAGATTGGAGTAGAAGCTGCTAAACAGGTTAAACAGATCTTTAAAACCGAAAAAGGCATAGATCTGGAAAAAGACAGCCGAAACCTAGTGGTTTTAACATCAGCAGGATATGTCTACTTCAATGGGCAGCTGATGGACCGAACCTGGGATGGTCTTTTCAATGAGCTCGGCGTGAGGATGAGCAGATCCACCCTGTTACCAATCCACACCGCACCCTGGAAACCATTATGGTTCACATTCGTACTAAGAGGAGCGGACGGGGTAACCATGGATACCCTATACCTGCGATACAATGGAACCGGATTCCAAGTCGGAAATGGGACGAACAACCCCCAGATCAGTGATATTGGACCAAAAGCACTCAACAACAGTACCACAGTTTCATACTTGAACAGTAAAATCTTTGTAGACAAGAATTACTTCAACATCCAGTCCATAGCAAACGCCTGGAGAAATGATCCTGCATTTGACCAGCTGATGACTTTCCTTTTCCATGACCACGCTTGCCCTGGAGTACAGCCCGGATTCTTCATTTCCGACTACGTGTTCAAGAATTATCCATTAAGTGGTGATCAAAACTACTACTACATGGGATCCAGTATATACTGTAAAGACGACAGCCTGGTCTACCTCATGGGAGTGTCCCCAGGTATGGGAACCTACATGAACCAAAGACTAATGGCCGAAGATACCGAATCTGAGGTTATACCTGGTGGAACAGAAGAAGGATTACTGGTTATCTGGGACCCCAAAACCAAAACAGGCAAAGCAGTGATCATCAACTTCAAATGGGCTACTTTAAACTTGACTGGTCTAACCACCAGTGATGCCCAAAGAGAAGCCATGATATCTGCCTATGTCAGTATGTACAAGGGAGAACCAAGTCCTTACGTGACTCAAGGTGTCATCGCCATAGCTTCTGATGAAAGACTCATCACTGAGAGTGAATTCAACATCATCAAACAGGGCGGAACTGCCAGCACTACTGCCTTAAGCTATGTGAAAGGCCTTCCAGTGCGCAGCCTCAGTGACCTTCTACCGGCTCAGGGCGGTTCCCAAACTGGCGGTTCCACTCAGATACCGAAAGGTGATTCTGGAACCAGTACGGGTGACCATACTGGCTCTGCATCTGGTTCGGTGGGTGACTCTGGAGCCGCAGTTAGTGCTGTGACTGTGAGTGCTGCCGTAGGAGAAGAAGCTGGTGACAGTGGAAAAGCCTACGAAGTAACCCAGGCAGGCTCTGAAGGTGCTGGAAATTCACCTTGGGGTACAGCGGCTATCGTGGGAGTGATAGCTGTTCTTGCCTTAGGTGCATTTGGATTCCTGTTCAAAAGCGGATTCCTAGGAAAATAAAATCATTTATCCCCTTTTTCTTTTTTTTTAAAACACTATTTGAAGAGATAATTCTCCCTTATTTTAGATATACTGTTATATAGCCTATGCCAATGCACATGGGGATAGGCGTAATTGAATTAAATCCACTAAAAGAGTTAAAATTATGGGGAATTTGTATGAAATGGAACTTCCATCAGGATTCTATGGGATAAGTTAATAGGCAGAGGCTGATCATCCGTAATAAAAAAAAGGTCATTTTAGCCACAACGTAATAATACGAATTAAATAGAAATTATTATATAGGTGGTGGTACAGTGTTTAATCTGGACGAGGAGAAAAACAATCTAAATTATAAGGGCTTAAATATGTGCTCAAAACCTTCGTCCTTTGCCATATTTTTCCCCCTACCATCCCTGGGGAACAGTGGATATTTAAAAGCTTGTAAATACCTAAAAAGGGGTTTGAACACCTCATTATCTTACGGAGTGCCCCACTGATACTCCGTGAGATATCTATTTTTTTAAGTAACTCCGGATAAAACATGGAAGAGCAATCAACCCCTGAAATTGGAGAAACAGGAGTTAGTTCGTATGAAACTGATCCAATATTGAAAAGAGGGAGTTTCTTTTCGAAAATGATGTACAGATAAGGTTCTGGGGGGATGGTGATAAACGACTCCTAAAAATGACTGTTTTTCTTAATCAACTAGATTTGGAAACTGGCATTAGCATCTGAAAAATCTTGGTGAAGTTGTGGAGGAAAAGGAAACCATCTTCCTCCATAACTCTCAAATAGGTTGCTCTGGCTTGATATTGAGAAAACTCTTTAAAAATTAAAGTATGGGGAAATACTTTTTTATTTCATAATCGGTTACCTGGCGGTTATATTCTTCACATTCTGATTTTTTTAGGGCAATGAATCTTCGGAAGGAATGTGGGCCAAGGGTTTCCTTCACCAAATCTGAATCCTCAGCATATATTATGGCCTGTTCTAAACTTGATGGTAAAATATCTATTTCCCTTTTAATTCGCTCTTTATCATTGAGTTCATAGAGATTGAGTTCCATTGGCTCGGGCAAGGCACATTTCTCTTCTATTCCTTTCAGACCCGCCATGAGCATCACCGCCAACTGTAGATAGGGATTTCCCGAGGGATCCGGACATCTAACTTCGATTCGGGTAGCATACTCCCGGCCTGGTTGATACTGGGGAACTCTGATGAGGGCAGAGCGATTGTTTCGTGACCAAGCCACGTAAACCGGAGCTTCGTAACCAGGAACCAGTCTTTTATAGGAATTCACCCAGGGAGCCAGGATAGATATCATTTCCTTGGAGTACTTAAGAATTCCGCCTAAGTAAGACTTGGCATAACTTGAAAGGTGGAATGGATCATCAGAATCAAAGAAGACGTTTTTATCACCCTTAAAAAGTGACTGATGAGTGTGCATGCCTGATCCATACTCGTTGAAGATGGGTTTTGGCATGAAAGTGGCATATACTCCATGGTTCCTGGCAATTTCCTTCACTGCCAGTCGATAGGTTACCATGTTATCGGCCATTTTAAGGGCATCATCGTAGCGCATATCTATCTCGTGCTGTGATACTGCTGCCTCATGGTGAGAGTATTCAACCCTAATTCCAAGGTTTTTAAGAGCCAGGACAGTATCTCTACGGAGATCAGATGCCAGGTCACGGGGAGTTAAATCAAAGTATCCGCCGTGATCGAGTGGTTCAGGATTTTCGGGAGATTTGAAATAGAAGTACTCCAGTTCAGGCCCAACATAAAAGTGATCAAATCCCATCTTATCCATCCGCGCCAGAGCTCTTTTAAGAACGTATCGGGGGTCTCCTTCATACGGATCACCATTTGGTTGCATCACATCACAGATCATACGACCTACGGCTTTTTCTATAGGTCTCCATGGTAAAATAGTAAAGGTGTTTAGGTCAGGCATGGCAATCATGTCTGATTCTTCAACATCCTGAAAACCAGTAATACTTGATCCATCAAAGCCCATACCTCTATCTATGGCATTTTCTAGTTCATCGTTGGTTATGGCAAAGCTTTTCAGAATACCGTTAAGATCAGTGAACCACAGTCTGATGAACTCCACATCATTTTCTAGAACTGTTTCCATTATTTCATTTTTACTAATCATATTAGCACCATTTTCCTGATATAATAGTAAAATGTATACATATATCAATATTTGTTACTATTATTTCTATTATAGTTTTTTGATATTGTGTTAAAAATTCTTTAGCCCTTTAGATGTTTTAATTACAAAAAAGGACTATTTTTTCTTTTTTTATATATTTATAATTCATTAAGATGTGGGTTTTATAAAAATACATTTTTATTTCCATTATATGATTATAACTGGGCTCATAAACCGTTAAATTTGAGTATAAATGTTTGTATATACTTGCTTGGTGAAAATAATGAAGTATCACTTAAATTAGAGTAAAGAAGACCCAAATTATATCTTGTATAAAAAAAATATTTAAAATTATCGGTTCTCAAAAATCCAAATATACTCCTCCATTTTGGAGTTGCACACTATTCCAAGATCTTCAGGGTAAAATTGAAGATTTTTCCAAATTATACGAATAAACATGAAGAAATGACAAATAAACAAGCCTATCAACGGAAATAACGACCATACTAACTTTATTTTAGCAGGATCCATCACAACACAAAGTTACAGCACGATAAAGCCCTACAAAAGCTCTCCGAAACTTGAAAAATCTCAACCCCTAAAATTCTTTATAAATCTATATAATTAATCTTAGGCAAACGTTTATCTGTCATCGACTGCAGGTTATTATGGATAAATTTGGAGTGTACCATGATCATACCAGTACTGGATTTGAAAGATAAGGTAGCTGTTTCAGGTAAATCAGGGAAAAGAGACACCTATCAACCACTTAAATCTGTTTTCCAGGGTTCTCCAGAGCCGGTTAAAATTGCTAAAAAACTTCTTAATCATGGCTTTAAACGGATTTACATTGCTGATCTAGACTCTATAGAGAGGACGGGTTCTAATCTAGAGCTTGTGTCAGAGATAAATCAGTTACTTCCTGTGATGTTGGACTGCGGTGCCAATGATATTAATTCTGTAAGGGCAGCTCTTAACTATGCCCATGATGTTATTGTAGGCACTGAAACATTGAGAGGCCTAGCTGATCTTAGTCAAATCTTTCGAACCCTGGATTCCAATAGAATTATTCTTAGCGTGGATGTAAAGGATGGAAAAATTCTGAGTAAGGCAGCTTCGATGAGTTTTGAAGATTTATTTAATTGGATTGGAAAATTTCAACCTAAAGAAACAATATTACTTGATATATCCCGGGTGGGAACATCAACTGGCATTAACAAGGATCTCATCTTAGAATTCATTGAACTTAAAACCTCTTTGATAGTAGGCGGCGGTCTTCAGGGTAGTGAAATTCCAGTCATCCATGATATGGGGGTTGATAAAATTTTAGTTGGCTCTGCTCTTCATAATGGGAAAATAAGATTTGATTAAATCTAACATGGATTATTTGTTAATACGGAGATTATATGCCTAGTTTCTTGCTTCTGGGTCCAGTTACCAGGGATACCATCATCAGGAAGGGTTCTACTTATCACTCTACTGGCGGTCCGGTGTACTACCATGCCGGTGTACTGGATGCCCTGGGAATAGATGCCACTGCTCTGGTGACTATTGGTAAAGAAGATGAAGATCTTCTTGAATCTTTTCCTCCATCCTTAAGGATCATTCCATCCCTTAGGGATAAGAACGCCAATTTTGAAAATTATTATCCCTCCCACGATCCTAATCAAAGAAAACAGAGAGCAAATTTACCCTTCAACCCAATCAAACGCGAAGATCTCAAGGATTTGGATCTGCAATGTTACGATGCATTCCTGGTTTCTCCCTTATCACCAGGAGACATTCCACTGAAAACGCTCAAATACCTTCATCAAACAGGAAAACCAATCTATATGGGTATTCAGGGTTATATGCGGCACTTAGATAACTTTGAAGTCATTTTAAGGCCATGGGAGAATTACCATAAATTTCTTCCATTTTTAAAAATAATCTTTATGGATGAGTTAGAGGCCAGAATGGTACTGGGTATTGGCTATTCTGATCTGGAAGTAATCGCTCAAAAGTTGGCTGCACATGGTCCGCAAGAGGTGATCATTACCCTGGGAGATAGGGGATCACTCATCTATTCGCGTAAACTTGACAAAGTCCATAGAATCCCTGCTGTTCCTCCTCATAAAACAGTGGACCCTACTGGGTTGGGTGATAGTTACATGGCGGCCTATGCTTCTAAAAGACTGGAGTCCATGGATCCAGAAAAGTGTGGAATTTTTGCATCTCAAATAGCATCACTAAAGTTGGAGAAGCAGGGTGCCCTAAAACTTATCTAATACTGGATGGACCAAGTAATAGTTCATTTTTTTTCTGAATATCCAAGCCCCATTCATCCATTTTTTGGCTAGGTTCCCAGTACCAGTGGTAGAATTAGAAAAGGTAACAAGCCAGCTAACATGAATAATGCCACTCCAACTACTGTATACTTAGTTTTTCTATCCATTATACCACTACAGATGAGTATAATACCAATAAAACCCATTAATGGCGGTATTATATGTGAGTAAATTAATGAACCAGCAATTACGGTTGAATCTGCCATAAATTCGCCTCGAATTTTCCTATAGTTATTTTAAATCATTCTATTTATTTTCAAAGTAGATCAATGGATTTAAGCCGGGCATGAACCATATACGCTCCCTGATCAGTCCCTGGAGGCCAGCATGTAACCAGTGTTAATTCTGGACTGCCCATGGGGAAGGTTAAGGGATTGTCTTTGTAGTCCCACCTGATATCACCCACCGATGTCACCTCATAGATATATGTTTTCTGGGTTAAGTAATCCTTTATTATAACTTGCTCACCAGTCTTTAAAAGAGGAATATTGGCAAAGGGGGCGGAATATAATGTGTGATGGCCTAATAGTCCAACAGTTCCATTAAAACCGGTGTAAGAGCTTTCAGGATAGTGATAAACTGAGTTATACTCATTTACAGTATCGGAACGAATTTTCCAACTCGTCCCCTGGGAAGGAATTAAAATCTCTCCCCATACCCTATCATCAAGATGTTGGAGATTGGATACAGTAAAGCTTTCCAGCACCATATCTATTTCATGTTGATTGCTGTTTATCGAGTTTTTAAGAAAGTTTTCCCTAGCTTTGTGCGGATTGACGAATATAATACTGTAGATTACGTTATTTTTCTCCAACCAAACTTCTCTGATCTGGGTCATGTCTTGAAGGCCCCCCAATTGATAGGTATTTTCGTAAGCCAAGGTACCGTTTATCTTTCTTTTTTCATGTTTTAATAACTTTAACCTATATTCACCAGATTCAGATAGTTTGTTAATGAAATTTTCTGGCTTTACCCATTCTTGAGGAGTTACTTCGATGTTTACTTCCAATTTAAATCTGGAATTAGGCTCTTCCAAGATAATCACCTTGGAATCTGAAGAGTTAACTTGCTGCCAATTTGATGGATAATCAAAAGATATTTCTTCATTATTAAAATGGGCTTTTTCAGTATCCACACTGCTAAAAGACAAGGAAATGGCTAAAACAATTATTCCCAGCAACAAAACTCCTATTATTCCAAAATGTGGATGTTTCAAGAAAACCACAGACTTTATCGTATTTTACTTCTTTCAATGTTAATTTTTTTCAGGATTTGATAAATTTACGCCTTTTTTTTAATTAGGAATAATTAGTAGTAATCAATTTCTTTAATTCAACTTATTTAGAGTAAAAAATGAATTTTAAATTCACCATCCAAGAATGGTTCTTCGAAGTTCTTTTTCTGATTCAGCAATCACTTCGATCTTTTTAACATCGATGCCCCGTTTTCTCAGGTAATCTGCCACGACAACCGGAGTGATATTTTCTTCTAGATCCGCAATCAAAGAATCCTGTTCTGTGGAAATTACAATGGATCCAAAGTCGGATAGTGCTTGTGATGCTGCTTCAACATCAAGGGTTTTTATACGGAAGGACCGGGTTTTATTGGCGATTTGGCTAATATCAATTTTCATCCTTTGCAGTACAATAAGGACGTGCTTTTCAAGTGCCTCTTCTAGGACTTCAATATCTATAATGTTTTTGTCCTTGTTAATACGCACTGCCTGACATATCTGGGCTACATCACGGGCATGGGCAAAGCTGGGTTGCAATCCTTCACCGCCCTCATTTAGTTTTTTGTAAACCTTACTGAAACGGTCCAGAACATCTTTTTCATAGTCTTCCTGAAGTTGTTCCAGATTCCGGCGAAATACTTCTTTTACTTCCTCTACATCCGGATTTTTAAGGAAGATATGCAGTGGAGCTCGACGTAGATGGGCTTCATCCATGATGCTGATGTCCAGGTTGGTGGAGAATGCCGGAATAAAGTGGGAGTGTACCACAACTGGTATTCCTCGCACGTAGATCATGTCCTGGTTGTTTTCCATAGGTACTATGAGGCGGTTAAGAATGAGTTCGTGGTCATCCCTTTGCCTGCCCAGGTCATCAACAAGTAAAATTCCACCATTAGCTTTAATAATAGGGGAAGTTTCGTAAACCCCCTTATTGGGATTGTAGTTAGTCTCAAGTTTGTTTAAATTAAGTTCTGCACCGGTAAGAACAAATGGGGCGTATATCTTAACCCATCGAGGGTCTTCTGGTTGCTCTTCACATTTTTTGTGGAAACTGGAGTCATAGATCTGGATGATTCGGCCTCCAAATTCTATAAACTTTGGGATTATCAGGGGCGGTAGTAAATCCGGCATTTTACTTACTACAAATGTTTTACCAGTACCAGGAGGGCCGTATACAAAAATACCCTTACCAATAATGCAGGATTCAATTATGGACTCTTTAGCGTATGCAATACCCACCACATCTTTGAAGGTATTATCCACCACTTTGGTTGGGATCTTGATGGGGTAGCGGCCCTTCATTTGCACATCCATTATTTCATAGTAATCCTCATAGGACACCGGAGCCATGCCAATATAGGGATTATCTTCGTTGATGGCCCGTGCCTTTTCTCGTCCTTTGGGGGTTATACTGTATTCCACGCTTGAAAATAGAAATCCGCCACCCACCGTGGCGCAAAGACCACTTTTTTCCAGTTCTGGTAAAATCTTTTCCAATATATCCCAGTGTATACCCGTAATTTCGTTAATGGTGCTGGTTTTTATGGTTCCGTAACCAGCCACAATTTTCAAAAAGAGATCTGTAATAAAAGATTCGGAAAGCTGTAAGCTTTCTATGGTTTTTGGCTGTTCCAGTGCCTGAAAAATTTTTTCCATTCGATAGTCATGATAATAACTCATTAAAACCACTACCAACCTTTTACAGAATTTCTCGAATTAACCCTATGTGAGGTGCTACGTCAATTTCTAGGTTGTTCTTTCTTAAATAATCTTCTTCTTCTGCAGTGAGTCTGGAATTAACCAGTATGGCTGACATTCCCACGTTGAGGGCACCTAAAATATCCTCAGAAAATTGGTTCCCGATCATTATAGATTTATCAGCCCTGCAGCCTATTCTTCTCAGGGCCAGGTTAAAAATCTCGGGTTCAGGTTTTTCACATCCTGCTTCCTGGGAGGTGACTACTGCATCGAAAAAATGGTGCAAATCCAGCCTGATAAGCTTTTCCCACTGTTTAATTACCAGGCCGTTAGATATCACTCCCAAGTGATACCCTTGTTTTTTTACGTGGATGAGTGTGGACATGGTGTCCGGGAATAGCCGTAG
Source organism: Methanobacteriota archaeon (assembly GCA_029556335.1). Lineage (GTDB taxonomy): Archaea > Methanobacteriota > Methanobacteria > Methanobacteriales > Methanobacteriaceae > Methanobacterium. Next base: position 229,840 of record JAKQFA010000006.1, read on the forward strand.
TAATGCAAATTTGACGTTATGATAGGTTATCATTCCCAGAGCAATTAAGTAAGGATTTTCCTCCCCAAAAACTCGTTGAGTAAGTACGTTGAAATGTTTGTTGTAATTGGAGCCTTTTTCCTTGATTATGGATCTTAAAAGAGAATAAGCTTCCGGGTTAGACAAGGGCAGTCCTGCGTCAATCATGGCAGAAAGAGCTGCCTTTCGAGCTAACTTGGCAAAACCAGAAGTGTCGTATAGTGTGTCGTCAATATCGAAAAAAACTGCTTTCACCATATTTGTAGCTCCTTAAACATTCTGGATAGTATCTATTGTGTAATCTTATCCATTATAGATTTATTAATGTATAAGAATGAATTTTCAGTTGAAGAAGGCATCTAAGCTACTCTGTCTTTCTTGATGCATTACCTCTGAAGGAGAGTAACCGATGGCTTCAATAATTCGGGATATTGCTGGGAGAACCTGATTTTCAATGTAATAAACGGGATCGTAGTCACTTATATCCACATCTTCTACTGGCTCGGCGCGCTGACTTATGGGAGTTTTCCCCTTCACTACGACGTAACGCATTATTGAGCCTCTAACAACTTTTCTACCCCTTTCCATGGCCTTTTTCGCCGCCATTACATGAGGTGCTTTTTGTTGGTAGCTTTCTGGGTTTCGGGTGATCTGGGTGTTGATGACCAGGTCTTCCAGATCCAGATCTCCATTCTTAATATCCTGGATAACATCTCGCACTATTTTTGTTGCCTTTTTGGGTGATCCGTCTTCCAGGATAGCTCGCAATACCTTTTCTTGCGTTTTCCTGGCAACTGGCGCCCAATCTCGGCGTACCAGCTCCAGGCCTTTCACCACAATTTTTCCCTCTTGGATGAGGGCGTATCTTTTTTTGGTAACGAAGAAGCCTCTTTCGAAGAACCCTTCGAATTCCAGTTCCATCCCTTCCGGGAGTTCCTGGTTAACAGCTTCGGTAAACTTCTTCGCCTCATCTTGGATAATATTACGTAATAAGCACACCATTAACCACGCCGTCCTGTCCTGGTCGGGAGGTAATTTTAACCTGGCCTAAATTAGTCTCCACTACAGCCCCTTTAGTGATGATGTTACGTCGCACAAAGTGATCGTTGGCATGGTTTTCAATAACGCCCAGAATCTCTGCAATCTGCATTTTGTTGTTTTTAGGATCCACAACGTTGATCTTCTGGTCGTTGGTGAGCCTCAGTTTCTTTCCACCACCCTTGGTACGTATGGTTTTTCTTTTACGTTCTCCGATTTTGGTCTCAGCAGGGTCGCGACCAAATTCTATTTTTCTCTTATTCCGGCTGCTCTTGGAGCGTCCGCCGGTTAATTTTCTAACAGATTTTCCTTGCCATATTGCCATTATTTCACCTTATTAACTTAATTTTTACAAAGTATTCTGCCTTTGATTTTTTTAAAAAAAGCAGTAAGGAAATAAACAGTATTTCTACAGAGTTTATGTTTCGAGACTTTATAATACTTTTCTATTGTGACTATATGGTGGGAGCAAGGATTTAAATATTTCAAACTCCAACTTCAGCAACAGAGAAAACATCCCCTTATTTTCTCGTCAACTAATTTAAGGGAATTTGAAGTATTAAAAAATAATTTTAGACTAATTTATCAAATTATTAGTACTGGTGAAGTCATGAAAATTGGAATGTCTCATGGGGCCGGCGGAGAGATGATGCAGGGCCTGATTTCGGATATAATACTTAAAAATATAAGTAACAAGCAAGTTGAAGATGGGGTGGGACTACAGGATCTTGATGATGGTGCCACTATACCTCTGGGAGACTATGAGGTGGTGGTTAGCACTGATAGTCACACCATTGACCCTTTGTTCTTTCCAGGCGGAGATATAGGTCGTATATCAATGGCTGGTACTGTTAACGATGTTTCGGTCATGGGAGCCCGGCCCCTGGCCATTACCAATGCTATGGTAATCAGTGAGGGATTTCAAAAAGATGAACTGGAGCGTATTATACAGTCCATGGATGCGGTCAGCCAGGAAACAGGGGTGGCCATCGTAACTGGAGACACCAAGGTGATGGAGCATGATCAGCTGGACAAAATGATAATATGTACCACTGGGATTGGAATTGCCCCTCGGGGATGTATCACTAGGGATTCCAGCCTGGAGGTGGGAGATAAGATCATACTCAGCGGTAGCGTAGGTGACCATGGCATCGCCTTGATGTCCTACCGGGAAGGATTTGGTTTTGAAACTGATTTAAAATCCGATGTAGCTCCGGTATGGGGCATGGTAGAAGCTGCTCTAGATGTAGGTGGTATCAGTGCAATGAAGGACCCCACCCGGGGGGGTATATCCAATGCTCTAAACGAGTTAGCTAGCAAATCAGGGGTGGGAATGATTCTGGATGAGGAAAAAATACCGGTAAAGCGTGAAGTTCATGCTGCCTCAGAGATGCTGGGTATAGATCCCTTTGAAGTGGCCAATGAGGGTAAGGTTATAATGGGCGTGAAGCCAGATCAGGCAGATGAGGTACTTACTGCTATCCGTAAACAAAGATACGGTAAGAATGCCCAAATAATTGGTGAGGTAACATTAAACGGTCCAGTTATACTGGAAACCCTTTTAGGAGGTAAAAGGATACTGGAAACCCCTATTGCCGACCCTGTTCCCAGGGTATGTTAAAGAAAATGGTGTGTTTATGGAAAAAGAGAGAATTGGCTTGTGGAGAAAAAGATTACAGGCAATTATAGTAGATGCATTAATAGTAACTCTTGTATTGTGGGTTTTAAGTGCCCTGATCAATCCCCTGGTGGCCATTACCAACAGTTATGGATTGCTTAATTACTGGTCCCTACTGGCGGGAGTTATAATGGTGGCTTATTTCACCTACTTGGAAGGAAAGCATGGAGATACCGTGGGCAAAAAATTAATGAAAATTAAAGTAGTTTCCTTAGAAGGGCCAATAGACTTTAAGAAAGCATTTTTAAGAAATATTTCCAAATTTTTGTGGCTTCCTCTGGTGGTGGATCTTATCACAGGCCTGGCCCTGGGTAACCAGGACCGTTACTTGGATCAATTGAGTAAAACCCGGGTAACAACCACGGATATACAGTGAAAAATGATTTAATGGAATGTTTTTGATGTGAAATTATTATGTTTTTTTTTTAAAAAGAGGGTGTCCCATAACTTTAATTTATTATTGAACAATTTTTTATGCATTTAAAATCTTATTGGCCATTATTTTTTGATTTAGTTTCATTATAAATTCTTTTTATGTTGTATGCTCTGTTTATCAAGTTTTTTTCTGTTGTTATTTTGACAAACTGCGTGTTATAAATTCTGTGTACTTAAAATTTTGTTCTATGTTTCTAAATGGTCATTTTACGGCTTCTTCGTTTAACATGCTCTATCTTGCCATTTGCAGCTTCCATTTTAAGTGCCATATTTTTTTGGTAAAACATCTCCGTAGTCTGTTGTTATTTTTACCTTGATTTTTACCAACACACTTTTCCTGATCTGAGGCATGTAAATAACTTCACAGATGTTGAAATGGGGCTATTGCTTATCGACGGTACTTTAAAGAATCAATACGATCTTCCTTCAAAGCCATAAAAAACTATAAACAACTAAATAAAATATGATAACTCCCTAAATATGAATATAACCCTTAAAAAAATAAGATATCCAAAAAAAAGTTAAGTTAATCTTGAGACAAGCTCAAAGTTAATTCAATCAAAAAAAATGTGATAATGGAATAGAATCCCTCTACCCCACAATCTTTACTTCTTGTACTGGAGGTTTACCTAGGGCCCACCCAATGATTAAAGATGCCACAACAGCGATTATGGTAATTAAAATGGCGTAAATCAGTAGACCAGTCACACCTTCTCCTTTCGCAAAAAATTCGTTTATTATGGCTTTAATAGCTTCGTTCCAAGCTAATGCTGCGATTAGCCCGAAGGCAGTCGTCATTAGTGTGGCGATAGTTTGTTTTACTTGGCCACCTACTTCACTTGCTTGTTCTTTCATTTTTCACACCCTCTTTAAACAAAGGACAACACACATCGTTATGTTAATAGACTGTAATAATATTTTTGCCTTAAAGGGGTTAAAATCTGAAAGTTATTTTGATCTAATGGAAATATAATGAAAGAATATAAATTTAAAAAAGCACTTCCAGAGTAACTAAAGAAGATATTATATACAGTCAAAAAAATTTCAATTATATTTTATCAGGGTATGTGAAATCATGTTCATGGGCGCATCCACCAAAGAAGGGCAAGAAATAGCCGAAAAAAGTCGAGAAATAGTTAGATCACTTATCTCTAAGAAGATTAAACACTTAAAACCTGGAGAACAGGTCATTGTGGAACGTATTGTACATTCCACTGCTGATCCAGAATATGCAGAATTAACAAAAATAAGTGAAGATTTTCTGGAAGAGAGCTTAAAGGCCTTAAAAGGAATTGAAGATATATTAACCGATATAAACATGGTTAAGGTAGGTATCACCTCTTACCCGGGGGAAGTTAAGTGTTACATTGACCATCCTCTAACCCATAAGATCGCCAGGAAAAGGGAAATCACCCGTGCTGCGGCTGCCGTGGAAGTGGCCCTCAGAGATGGGTTTCATGGAATTGTGGTTATAGGGAACTCCCCTACTTCACTTTTGAAGGTAATCGAGCTCCAGAAGCAGTACCCCGATAGGATAAAATCAGTGATCGGTGTTCCAGTAGGATTTGTCGGAGCTGCAGAGTCAAAAAAATCTCTTCAAGGGACACCAATCCCCTATTTGGTAACCATAGGGCCAAAAGGCGGTACTCCTATCGCTGTTGCCGCTGCCAATGCGTTAATTAATTTATCCAAGGAGTGAATAAATTGCGATCAGAAGAACTCTTTAATGAAGCAAAAAAGTATCTGCCCGGTGGAGTTAACTCCCCAGTCAGGTCCTACCAACCTTATCCTTTCTTTGCCCAGGAAGCTGAGGGGCCACGCATACGCGATGCCGATGGTAACACTTATCTGGATTACTGTCTGGCCTATGGGCCAATGGTAATGGGCCATGCCAATCCTGTGGTGATGGGGGCAGTTTTAAACCAAATGTCCAGAGGAACTGCCTTTGGAGTACCCACTGAGAAGGAAACAGAACTGGCCCGAGAAGTGGTGAATAGGGTGCCCTGTGCCGAAATGGTTCGCTTCGTAAGCACCGGAACCGAGGCTACCATGAGTGCCATTCGCCTGTCCCGGGCAGGGTGTGGTCGGAAAAAAATAATAAAATTTGAAGGTGCCTACCATGGGGCCCACGATTATGCCCTGGTTAAATCAGGATCTGGTGCGGTGGGATTGCCAGATTCGCCTGGTGTTCCTGAAGAAACCACTAAAAACACAATATTGGCGCCTTTTAACAACGAAGAAGCCCTAGTTGAAATCTTTGACCAGCTGGGGGAAGAAATTGCAGCCATCATATTGGAGCCAGTCATGGGCAACGTGGGATGTATCGAGCCGAAACAGGGTTATTTGAAATTTTTAAGAAAACTCACCCAGGAAAATGATTCTATACTCATTTTTGATGAGGTTATAACTGGATTCAGGTTATCACGGGGTGGAGCCCAGGAATATTATGGCGTCACACCTGACTTGGTGACTTTGGGTAAAATATTAGGTGGAGGTTTTCCAATGGGAGCTTTAGCTGGTAAAAAAGAGTTAATGGAAATGATAACACCATCTGGGGATGTTTACCAGGCAGGCACATTCAATGGAAATCCCATTTCCATCACTGCTGGTCTGACTACCATGGAATTACTAGATAATAACTTTTACAATGACTTGAACAGCAGTGGGAATCAAATGCGCAGTGGAATCCAGGATATTTTAGACGATAAGTCCTTAAACTACCAGGTAGCCGGATTAGTGTCTATGTTCCAAATTTACTTTACTGAAAAGGAGGTCTGGAACTACGCAGATGCCAAAACCTCCGACACAGGTAAATTTTCACGCTACTTCCATGAACTTCTAAGGGAGGGAGTTTTTATACCACCTTCCCAGTTCGAATGCTGTTTTTTAAGCACTGCTCACTCACCAAGGGACATTAACACCACTTTACATGCTATCGAGAATTCCATTACACGGGCTGAAAGTATCTAACCTTGTATTTTCTACACCACTTAGCCATGTTTAAAAATATTTGAAAAAGAGTTCCAGTCTGAAATGTGGGTATCATCATCCAAGATAAGGGTTGTCAATACCGGGAAATTTGAATTGATGTAAATCATATTAAGAAGAAATTCTATACAAATTCAACATATTATAATATTGGTGTAAACTAGCTATTTCTGGTGAATTATGAAGTTGGCAGCTGGAATAGGAGAAAATCATGCCATTAAAGATGCTATTAGTCAAGTAGATTTTGATGTGGTTTTAACTGAATCAGAAACAGAATTGATGGACTTACTACTCCAGAGAAAGGTTGATGCCGCGGTTCGAGGCTCACTAAATGCATCGGGGATCATGGGACGGCTGCGTGAAGATTATCCTGAAATGAATAGAGCCTCTATTATTGAAGTAAAGGGATATAAATTCCTCCTGGCTCCTGTGGGGATAGATGAAGGGGATACACTGGAACGGAAGGTTCAAATTATAAGTCAGGTAGCTGAATTTTTAAAAAAGATAGGAATAAAACCTAAAATTGGCATCTTATCAGGTGGGAGGCCGCAAGACAGGGGAAGAAGCCATAAAATAGATGCTTCACTTGATGAAGCAGAAGAACTTACCAGAATAACAATGGATAAATACCCAGTTAAACATCATTTTATACTAATCGAAGAAGCATTGGCCGAAGGTGCTAATCTCATTTTAGCCCCCGATGGTATCTGTGGAAATTTGATATTCCGCAGCCTGGTTTTAGTGGGCTCTGGAAAAAGTTTCGGAGCAGTTACCCTGGGAATAGATGAAATATTCATCGACACATCCAGATCTCAAAATAAAGAAGGATATCTAAGGGCTTTAAAATTAGCAGCCTATTTAGTCAATCTAAGGAACAGAATTGAATAATTTAATAGGGGCTAGTAATGGAAATTCTCAAACCAATTTATAGATTGTACGAATGGTATATTTCCAGAAATCTGCGTCCGGAAAACTTGCCTAAACACGTTGCTATTATAATGGATGGTAACCGTAGATTTACCAAGGTCCAAGGAAATCTTAACACCATTGAAGGCCATAAAAAAGGGGTGGATACTCTGGAGAAGGTTCTGGATTGGTGTATCGATCTGGGAATCGAAATCGTTACTGTGTACGCATTTTCCACCGAAAATTTCCATAGACCCGCTCATGAAGTGCAGGGACTGATGCAACTTTTTAAGAAAAATTTTGAGGAAATAACCAACAACCAGAAGATCCATAAAAATCAGGTACAAGTTAGGGCGGTGGGAAAGCTGGAACTACTGCCTGAGGATGTAAGAGCTGCCATAAACAAGGCAGAAGAAAGCACAGCCAACTATAATCAGCGCCGTTTGAATATTGCCATTGGCTACGATGGTCGCATGGAAATTGTGGATGCCATAAAAAAAATCGTCAAAGATGTGGAGGTAGGAAAACTGGATGTTGATGACATAGATGAGAACATCGTGAACCGAAACCTTTACACTGCGGGTGTGGAAGACCCTAACCTCATCATAAGAACCAGTGGTGAGGAAAGACTAAGTGGATTTCTTTTATGGCAATCATCCTATTCTGAACTTTATTTCAGCAATAGTTTATGGCCGGCACTGCGTAAAGTAGATTTTTTAAGAGCTTTAAGATCCTATCAGGAGCGGGAAAGACGTTTTGGAGTGTAAGATGTGTGATTGATGCTCACTGTCATGTTGATTTTAAGGAGTTTAACAGGACCCGTGACCAGGTTATGCACCGGGCTCAGAAGAAGGTAAAGGCCATTATAAATTCTGGTGCCAGCTTGGGAGGGAACCGTCGTACTCTGAAACTGGCCCAGGATTATCCTGGTTTTCTCTTCCCCGCCCTTGGGTTTCACCCCCATTATGCTCATAAAACAGAAAAATCAGTAATAGAAGATGTTTTAAAGGAAATTAAATCAAATCTACACCGGGCGGTTGCTCTGGGCGAGACAGGTCTAGATTTTCATAATCTGAACAGTGAAGAAATTCGAAAGAAACAGGAAAAGCTCTTCAGAATTTTCCTGGATATAGCATCCGAAGAGGAGATGCCCCTTGTTGTTCACGCCCGTGATGCCGAGAAAAAAGCCTTGGAAATGTCTAGGGAATTTGAAGGAATACCAAAGATCATATTCCATTGTTATGGAGGGGACTTAGAAACTGCCCAGCAGATAATGGACGAGGGTCACCTCATCTCCCTATCCACCTTGGTGTGTTTTTCAACCCACCACCAGGAACTGGCCCGCGAATTACCCCTATCCCATCTTTTAACAGAAACTGACAGCCCCTATCTTTCTCCATTCAAGGGCAAAGTTAACGAACCTTCTTTTGTCGAAGAAACCGTTAAAACTATAGCAAATTTAAAGTTAATGGATGTGGAGGAAGTGGCGTCCATAACTGAGAAGAATGCTCAGGAAGTCTTCCGGATTTAGAGGTAGAAAATAGGTCCCCCCCTTTATTGGGCACCACATACATCTCATTCTTCATACTCCTCAAAAACTTCTTTTGCAGCTAAAACTCCATTTATAGCCCTGGGAAAACCAGCATAAACTGCCATTTGGATTATTACCTCTATTATCTCTTTTTTACTACAACCCACATTTAATGCACCGCGTATGTGGCTTTTCAACTGTGTCGCTGCCCCTCCCATGGTGGTGATGGAGGCTATGGTAACCAGTTCTCTGGTTTTCAAATCCAGCCCTGGACGGTTATAAATGTCACCGTAGGGGAATTCAACAACGTACCGAGCCAGATCGGGTGCTACATCAGTTAGACTGTCCTTCAGTGTCTGAAATGATTGGGGATTCATAACTTTAAGATTTTCCATGCCTTTCTCAAATCTGCTCTTCCTCATTTTCTCACCAAAAATATCTCTTTTCTGTAGGTAGAAGTATTTTTTAAAAACTAATAGTATTAATACTAAATTTAGGATAATCTAAGTGAAGTACACTGTGAAGTTGGTGAAGATAAAAATTCACAAGTTTCTTCTACCATGAGCTTGGCATTAGTCATTTCACTGCTTCAACACCTAAACACAATCTGCAGGGGAAGTAAAGTACACTTTGGATAGGTGCTCCAAGTGCCAGTGACGCCCACAAATCAGAAGGCCCATAGGATACAACAAACCCTGTATGGAGCATCATCAATATCAAAGAAACTCTATAAGGAATATTAATGATTTAAATGAAGCCTCGAGTTATATTAAATGCTGCCATGACTTTGGATGGTAAAATAGCCACCAAAAAGGGTAGTTCTGAAATATCTGGTGATGAAGATCTTTTAAGGGTTCATGTATTGCGAAGGGACTGTGATGCCATCATGGTGGGCATTAACACGGTGTTAGCTGATGATCCTCGCCTTACCATCCATAAAATTCCTTCAAATCCAGCTGATAATCCTATACGGGTGGTGGTGGATAGTCAGGCCCGAACACCACTCTCTTCACGGGTTCTATCTGAAGATGCCCCCACCATCATTGCCGTGAGTAAAAGAGCTCCACTGGATAGATTGGACAAACTTAGTCAGCAAGCTAAGATAATCATTTGTGGTCAAGAAAAGGTGGATCTAGAATGTTTAATGGATAATTTAAAAGACCAGGGTATATGTACTCTCATGTTAGAGGGCGGATCTGCACTAAACTTTTCTATGCTCTCTCATGGTCTGGTTGATGAGGTCCGGGTGTGTGTGGCGCCTATGATTGTGGGTGGAAGTCAGGCCAAGACACTGGTGGATGGTGATGGTATGGATTACATGTCCCAGGCTGTGAAACTTAACTTAAAAAAATCATACCCGTTGGGTGAAGATCTCATCCTGGAATATGAAGTCATATCCTCAGGGGAATGACAACCTAAAAAAAATTGTTCATCAATTTTAAGGGATAATAGACTATTTATCCTTATTTGAATCTATATTATGCCCTTTTTTCGTAGAATTCTCTGAGGATTATCTTTAAGGACGGTGGGAAGCATTTTTTTGGGTAAACCTGCCCCTACTGCTATTTTACTGGCCATTTCGTAGTTTATCAAGTCTCCTGGGGCGTGGGTGTCGGTGTTAACCACCAGTTTGGCTCCCACCTCCAGTGCCATCCGAACCACGTGGCCATTACCCAGACTGTGACCTCGCCTAGCACTTATTTCAAGGGCAATATCATTTTCACGAGCTATTTCAGCTTCTTCTCTAGTTATAAGTCCTGGATGTGCCAGGATATCCACATCCGGGCAGTTAACTGCACTCCAGTTAGTGCCTTCGATTACTGGTTCCACCAGGGTCTCACCATGAACCACTATTATCTCTGCTCCTTTTTCTCTGGCCATACTGGCTAATTTAGGAATTATCTCCGAAGGGGCATGTGTTATCTCAGCCCCGGGTATGATCTCAATATCCCAGTTTTCACGGATATCCATCACTGCGTCTATGACCTTCCCTACGCAGTTGATGTTGGAGGCATCCACATGGTCGGTAATGGCCAGGGCTTGGTGATTTAAAACACTGGCGCGCCTTGCTAATTCGGATGGTAAGAGCTCTCCATCGCTGAAAATGCTATGTGTATGCAGATCAATTCTTTTTTCTATACTGGGTCCCCCTAGGGTTTCTAACTTGATAGATTATTTTAGGTGGAAGCATATAATAAAGGTAGTGATAGAATGCAGTGTTCTGTTTTTGTCCCATCCCACATAACTGGCTTTTTCGAGATAAAAAAACATAGTGAACCCCTTTTATCAGGTTCAAGGGGAGCAGGAGTTACCCTGGACCAGGGAGTGCATACCCGGGTTGTGGTGGAAGAAGGAGGGGGAAAACTGAAGATAGTGGTTAATGGACAGATTCAGAGCAACCAGAAGTTCATATCGAAGATTGTCCGGGATCTGCTGGGGCAAAGATCTTCTGAACTCAATCTGGATCACTTCAACATTAGAGTTGAACATGAACATGAAGTACCGGCAGGATCTGGATTCGGAGTTTCTGCAGCATGTGCCCTGGGAGCTTCTTTAGGCTTATCAAATTGTTTGAAGTTACCTTTGACCTTTAATCAGGCATGTGAAGTGGCTCATCTCGCAGAGTTAGAACTTGCCAGTGGATTGGGAGATGTCATGGGCGAAGCACATGGGGGGATAGTTTTAAGATTGAAAGAGGGAGCTCCCGGGTGGGGCATGGCTGATCGCATCTTGTTAGATGAGGAGCTCTACGTGATATCCCGAACCCTGGGGGAGATTGATACTGCTGATATCATCAACAACCCCCAACATCAGGCTAGAATAAATCAAGCTGGATCAGAACTTCTGGGTTTACTTTTAAATAATCCCACTCCCACCCAGTTCATGCATCTATCCCGGAGATTTATCCATGAAGCTCAACTAATGGATGAGGAGCTTGAAGAAATACTCAAAATAATGGATGAGGAGAGCCTAGGTGCCTCCATGGCCATGTTAGGCCAAACTGCATTTGCAATATCATCAGAACCATATTCCAGTGTTGAAAAAACTTTAGTGAGTAGAATAGATAACTGGGGGTGCCGGTTTTTATAATAAAATTTTGATAAAGCAATTTCTGGGTAATAACTAGAAGAAAATGAATTAGTGAAACTGATTCACACTGGTCCTAACATTTGCTCTCCTTTTTTTGACACTCTCCCATCCAGGACGTACACGATCCGGTCTGCCATCTTCGCCACGTAAGGCTCGTGGGTTACCATAACAAGGGTTACGTTTTCCTGTTCATGAAGATTGCGCAGTAACTTCAAAATAATATCTCCAGTCTTGGAATCCAGGGATCCGGTGGGTTCATCAGCTAGAATAATTGATGGATGGTTCACCAGGGCTCGAGCAATAGCTACTCTCTGCCGCTCTCCACCGGATAGTTTGTTCGGTGTTTGACGGATCTTGTCTTCCAATCCCACAGCTTTTAAAAGCCCCATAACTCTATTCTCCATTTGCTTGGAGTTCAGATTACCTTCCAACATGGGGATTTTCACGTTTTCCAGGACGTTAAGGTTGGGGATGAGATTGTGCATCTGGAATACAAAGCCTATCTCTTGGGATCTGAACTGGCTCAAATCCTTTTTAACTGTGAGATCAATACCATTCACCATAATTTGGCCGCTGTCAGGGGTATCCAATGCTCCGATCATGTTCAGGAGCGTAGATTTCCCAGAGCCGGAAGGGCCCATTATGGATACAAATTCTCCCCTTTTAATGTTAAGGTTCAAGCCATTCAGGGCGGTGATTTTCCCGTGATCATACCTTTTTTTCAGATCCTTGATCTGGATTATAGGTTTATTCATAACGCAGTGCCTCGGTTGGTGGGAGCCGGGAAGCCCGGTAGGCTGGGTAAATTCCACCCAGCACACCCACTAGGATTGCCACTAAAAAACCCCTTACGAACACATCTAAAGAGTAAGCAGGGCTTATTTTTCCACTCAATAGACTCAATCCGGCTTCAGCTGCCAGGATACCAAGGACAGTACCCACTACAGCTGCAATAAGGGTTAGAACAATTGATTCCCCCATGATCATGCCCAAAATTCTCCTACTCCTCCAACCCACTGCTTTCAGGACCCCTATTTCTCTGGTACGTTCATATATTGACATAATCATGGTATTTACCACTCCAACTCCTCCGATAAATATTGCTAGTAATGAAATGGCCCAAGTTGCCGAGTCAATGATGCCGAGTCCTTCGTTGATTCTGTCGCTGAGGGCGCTGGCTGAGGAGGCAGTTAGTTCATTGGGGTAGGTGGCTTCAATATTTTGACTAAGTTCCGTTAGGTTGGTATCATCATAAACTTGCACATATATGGTTGAAACTTCTCCTTGACTGTTGGTTATGTTCTGTAGGGTATCTAAGGAGGTGAAAGCCGCCCCATCGTACATTATGTTACCGGTTTCAAATATACCGGTAATGGTAAAAGATTCTCCGAATAGATTAATGCTATCTCCCACCTTTTTTTCTAGTGACTCTGCTGCGGTTTTCCCTAGAATGATCTCTTTGCTGCCACTGGAAAACATGGCACCCTCCACACTATCAATGTCCACCACACTGATCTTATCCCGGGGTATGCCATTAACAGAAAAGGATCCAAAACCTCCCTTAACTGGGTTGTTGATGGTGGGAGTTTTTCTCAAAACACCTGCTGCATTTTTAACACCACTGATGTCGCTTAACTCATTCACCCGAGCCTCATCTATGGTGCCTGACATAAAATTAGAATTTGCTTCTGTTACCGTCAGATCTGAACCTCCTGCCTTCAGGGTCTCTGAAGTTGCTGCTTTCAAGCCACCGGTTACTAGGCCCAGGGCCACTATGGTGGCGATGCCCACAGCTATGCCCACAATTGCCAGTGCATTCCTAGTTTTATTCCGGAATGGATTTTTTAGAATGAGTGAAAAGTAAGACATGCAACCTCTATTACTCCCTGTGTTTAATAAAATTATGCCCCCAAATTGGGACTGCATTGGCGAATTATTGCTGCATATTATGTAAATTGTGTATAAAGATAGTTAACGATATAAAACACCTTTTATAGTACATCTGGTTTTAGGGAATGGAAACATCCTCGATTTGGTACCTGATCCCCTCTTCATCTAGTTTGCAAGTGATACTAAGGGTCATTTTACCCACAGCAAATACTAGGATATTAAGTCCCCTTTTAGAAGCTGCTACCGTTGCTTGAGGAGTTGCAAATTCGAAATCAGGCTTGATTCCAATTTTATCCACCACGGCCCGGGACACGGTTCCCATAATGCCTACCCGGTCAAAATCCTTTTCAGATCCTACCATAATCCTGCGCACCTTTTCCAGATCTGTCTTCTTAGACCCGCCCTGATTAATGGGGGGAAGCTTTACTATTACCACGGATCCTGGCTCCAATTCTATGGTTCCACCCAGACTACTTAAGGCAACATCTTCACCTTTATGTGCATCATGAAGAACCTCGGCATGGGCTGGTGATTTATCCTTTCCTGCGAATAGCGTTCCATCCACCATCCTCAACCACACCCTTTCTCCAGCAGCCAAGTCTTCCAGAGCCAGGGCCGGCCACACTGATTTGTATGTGTTCATGGTATCCAGAACCTGATCTGCATATTTACGAAGATCAAGTGCCTCTTTTTTAACCTTGTCTATACCTCGTTTTGTGATTTTGTAGCGGAAGTTTCCGCGGCCAGTTTCCACTAGACCCTCATCTGTCAGGTTTTTAATATTCTCAGAAACCGCCTGGATGGTTATACCCATTTTATTGGCTATATCCTTCTGGCGTAGATGCGGATCTCCCCTGGCTATCTCAGCCAGTATCTGGAAACGGGTTATTTCACCTTTTTTTTTGAAAACTTTCATTACCATCACCAAGTGTTTTTTTAACCACTTTATAGGGGGAACTTTACTTTTATTTGATGGAGCTACTAAACTCAACTAAATTAAACCAGTAATGGAGTTGTTAAATATTTTTAGGAAGTCTTCTTTCTTTTCAGTGGGAATATAAGCGCCACAAGCCACGGAATGTCCCCCTCCAGTCCCTCCAACCTTGTCAGCCACTTTTTTTATCAAGTTGCCAAAATGTATTCCGTCGTAAGCCAAAAGCCTTGAACAGCGTAGGGAAACTTTTAGACCATCTTTTTCGTCTCCCATTTCTGTAAAAGCCATCATGGGCTTTTGCCATTGTTTTTTTTCTCCCTCCATCTTTTCCTGATCATCACCGTAGGTTAACAACATGCCAGCTATGGTTCCAATTACGTTGCTTTTAATTTCATTTCCCTCAAAATAGCGAATATTTTCCAGGGACTTAATTTGACCTTCATTTTCTATCCATTCCATCTTTTGAGCCAGGTATCTCCGATGTTTTTTGGTCAAGCTCTGCATGTCTTGTAATGCTATTCCACGATTACCTTTAAGGACTTTTAAAGCTATTTCGGGCTGGTCATGGCGGCTGCAGGCGTTAACTGCTGTTGAAAATTCACTGGCATCACGGAGTGGGGAGTACCTTTCCTCGTTTAAAAAATCGTAGAAGTCACCAGAAACCAGGAGAGGGATGTATTTAACATATTTTGAGGGTACTTCTCGTGTCAACATCTTTACTAACTCTGAGAACAGTTTTTCTTTCTCATTTTCATTTAAATCAGATAAAGTTCGGGGTACCTTACCTTTTTTACGGGCTATGTCGAGTTTTTTGAGTAGTTCGATGCATTCATTTTTGTTATTACTTATGGGGAGTTTAACATCTCCAAAATAGGATAAAGCAATGTATAGGGGGCGAGTTTGCCGGCCATAAATTGCCAGATCATTAAAAGTTCGAACCAGACCCCTTTGAACACCATCTTTTAGTATATACGTATTTAATCCTTCTAATCTTCCAGTTAAACTATTTTGCATATCCCCCACGGCACTCAGAACTCCGATCCAGCTCAGATCCTCGAAGCCGAATTTTTTTGCCAGCAAGTAGGACAAGCCCCCACCCGAGACCTGGCTGGATCCGTCTATATCAAAGTAGTAGGGATTTATTTCAATGAACTCGCCCTTCCAGGTTGATCCCATCTTTCTTAAAGGGGGGTGATGGTCTAGGATTAAAACTTTGGAGTTGGAAGTGGTAAAATGGTCCAGATTCTGTCCAGAGCCCAGGTCAGAAAATATGGTCAACTCGTTTTCAGACTTCAGCCCGGGGATCATATCCAGACTGATAAATTCTACTTCATGATCTACTCCTAGGCGGTCCAGGGTGGAGGATAGAATTGCCCCTGCGGATATACCATCACAATCGATGTGAGTTAAAATTTTGATGTCTTCAGAATTCTTCACCAATTCATGGGCCTTATGCATGGGCTGATCCAGTGGCTGTGGAATATTTCCCTGGATATTTTTTTTATTAACAAATTTTAAGAGATTAGTTTGTAAAAAATCACCTTATTTATGTTTTTTATCCGATCTGGACGATTTGATGAGGTTACTGATCTTCAGAATCAATTCGCGTTTGGAAAATTTTCTATCCACAATCACCCTTCCAGAGTTTTCCCACCATGACTTTGGATATGATTTTCCTTTATCAGTATAGGGATTTAAACCCAGTTTAACTGCGGCCTGCTTGATTTCACGAATTTTAGGTGTTGAAACTGCTTGGTTTATGGGAATTTTTCTCCCTTCCCTCTGGGACTTTTTCGAGTCCAGATAAGCCGGCCAGATCATGGTTCTATCTTTATCTGCCATACTAATCCATCTCTTAACCTATCTCTTAAAGTCTATCTTCATCCATCTCTTCTATCATTATATCCAACATGGCCTCTACTGTGTATTTTGAGGGAGCAATGTAGGTTAAACCATATTCCTGAATGGCATCCCCAGTTATTGGTCCAATGGCTACCAGCATGATTTTTTCAGAGCTTAAAAAATCTATAAGCTGGTTTTCACTATCCTCAGCGATTTTGAAGAGGTTATGCACGGTTAAAGGGCTAGTGAACGTAACAGCGTCTACTTCTTCGTTAAATATGCCTTCAATTAAATCTTGCACGGGTTTAATGTCCCGCGGCACGGTGGATTTATATGCTTCAGCCAGTAATACCTGGGCACCCAGCTTTCTCAAGCCCTCTGGCAGGACGTCACGGGCCGAAAATGTCCGGGGGATACCTATGATCTTTCCTTCCAGATCCAAGGGGGCCATCATCTTCAACAAACCTTCTGCCGTGTAATCTTCAGGCACTAACTCCGCTTTTATTCCGTATCCTTCCAAAGCCCTTTGGGTGCGGGGTCCAATAACAGCGATCCTACAATCATCATTTAAATGATGTTTAAAATCCGGGCAGTAATGAAACAATGATTCCAATGAGGCTGGAGAGGTCAATATAACCCAGTCCAGGTTCGGGGCATGCTGGCACAGTTTCATCAATGATTTTGTGCGGGTCATTTTCAGTTCCAGTGTGGGTGCCAGCCAGGCAGTACCTCCCTCATTGGTGATAATATCTGCTGCTACTTGCGCCCTCTCCTGGGGCCTGGTGACGGCAATCACCTTCCCTTTCAATCTTTTCATGGCCATCTTCAATTACTACCACTGTTTTTCATTTGATTGTAAACATCCACCACAGGGCCGATTATCACCAGAGCTGGGGGTTGAACATTTTTTTGGGCTATATCTCCCAGTGCTCCTGTCACTATTCTCTGGCCAGGCATGGTGCCATTTTCTATGATACACACCGGTGTTTCTGGATCTTTGTACTTCAGGATCTCCTGCACATTTTCTTCCAGATTACCAATACCCATAAGTACGATGATGGTGTCGGCGTTAAAGTCCCATTTGACTTGACTTTCAGCTTTGGTAGGGTCCTCATGGCCAGTCACCACAGTAAAGGATGTGGCAACGCCGCGATGGGTTACAGGCAATCCTATCGTTCCAGGAACTCCAATGGCAGAGGTGACTCCAGGCACGACCTCCACTTCTATTCCATTCTCTAGAAGGGCTAACATTTCCTCTCCACCCCTTCCAAAGACGAAGGGATCTCCTCCCTTGAGACGCACCACAGTATCATATTTTTGACCCTCATGGATCAGAATTTGGTTTATTTCATCCTGGGTTTTATGATGAACTCCTGCTTTTTTACCAACGTAGATTAGTTTGGCACCTGCAGCTTCTTCAAGTATCTTCTCGTTGGCCAGCCGGTCATAGATCACTACATCAGCTTTTTTTAATACTTTTATAGCTTTAATTGTAACCAATTCAGGGTCACCTGGACCTGCACCTACTAAATAAACGACCATCAATTCACCTTGTTAAATGAATATTTTTATAGACCAATGATATTATGATGCGCCATTTAGGTTAATAATTAACCATGCCCTTAAAGAACTTTATACCATCATCTGATCCAAGAATTGACTCTGAAGCCCGCTCAGGATGGGGCATAACTGCACATACTCTTCCATCAAGGTCACAAACTCCAGTTATGCCTTCTATAGATCCATTAGGATTGTTTCCCACGAAGCTGAGCACCACTTGATCCTGATCCTTAAGATCATCAATGTGGGGATTATAGTAACGCCCCTCACCATGGGCTATTGGCATCTTTATAGTTTCCCCTTTCTTATAGAGCCTTGTGAAGGGACTTCGGGTAGTTTTAACTTCCATCTCTTCCCACTTGCAGATGAACTGGGCATTTTCATTGAGGGTGAAGACACCAGGAACCAAACCCACCTCAGCCAAGATCTGAGCACCATTGCAGATACCTAGCACCGGCTTATCTTCCTTAACTACCTCTTTAATTCCATCGATAACTGGTGTGATGGCGGCTATGGCTCCGGCACGGAGGTAGTCTCCGTAGGAGAACCCGCCAGGTATCACTATGGCGTCGAATTTAGATAGATCTCTCTGGTTCCACCAGATATATTCACCTTCACATCCCACCAGTCCCAGGACATGAAAAACGTCGCGGTCACAGTTAGAACCAGGGAAGCGGATTATACCCACCTTCATGGTTACTCATCTCCAGGGATTACTGTGATATGATAATCGTGTATGATGGGGTTGCAAAGAAGTCGCTGGCACATCTGGTCAACTTCTTCCCGGGCGTCCTCTGGACTTTTTGCTTCCAGAGAAAATGTAACAGTCTCTGCAGTCTTGGTGTCTTCTACATGGTAATTTAAAAGGGCTAGAGCCCTCTGGATGGTAGATGCTTCCGGGTTCAACATTCCCTTCTTGAGACTTATCCTTACTTCGGCTTGGTACTTCATCTAAATCACAATCCATTCATATTTTAAAAGCGGTGGGTCTAATATTTATTAGGCTCACATATTATTATTAGTCAATTTTTTCCAACTCAGATTCCATCTTTTCAGATCATCTTCATCCAGAATTATCTCAGCAACACGCCGATAAGCTTCAATAACTCCTGATTCTCCTTTTCGAAAGAGATCCTTGTCTAAAACGTCACGCGTTTCACGGTCCCAGAAGCGACAAGTATCTGGGCTGATTTCATCCCCCAGCACAATATTTCCCTCTTGGTCACGACCATATTCTATTTTAAAATCAGGAAATAACAGTCCTTTACTATCTAAAAAATTTTTCAGGATTTTGTTTATCTTCAGGGTTATCTTGCGGATATAATCCAGGTCTTCTTGAGTAACGATGCCTAATGCAATGGCTATATCATCGTTTAGCATGGGGTCGTGATATTCATCGTTTTTAAAATCCATCTGAATAAGGGGGGGATCCAATTCCTGCCCCTCATAGAATGGAAAACGGCGCACCAGACTTCCTGTAGCAATGTTGCGTGTTATGACCTCCAGTGGTATCATATCCAGTTTTTTACAGAGCATGTAACTTGGTTCCGGAAGATCCAGGTACTGGGTATTCACACCTTCAGATGATAGTAACTGGAATAACTTAGCAGATATAATGGAATTGTAGCGACCTTTCTCACCGAGTGTATCTTTTTTTTGGCCATCACCGGCGGTAATATCATCCCTGAATTTAACCATAACCTGATCTGGATGGTCAGTTTCGTAAACATCCTTGGCTTTGCCCTGGTATAAGAGCTTTCCCACTTCAAACTTCATGTTTAACTCCATTTTCATTTGTATCCAAGGTTTAATATACCCTT
Organism: Methanobacteriota archaeon; assembly: GCA_029556335.1. Classification (GTDB taxonomy): domain Archaea; phylum Methanobacteriota; class Methanobacteria; order Methanobacteriales; family Methanobacteriaceae; genus Methanobacterium. The sequence continues at coordinate 249,570 of JAKQFA010000006.1, forward strand.
TAAACTACAATTATTTTATTTGTGATAAGGTAAGTTTAAAATTATATATAGTAAGACCTAGTTTAACTAAAAACCATTTTTTGGTGAAATACATGTGTGGAATTGTAGGATGTATACTTAAAGATAAAAAGGCAGCACCAATACTCCTAGATTGCCTACGACGTTTGGAGTATCGGGGTTATGATTCGGTGGGCATAGCCACCTCATCATCATCAATTAATATTAGAAAAGACAGTGGAAAAATTGATGAAGTCCATGAAAGATTGCAGTTAGATGAACTACCAGGTAACGTTGGAATTGCTCACGTCCGCTGGGCAACTCATGGACTACCCACTCGTGAAAATGCCCATCCACATACTGATTGTGAAAATAAAATTGTTCTGGCACACAACGGCATTATAGAGAATTATCATGAATTAAAAGACCAGTTGCAGGAAGAAGGTCACCATTTCCTTTCAGATACTGATACCGAGGTGATCGTCCACCTGATCGAAAAAGAAATGAAAGGGGGAATGGATTTTGAGGAAGCGGTGCGTGAAACAACCCAGAAGATTAAGGGCTCCTATGCCTTGGCAATCATTCACGCTGATTATCCAGACACAATCATCGGGGTACAAAAGGAAAGTCCCCTCATTTTAGGGGTGGGGGATGGTGATTATTTCCTGGCCTCAGATGTACCAGCCATACTGGAAGAAACTAATCGGATCATCTACCTGGATGATGATGATATATTCATTATCAGAAGTGATGGCATCACCATTAAGGATGCAAATGGTAGGGTAAAAGAGAATAAGGTCGATGTTATTAATTGGAGCCCTGAAATGGCCCAGAAGGGTGGCTACGATCATTTCATGATTAAAGAAATTCATGAACAACCGGAAGCAGTCCGTAACACTCTATCTGAACTTGGAGAGATAAAAAAGACTGTGAAAAACTTTTCTAAATTTAAAAGAATATGTTTTGTGGCATGTGGAACTTCATATCATGCATCAATGGTTGGAAAATATTTATTCGAAGAATTAATGGGTCTTCCAGTGGATCTGGCATTGGCATCTGAGTTTGAATTTTCTGTTGGTACTTTAAGACCGGATACTTTGGTTATATTCATCACCCAATCTGGTGAAACTGCAGACACCATGAAAGCCATGGAATTGGCCAAAGAAAAGGCAGAAACCCTGGCAATTGTGAATGTCATAGGGAGTAGAGCTACCCGTGAGGCTGATCATGTCATTTACACTCGAGCTGGTCCAGAAATTGCTGTAGCTGCCACTAAAACATATGTAAGCCAGCTGACTTGCATATATCTCCTGGCAGCATGTATGGCTGGAGATGATGAACTTATAGATGAACTCAGGAAGGTGCCGGATCATATGCTGGCAGCACTAGATCAGGAAGATTTTATTAAAGAAATTTCACCTCACTACCGAGATGCCCAAGATTTCTTCTTCATTGGTAGAGGATTTTCCTATCCCACTGCCATGGAGGGCGCCCTTAAATTGAAGGAGATCACCTACATTCATGGAGAAGGATACGCTGCCGGTGAACTGAAACACGGGCCCTTAGCCTTGATAAGTGAAGGAGTACCAGTGGTGGCAGTGGTGCCTCCCGGCAAAAAACATGACAGGACCATGGGTAATGTAAAAGAGGTTAAAGCACGTGGAGCACGAGTGATTGGTTTAGGTTCCCTGGAAGACACCAATTTGCGCTCTGAATCCCATGATATGATAGGGCTGGACGATACCATCAGCGAACATATATCACCCCTGGTTTATGTGGTGCCCTTACAATTACTGGCATACTACATAAGTGTGGAAAGAGGAATAAACCCTGATCAACCAAAGAATCTAGCTAAATGTGTTACGGTAGTGTGATACGTCTTTCCTGATATTGTGAAGCTTCTAATGAAGGATGTAACTACTTTTATAAATTTTCATCCTCTTTGGGAGCATGGAGTTTAGAATGCTATGGATAGCATATTTAAAGATGAAGGAAAATATAGTTTCTTGTGAAATTGATGACCACTTGGTGATAAATAATTTTCATATCTATGGAGTTAGGTCATTCTGAGGTTGCTAGATGAAACCCCAAAAATATGGAAAACTGTTCATCGTTCTCATGATTGCACTTTTAGCCTACGGATTTGCATCAGGAGTGCATGCACTGGGAATAGGAGAAAATGTGGGGAAAAATCTTCTTGCTTCTGATTGGAGCCTTTCTGGGGATCAGAAGATTAGTGAAGTCAGTGACCCTTCTTTTAAACCAGCCAAATTGAACAGACGGGTAGTTAACGTTACCAACACCACCATTCCCAAAAACATAACTACCAACGAGACCCAGTAAGTTCAAAAAGCGAGATTGATTCCGACTATTCTAAAAATTCTAGTAAGATGGCCTAGTATGAGTTTTATTCAGGTGATTTGATGCAGGAAAGGAATACAATTGGACCAAAAATCCGACAATTAAGAAAAAATCGTGACATGACCGTGGAACAACTGGCTGAAAGCAGCCAGTGCAATGCGGAACTGATAAAAAACCTGGAGGAGGGGGCACTGGTCCCATCTCTCACTCCACTTTTACGGATTGCCAAGGTTCTAGGAGTGCGTCTAGGAACATTTATGGATGATCACCCTCAAAACGGCCCCTTTAAATTGGAAGCTGATAAACACGAGAATCTGATAAGGTTCTCTGGTAAAGACGCCACCACGGATCAAAGCACCCTTGATTTCTATTCACTTGCATATGGTAAAGGTGATAGGCATATGGAGCCTTTCATAATCGATGTTCATCACATGCCGGCTGACGAATATAAACTTTCCTCCCACGAGGGTGAAGAGTTTATTTACGTGCTCAAAGGTAGTATCGAGATTTTTTATGGGCAACAGAAATTCCTACTCAACGAGGGTGATAGCATATATTATGATTCTATAGTCCCCCATGATTTACACGCTCATCAAGAAGATGCTAAGATATTAGCAGTGGTTTATGCACCATTATGAGTTACCATTAAGTGACTTACATGTTAAATATTGTAGTAACTCCCCGTTTCGGAGATACCGATGGACTCAGACACATCAATAACATAGCCCTTGCGGAATGGTTTGAACTGGCCAGAAATCCACTTTATCGTCTTTTCACCCCAGACTTGGATCTTCGTTACGAAAAATGGAAGCTTATCATGGTTCGCACCGAGTTCGATTTTTTGGGACAGATGTACTACGGTAGCGACGTTCATATAAAAACGTACATAAGCAAAATCGGAAACACTTCTTTCATTACTAAACATGAGGCCTGGCAAAATGGCCATTTAAGGGCCCAGGGAAAGGCAGTTATAGTTCATTTTGATTTTGTGGAGCAAAAAAGTAAGTCCATTCCAGATCACATCAGAAAAATGCTGATGAAGCATCTGGAGGATGAAGAAAAAGAATAGAAAAGGTGTCATCATGCTTTTCACCAAAGATACTTTAGGATATTTCCTGGAAAAAGGGGCTCAAGAACACCCTGATAGAGATTTTATGGTCTATCCGGACCGTGACTTGAGATTGAGTTATAAAGAATTTGATGAGCGGGTAAACCTACTGGCCAAAGGATTATTGTCTATCGGGATTAAAAAGGGCGATCATGTGGGTATATGGGCCCTTAACGTACCGGATTGGCTTACCTTTATGTTTGCCACAGCCAAGATTGGTGTGGTTCTGGTAACAGTTAACACCGCCTACCGCAGTCATGAACTGGCCTACGTGATGGAACAGTCTGATATGAAAGCATTGGCCATAATAGATGGATTCAGGGACATAGATTATGTTCAAACCCTTTATGAACTGATTCCCGAGCTGAAAACCCAGGAGAGAGGAGAATTAAAGAGTGAAAAATTTCCTTATCTAAAGAGTGTTATTTATATAGGGCCTGAGAAGCACCGGGGAATGTACAACACGCCTGAGTTACTGTTACTGGGAAAACACACCCCCGACGATGAATTCCTACAAATAAAGGCGAGTTTAGATGGTGATGAAGTTATAAACATGCAATACACATCTGGAACTACTGGATTCCCCAAGGGAGTAATGTTATCCCATATTAATATCCTTAACAATGGTTATTACATTGGTGAACGTCAAAAATTCACTGGAGAAGATAAGTTATGCATCACCGTTCCCCTATTCCATTGCTTCGGTATTGTGCTGGGAATCATGGCTACTTTGACACATGGATCCACCAACGTCATGGTGGAAGTTTTTGACCCCCTGCTGGTCTTGGCTGCAGTGCAAAAAGAAAAATGCACAGCTCTCTACGGTGTCCCTACCATGTTTATAGCTGAGTACAGTCACCCCATGTTTGATATGTTCGACCTTTCCAGCCTGCGCACGGGTATCATGGCGGGTTCCACCCCACCCATCGAGGCCATGAAAAAGGTGGTCAACAACATGCACATGGCTGAGGTGACCAGTGTATACGGACTCACGGAAGGTTCACCGGGGTTCACCCAGACCAGTACCGATGATCCCTTAGATAAGCGAGTGGAGACAGTGGGAAAGAAACTCCCGGAATGTGAGGTAAAAATTGTGGACCCTGAGACAGGGGAAACCCTGGGACCTAACGAAACTGGTGAAATATGCTGTAAAGGGTACAATGTTATGAAAGGCTACTATAAAATGCCTGAAAAGACCAAAGAAGTTATTGATGAAGATGGATGGTTGCACAGTGGGGACTTGGCAACGGTGGATGAAGAAGGTTACTACTCCATAGTGGGTCGCATCAAAGACATGATAATTCGTGGTGGGGAAAATATCTACCCCCGGGAGATTGAAGAATTCTTGTACACCATGCCGGATATTCTAGATGTACAAGTGGTTGGCATACCTGATGATAAATACGGGGAGATCGTTGGTGCATTTATAATCCTGGCAGAAGGAGCAGATTTAACCGAAGAAGATGTGCGGGACTTTGCTTTGACAAAGATAGCCCGATATAAGGTTCCTAAACATGTCTTTTTTGTGGATGAATTTCCTTTAACCGCCAGTGGCAAGATACAGAAATTTAAACTCAGGGAACAGGCGGTTGAATTGTTGGAAAAAATAAAGGCTCAGGAAGAAGATATTTAGCCGAAAAGGGATACCATCAGTAAAGAAATATTATACGTGTTTTTCTTCCAATTCCTTTATACTAATTTTTTTTGATTACATGATCATCTTGAGGAAAAAGAATAAAATCGTGGAAATCTTCCCCATCGGAAGTTCTAAGGACGCCATAAACCAGCGACGCAAACCATTATTTTATGCTTATTTAAAACTACGGCGAATTAAAGGCCAGTTGAAAATTCACCGCTTCGTGGTGCAGAAAGATAAGGAAATGATTCTACCTCCCTCTGAGGCGGTTAAGATCCTAAGAAAACAGAATGTTTTTCTGGTAGGGGATGAACCGGAAGTTGAGGAGTTGATGGAATCTTTACATATAAAGTACCGAAAAACCAGTATATGCCGACATTGTACCTTCACTGGTCACATAACCTTATTGGAACCTGAAAAATCTTTTCGTTATCATCAGGATAACATTTGCCTTATTTGTGCCGAGGAAGAAATAAAAAGGGAACTAAAGAATCATTCTTTCGATTTAAAGATCTTTCCTACCTTTCAGAGGATGCTCAACCGCACAGGAGACTTGGAAACGGTTCTAAAAACGTTTAATCCTCGCTTCAACCCCCTGAAGGAACGTAATCTAACTCTCTATGACCAAATGGCAGGGGGTGGGGATGATAAAGATTTTAAAATGGATATGGAAGAATTGGATGTTCCCCCTAATTTTAAGATTATCTTAAAAAAACAGGGCACACATCTCCTACCTGTACAGGTGATGGCGGTTAATGTGGGACTCCTGGCTGGAGAAAACTTGCTGGTGGTCTCAGCCACAGCCAGTGGAAAAACACTCATCGGTGAACTAGCCGGCATACCACGAGCCCTGAAGGGGGGAAAATTTCTGTACTTGTCTCCGCTGGTGGCCCTGGCCAACCAGAAGTACCGGGACTTCCAGAAAAGATACGGAAAACTGGACCTTAAAGTGTCAATAAAGGTGGGTATGAGTCGTATCAAGGCTCGTGAAGAGTTATCTTTACCAAAAGGTAAAGTAGAAGATTCTGATATCGTTGTAGGAACATATGAAGGACTGGATTTTCTTTTAAGGGCTGGCCGTGCATCTGAGCTGAGCAATCTTTCCACGGTGGTGGTTGATGAAATTCACATGTTGGGGGATGCGGAGCGTGGCCCCCGCCTTAAGGGGCTTATCCAGAGGCTTCGATTCCTGTTTCCAAATCTTCAGATAATAGGCTTATCAGCTACAGTGGGTAACAACCAGGAAATTGCCAATGAATTTGGCATGAAACTGGTTGAATACTCTAAAAGACCAGTGCCCCTGGAAAGACACCTCATATTCGCTCGTAGCGAGGAGGATAAGAACCACTGGATGACACAACTAACCCGATCAGAATTTCAGAAACGTTCCCAGAAGGGATTTCACGGTCAAAGCATAATATTTACCAATTCTCGGCGAAAAACTCATTCCATAGCTGATTATCTGGTTAAAAGGGGAATTAAAGCCGCAGCTTACCATGCTGGATTATCCTATTCTAAGAAAAATAGGATAGAAAAGACTTTTGGGGAGCAGAAGATATCGGTGGTTGTCACCACAGCCGCCCTGGCTGCGGGAGTCGATTTTCCAGCATCTCAGGTAATATTTGAAAGCTTCAATATGGGTAGGGAGATGTTAACCCCCAATGAGTTTTCTCAGATGATGGGCCGGGCAGGCCGTCCCAGTTACCATGACCAGGGAAAGATTTACCTCATACCCGAGGTGGGGAGAAGATATGGGGATGATACTGAGGAAAATATGGCGGTAACCCTCTTAGATAGCGATGTAGAACCAATTCACGTCCAGTACAGTGAAGCTGGGTTGGTGGAACAAGTCTTGGCTGATGTTTGTGCCAGGGGGCCTTCTGAAATTCATGAAATCTCCAAAGAATTTGAAAAAGATGAAATTCCAATGGAAATAGAATCTGCCTGGAATATTCTTCTGGATCAGAAACTTGTCAAGGAGGAAAAGAATCAAGTATTGCCCACCCCTTATGGTAGGGCAGTTTCCATGTCATTTCTGAATTATAATGATGCCCTTTACATCCGAAGGAAGTTCAGAAAGACCAAACCATTGGAAATTGCCCTGAAGTTAGAACCATTTACGAACGCCTACCTCTCCACCCGGATAACTAGCAAACTAGGTCGGATTCTTAAGATAAACATGTCGTCCAGGTTATTTGCCGATTCCACCCTGGATATAATATCTTCTGGAGATACATTGGCCAAATTGGAACCTAACCTCCGGGAACGTCTTTTAAATTTGCAGATGGAATTTTTTTCCTGTCAATGTAAGGAAAGACCATTCTGTGATTGCTTTCAAAGGGAGTTGTCCCGGAAAATCATTAGACAGCGATTGAATAAGGAAGATCCAACTGATATAGGTCGAAAACTCTTGCGCAACTTTGAAATACACGCCTATGCAGGAGACATCTTCAGCTGGCTGGATAGTCTAATCCGGATGCTGGAAGCTATAGAAAGGATAACCCGGGCATTTGGTTCTAATAAGGTGGCTAACGAGTGCAGAAGACTTATCCAGAGGATTGAAAATTGATATCCTGCTGGGAGTTCTTGAGATTTTAACTAATAAAGAGGTAAAGCCCATAAAAGAATAATAATATGAATTAAAAAAATGCATTATAACAAATACACTTGTAATTTACTAGATGATAGAATGAAGATGCACACCAAAATACTGGTAGTAGGTGCGGGTAATGCCGGAAGACCTGCAGCTCAGCTTTTAAACTATTTGGGAAATGAGGTTAGATTAATAGACCAAAAAAGTTACTCTGAATTGCCCCAGAAAGCAAAAAATCAGTTAGCAGATCTTGAGTCCAGTGGAATCATATTGGAACTGGGAGTTGATCCACAGGATAGTATAAGCTGGGCTGAGGCAGTTTTCATATCACCTAATATTTCCAAAAATGCTGAAATTCGTGAATTAATCCGAAAAGAAAAGAAGAAAAAGGACATTAAAGAGATTAACACAGCTGATATCGGCCAGATCCTGAATTCATTAGTCCAGATGCCCATTGTCGGAGTGGCGGGAACCGATGGTAAAACCACCACCACCAACATGATTTTTCACTGCTTTAACCAGGCATATAATCCGCTTCTTTTCTCTTCTCTGCAGAATTCTCTGGTTATTGAAGGTTTAATTAGATTAATAGTGTCTGATACTGAAATTGACTTTGACATGGCTGTTTTAGAACTCCCCCATGGCACTATCCGGATGACTGAGGGACTGGAAATATTGGTAGGGGTGGTTACCAACCTGACCCCTGATCACATGGAAGAATTTGATTCTTATTCTGATTACATCCAAAGAAATTTATCAATCAAGGATCTGTTGCATGAAAATGGAATTCTGGTGGTGAATGGTGATGACCCCATCCTCAGCCAAGCTGATCTGGATAACTATGAAACCATTTATTACGGTCTTAACCAACCCAAAACTATTGAATATAAGGATGAAGTTTATAAGAACACTGAGAAAAAAGAACTTAACATATTAGCCCATCAGATCAAAGATAAGGGCTTGTATGGATCAGAGTTCGAGGTAAAAGTTTTCAAAATACCCACACTGATTTGTGGAAACTGTATGAAGATTAACTGTGATTGTTCCACATTCAAAAGGCAATATATGGAGAATCAAACTACTAAAATTGAAATAAGTCTTCCTAGCATCTTTAATATAGAAAATACCCTGGCTACCATTGCCACCACCCTGGCCTGGGGCTATGATCTGAAAACGGCCAAAGCTTGTGTGGAAACATTCACCAAATTAAAGGGACGCTTTGAAAAAATTATCACCGTGGATAATGTTGACGTTTATATGGACGCTGCCCACAATCCAGATAGTATTGAAATGCTGTTGAACAGTTTGAAGGTTGAGGGTCGATTGATTGTTACCTTGGATAATCCAGATACTTTAACCATTCGGGATAAACTCAGAATTGGCCAAATCATTGGTAAATATGCTGATGTTTTAATAGTTAGCGCTAAAAATGAAACTACCAAGACAATTGATACAAATGCTGCCAAAGAAGTCCTCGACGGGGCTAAACTCGATGAACAACACATGACCATGGATGTGAAAGAGGCCATGAAGCAGGCGCTAAAAATTGCAGTTAAGGGTGATTTAATTATTCATATGGGTCCAGGTGTGGTTAACGAATATCAAAATGTTAAAAATGATATTTTAAGGGCTTTGCCCCCTCTTTGACTGTCTTTTAATAAAAATATGGCCATATTAATAACTGATCTTAAGATTAAGATAACTGGGATATCTACAGAAATACTAGTGTGAAATGTGAGCTGGGATGGAGCTTCTATGCAGCCATTAACCTACCCATATCTCAGTACCAAGGGCATAACCGCAGATATTATATGGTCATTTGATAACATCCCCTTGATTTTATAGGTATTTACTACGGTATAATACCTGTCTGGTTGATGTAGATTAAATGGTAATTATTTAAATGGTAATTATGCTCTGTTTTTAGAATAGTTCCACAGCCCTGGCAAAAATAAGTTCCATGGCACTAACTATGCGTACAGATGAATAAGTTACAAACTCCTGACTAAATTAATGAATAAAAAAGAAATGAGTGAGTTTAGTACATTTCAATCTCCTGTATTCCAAAAACACTTCCGGTTTCTCCGTCCACTTTGATGTAGGCCACCACAGTACCTACTGAATGCTGGCCTTCCTTGGTTATAACCACGGGAACGTAATATATACCTCCTTTTAAAGAGGGTGTGCCTGCTTTAGTATTGGAGAATTGTTCGGGTTTGGAAGCCATGTAATCTGATGCAATGGATTTAGCCTTTGCTGCAGATATTTTGGCTGCCGTGGATTGATTGGTCTATATTTCTTGTGAATTATCTGTAGAAGTTGTGTTGTTGGTAACATTTAAGGTAGCATTCTCTGCAGGTTGGCTTATCCACAAGTAGGCTACTGCTCCGACTAGGAATATTATCACTACTACCAGGATCAGGATAACACCTTTATAATTCATAGATAAATCATCTCCTACCATTTCTATTCTTTATCTCTCTTTGTTAATAATTTTTTGGATAAAATCTTATATTCAGCTTTTTAGAGAGGTAAATACAATCTTCGGTCGTAAAAAAATTTCTAGAAACCTAGAAGGCTGAGATTGAGTTTCCTAATCATCTACCAAACTTTTTATATCTTTAACCACGTCTCTGATAGCCTCTTCCAGCAGAGACTTACCTAGTTCTGGGTCAGCACTGATGTTTTTTCCTTCTGATTCCCTGGCTCCTCTATCAATTCCTTCATCAGCATTTCTAGCTTCTTCAAGTCCAATCATGCAGAATTCAGGATACTTTTCCACGTCACAATGTTCTCCCAGCCTTTCCTGATCCGTTATGCCCAGGAACTCACCCATGGAAAGTTCCCCACTTCCAGCATGCGGGCCTTCAATATCCACGATTCTGTTGTTGAAACTGATATGCAGTCCAAGATCCTCTTCGATACCCTTTAGATTTTCCCTGATAGGCATGTTTCCACCATGCCCATTGACAAGGATGATTTTCTCCAGTTGTAAATTTTTTTTTGCAGAGCGTAGGGTGGGTTTGAGTTGTTTTTCTACCAGTTCCAGAGGTTTCAAGTGCACGCCGTGTTTAACATAGTTGTATTCGGTAGCAGCATATAACACGCCTAAAAATGCGGCCCCGGTCCGTAAAGATGCTTGCAGTGCAACATGGGCTGCTATTTTAGAGTCTGTATCTATTGGTAATGCGGCTCCATGGTTTTCCAGATGGGAACCGAGAGCTAGTACGCCTATTTTATGCACATCTGGTGATATAATATTTCCTGAAGAATATCTAAGTTTTATCATGCTTCTTCCTGTAAAATGCGTTTTTTTATTCTAAAAATTTTAAATCCACTTCTAAACTTCTAAACTCCAGATCTTATCCCCCACATAATGAAGCGTCTTAACGGCCTTACCTTGCTGACTTTCCACCATTGCTTTTCCAGAAATCAGGGCACGACCAATGGCTAAAGGTTTTCTGTGGGATTCTTCAATGACGATCACAACGTCACCTTCTTTGATCTGGGGATCGGCTTCCACAATACCCGGGGACATGACATCTGCACCGTTGGCCACAAATTTCACAGCACCCCGATCCACCACCACATAATGTGATTCTGAAAAACGTTGTAAAACTCCTTTCAGGGCAGGATAGGGTATTCCATCTAGGACCATTATTAAAGGCTCACCATCTACCAGTATAAGGTCTTCCACATCTGTTTCTAGCATTTCTATCTGTACATTATCAGGTAAGAGGTCAGAGTAAATGCCAAGCTTTTCCTTTACCTCTTTGAGGTATTTCTTTTTAAGGTGGTAGCGTTTTTTTATTCTCAAATAACAACACCGCATTAGCTTTTCTTCCCTATCATCTTAATATTTTTAAGTGACGGTACATTTAAATATAAATCTCTACTACATGATGGTAAAGGAAAGGTGATAATAGTGAGTGGACAGAAGAATGTTAACACTTCCCGACCACTGGATGTTTTAGGTAGATCACTAAACTCCCAGGTCCTCATAAAATTGAAGGGTGGACGTGAATTCAGGGGAGTTCTAGAAAGCTTTGACATGCATATGAATTTGGTCTTAAATGATGCTGAAAAATTAGAAGATGGAGAATCAACCACTCGTCTAGGGGTGGTACTCATACGTGGCGATAACATCGTCTATATATCACCTGGATAGTTTGGATCTACCGGGATAAGAAAGAATAGTATTAATTTTTGTTGGAGGTAAATAATGAAAGGTACACCCTCATTTGGTAAGCGTAACAAAAAAACACACATAAGATGCCGTAGGTGTGGTAAAAACTCTTACAATGCCCGGAAGAGGTACTGCGCCGCCTGCGGATTTGGAAGATCCAGCAGGATACGCACTTACAACTGGCAGAACAAGAAGATTAATGGATATAGGTTGAAATAGATGGACACGAGAAACCCCATCGATGTGCGTATCATCGTGGAAGGAGCTTCCGATGTGGAAAATATCTCCCGGGCCCTTCAAGACATTGCCCTGGGGGCTGAGTACCACATCACCATCTCCTCCATCGTACCCACCACCAGCCCTAAGATCGCTAAAAAGGCAGTTGCTGGTGCTGACATAGTACTGATTGCAACAGATGTAGACGCACCTGGACGGGAACTTGCTGAAAAGTTTCATAAAATTCTAAAGGATAAGGTGGGGCATGTAGAGCGCATGAAACTACCCTTTGGACACGATGTGGAATACATAGATCCTGCCCTTATCCGTCGGGAGATAAAAAACGCCATTATTCGTTCCGGGCTCATTGCCATTGCCAACATTAACCATTTCCAGGAGGTTATGGATCAACTCCATCAGTCTGAAGAGACTATCGATGAAATTCAGAAAGAGAATGAAGAACTCTTACTTTTAAATGAAAAACTGGTTTCACAGAGTCAGGAATTATCATCCTCCCAGGAACTCCTGGAATCCAAATTAAAAAGTTTGAAAGAGGAATTTAAGGTTTTAAAGCAAAAGTATGCTGATATAAAAAATAAACAGAGCATGTTGCTTAATAAAAACCTTTTCGAAACTTTTTCTATACAAAAACTCTGGAATGAAGAATTTAATGAAGATTTAACTGTGGAAGAACAAGTTATATTTATTACCAACGAATTTAAGCCGGATAATATCCTGATAGGTCAGGGGCACATTGCTGCTCCCTCCAGAAAAGAAGCAACCGAGTGGTTGAAGATTATTCGCACTGTACTGATTTTTTACGATTCTAAACTTGAGGATCTTAAGGAAGAAATGGAGGAAGACAAATTCGGCCTTCAACTTCTTAAGGAATGAAATTTTCGAAGAAGATTTCATATTGATTCTAAATTAGTAATATCATAGTACCGGGAGAACTTGAAGTGCAAGATAAATGTGGTATTGTAGGTGCTTATTCTCTTAATAAGTCCAAAAATGTATCTAGAGATATCTATTACGGCCTTTACGCCTTGCAGCATCGTGGACAGGAATCTGCTGGCATATCTTCCCATAACAGTGGACAAATGTGCACTTACCGGGGAATGGGGTTGGTCTGTGATGTTTTTAACAATGGAAATGTGGAAGAACTGAAAGGTCATGTGGGAATAGGACATGTTCGTTATTCTACCACTGGTAAATCTTTTTTAGAGAATTCCCAGCCATTTATGACTGAATTTGAGTCGGGAGAAATTTCGGTGGCTCATAATGGGGATATTATAAACTCTTCAGAGCTTCGCCAGGAGTTGGAAAAGAAGGGGATCCAATTTTGTTCCACCACCGATTCGGAGGTGCTCTGTCATCTGTTAACTGAGGAGTACCAGAATACTGAGAACATGGTGGAGTCAATTAAAAAAGTATCAAAACAGATTATAGGTTCCTACTCTCTGGTTATCCTATTAAATGATGATCTGATTGTGGTTCGAGATCCTATAGGCATAAAACCCCTGGCCATGGGGAAAATAAACCAGACCACTATGGTGGCATCAGAAACAGTTGCTTTTGATGCCATAGGTGCCAATTATGTTCGGGATGTTGAACCCGGTGAAATACTACTTATAAATGATGAAATTAAGAGTTATCAGATACCTCGGAATAAGAATACTCCACGAGCACACTGTATGTTTGAATATGTTTATTTTGCCCGACCAGACAGCATCTTGGATGGGCGTTCGGTCTACAACGTGAGATTAAACATTGGAAAATCCCTGGCTCAACAATACCCAGTGGAGGCAGATGTGGTTATGCCCATCCCGGACTCGGCCATCACTGCAGCTATAGGATATTCACGGGAATCTGGATTACCATACGGAGAAGGGCTTATCAAAAATCGCTACGTTGGTCGAACCTTTATTATGCCTACCCAAGAAGAACGAGAAAACTCAGTTCGTCTTAAAATGAATCCCATACGTTCAGAACTGCAGGGTAAACGTATCGTAATAGTGGATGACAGCATAGTCAGGGGAACCACTTCCAAAGCATTAGTGGAAGTAATACGTGATGCCGGAGTGGAAGAAATTCATCTTAGAATAGGTTGTCCACCTATCATTTCCCCCTGTTACTACGGCATTGCCATGGCCACCAAAAAGGAGCTAATTGCCTCGGATAAGAAGGCGGAAGAAATCCGAAAAATATTGGGGGTTGATTCCCTGGGATATCTGAGTGCAGAGGCCCTGGTGGAGTGTATTGGTATAAAGAGAGATGAATTATGTATGGGTTGTTTGACTGGGGACTATCCCACCGATTTACCGGATGACTTAGAGGATTACGAGGCTTGCCGGTAATAGATAGGTTTTTTTTACAGTTGAGTTTTAACTTTTTGGTTTTATCTCTTGAAAACAAATTATTAGGTACTGTAATGTATATTTTTGATCAATAAAGTATATATCATTCCAATAACAATCTGTTAGTTAAGGAAACAGATCACAAACTACCAATCCTACTTTATCAATAGATATTATTAAGATTTGTTTGCAATCAAATTTTAAAGATAATGTTGGAATTTCATGATCAATAAAAAAAGGAAGAATCAGCTTAGATCACCATTTAATCGTCATTTGAAAGGAAATTATAGTCATGAACCTTGTGGTGAAGAATTAATCCATTCCCGAGAGATTTTCTCGGATATCATTAAACATCTCCCTGATGCTACCTTTGTAATAAATTCTGATGGAGCTGTTGTTGCTTGGAATCAGGCCATGGAGGAGTTAACAGATGTTAAAGCTGAATATATCATGGGTAAAGATGACTATGAATACTCAATTCCATTTTATGGTGAAAGAAGGCCCATCCTGATTGATCAGGTGTTTAAGTTAGATTCACAGTTGGCACGTACCTATCAGAAATTCAAAAGTAAAGAAGAGGCCATCACAGCCGAAGTGTTCATTCCCAAACTTAGGGGTAAGTCGACCTATTTGTGGGGAAAGGCTGCTCCACTATATAATAGACGGAGAGAGATAGTTGGTGCTATTGAATCCATAAGGGATATCTCTGATATGAAACAAGCTGAAGTGGAGATAAATAAATATCAGGATCATCTGGAGGAACTGGTTGAAAAACGTACTTCAGAGCTAAGAAACAGCGAAAAAAAGCTAAAAGACATAATTTACGGTTCACCGATTCCCACCTTCATCATAGATAGAAACCATCGAGTAATCTACTGGAATCAAGCACTGGAAGAATTCACTGAAATTATGGCCGAGGAAATAATTGGAACCAAAGATCATTACCGTATATTTTACAGTAACAAAAGGCCCTGTTTAGCGGATCTGCTTGTGGAAGATGGGATAGAAGATATCGAATACTGGTATTCTGGAAATTATCAAAGATCCAAATTGATAGAAGGAGCTTATCATGTAACTGACTTTTTCCCACTTTTGGGGAAGGACGGTAAATGGCTTACCTCCACCACCGCAGTGATCAGGGATGCTAAAGACGATATTATCGGAGCTATGACGGTTATTGAGGACATAACACAGCGTCGATTAGTAGAAGAAGCTCTACAAAAATCTGAATCTAAATATAGGACCATATTCGAAAATACGGGCACTGCCACCGTCCTCATTCAAGAAGATACCACCCTATCCTTAGTAAACTCTGAGTTCGTTAGGTTAACCGGTTTCTCACGGGAAGAAGCCCATGGTAAAAGTTGGCTTGAGTTCGTTTCTGAAGATGATAAGGATAGGATGATCAAATATCATCTGTTAAGAACCATGGACTCAAAAATACCGCCTCAAAACTATGAATTCAGTTTTTTAAGAAAAAATGGAACTTTTGGGGATGGTTACATGACCATCGAGACTATACCCGGAACTTCCCAGAGAGTAGCATCTATTGTGGATATCACCGACCGCAAAAAATCGGAAAAAGAGCTTAAGAAACTCAATGAAAAATTGAGAAAGTCCAATGTGGAACTGGAACAATTTGCATCCATTGCTGCTCATGATCTCCATGAACCACTGCGCATGGTTGTTAGTTTTTTAAAATTATTGAAGCAACATAACCAGGATAAATTGGATCCTAAGGCTCAGAAATTCATTGAATATGCATCAGAGGGGGCGGTTAGAATGCAACAGATGATTAATGAACTATTAACCTATTCCCGCCTCAGCACCAGAAAAAAGGAATTGAGGGATGTGGATTGTCAAAAAATACTGGATCAGGTATTAATGAATCTGAAACTGTCAATAAAAGATAGTAAGGCGAAGATCACTATTGATCCACTACCCATACTAACTGCTGATTATTCTCAATTATTACAACTCTTCCAGAATCTCATAGGTAACGCCATCAAGTACTGTGGCCAGGATAAACCTGAAATCCATATTTCAGCCCGTAAAATGGGTGAAGAATGGCTGTTCACCGTGGAAGACAAGGGTATAGGGATAGATCCCAAGTATGCCCAACGCATTTTCATGATCTTCCAGAGACTTCACCAGGCCGAGTATCCTGGCACAGGGATGGGCCTGGCCATCTGTAAAAAAATTGTGGAAAGACATGGTGGATGGATGTGGGTGGATTCTAAGTTAGGAGAAGGTTCTAAATTTTATTTTACTATTCCTGTAAAATCAGTGCCTAAAATATTTATCTAATTTTTCATAAATCATGTAAACAATGAATTTTAAAAAATGCCTAAGGACATCATTAACTTAAACAAGATTCTCCTGAAGATAATCGGAGAGTTATCTAAATGTGAAGGTGATAGAAATAGTTGAATTACTGGCACCAGCCCGGGATTTCCAGGCTTTAAGTGCAGCTATAAATAATGGGGCTGATGCCGTGTATGTAGGCTTGATCGGACACAATATGCGGGCCAACAGTGGAGGTTTCTCCCTGGAAGACTTGGAAAGGGCAGTAAGGCGCTGTCATAATTCGAGGGTGAAGTTATACCTGTGCACCAACACCATGATGCGGGATAAAGATCTGGATGATCTTAGGGATAAACTACCAAAAATTAATTTATTAGGAGTAGATGCGTTAATAGCATCTGATTTGGGTGTTTTAAATCTGGCTAGACAAGAAGGCCTGGATGTGCACATGAGTGTACAAGCTAATGTGTCCAATAAGGAATCTTTAAGGCTTCTTAAAGAATTAGGGGTAAAACGAGTGATACTCTCCAGGGAATTATCCCTATCGGAAATAAAGGAGATTACAGAAAAAAATATCCTGGAGGTGGAGGTCTTTGTGCACGGGGCCATGTGCCTAGCCATATCTGGAAGGTGTTTTTTAAGTGCACATCTCTATCAGAAAAGTGCTAACTGTGGCGAGTGCCGTCAACCCTGCCGCAAGGAGTGGAAACTCACCTCTCAGGATGCGGAAGAACTTTCAATTGGAAAAAATTTCCTGGAAAACCAGAAAACAGGTTCAAACAGTTCATTCGGACACTTGTTAAGTCCGAAAGACCTTTGCATGGTTGAACACATACCAGATCTCATGGATGCCGGAATATCTTCCTTTAAAATTGAAGGAAGGGCCCGGCCCGCCGATTATGTGGCTGCGGTCACCGGGGTGTACCGGGAGGCCATGGACTTTTATGAAAATGGGAACTGGAAATTCGATGAAAAATGGATGGAAAAACTAAAAAAAGTTTTCAACCGAGGATTTGATACAGGCTTCTATTATGGGGTGCCCCACCAGATTAGCCCCTCTAATCAGTCCACGTACCGTAAAGAAGACATTGGTGAGGTGGTTAATTACTACCAAAAGGCACAAGCTGCTGAGATACGATTATGGAGTAGACTCCAAGAGGGGGATGAAGTGATAATCCAGGGACCTACCACTGGATCAGTAGTTCAAAAGGTAGAATCTCTGGAAATGCATGGAATGGGTGTTGGAAAAGCTTTTAAAGGGGATAATGTGGGTTTATTGGTTGAAAACCGGGTGCGCCCTCGGGACGTTGTCTACAAACTTACGAAAAAAACAGGATAAAGGGTTCATCTAGCTATATATGAGTTTTATCTTTTCTTTAAATATACAACGCATAATGGAAAAGAAATAATCCTAGAAAAACCATAGTAACGGGTAGTGATCCCCCGGAAGTTAATAGTACTGTTAATATAAAAACATGCTTTTTAGAAATGATAGTGGAGATGGTCATGTGATGAAAATAGAAGAAGCCATGCAGAGAGAGGTAATCAAATACCAACCAGAGGATCGAATTGTGGAAGTGGCCCAGAGCTTGCGGGATAATAAGATCAGTGGAGCACCTATCGTGAATAAAGAAGGCCTTCTTGTAGGAATCATTAGTGAGGGTGATATCATGCGACTTTTAGAGGTACACTCCCCCCGCATTAACCTGATCCTTCCCGCTCCCCTGGATCTTATAGAGTTACCAGTGCGTATGAAATATGAATTGGACGAAATTGCAGAAGACATGAACAAGGCTGCATCGGTGCTTATTGGAGAGATAATGACCACCAAGGTGATAACCATAGGTCCTGAAGATGATTTATCTGATGCCGCCCAACTCATGGACACCCACAATATCAACCGGCTGCCGGTTGTGGATGGAAGTGGTAAGATAGTGGGTCTGGTGACCCGGGGTGATATCATAGCCGCCATGGTGAGATGAGATGAAAAAAACCAGGGGTATTGCTATTTACGGAAAGGGTGGTATTGGAAAATCTACTGTGGTCTCTAATCTGGCTGCTGCCTACTCCCAGGATGAAAAGGTAATGGTGATAGGCTGTGATCCTAAGGCGGATACCACTCGCACCCTGGTTGGGAGGCGCATCCCCACCATCTTGGACACCATGCGTACCAATAAAAACGCCGCCCGGGGAGATGTTTTATTCACTGGCTTTAGTAATGTAATTTGTGTGGAAAGTGGAGGACCTGAACCTGGGGTGGGTTGTGCTGGCCGGGGAGTAATTGTGGCCATGAGCCTCCTGGAGAAATTAGGAATTTTCGAGGAGGATCTAGGAATAATAATCTACGATGTACTGGGGGATGTGGTTTGTGGGGGATTCGCAGTCCCACTTCGTGAAAAATATGCTGATGAGGTTTACATTGTAACTTCAGGGGAATACATGGCTCTCTACGCCGCTAACAATATATCTAAGGGTATAAAGAAACTTAAAGGACAACTGGGTGGCATAATCTGTAACTGCCGTGGAATAGAGCATGAAGAAGATATGGTGAAGGAATTTGCTGAAAGAATCGGATCCCATGTGGTTGGGGTCATACCCCGCAGCGAGTTGGTTCAAAAGAGTGAAATCAATGCCCAAACTGTGGTGGAGAAGTTTCCAGAATCAGAACAGTCCCAGGCCTATCGTCAGCTGGCGGTTTCCATCCTTAGAAACCGGAAATTCGTGGTGCCGGAGCCCATGGATGTGGAAGAATTCGAAGAGTTCTTCCACCAGTTCAACTAGTTTATTAAAGTGCTCCTAAATTAAATCAAGAAGAGTTTTTTGCTCCTGTTTCAGATGATTAAAGGCATCTTGGCAGGCTTCAACCGCTCCAAAACAGTTACTAAAGTAGAAAAGATGGGACTGGCACCCACAGTCCGAACAGCCAAATCCCTTTACCCCCATTCCCCCTTTGGAAATCTCGTGTGCCACTTGACATTCCAGGCGCTCATGAGTAATGGTGTACATCACTTCTGCTATTTCTGAATGGTCACTTTCAAGTAAATAGTCTACATGCCAGTGCAACTTCTTCTCCGCCCTTAGGTGACGATTAATACGGGCTGTTAGAGAATTAAGAGCAGAGCCTACGTACACGTAACATCCATCTTCAAAGTTAATTTTTCCTTTTTTCCCAACTTGAATGGTAGATTTTTCTTTTAAATTAATAATAAGGCAATACACGCCTCGTAAGGGGTTTTTATCCGTCATTTTATCCTTTGAGTATTGTCATTATCTTGTAAAATGGTTACCTTTGAGTTGAACCATTTTATTATATGACTAAACAAATTAGTTATCTGTGCCGTTGAATTTGGATACTATTTCTAAGAATAAAGGAGTTTTAAATTATGGAATTCGCATTCAAAGCACATGGACATCCCAACGTTACCTCCCAGCACCGCTCCACATTGGAGGTAACCCGAGATCAGGATATAGGAAAAACAGCCGATTGTATCATTGGTGTTTCGGCTGACTCGGTAATGGAAGACATCCCCTCTCAGATGAAAATGGCCTTAAAAAAAGAAAATACTATTATAAAATTAATTTTAAAGACAGAAAATGCTCAGGATGAAATATCAGGACATGGTCATCCCCATCTAACCCTGGATCATCCCACGGACATGGTATGTCGCACCAGTAACTACACCTGCAGCCGCACCCTTATGATCAGGGCAAACAAGGCGGCATGTGACCTGGACCCCATTTTAATAGAAGATTTAAAGGATGGCAAAGTACTGGAAGTGAAGATCATAATTGATGAAAGCCATGAATAGCCTTAGATTAGAATAAATAAATTTATAAAAACAGGTTAAAATGGTGCAGGGGACGGGATTCGAACCCGCGAAGGGACTCACCCACTAGGCCCTCAACCTAGCGCCTTTGACCGCTCGACCACCCCTGCATTTAATATTAATTGATTCCGAGAATTAATAGAGCATACCCTACTTTTTTTCTTTCCCTATTTAAATGTTGCCCCACTTTAATCACCCAAACTTAATACTTAAGGGCCACTCAAATATTTATCATAGGGGTGAAGATATGGAGGCGGTGAAGATTATGGGGGATGATTTATTGGTTGATATCGAAGTTACACCCCGTTCCCACCATTTCGGCCTGGCCGGTTACAATGCCTGGAGGAAAACCCTGGAAGTGAAAATAAAATCCCCTCCAATTAAGGGAAAGGCCAATAAAGAGATAATCAAAGAGTTCTCCCAGTTAACTGGCTGCCCAGTTGAATTGGAATCAGGACTTAAGAGTCAGCAAAAGACCATAAGAATTAGGGGAATGTCCAAAAAAGATTTTCTTAAAATCGTGGACTCTCATTGTGAAGCTAAATCCGGTTAAATAACCAGATATTCAACTTCCCACTAATTATCCCGGATGACACCTATAATTTGATATAATTGAAAGAGAGATTAAATAAATAAGATCACCACTGTAGAACAGATCAAACTAGTTTAATGCCTTTAGGGGGTATCTATTATGAAAGCTGTAATACCTGCTGCAGGATTGGGAACCAGATTTTTACCGGCTACTAAGGCTCAACCCAAAGAAATGTTACCTGTATTTAATAAACCCACCATTCAGTACGTGGTTGAGGAAGCAGTGGCTTCCGGAATTGATGATATTCTAATCATCACTGGTAAGGGGAAACGTTCCATTGAGGATCACTTTGATCGTTCCTTCGAGCTGGAGTTTTTCCTGAAAAATTGCGGTAAAATTGATTACCTGGTTGAAATTGAAGCCATATCTGACATGGCTGACATATACTATGTGCGTCAGAAGGAACAGAAAGGTCTGGGAGATGCCATACTCTGTGCCCAGAAACATGTAGATGGAGATCCCTTTGCAGTCCTTTTAGGCGATACCATCACCCAGCACAGCACACCCTGCACTAAAAACCTTATGGATGTTTATGAAAAGTATAATGCGTCAGCCATTGCCATAGAAAAGGTTCCCCAGGATAAAATCGAGAGATATGGCATTATTAAAGGCAAGGAAGTAGAAAATTCAGTGTATCGCATTGATGATATGGTGGAAAAACCACCTTTAAATAAGGCCCCCTCTGATCTGGCCATCACCGGCCGGTATATACTGCAACCGGAAATATTTGATTTTCTGGAGGAAGTGCCACCTGGGGTGGGGGGGGAAATACAGCTAACCGATGCCATGCGCCTTTTAGATGAGATTTATGGCCACGTTTTCCCTGGCCGCATCTACGACATAGGAACCACACTGGAGTGGCTTAAAAGCTCTCTGGAGATAGCTCTGGAGAATCCGGAAGTAGGGGAAGAAATGAGGGAGTATTTGAATGAAATAATGAAATAAAATACCTTTTTTTCTCCAATGGATTAATTTTCTTGGAATCATTCAGCTACTAAACCGATAATTCAGGATTTATTCAGATAAACTATGAAAACATAACCAGCTAAATAAATCAGGAACACTGCAATTCCAAAATGCCATTCAAAGCTGGGAACATATATTGAGGTGTGAAAAAAGGTGTAGATCAGGATTGAATCTGAAAATAAGAAAAATCGATATCATCACTGTAATAAAAAAAGTTCCTGAAGAGACGTATATCAGAAATAAAGGATTTTCAGTGCTCATAAAGACAAAAAATTTGGATAAAAGAGAAATCAGGAATAAAGCTGATATAACCATGCTCAGAGTCTAGGAAAAAAATTTTTTTGATATCCATTCTTTAACATCTTTGATTTAATCTCTTTCATGCCATTCCCATGCAGTCTTGATGATCCGAGTTAGTTCATCATATTTTGGTTGCCATTTCAGGATTTCACGGGCCTTCTTTGAACTTCCAACCAGTATGGGTGGATCACCAGGCCGCCTATCTGTTTCAGTGGCTTTGATCTTTCTACCTGTGACCTTTCTGGCCTCTTCAATTACTTCTTTCACTGAAAATCCGTTACCATTCCCCAAGTTGAAAACATCACTCTTACCCCCATCTTCAAGATACTTCAAGGCCTTTATGTGGGCATCTGCCAGATCAGTAACGTGGATATAATCTCTGATGCAGGTACCGTCATCTGTGGGGTAGTCGGTGCCGAAGATCTTTATATCCTCTCTTTTCCCACTGGCAGCGTCCAGTACGAGGGGTATGAGGTGAGTTTCAGGGTCATGCCTTTCTCCTAATTCACCTTCTGGATCTGCCCCTGCAGCATTAAAATACCGTAGTGAAGCACAGCGAAGACCATATGCTGAACTATAATCTGTTAAAATCTGTTCTACCATATGCTTTCCCTTTCCGTAAGGGTTTATGGGTTTTTGCGGATGTTCTTCGGTTATGGGGATCTCAGTAGGGTTACCATAGGTGGCGCAAGTAGAGGAGAAAACCAACTTTTCAACATCAAACTCCAGCATAGACTCCAACAAATTTAATGTGTTCCTTAAGTTGTTCAAATAATATTTCTGGGGATCTTGCACAGATTCACCAACGTAGGTGAAGGCTGCAAAGTGCATCACTGCCTCCAAACAATAATCCTGAAATATCCTCCTGATTTCGCGGGTATTGGAGAGATCAACACGCTCCAGGATCCCCCATTTCACAAAATCATCATGACCATAGCTTAAATTATCAAGGACAACCGTTTCATATCCTTGTTTATTTAACTCCTTGTTAACATGGGAGCCAATATAACCTGCTCCTCCAGTGACCAGTATCATCCTTACCTCCCTATTTAACTACTATTTTTAGGTCGCGTAATATAATATGATGGTACGGAAAAAAATATTTTCATAAAAAAGGTGTGCTGGGTCTTATTAATAAAATTCCTATAAATAAAACATTATTTGGAATTTAAACTATGCCAAATTTCTTTTAACACGATTCGGATGTTTAATCATGAATATTGTTTACTTTTAAGGAAATGAAGATATAATTTATAATATTAAGGAATGATTTTTTTATAAATTTAAGTTTTAATCCAACTAATTTCTATAAAATATCAAATAAGATGCATTGTTAAAAATAGTAAAATTTGATCCACTCTTTGATGGTTTTAAATCTAAAGGAGAGTGTTTTAACGTCATTTCCACCGATTTTAAATGAAAAATTTTATTAGATTGGTTAGAAGACAAAATCTTACCCACGGCAATGTTGCTGTTACACAGCGATATGTGGAGGCGGTATAAATTAAACATAAACCAATCTATGCAATATTGTTAATAGCGGGTATGGTTATTTTTTTTCTGCCTATCGGGGTAAATATCGATGAATTAATGCCACAGGAAACTTCACAGATACTTGTCGATAAAAAAACTGTAGAATTGAATGCAGATCATAAATCAAATAAACAATACATGGATAACAGTTACAATACCGTGCGTTCATTAATGACCTACAGGTGCAGTTATCAACCGATCAAACCATCCAAATACAAAACTTACCGTACATACCGTTACAAATACGTCTACAAATGGAAAAAGATAGGCAAAAAATGGAAACGGGTACGGTACTTGGTAAAAATCAAGAAGGTTCAAAATAAAAGAACTGCATCGACTAAAGCGGTTTCAGCTAGTCAAAAAACCTCAACCAAAGTGACACAAGGCAACCCAGTCATAACTGCTGACTATGTGGAAGCAGACGCAAGGTGTTCCTGTAGTCTATCAACTGATTACAACATTCATCATGGTAAATACCTAAATTACTGCCCGCACTGTAAAAAAAATGGTGTTCTAAGCTATACCAATGCTCAGGGATGTCCGGAAGGTATGTTCTACTGCGATGTGGCCAAAGGCGGATGTGATGCCGATTACTGCATTGTTCATGGTAAAGAACATGTGAATAACAAGCCTGCATACCTAACACCTGCCTAGTCTGTTCAACGCAGGACAGACTATTTTCCTTTTTTTATTTTCTATCAAAACATATAATTAAGGCCTGTTTATAAATAATTAAATGATACTATGGATTTCAGGGTATTACTGGTCATAATTTCGATATTAATAGTTACAGCTACTGGTTGTGTACAGGAAGATACTAATAATTCTTATAAATATTCAACTGACAATAAAACAACCTCCAATCCACTTAATAATAATACAACATCTGTCGAATATTCAGCCGGAGAAATAACTGGAAAATGTTACCATGTGGTGGATGGAGATACCATAGACGTTGAGGGAGTAGGTAGAATTCGTTTTGTAGGTGTTAACACCCCTGAAAGAGGAGAACCAGGATACACTGAGGCTAAACAATACGTTAAGGACCAGTGTCTCTACCAAACGGTTTCATTAGATATTGATGATAAAAAACCCAAGGATAAATACGGGCGTACCCTAGCTGTGGTCTACGTGAGAGGCCTTAACCTAAATCAGCAGCTGTTAAAAAAAGGGTACGCAGAGATCATGTACATACCCCCCTCTGAATTTGATCCCTACTCCTGGTGATTATTATTTCCTTAACAGGCGATAATAGGTACCATCCTTCTGATGCGTTTTGGATAAAAGACCTTTGTTCTGCAGTGAGTTTAGAAGATTATAAATCTTAAGGTTACTTAGTTTGAGATCTCCATACAACAGATGTCCCTCCAGTAAATGGCGAGACACAAATCCTGATTCGTCTGCCAATTTTTTTATTACTAATAAAGATTCACGCTCAGTTTGGGAAAGTTCTACTGATACTTCCCCGATGACACGGGTCTCTGGTGTTCCCCCTTTATCGGGAATTTCTGGTTGTGGTGTTTTTTCAATCATTTTAAACTCTTCAACAACTTCATCTGGAGACTTGGATTCAGCTTCCACCATTTTAACCTTGCCCCTGGCGAAGGTGATTGTTCCCCTGGATTTCAAGGAATGGATTGCTTCGTGCAGTTGCTCATCATCCAGGTCCAGATCCAATTTCAGAATGCTCAATGGGACGCCTTCGGTGTATTCCGCCTGGAAGTATCTTAAGGAGTTCAGGATCAGGGTTTCTTGGTGGGGATGGGGCATGATACCCTCTTAAATAACTTTATTTAGTGATCACTATTCCTAAAAGTCATCGCTTAATTCAGTGCCATAACTTTGGAAATGCCATCAACTTTTTCTACCTTAAATACGTTGTCAGCAAAACTTTCTAATTCCCTTTCATGTGAAACGATTATAATTTGCGGGCAATCTAATTCATTGAGAATGTCTCTGACTTTGAAAAGCTGTTCCTTACTGAAACCATCGGTTGGTTCGTCTAAGATTAGTAGGTTAGATTTCATACTGGTAGAGACTTTCTGAACTATATTATTCAGGGCTAACCGGTAGGCCAAAGCAACGCTGGTTTTTTCCCCACCGCTTAGATAATTGATTTCCTGTTCAAATCCATCTTGCTCTATTATTGGTGTGAATTCTTCGTTTATTTTTCCAGTTTTACTCGGATCATCCATTAGAAGCCCGAACCATTTCTTGAAATTCTCATTGAATTCTTGATGAATATTTTGCATCACATGTTTTTCTATCAAGCTTAAAGTTGGGATTAAATACTCATTAAACCAGATATTGTAATCCATCAACATGTACAACTGTTTTTTTAGGCCTTCTTTTTTCTTTATTTCTTTATTAAGCTGATTTATATCTTCTTCTAAGTTACTCATCAAAGTTTTAGTTGAAGCAATGTTTTCTTTAATCTTTTGTACTCTGTTGGATGCATCGTCACGTTCTGACCTAATTTTTTTTGCTTCATTCAGTACAATGTCAATTTCCTTCGATTTTTCTTGGTATGAGGATAAATTCTGCTCTAACTTATGGATGTCCTCTCCCAGGTTTTTAATGTTACCCTGGTTATCTTTAATTTTCTTCTTATTTCGTTCTAATTGTTCTACAATGTTTTTGAGCTCATTTTGATTTTGAAGATATTCCCTGAGTTTATCGAGTAAAGTTTCGTAATAATTAAGATATTCTTCGAAATTATCATAATCTAATGATTTATCAACAATTAGATATGCATCTGAATTTAAAATCTCAATATCAGTTTCAATTTGAACTATCTTCTCTTCTAATTTATTTAATCGAGATATTTTTTCAATTGTTTCTTTTAATTCCTCTAAAATCTCTTCAGAATCTACTAAATCTGCTTTTAATTCACTTAATTCTTTTTCACCCCTACTTCTAACTTCTTCAATTACCTTAATTTCTGATTTAATTCTCTTGATTTCTTTCTTTCTTTCATTTTTAAGATTTTTCTTATGTTCTGTGTCGAGTTTACTTTCACAAATTGGGCAAAGATCTCCTAATCCTTCAACATTATCAACCTTTTCTTTAACATCTGTTTTTTTAGCCTCTAATTTGTATATTTGCTCAGAAATTTTATTAATTTGCTCTTGGTGAGATTCAATTGATTTTTTTTGACTTCCAATCGTGGATGTTAAGTTATTTTTTTCTAACTCTAACTGTGATAAATTTTTGTTTTTCTTTTCCCCAGTTTCTTTTTCGATTTCGAGTTTGTCACCAATTAGCAGTTCTAAATTAGCCTTAAATCCTTCTAGCTTTCTGGAAGTATCTTTAAGACTATTAATTTTCTCGTTCAAACTTTGTTCCGATTCATTGGTGGGTGGTTCAATCTTCTCCAGTTCGTTTACAGTAGGAATAAATTTAGATAGATTTTCTTTCTCCAATTTTTCAACTTCCTCACAATAACTTAGTTTTTGGTTTTTTTTGTCCTTAATTCGATTAATTAATTGAGGAATTTGGGCTTGAATCTCTTTTAACTCTATCTCCCTATTCTGGAGTTTATCTAGCTCGGATTGTTTTTGTTTCAATTCTAATTCAGCATCTTCGTCTTTTAATATCAAATTAGATAAAATAGAATTGTTTTCATCCTTTTTTGTTTTTTTATCTTCCAAATCTTCTTTTTTCACATCTAAATCTTCAGTTTTTCCTTCTAAGAACTTAATTTTGTCTTTAATAACTCTAGAGATTAATGCAGCGTTTTCTGCGGCGATTTTATAGTCTTCAATCCCAAAGGCTTTTCTCAGTGTTTCAAGCCTTAAATCAGGTTTTTGAGAAAGGATAAATTTCATATCTTCCTGGGGAGTGTAGATTGCATATCTGAAGATCACACTCTGAGCACGTGGATTGAGGGGTTCTTTAAAATTTAGGATTTTTAAAATTCTTTCCTTGATTTCAGAAGGAGATAAATCTATTTTTTTTCCTTCAATACTTAGAATTCCTTTTTCTTGCCTAACAGGGCTTTTATTATCTTTTCTAACTAGTGATCTTTTCACTTGAATATCTTTGCCTTCAACTTCGAATTCTAGTAAAACAGATCCTCTTTTAGATCCCTTACGAAGTAATGAATCTCCCTTTTGGTTACCCAAGCCAAAAAGTGCAAATTCAATGGCCATTAATATGGTAGATTTACCAGAACCAATATCTCCCTCAAAAAGTGATGTTCCTAGGGGAAATTGGATATCACGTTCCGTGTAACTCCTGATATTTTCTATGTAAAGCGATTTGAAAATCATCTAAAGCTCCTCAAAACCTAATATTTTTAATGATTCATTTAAAATCCTGTTATTATAATCAGACTTTTTTTCATTCGGTTTAGGGTTCATCCGAATGGTATTAATCAGTTTAAGAGCAAGTTCTGCTCCATAACGGTCTTTTAATTCAGGTGTTGAAACATCGATATTTCCAATGCTCTCTAGAAATAAGTTCTTTTCGATTTCTGGAGTAGTTTCACCTTTCACTCTAATTGGTGAAAATTCTTTCGAACTGAGGCCGTGGTGGTTTATACTCACATGAATCGATCCTTTTTCTCTAAATAGGGTTCTAATTCTATTGAAATCAATATCAGAAGTCTTCCCCCCAGATAAGATCCCCTTAACTTTTAAAATTACAATTTTATTTTTTGAATCCAATCTATCAATTTTGTCAATTATTTCTTCTTTTAGCTGCTTAGAGTTTTTATTATCGGCACTAAATTCTAAAAATTCATACTCTGCTAGTTCTAAGGGACAAAATTTAACTTCATGAACCTTTTCATCAAATTTGATAATGTAAAATCCTCTTTCTTCACCTCTAGCGCTAATTTCTAAATCTTTCGGATATCCCGCAAATATGGGTCCAGAGTAGGTAATAATTCCATAGTCATCAATGGATTCACACACCCTTTTATGAATATGACCCCCGGCGTAATAATCAAAATTTTTAGGCAGTAACTTAATATCAATTCCATCCATTTTGGACAGGAAATCTGGAAGTAAATTTTTAATTGAGGTGTGAAATACAAATATTTTAAAACCATCCTCATTTTCTAAGCTTTTTTTATCTAACATCTTAAAATAGGTATCTTCTATTCCCATCTTCCTTCCAGAAATACCAGCCAACTTTGCACTCGTTTTTTTATCAACTTTGAAATTTAATTCGAGCTTTTCATCACCCTTTTCATCTTTTAACACGTAACCGTCAAAAAGTTTTATCAATAATCCACTTTCTGTTATTACATCAATGATTGAGGTTTCATTAGGACTGAAATCATGACTTCCGTAATTTATGTATATTGGAATGCCTTTTTCATTAACTTCTTTTAATTTTGCAACCGCTTCTTTGACGATACCCATATCTGGGAGATTGGAATGAAATAGATCACCTGCGATAATAATGAAATCTACTTTTTCTTCAACACAAGTATCTAAACAATTTTTAAAAGCTTTTATTTCTAATTCTTTTAATTCAGGATATTTTTGAGCGCCTAAATGGCAATCCGCAAGATGTGCAAATTTGTACATATGATCAACCTAAAACTTCAGTCACGCCTTTAATTTCTTTTTTGGAGCTAATATTTTTTAGATATTCTTTTGTAAACTTATTAAACTCCGGTGTGTAAATTGGAACCGCAAATTTCGTAAAAACACTGCTCACTATGGCTTCTCCTTTATCTAAACTTGCAATTATCCTATTATCATCTGATAAATCTTGTGAAGCACTATCTATAATGGCTGATCGCTCTAGGGACATTTCGTTGCCGAGAATTATCTTAGTATTCATGTTAGCTAGGATGGGGCGTGGAATAACACTTGATAACTGAGTAATTGCAATCAAACCTATTTTGAACTTCCTACCCTCCCTAGCAATGGTTCCATAAATATTTCCACCACCACTTTCCAGGACCTCTTTACCCAAAACCCTCGGAGCCTCTTCTATGACAATGCTGATTACAGGTTTGTCATTTAAATCTTCAGAATTGAAATTTTTATACTTTGAGAATATATTGCTAGATATGATGCTCCCTACGAAGAGTTCTTCAAAATCAGTTAGCTTTGAGCTATCAATAATGAC
This sequence comes from Methanobacteriota archaeon, assembly GCA_029556335.1. Classification (GTDB taxonomy): domain Archaea; phylum Methanobacteriota; class Methanobacteria; order Methanobacteriales; family Methanobacteriaceae; genus Methanobacterium. Next base: position 279,633 of record JAKQFA010000006.1, read on the forward strand.
AGTTTTCTCCTTTTCTAAGGAATCAACAATGTCACTTATAGTGGATAACCCCGATTCCCCACCTACGAATAAATTACTATTAAAAACGCATTTATTCCCATCAGAAGGATCTACAGAAACTTTCAATTGGGTTTCAATCTTTCTTTTTAAGACGTTAGCAGTTTTCTCCTGGATCCCCATTCCTTTAAGGGTTTCAAAATCTTTCCCTTTAGCGATTTCACAAATCCAATTTTCTTTGAATTTATTAAAAAACATCCGCATAGCTTCGCTTTGCACGGATGAAAATCCCCCTATGCCTTTAAAATGATCAGGACGAATTTTTTTTATATTTATTGACAATGTAAGTGCTTCTTCATTATCCTTACTTGGAGAATAATAATCTAATTTTTCATCTTTTTTGGGGTGATTTCTTAAGCCCACTTTCACATGGTCTCCATAATATTCATTGTGAGGATCTAAAACTAGAATGCCTGCCCCCTCTGTATCTAGAATACTCCAAAGCATTACTTTTACTAGATTACTCTTCCCCCTTCCTGTAGTTGCAGGTATTAGAATGTGATGAGTTAAGGATTTTATCAGATCTATATGTACCTTTACATCATTTTTTACATCTGAACCGCTTCGAATATTACCTAAATAAACTGATTTTTCAAGCTTATTTGGGTTTAAAAACTCGAGATCTGATTTTTCAATGGATCTTATAGAATTGAAAAAACTAGGCAACCTCTTGGGACTTTTAGTTAAATATTCTTCCTCACCCGTTTTTTTAACATAAATTAAAGCTTTAGCCCTTGCTATTAAGTAATTACGCAATTCAGGTTGCATAAATTCCAGATTATCCCCATATCCTTCTAATTCCATTCCTGCAGACAAATCTAGAGTTTGCTGTGGAATTTGGCTACGGTAAGCCAGATCTTTAACTTGTATAATGGTATAATCAGAATTGTCACCGTCTGCTACCAGCAAGTCTCCCAGTTCCATTTGAGAACCGCTTTTTTCCCGGATATAAATGTCTTGTAATCCTCCACCCACAATTTGGCCACTTTTCATTCTATCACCTTCACATCTCATCTAACTTGTCGTGCGTACTTATTGTGTTGATATGTGAGTTAATTTCTTTCCACATCCCTAGCTTCGTAATTTCAGAAAATAACATAGCTTGATAACCCAAAATTTCTTCGTTCCGTACTCTAGCCCATAAATGAGCGTCAATAAGACCGTATGGATATCCTGGCAGGCTTCTATCACGAGAGTAGTCTGCTATGATTGAAACTAAATCTAAAATCTCATTTTTAGTCATGTTATCTGCTTGATCCTTAAAAATTTCGAATCTAAAGGGTGTATCTGCATATCTATTCAGCTTAACTACCATTATCAACGCTTTATGTTCAGTAGTTTTTTTGTTTATGGGAACCGGAAAATAACACCATTCTTTGTATGGAATTTTGAAATCTTCTGACAACCTATCAATAGCAGATATTATTGGAATTCGGGTGTCGGTGGTGTGCCTTGAAGTTTTTGATAAACCAGTAAAAATAACACCTTTCTCTTTTGCTTTTTTGAAGACATTTTTAACATATTGGTTTTCATTAGGATGAGATGTCTGCAGTGATCCATCTTTGATGATTATATCTCCTTCTTCAAGTTCTGAATCGATTATGTGCTCTGCGATAGTCCATTCTGAGAATCTTCTAGCCATAGAAGCCATTCTTTCCATCATTAACTGATTTCCTAATACAAAATCGCGTTCAAATGCCTTGATCTTCAGATCCTTTTCCAGGGGAAGATATTTTCTAAAAAAATCATTCTCTAGAGAAAATTTAGTTTCAAAAAAAAGGTTACCATGGTCAAAATTAGATGAAGTGTACGATAAAAACTCTATTCTACACGGAATATTGGATTTAGGAGAAATGAGTTTCTTATTTTGGAAAACATTAAAATAAACCCGGTTCAATTGCACTGAATAGCCTGGAGTGGGTAATAATTCCTGGTTTCCACCATCAATACAGGAAATTTTTCTATCAGATTTTGATACCTCAATTTTATGGAAATTTTCCTCTTCTAATGAATTTAAATCATTATCTTCTTCATTAAAAATATCACCTAGGTCACGATAGGAAATATCAGAACTAAGAATTTCAGCAATTTCTCTTATACTTTTAATGTAATCACCCCTACTGTAAATATTTACTATTTACAAAAGGGTATTTAATTCTTTTCTTCTTTCATCTCCCCATCCTTCTTCAGTGATGCGAAGATACCCATGAAGCACAGTATGGTGAAGACTATGAAGCACAAGTGTATGCTCTCTAGAAGGGCAGGGAACTGAGCTGGGGTTATCTGCACTCGGCCGATTATGAGTGCGAATACCAGGGTAGCAATCCCGATACTCATGGTCTGGCCGATGAGTCGCATGGTACTAACCGTGGCCGAGGCTACTCCGTAGAATCTTCGCTCCACTGATCCCATTATAACGTTGGTGTTGGGAGATGAGAATAGGCCGAATCCCAAGCCCAGTATTGCTAATCCAAGTATGATGCTGTTGGTAGGGGTGTTAGCATCCAAGAATATGAAGGTGAAAAGTGCCAAAGTTACGGTGGCCATACCGAGGGCGGCTATCTTATGGGCGTTAAAGCGGTCCGACATTCTCCCTGCCATGGGGGCTGTGATGGCCATAATAACAGGTTGAGCCACCAGAATGAGACCTGCCATTTGGGGGTCCAGGTCCTTGACATACTGCAGGTAGAAACTCAAAAGCAGTGTCACAGCAAAGGTGGCACTGTAGTTAATCAGAGCGGCCAGGCTGGAAAAGGCGAAAGTAAAGTTTTTAAATAGTCTTACATTGAAAACAGGGCTATTAGTCCTTGTTTCCCAGCGGATGAAAGCCAGAAGTCCAGCAACTCCTAAAATTAACATGATTATCCCGGATCTATGGGGAAGGCTGGCGAATCCGTACATTATTAAAAATAGCATCAAGCTGTAGAGGATGGTACCTACAAAGTCAAACCTCTCTCCACGAGATGCAGCCCATTCATCATGCAACTTATAGTACACCAGAAAAATAACTAAAAGTCCAAATGGAATCATCAGTAAGAACAGGCTTCTCCACCCCAGATACTGGGTCATCAGCCCACCTAATACGGGCCCTATGGACAGACCAACGTAAACTGAAGCAACGTTGATCCCAATGGCTTTACCCCGTTGGTGTGGTGGGTACACAGAGGTAATGATAGCCAGCCCTGTGACGAAGATCATGGCGGTTCCAATGCCTTGCAACACCCGGGCACCAATGAGAGAAAGGGTGTTCGGTGATAAAGCACATAACAATGAAGCGATGGTGAATATAATCATTCCATAGGCAAAAATCTTTTTCATACCATATATATCAGCTATTCTTCCAAAAGGAACTGCAAATATGGCTGCTGATAATAAAAAACCATTCGCTACCCAGTTTAAAAGAACAGCATCAGCAGCGAAGTTGGCCCCTATGGTGGGTAAGGCAATGTTAATGGAAGAACTCATGAAGGGAGTGAAAAATGATGCTATAGATGCCACCAGAAGTGCTGCTATTTTAATCTGATTCTTATCAGATTTAGGGGTAGAATTAACTTCGGCCATTAAAACCACTGGTATAATATAATAATGATAAATATGGATAAAAAAATGGATAAAAAAATCCTAAAATTATGGAGGGGGCAAATTAGCCCTTTATACAATGTTGTGCTTCTGCAGGAGCAGCAACTCTTCGGTGGAAAGTTTTTTACCTTCCCGGAACTTGCGATAAATATCTTCGGCTCGTTCCTTTTCTTCCTTGTTCTGCTGCCTTACAATTTCGGTTTCCCGGTTTCTTTCCTTGGCTTTTACACGATCAAGTCCCTTGTTCAGCCTTCTAATATCTCCCAGAGTAGATTTGACCTTTTCATGTTCCTGGTTTGCGGTGTCTCTGGTTTGTATGAATTTTTGATGAGCTTCATCGGCCTGGGATCGTATTTTATCAATCTTCCGGAAGTACTCCAACATCTTCTCATGTGTTTCCTGAGCACTATCAGAAAGTTCCACCACTTTGGCGTGATAACTTTCCGATTTTTCCTTGAGTTCTAGTGCTTCCTCACGGGTTTCTTCATCTTCCTGGAGGGTCTGCAGATTCTTCCTGAGATCGGTAACCTTATTCACCAACTCATTTTCCTTTCTAATATCCAGTACGCGGGTTTCTATGGTTTTTTCTAGGCGTTTAATCTCGTCCTGGATTTTAACTATTTCTCTCCTGCCTGAAGCCCATTCCATCTTCTTGTATTCCTGATGAACTTCATCCCGCAGTTTTTTATACTTCTGGACATCTTTATTTATTTCATCCCTTTCATCACGATATTTAAGAGCTTTATCCAGGTTTTCACGTATCTGGGAATTTAATTTATCCCTTGTTTCCCGGTGAACCTTGGCTTCTTCGTTGAGATTATCCCTTACAGTGGTTATTTCTTTTAATCTCTTTTCAATGTCTCTTTTTTCGTCTAGAAGTTCATTGAAACTTTTTTTGGATTCTATGGTTGTTTCTTCCAAATTTTTTCCTTCCATAGGTTTTTCAAATACATTCAACAATTCTCTCAAATCCTTTTTTTCTACTATAATGTCGGCACTTTGCTTTAGCACAGGTTTTGCATTAAATGCCACACCTAAACCTGCCTTTTCAAGCATTGAAATATCATTGGCACCGTCACCGACCGCAGCGCACTCTTCAGAAGATAGTTTTTCTATGTCCATTATTTTAGCAAGCACATCTCCTTTAGAACCTACCACCAGGGGACCACTAACTTCTCCTGTTAAAAATCCCTCATCTTCTTCTAAAGTGTTGGAGAAGGTATAATCTAGATCAAGCGCGTCTTTTAATCGCTGGGCGATATTTTCAAAACTACCACTTATAGTGGCAATCTTATAACCTCGATTTTTTAGTTCAGCTATGGTTTCTTCAGCCCCTTCCATTATGGGTATTTTTTGTACTATTCTGTTAATTTCTTCAACAGAAGTACCCTTCAATAAGGCTACCCTTTGCTTTAGGGCAGTTTCAAAATCTAATTTACCTTCCATGGCTTGTTGGGTAATTTTTGAAACCTCAGATTCAGTGCCGGCTAGTTTGGCTATTTCATCTATGGCTTCTCCATCTATCAGTACGTTATCGAGATCAAATGCTATGAGCTTAATCAAAACATCACCAATTAGTTCATTAGAGGATGATAATTAAAGTAAATCTAGTTCGGTTAATCGTTCTTTGGTTTTTTCAACACCTAACTGCGCGTCGCTGATGGTCTTTGCACCAGTACAAACAACTTTACCAGAACCAAATAATAATAGAACGACTTTAGGTTCTCCCAACCGATAAACAAGGCCTGGAAATTGTTCTGGTTCGTATTCTGTGTTCTCCAAGTCAAGGGCCACTGCTTCCAAGTTTAATGTTTTCATCAAGTTGGCGGATGCCACGATGTTTTGGACTTTTATTTCAAATTCAGTGGGTATGTCTGGATCCAGGGTTCGCATTTTATCCACAGCAATGTGAATGGCCTTTTTCGAGTCTTCAATGGACTTAGCGCCAGTACAAACCAGTTTGCCCGATCCAAAAATAAGTGCTGCTGTTTTTGGTTCTTTTAATTTATAAACAAGCCCAGGAAATTGTTCTAAATTATATTCCACACCTTCCAAAGCCGGAGCAACTTGGGGAAGGTCTATGGATTTTCCTAAAGTGGCAGATGCCACAATATTTTCCACTTTGATCTCCACATCAGACATCTTAATTAATCCTCCAGTGCATAGTCATTAACAATGTACTTTTATGTTTTATAAATGGTTTTTTATATACTATTTAAAAGTGTGACTTGCTTGTAAAAAGTGACAGATATTAATCACACACTCTACAAAAAAGGACATGCTAATAATAGATGGTACTCCTTACTTATAAAAAGTGGCTATTCTTTTATTGAACCAATGCGATATACACATCAATTACCCAAACTAGGATGATCACAGAAAGCTCAATATTCTTATTTTTTTTTAATTTCATCTTTTAAAAGCTAAATAATATAAATAACCGCTTTTTGTCTTTTAATAGGAAAACTATACATTATTCATAAAAAAGAGGCCAAACTACTTATAAATACCAGGGACATATAAAAATATTGAATATTTTCATTAGTTGAAGTTTTTCTTAAGGGAGATGTTGTTATGGTCAGTCCCAGAAGGTACCGGGAGCAATTGGAAAATCTAGAAATTGAAGGGCTTGAAATAGATGTATCATCCATTAGGAATGCTATGGAGGTGCTTAACAGCTTAGAAGAGTATGAAAAGGTACTTCGACAAATTAGATATAATGTTCGTAGTGATGTTAGAAATATAAGAATGGATTACCTGCACCAACTTCAAAAAATAGAGAGTTCTAACAAAAAAGGATTATTCGGGCGTGAAAAATCTAAAGAAACTATTTTAAAAGAAAAAAAGTCCTTAAAAAAAGAGCGTGATCTGGAGATCGCTGCCTACGATATCGTTGAAAATATGATCGACAACTATCTGGCACAGATAGAAGACGCACGTGATTATATTCGTCATTCTATTGAAAAAAGGGTAGGATAACTGTCAATTAAAGATTTGGACAGTGTGAACATGATGGAAGTGGAAGTTAAGGCCCATGCACCTGATCTTTCGGATGTTGCCCGAAAATTAGGGGATATTGGTGCACAATGGATTAAAGAAGAATACCAGGAAGATATTTATTTTAACGCTCCTCATAAAGATTTTGCTAAGACTGATGAAGCCCTCAGGGTTAGAAAAATCACTGATGATGTATCTAAAAATACTTTTATAACCTATAAAGGTGCTAAACTGGATGAACTGAGTAAAACCCGGGTTGAAGTTGAGATGATGGTGGAAGATCCACTTAAAGCAGTAAATATTTTTGAAAATCTAGGTTTCAGGGCGGTAGCCACCGTAAAAAAGTACAGGACCATTTATTATCTTGATGACCTTATTATAACTCTGGATAGGGTCAAAGATGTTGGGAATTTTGTGGAAATAGAACAAGACACCGAAGAAGGTGAGGATTATCAGGAAGTGTTGAACCACATCTTTGCGGTTTACAAAAAATTGGGAATAAAGGAAGGTTTTGAAAGAAGATCCTACTTGGAGATATTGGGCATACACTAAAATGTACAGTAAGGATTTGGTGAAAGCTTCCGGAAGGAAGTTAGCGGCTGGTGGATTGTTAAAGGATGAGTATATAAATAAATGGAAGTTACATTTATATAAAAATGATTATAGACTAAAAGATTAGCTTCAGATTGTTAACTCCATTTAATCTTTTGATCATACTTTCAGATTACTAAAATAGAATTAAATGTTTATTATACCGAAATTAGTGCATTTATTGTATGTTTTCAAAAAAATCAGGTTGTGAATACTCTTGCGATATATGGTAAGTCCCTTTAACCAGCAGGTGGATTTGAAGTTTCCAGAAAAAATTACAGTCTACGATACCACACTTCGCGATGGGGAACAAACACCAGGGGTCTGTCTCAGAACTCCTGAAAAGCTCCAAATAGCCAGAAAATTGGATGAGTTAGGAGTTCATCAGATAGAAGCGGGGTTTCCCATTGTTTCAAATGAAGAAAGACGTTCAATATCTGCCATAGTCAAAGAAAATTTAAATGCAGACATATTAGCCCTGTCCCGAACCCGTAAGGAAGACATTGATATGGCCATTGATTGTGATGTGGATGGAATCATCACCTTCATGGGGACCTCGGATTTACACCTTAAACACAAATTTAAAAAGACAAAGGAGGAAATCCTGAATATCTGTATTAGTTCAATTGAACACGCCAAGGATCATGGGCTTTTTGTAGCATTCTCCGCAGAAGATGCTACCCGTACTGATATCAATTTTTTAAAGGAGATATATAAGAAAGCAGAGGATTATGGTGTGGACCGAGTCCATATTGCCGATACCGTAGGGGCTATAAGTCCTCATGCCATGGATTACATGGTGGGGGAACTCAAAAAAGATTTAAAAACAGAAATATCCCTCCACTGCCATAATGACTTTGGAATGGCATTATCCAATTCTATATCTGGTCTTTTGGCTGGAGCAAGTGCTGTTTCCACCACAGTAAATGGTATTGGAGAACGTGCCGGCAACACTTCCTTAGAAGAGTTGGTAATGACTCTATTACTCATTTATGGTGTTGATCTTAAGTTTAATATTAGTATTTTCTATGAACTCTCACGATTGGTGGAAAAATTGACCAACATGCCCATCCCGAATAATAAACCTATCGTGGGACGAAATGTGTTCAGACACGAATCAGGAATACATGTAGACGCTGTTATTGAGGAACCTTTAACTTATGAACCCTTTCTTCCAGAATTGATAGGTCATCATCGACGTATTGTCCTTGGAAAACATTCAGGATGTCGAGCCGTAAAGGCCAAGCTCACAGAATGTGGTATCGAAGTAAGTCGGGATGAACTTTGTAAAATCGTGGAAAAAGTGAAAGAAAAAAGAGAAGAAGGTAAATATATCAACGACGATGTATTCAATGAAATCATTCGGTCGATCAGGGGACCAGTTGATATTTAAAGAAATTTACTGGAGTTTTTAATCTTTATGAATATCACAGAGAAGATACTGGCTAGAGCTGCTTCCCAAAAAGAAGTACAGCCTGGAGAAATCATCGAAGCCCAAGTAGATCTGGCCATGAGCCATGACGGAACTTCTCCGCCCACTATCAAAACATTCCGTCAAATGGCCCAAAGGGTTTGGGATCCGGATCGGATCGTAATAGTTTACGATCACAACGTACCTGCTAACAACGCTGGATCTGCAGAATTTCAGAGAATTACCAGGGAATTTGCCCGAGAACAGGGTATTAAGAACATTTATACCCATGGCGAGGGTATATGTCATCAAATTCTGCCTGAAAAGGGTTATATTAAACCTGGAACAGTTGTAGTTGGTGCTGACTCCCATACTTGTACTTATGGGGCTTTCGGTACCTTTGCTACAGGTATGGGGGCCACTGACATGGCTGCAGTGTTTGCCAATGGAAAAACTTGGTTCATGGTCCCATCTGCTTATAAAATCATAGTAAATGGAATGTTATCGGCCTATGTTACTGCTAAGGATGTTATTTTATATATTATCGGCGAAATTGGATCAGACGGTGCCACCTACAAGGCACTGGAGTTTGGTGGAGATACCATAGACTTTATGGACGTATCAGGGCGGATGACCATAGCCAACATGGTAATTGAATGTGGGGCCAAAAACGGCATAATGGAACCTAACCGGGCTACATTAGATTATTTGAAGAAAAGAGGCGTGGCGGGTTTTGATGTAATTAAATCAGATACAGACTCACACTATGAACGTGAATACCATTTCCAGGTTCATGATCTGGAACCTCAAATAGCCTGCCCCCATAATGTAGATAATGTGCGGCCGGTTTCCAAGGTCAGCGGAACCCACATAGACCAGGCAGTTATCGGTTCATGTACCAATGGCCGTTTAGAAGATCTGCATATTGCAGCTGATGTTTTAAAGAACAAAACAGTACACCCAGATGTTCGTCTGATTGTAGTGCCTGCTTCCCGCCAGATATATCTGGATGCAATGGAAGAGGGGATCATAAAGACTTTTCTCAATGCAGGTGCCCTGGTATGTAATCCTGGATGTGGACCCTGCCTTGGTGCACATATGGGGGTGCTCACTGAAGGCGAGGTCTGTGTAGCCACCACCAACCGAAATTTCGTTGGACGTATGGGTGATCCTAATTCAGAAATTTACCTAGCCAATCCCGCGGTAGTGGCTTGTTCGGCTATTTATGGTGAAATAAAAGATCCAAGGGAATAAAATGGATAAAACAATCTTAAATGGGATAAAGGAGATTGAGAAGAGTTTAGGAAACCTTTCAAGTGCTCAAAAAATTCTTCTCACTACAGATGGATCTGTAACAACCATCCTGGATGTTTTAAAGGGACATGTGAAGATAAAAACCTTAATTCAGGAATTTCGTGATGCGGATGAAGAAATGGCTCATTTACTGCAGATTAAAGTGGGTGATCCAGTCAACTATCGGGTTGTGGTCATCCAACGGGATGAGCCCCTGATACATGCCGTTTCCCTAATCCCGGTGGATCGTCTAGACAATGATTTTAGGGAAGATCTCATTAGGGCTGACATTCCCATTGGACGTATACTGAAAAAACACCAGATCGAGTCCCGCCGGGAGATAAAGTCAGTGACGGTGGAAGAATCAAGTCCAGAAATGGTTGAAATATTCAATGATGCGGCTCCAGTTCTAAGCCGAACCTACAACATAATACATAACGACCAAGTACTGATTTGGATAAAGGAAACCTTTCCCTCATCCCTATTTGTAGAATGAACTTGTAGAATTAAGGCCGGAATTTTTAATTTAAATGGTGGTACAAGCTATGGGTGTTAAGTTTCGGGACATAGTATCTACCGAGCACATAAAATTCGAAGATTTAGATGGAAAAACAGTGGCACTGGATGCAGCTAACATCATATACCAGTTCTTATCCAGCATACGACAGAGAGATGGCACACCCCTTATGGATCATAATGGAAGGGTAACTTCTCACTTTAGTGGTATCCTGTATCGCACCACATCCCTGATTGAAAAGGGGATTAAACCAGTGTACGTGTTCGATGGAGAGTCCAGTCATCTGAAAAAAGATACCCTTGCCAAGCGTAACGAGGTTAAGGTCCAATCAGAAAGGCGATGGAAAGATGCCCTGGAAGAAGGCCGTATTGAGGATGCCCGTAAATTCGCGGTAAGAACCTCACGAATGTCCCATGATGTAGTGAATGGTTCAAAAAAGCTCCTCACACTCATGGGAATTCCATACATCCAAGCTCCGGGAGAAGGAGAGGCTCAAGCATCTTACATGGTGGAGAAAGGTGATGCTTGGTGTGTGGGATCACAGGATTACGATTGTCTTCTTTTTGGCGCGCCACGAATGGTGAAGAATTTAACCATAAGTGGAGGATTGGGTAAGCTGGAACTTATACAACTGGAAAAAGTACTGGAAGAATTGGAAATAACCCGTGAACAGCTGGTTGATCTGGCATTACTGGTTGGAACTGACTTTAATCCTGGAATAAGGGGTATCGGTGCTAAGAAGGGTTTGAAACTAATAAAAGAACATGGGAATATTTTCAATGTTCTAGAAGATAGGGATGTTATATTCGAAGTCCACCCTGAAGTCCTGCAGAAAATGTTCCTTAGTCATGAAGTAAGTACTGATTATGAAATTGTATGGAAAAGTCCGGATCGAGAGCAAATTGTGGAATTCTTATGCGAAGGGCACGATTTTTCTGAGGAAAGAGTGCTTAATGCTGTGGATAAGATAAACAAAATGGACTCCAGCCAGAGTAGTTTGGAGAAGTGGTTCTAGGATATCGGCCAGTGCATTAAAGAAGTGTTCCTAGATTATGGATAAAATTGAGATTATGTAGTTATCCCACTAAAAAGGTGGATAATCTCCAAAAAATTCTTTTGCGTATTTTATCGCAGTTTTCACCTGCGAGGGATAGGCTTGAATCATCTTATCTTCTAACTCCATTCTACTGTTAGAACCTGCTATGATCTTTAATATATTCACATAAACTGCGAGTGACTGAGGAACAGGGTTACAGGGCATTTCTAGAGTCATGCAGATATCGTCCCTCTTAAAAAAACTGGTACGTATGTAGGGCGAAACCGATCCAATTAGAACTCCCTCTTCCAATTCAATTAGAGGTGGAACTCCCTGTACTGAACGTCGATGGGGGCTGGTAAGGTGTTTGTAATTCTCCCTTTTGTAACAGTGAAGTTCGATATAAACATGGGGTTGGTAATACTCAATAAGATACAGAATTTCCTTACCAATCCTGCTCTGGTAGTACTCCCTATTAAGAGTGCTTAGATAGGGGGTATCATCACAGTTGTAGATAACCAGTCTACCCTCTCTCACATCAGCTTCTGATAACTGTTCAAGGGCCTGACCGGTACTTCTACCTTCTTTTCCATGAATTCCGCCAATGAAAAGGCGGTTAGGATGTTCTCCCTTGGATATGATTTTGAAGTAACTCACTTTAAATCACCCTGGTTTGTAATCTAAAAATATTAGAACAGCATCTTTGACCTGTTCTAACTGCACCGAACTTAGTTTGAGATCCAATTCCTGCGTTAAATCTTCCATAAAATTTAGTAAATCATCAGAATCCATCAGGTCACTTTGTAGAACAAATTCTCTGCTCTCATGAAATAGCGTCAGGAAATTATCCGAAAAATCAACGAAATACTTTTTTAACTTAGCTATTTCATTGGGATAGAGTGTTTCCAGCTTATTAAGAATCTCACTTCGCTTTGATGACCCTGCAGTGATGTTCAAAACTTCTAAATATGATTGGAGAGAATCACTAGAGGGTTGGCAGGGAATCTCCAGAATGAAGGGAAAATCATATTTTTTGAAGAATGCGGATCTGATTACCGGGGATACAGATCCTATCAACACTCCATTTTTAAGTTCAACCAGAGGTGGCGCACCTGTTTCCGTCTTCCTATCAGGGTGGATTAATTTTGAACGATTTTTTTCCTGGTAACAATGAAGTTCCAGATAAATAGTGGGTTGAATTTTTTTTATTAAATTTAAAACTTCACGGCCGGTGGAAGTATCATAGTAACGGCGTTCAAGTGTGCTTACATATGGGCTTGGTGGGAAGTTGTACAAGTGAAGCTTTCCAGTATTCAAAACACTGTTCTGGAAGTTTCGCATGATTTGAAGGGTTGTTTCACTTTCTTTCCCATGTAATCCTCCAATAAAAAGTCGGGTAGGTCCAGGACCCTTAATGAAGGTTCTATAAAATATGGGGGCCATAATTTCAGGTTCCTTCTTCCCATTTCTCCAGATACTCTTGTTGTCTTTTGGTGAGGCTGTCAATCTCAATATCCATGGCTTGCAACTTTAGCCGGGCAACTTCGTAATCTTTTTCATCCGGTGTTTTGTAAACTCCTGGTTCCAACTTATTTTCCAGGAGATACTGAGTAGAAATGGCCTGCATGGCGAAACTCATATCCATGATTTCGGCAGGGTGACCTTGACCCCTTTCACCGGCCAGGTTTATCAACCTCCCCTCGGCTAGTAAATAGAATTTACGTCCATTTGGTAGCTGAAACTCTTCAATATCCGGCTTTAAAAGTTCATTGGATTTGGACATCTCCTTTAGATCATCGCGGTTGATTTCCACGTTGAAATGACCGGAGTTGGCCAGGATACATCCGTCTTTCATTACTTGGAAGTCATCCTTACTCACAACATCGATGTTGCCCGTGGCGGTTATGAGGATGTCAGCATGTTTAACCGCTTCCCGGACACTCATAACGCGATAACCATCCATTTTGGCTTCAAGAGCCCTTATGGGGTCAATTTCAGTTACAATGACGTTAGCGCCAAGTCCATGGGCCCGGAGGGCAATACCTCTACCACACCATCCATATCCACACACGACCACGGTTTTCCCTGCAATTAGGATGTTTGTGGATCCCATTATGGAATCGAAGGTGGACTGGCCAGTACCGTAACGGTTATCAAAAAGATATTTAGTGTAGGCATCATTCACAGCCATCACTGGAAATAGTAGGGCACCATCGGCATGCATTGCCCTTAGACGATGGATGCCGGTTGTTGTTTCTTCACAGGCGCCTATGACATTGTCTAAGAGTTCTCTTCGGTTGCGGTGTAGGAGAAAGATCATGTCTGCACCATCATCGATGATGATGTCTGGTTCATGATCCAGTACTCGATTAAGGTTCTGGTAATACTCCTCGTTGGTTTCCTCCCTCCACCCGTACATGTGGAGTCCCAGGGAGGCGCCGGCAGCAGTTGCATCATCCTGAGTGGAGAGTGGGTTGCAGCCGGTCATAGCCACCTCCGCACCACCGGCCTGGAGAGTTAAACCTAAATTTATGGTTTTAGGCTCCAAATGCAGGCAGGAACCAATGGTTATGCCTTCAAATGGTTTCTCCTTCTTGAAACGCTTTTTTATATGTTCCAGAACTGGCATGTGCTTTTGTACCCAAGATATTTTCTTCTTTCCCTGGGGAGCTAGGGACATGTCCTTTACATCGTAACTCATATTAACACCTTTTTTTAAAAAAATTAGCCGAGATAAAACTTAGGATGTCTAAGGCTAAAGAAATTTACATTCACCATAGGTTAACATCAAAAATTTGATCTTAAGTCTGTTTAAACTAGGTTCTTCACCAAATCTTTTTCCAATTTACTCAAAACATACATCTAGCAACCTTGAACAACTTGTAATTAAATCATAGCTCAGAAATGGCTATCTTTTTGAAGTAAACCTGTGATTCAATTATAGATATATGGTGATTCTAATAAGTATTTTCAAATGATCGCTTATTCTATCCGAAGAATCATGGAAGATAAGTTAATTCTTTACAAACCTACAAATTTGTGTTTGGCATTGGATAATTATATATTCCTTGTTGATAATACTATAACTTGAGGGGGGAGTTTCTTTGAGAATTGTTGAAGAAAGTTTAATAGCTTTCTTGTTAATTGTAGTTTTTGTTGTTTCGATTTCGGGATGTGCATCTAACACTTGGACTTCAGGCCCAACAGACCCTGACGCAGCACAGAAGGTAGGGAGAGCCGATATGTGGACTAGTGGAGTGGATAAGTCACAAGGATTTTGGAATGGAGAACAAGATGGTGAGAATAAAAAATCTACAGACACATCCGAACAGAATAAGACCCCGGAAGATAGCCGAACACAAGAAAATATAAAGTAGTTCCTGCCAATGACTCAGTTGAGTTTAAATTAGACAGGAAAATAAGGGAAATTTAGTAAAAAAAGTAGTTATAATGGGGAATTATGATAGTATTCCCCATTGATGGGTGTTTAGTGGTATTGCACCAGATCTGGTTTTTCTTCGGTTTTAACCTTTTTAAGGGCCTTTTTAAAGTACATCATAGTCACCTTATCAGCGTCTAGGTTGTCCCTGAGGGTGAGCATCACAGCTTCCCGGCAGACAGCCTCGATGTCGGCACCTACGTAACCATCTGTTTCGGTGGCCAGTCTTTCCAGGTCCACATCCTTGGCCAGGGGCATGTTTTTGGTGTGTACTTTAAAAATTTCTAGCCTTGCGGCATGGTCGGGGTCATCCACTTTCACGTGACGGTCAAACCTGCCGGGTCGTAGAAGTGCCGGATCCATGATATCCACCCGGTTGGTAGCAGCCACCACAGACACATCTTGCAGCTCTTCAAGGCCATCAATTTCAGTTAAAAGCTGATTAACAACCCTTTGAGTTACTCCACTATCGGTGCTGCCACCACCACGGGTGGAAGCAATGGAATCTATCTCATCAAAGAAGATTACTGTAGGCGCAGTTTGCCTGGCCTTTCGGAATACTTCTCTGACGCCTTTTTCTGATTCTCCCACCCATTTAGATAGAAGTTCTGGGCCCTTAACTGCTATGAAGTTAGCGTCGCTTTCATTGGCCACGGCCTTAGCCAGGAGCGTTTTTCCGGTTCCAGGTGGACCGTAGATCAGAACACCCCGGGGTGGGGTGACTCCGAACTTTTCAAAACTATCCGGATACTTAAGGGGCCACTCAACAGCTTCCCGTAGTTCTTGTTTTGCGTTATCAAGCCCTCCAATATCCTGCCAAGTTATATTAGGCACTTGTACCAGGACTTCTCTAAGAGCGGATGGTTGTATCTCTTTAAGGGCTTCCTTGAAGTCGGCCTTTTTAATGATCATCTTTTTAAGGGTCTCTTTGGGTATCTCTTCATCGGCTTTGATATCGGGTAAAACCCGGCGCAGAACCCGCATGGCAGCTTCCTTGCAGAGAGATTCTAGGTCTGCTCCTACAAATCCGTGGGTAGTTTCTGCAATTTCATCCAGATCCACCTTTTCATCCAGGGGCATTCCCCTGGTGTGGATCTGGAGAACTTCTCTCCTCCCATCCTTATCAGGTACACCAATTTCGATTTCCCGGTCAAATCTGCCTGGTCGTCGAAGAGCCTGGTCCAGGGCATCTGGTCGGTTGGTGGCTCCGATTACTACGACTTGGCCCCGAGTCTTAAGTCCATCCATCAGGGTGAGAAGCTGGGCCACCACCCTTCTTTCGACTTCTCCAGATACTTCTTCCCTTTTTGGTGCGATAGCGTCAATTTCATCAATGAATACAATGCTGGGCGCGTTTTCTTCTGCTTCTTCAAATAGTTCGCGTAGTCTTTCCTCTGATCCGCCCACATATTTACTCATTATTTCTGGGCCCTGGATAGCTATGAAGTGGGCGTCGCTTTCGTTGGCCACAGCTTTGGCTAGTAGAGTTTTACCTGTACCTGGCGGACCATGCATTAAAACCCCTTTTGGTGGTGATATTCCCAGTCGTTCAAAGAGTTCAGGGCGTTTGAGGGGTATTTCAACCATCTCCCGCACTTTCTTAACTTCTTCTTTCAGTCCACCAATATCCTCGTAGGTGACTTCCACCAAACTTTTAACTCCTTCCAGTTTGGACACATCTACTGGTTCACTTTGGACTTCTACATCAGTCATTTCAGTTATTTTGACAATTCCAACTGGTTTAGTGGAAACCACAGCTAGTTTCAGTTCGCCCATGGGGCTGAAATCAGTGGACATATCCCGGAAGAATTCGTCAAAGAGCCCGCCTCGCAGGGATTGCTGTTGCTGACGGATACCAGTAACGATCATATCTCCCTTGGACATAACTCTACCGCGGAAAGCAGCTCTTACATCACCTCTGATCATGATTTGCTGATCTACTGGTGCTAAAACAACTTTTTGAGCCTCTTTAATCTGGGCTTTTCGTACTATAACATCTTCTCCCAGGGATGTTCCTGCATTTTTTCGTATGTAACCATCGATTCGAACTATTTCTAGTCCAATATCTGATTGTGAAGATGCTACCATGGTAGCAGTGATCTTTTTCCCTTCTATCTCTACGATGTCTCCATCTACAAGATCCAGTTTTTCCATGCACTGTGGATCAATACGGGCTATGGAACGCCCAACATCTGCCTGTGAGAAGGCTTCTGCCACTTTTAATTTCACTTCTTCATTTTTAATAATAAAACCCCCATATATTTATTGTCATTTAAACGGAGTAATTCTTGCAGTTAAAAATAAAATTAACTTAACATGATATTTTAGTTAACTTATGTTACTTTAACCTTGTCAGAAGTAGTATATAAAGGTTTCTATTAAGTGGTTATGGAACTAAGTTCATTCTGGGGGATAAATCTGAGGGACTACTTGGATTAGGTCAGTTACAATCACCTGATTATGCCTCCAAAACCCTTTAAAAAGGCTTCAACATCTAAAATAGTTTCAGGATCCAGCACACGGTAGCGAATGGTAATGCTTTGGGAGTCATGAGGTACTGGGGGTCCCTGGTAAATATCCAAAACTTCCGTATCTAACACTCCCCTTAGATTTTCCACACTTTTTGCAATTACGGTGGCTTTTGCGCGTTTTGGAAAAATAACGGAGATATCATAGGTTTTAATTGGTAAGTTTCTAACTTTCCAGTTTAAAAGTTCAACTGGTTTAAGGATTTCTATATTGGCTATTTTTACTTTTAATACTTTTTTATTGGTTTTAAGATACAAAAAATCCGGTGTGAGATCTTCCAGGATTCCGACATGTATTTTACCGGAATAGATATGTCTCAAACCCACTTCTTGGTCCAATGAATCTTTTAAAAGTCTTATCTCAGTATTCAATGCTGATATAGCCTTATCGGATCTTCCCAGTGATGCTTCTATATCGTCCAAGTGTTTAGCAGCAGAACTCATGGCTTTTACAAATTCTTCCTGGTTTTCATTCTCTATCATGTCCTTTAATTCTTGGAATGTTTCCAGGAAGGCCTGATGGGTCTTTCTTATATGTGGGTTTTTGGTCTGAATGGAGTAACATAGGTAGGGATTTTGTGCTACTATCCTGGCAATCATGTCCAGCATCAAACTGTAAATAGGGCTTGAAAACTTTCGGGATTCCTTTAAATCTACTTTTAATCGTTTTAGTGTTGCGGCGATGGAGATGTAGGCGAAATGGGTTAATCCCTGCACAACACTCATCATACGGTCGTGAACTTCAGGGGTAGTTACCAGTACACGGATTTTTTCTGATTCAAGAAAATCAACTACTCGCGGATACCATTTTCCCTTTTTTATGGGTGTTAGCACCACCACTTGTCCTTCCAGGGATCTTATCCGGGGCCCGAACATGGGATGGGATGGTAAAACTTCCACACCCTCTGGGGTGTATTTTTCCATTAAAAGAGTAGGTTCTTCTTTTATGGATGTTACATCTATTAGAAGAGAACCTTTCTTCATAATGGGTGCCAAATTTTTTATAATTTGTGGAGTAGATTCAATAGGCACTGTTATGATGACAATATCAGCTTCCGAGGCAGCTTTTTGGTTGTTAGGGGTGTAGGAAACTCCTATGGATTTAGCAGCTGACTCACCAGCCAGTGTATCTCTTCCGGTGATGGTCACCATCAGATTATTCTTCTTCAGAAATCTGGCAATCCAGTATCCTAACCCCCTGGTTCCACCAATAACCGATACCTTCATAACTAATCTTTTGATGAAAGACCTATTAAATTATATCTCCACTGAATTTACCTTATCATCCTCGCTGTTTCCGGTCATCTGCTCCAGCGTTTCCAGTAACTCCCCCACACTTTCCTGGTTCATGACCTCCAAAAAACTTTTCAGATGAGACTTTTGTCTTAAAAATATTCCTCTGCGCTTAATAGGGGTTCCTCTTTTATCTAGTGGATTGATTTCCATCATAATGCTGTTTTCCATGTCCTTCGAAGGAGCCTTGACTAAAAATACTCCTCTTACGGAAGTGGGGACTCTCTGCCATACTTTAACATTCTCCAATGCTTCTTTTATCCTATTTTCCAGTTCCTGTGACATTCAATCACCACACCATATTAAGTAATAACTTTTATTTAAAAGTTATGATGGGAGGATTTTATGGTGGGATTGATAAAGGTCATATAAATAAAAAACTTTTGATAAAATAAAATCTTACATAAAGGGGATTTGAGGTCTTAACATGCGTTTGGTTAAGGAAGATGGAAAAAGAGGATTAATAGAGGTTGTTCCCGAAACCTTGGATGATTTATGGCATCTTTATCATATCATTGGGCCAGGGGATTTGGTTTCATCCCGAACCACACGTAGGATTCAAGATAACACGGGTGAACGCCTTAGAAGCGACCGCGGAATAAAGAAAAGTTTTTTTTTAGGAATAAGGGTTGAAAATATAAAATTTCACCGATATACGGGTAAATTACGTGCCACGGGTGTCATAGAAAAGGGGCCGGAGGATCTGGTCCCACTGGGATCCTATCATACCTTGGATTTGAAATTGCAGAACCCCATTAAGATCCAGAAGGAAGAGTGGTCTAGATGGCAGCGAAAAAGGGTAAAAGAAGCTATAAAATCTTCCATGATACCTAAAGCTTTGGTAGTGGTCATTGAAGGTGATACAGCTGATCTGGGAATTCTAAGACAGTACGGAATTGATTACTACGGCCCCATTATTGGCGGCATCTCGGGTAAGCGAATGGTGATGAAAAATCGAAAGCAAGCACTGGAGAATTTCTACAGCGAGGTGGCCCGGGTTGTAAATGAACAGAAGGGAGTGGAGGGTATAGTGATAGCCGGCCCTGGATTTACAAAAAACGATTTTTTCCAGTATTTATCACAGAAATATCCCGAAAAGGCCAGTATGTCCCGTATAGAGAATACTGGAACCGGAGGCCGAGTAGGGATTAGGGAAGTTATTAAAAAGGGAGTTTTGGATGAAATGGCTACTGAGGGCCGTATTGTCCGTGAAATAAGGGCTATGAATAGAATCCTGGAAGAAATTGGCACATCCCCCTCATCAGTGACCTACGGAATGAATGAAGTCAAAAATGCAGCCATGGCCGGAGCGGTAGAGGAGTTATTGGTTATTGACAATTTATTGAGGAAGAAAGATGTGGAAAAAATCATGAACTTAGTAGAAAATCTCCGGGGCAAAGTTATGGTGGTTAGCAGTGAACATGAAGGAGGTAAACAGCTCACCGCCCTGGGGGGAATGGTTGCACTTCTGAGATATCCCCTGGCTTGATGGTCAAATTTTTTTAAAAGCCCCTGAATATAAAAAATAAGGATAAGAAACGCTGCATAAAACGACTTCTACAACTTGGCTTTATGTATGTAGAGAAATGTTTAAGAGTCAATGGGTGGAGGGAGTTGCATGAAATGTCTTACTTGCTTATTAGCCTGTCCAGAACTGGGCATTATACCTGATCTCTACTGGGATTATTCTCTGAAAAATACTGTATTGGAATAGAACTCATTATCGATAGTAAAAAGCAGAAAACCCTTTTAATACAGTAGATTTTTGGATCCAATTCCAAGACAGAAAAAACTTACTACTACATCAAGAAATCATTTGGTCCGCGCCCAATTAAGGTTGACAACCCACCAAGAGGCATCAGCCTAACCCATTGTTAAATATGGAACATCTTCCTATCTACGAAATCTATTAATACGTTTCTCTTACCCAAAAAATACTCATAGCTATCGGTTCGTAAGTACACTGAACAACAAACATCCCTACATTTTTTTAATTTTTTAAAGGAGCAAGATCAAGTAATTATACAATGCCACTTTTATATATCCAGTTTACAGCGGCGGTCTTACTGTCTGCCATTCTGACTTTAATCTTAAAGGTTGCCTTCGAAAAGATAGGTGGAAACCTTTACACATCTATTAGGGGTGGTACCCCTAGGGCAGTGGGATTAGCACCCTTAACAGTATTGTTTTTATTTTTTACTCCACCGTATAACTTTTTAGTTGCCATTATTGGTATTTTCGCCTTTTTTGATGATCTTATCGGTCGTAGAAAAATTAACTACCTTCCCATTGAATTAGGCCAGTTATCCCGAGGTTTGGGAATGATCATAGTAATGGTGATGGGATACTTCTATTTTGGCCCTGTTTCCATCCTGGTGGCGTTTATGGTACAGCCCTTGAACATCGCAGATATGCAACCTGGAGTTGCGGTGTCAACCATTATTGTTATGGGATCCTGCATGGCGATTCTTCTATATCTGGTTTCAGGAGACCCTTATCCTCCCCTCATTATGATAGCTGCCTGTGTTGGATATGCTCCCTTGGATTTTCAGGGAAAAATCATGATGGGAGAAGTAGGTAACCATTCATTTGCAGTTAGCTTGGGAATACTGTTTGCATTGTCCGGTAATTTTTTGTTCGACTCATATGCATGGGGAGGTTGGGCTACGTTTTTCTTTGTATTTGCTCTTTTAATACTCACATCAATTTTGATCGCGTTTTTAAGACAAAAAAATCTCCAAAAATTTTTAAAAACCCAATTGAAAATTCCAGACCCTGTTTTTGGTGATTATGTCATGGATGTATTGACTGGCGGCGGGTTGGGCGACTTGTTGCGTCGTTTAATATTCAAAAAAAAGAGTGTAGTTGTTAAAAATAGATTAGGAATACTTCTTGGATTTCGTCGCCTGCTATACAACCCCCACTCTGTAAGTGATTAACAAGAAAATTACAATCTTTCTTACCAAAATATTTTGTAACAATCTCAAATAATAAATCCATCTTAATTAAGATGTTTCAGGATGGTGGATAGAGCTAAAAAAAGTGGTGAAGATAAAAAAAACTATATCGGCCTACAATAGTCTAAACCCAACTTTCATCATTGTCACTTAATAAAGTCCACTGCAAGGATTAAAAGCACTAATGTTTCAAACAAAACTATTGATGTAGTTATAACCTTACAAACTATTAGATAAACGTTTGGAATATAATGGCAATTTAACCATTATTAATGAGTTCTAGAAAGGTTTTAATAATTTTGATTACTCGGACATATTAGAATGTTCATAAGTGGTCCTTAATCTAAAATAGGGATTTTCTAAATTAATTGATAAGATAAATATTGGATCCAATTTTTATGAAACCTGTTCAATATGAATATAATAAAGGTTGTTAACTTAATGAATGTGTGATTTAATGAAGGCTCTCTTATTTGTAACTGGAAGAGGAATTGGTGGTGATGCAGTAACCGCTTATAACATCAGCCAAGCTCTTATCAGAAAAGGTGTTGAATGTGAGTTTGTTCTCGACCACACTGCACCCGGATTATTATTTGAAAAAAAAGGTATCAAATGGCATCGGAGCAGTATTCCTCAAGCAGGTGGGCATGCAGCCACCAAATCCAAATTATTCAAAGCATCTATAAAAACCCTGAATGCCAGTTTGGAGGCTGCTAGGCTTTGTCGCCAGATCCATCCCAACGTGGTGGTGGGAGTTATTGGTGGAGGGGCCATCGTTGGATGTATTGCGGCAATAATGGCAAGAATACCAGCCGTAGGAATCCTGATAACACCAATGGATGCTAAAGTGTGTACAAAAATTGCTACAACAATTGTTTTACCTGAATCTAACCTTTTTACCCGAAAAATGAATGATAAGAAAATTTACAAAGCTTATTCACCGGTAGATCCCAAAATTGTGGAGGGAAATCCGGCCCGGGCAATGAAAAAGATCCCTTTGGGGTACGATGCTAATAAACCCACTATTCTCATTTCTTCTGGATCTACACTTTTTGAGGATATGGCTCGCGCTGCAAGTCGTTTAGGAGAAGAAGGGATTGATGCTAACTTGATGGTGGTGGGAGAACCTCTGGAACAGGGATATAAAAAACACTTCAGCTATCCCAATGTTTTCTATCTAGGTTACATAGACTGGATACGTGATCTCTATCAGTTGGTGGATTTGGCCATTCTTACCGATGACGGCATGATGATCCACGAGGCCATGGTATTCCAACTACCAGTTGTGGCACTTTTAGGAGTGAAATATGGCCGCTACCATAATCTGGCAGAAGTATTTGAAGGCGCAGTTCTGGAAAGTAATTTGCAGGATTTACCGGCAGTAGTTAAAAAAGCTTTTAAAGAACTGGAAGATATGAAAAAGAAGACAGAGCACTATGGAAAAGACATATTGGCAGCTGCCGATAACATCGCGGATGCAATTATCCGGACTGCCAAAAAGGAATAATAGAAAGAACAACTATTTTTAAAATGGTACTCTTCACAATGGACACTTATCCGGGTATCTTTTAGACGATTTCGATCACAGCTACCTTTGTTGCTAGATAGTCATGGAGTTGAATCAGTATACACGTGTCTATGAAGTCCAGTTCCTTCTTGGAAGGATATTATAGGATTCATTTCCTATTTTTATTACGTGAATCATTAAATGATATTATTAGCTATACTCGCCAAAGAAGCGTAACAGTTTATACACTACATCGTTGGAGGGATGCACCTCCAAAAAATCATCAAAATCAGGGGTTTTATATCCATCCCGTATCATTTTAGCCAAATATGCTATGTTGTTCCGTGATGAAGGCGATACTGATGATATTCCCGTAATAGAGCCTTCATCTAAATCTACTGAGACCTTTGTCATTCCGGTTTTTCCTTCCAGCACCCTCCAAAATGATCCTGGCCCCGCAGAACCGGGTATGGTAGCTTCCGTCCCTATCTGATGATCCTGGGGACTTAGAAAACTTACATCATAGTACAGGGATATGGATTGGGGGATCCAACTGTAATCCATGGTCGACGAGATTCCACAGGCATTTCGTGCCGCAATAACTCCTTCCATCCTGGATATGGGTGTGTTGGTAACTCCTCCAATAACGTCCCCTGCAGCGTAGATATGGGGGTTACTGGTTTGCATATGGGGGTTTACTAATATCTCTTTATGATCACCTATTTTCACCATATTCTGGGTTATTTCTGAGTTAGGAATAAGTCCTGTGGCCAGCAGGATTTGACCTTCAACA
The DNA here is from genome assembly GCA_029556335.1 of Methanobacteriota archaeon. GTDB lineage: Archaea > Methanobacteriota > Methanobacteria > Methanobacteriales > Methanobacteriaceae > Methanobacterium. Next base: position 303,631 of record JAKQFA010000006.1, read on the forward strand.
GTGTCACGGGATGTTTCAATTCCGTAGTCCGTAATTTCATCCACTTGAGTATATTCGGTGATTTGCACTTTCTGCAGTAAATTGTTGATTACATAATCTTTAATTTCTGGATCCAACATCTTCAAGAATTTGTTTCGGCAAAATATTCTGACCTCCGTGCCAAAAGAAGAAAATATATTGGCAAATTCCGCAGCAATCACTCCACTCCCCACTATTAAGAGTTTTTCTGGAAGATCTTCCAGATACGGAATGTCTGCGTAGGTTAAGGCGTGTTCAACCCCCTTGATGGGTGGTATCATGGCCCGGGATCCGGTGGCGATGATCAGTTTATCGTAAGGAACTTTGTCATCACTGACTAAAACACTACCCTTCTGGATCTGGGCCTCTCCGGTTATTACATCCACCCCAGTGCTCTGGGTTTCATACTCCAACACCTTCTTTATATTCTCCGTGGTTTCATTTAACCTCCTTATTACAGCTGGAAAATTGATTTCGGTTATATTATTACAAATATCAAGTTTCTGATAGTTTTGAGAGTCTAGGTAAAATTTGGCAACTTCGTTGAGGCCACAAACCACCATACAGCCCTGATGAAGACATTTACCTCCAATCTTATCCTTTTCTATTAACGTAACCTCTGCTTCCAGTTTGGATGCCTCCATGGCAGCTGATCTGCCCGCTGGACCTCCTCCAATAACCACTATTTTCATTTCAAAGACCTCCTAAAGACTTAGCACATCACTAATTTAATATTTTTAATAATAAATGTATGAATATCTGTGAATTCAACATGAATCAATTATAATTTGAGGACCTCTGCACAATTACGTTAGTAAAAGCATCTCCATTATCAGGATCTTGTGTCGATAGTATGATATTGAACTACCATATATTCCACCCTTACGCAGGAAACCTAAACAGTCGATCACCAGGGTACTTTTCCAATTCGGTAATTGAACAAAGAATTTTGTACTTTGTACATCCTGAAGTTCATGAGTCAATACCTCCAAAACTAAGAATAAAACCGGTAGGGGCTACTTGATTTGAACATCCGGCTCCCTAAATTTTATATCCAGGAGAAGTGGCGAAGTCTTGTGTCGTTGTTGATCCTGATGTGGCTGATGTTCCTAAAGCTGTTGAGGTCGAATCAGCCGTTACGGTACTAGTATGAATGGTTTGAGGAGTTAATTTGCTATTACTCAAAGGTAAGTGTAGGTCAGCTACGCCACATACCTATTTTATTGATGAATACCTACTGTTTACATTAAAAAACCAGTATTTTATGTGTTCACTACACTAATTAAAAGGTGGAGGGTGAGGTAAATCATGTTGTTAGGTGATGGTCACTAGATTAGTTGACATGAATGTAAGAAAAACTCATTCAGAAATATTACTAATAGGGGATGGAAAGAGCTTGCAACATCAATTAACATATTATATATGGTAAGATACTCTATTAACATAACTACAGATACCATTTTTGTAGTGTGTCAAGTAACGGTTCAATGTATTCTTATAAAAAACCATACAATACATAGTAAGCTGAAATTAAAAGGTGATAAATAATGTGCATTGCTGCTCCAGCTCAGATTATGGAGATTAAAGATAACGTGGCCATTGTAGACTTTGGTGGAATCCGACAACAAGCTAAGTTGGACCTGGTCGAAGATGTGGAGGTTGGAAAATATGTTTTAGTCCACTCTGGCTATGCCATTGAAGTTTTAACTGAAAAAGCCGCTAAAGAATCTCTAGAGGCTTGGGATGAACTTCTCAAGATACTAGATGAAGAAGAACTGTCCTAATTTCTTTTAAATTTGTATTTCATGAACTATAAACAATAAACTAGTTAACTAATCCAAGTTAACTTCAGGTTTATTAAGTTTCAATGTATTAGTAAATAGACACTCTCTTCACACCGGGGATTTTTAAAAATTGGTTAATCAATTCCCCTTTCACTGGTTTTTCGGTGATAATGGTTAAACGGGGGTGTTCTTCCAGTTCAGGGTCGCCGGCATGGGCCTGTCTGATGCTAATTTTTTCTTGAGATATTAGGTAGGTGGCATGGGCCACTATTCCTGGACTTCCAGCTTCGGCTTCGATTTCCACCACACCAAATCCAAGGTCACCGGCAACATTCTTTAAAAAGGCTCCAGCTGGCCACAAATTACCAAATATTGATTTTAAATCTTCATCGGATAGTATCACATCCACCGTGGATCTAACAGCTCTTCGATCTACACCTGCTGCTCTGGCCAGTGCAACATCACTTATTTCAACGTCACCACAGTATATCTTCCCTTTTTCTCCTACCCTGAGACCCAATTCTACAATTTTACCCGCCACTCCCATACGGGCCGGAAACTTTTCGAACTTGTGCTTGATTCGATCCCACATAAAACCCTCACCAGTTATGGTTTATCAGTGCACCCATATTTAACTTTATGCATAAATTTGTACAATAATGATTTAAATTATACTTTATATTATAGTATTTGGCACTATCAAGAAGGTGTCCCAAATAAATAATCACTGAAATGAGGGGGATTTTTTTGAGACTAAAAATAACAAATTAGCCAAAAGAATAGGACTAGTTTCAACGTTGAGAATAATCTGATTTGAAAGGAACAACTCCTGGATCACAAAGTGTTTTCTGGAATAACCATGAATAAATACTTGAATAGGGAGAAGATCAATTTCACAACTGGGATCAAGCTAATGATGAATAAGAGTTCATTGAATATAAAACGGATGTGTATACTTATCTCAAAAATGATTACATGAGAACGTTAACTAGAATTGGATAAAATAGGGTAAACTATTCCAAAATGTTTAACCTACGCCAGTGAATACAGATTACCGTGTGAACCTATCTTTTTACAAAAAATAGGAAAAATAAATCCATAACCCTTCATTTACCACCATAAAATGGATGATCTGGATATGTGGATCAAAATCTGAGATGTTTATCAAAATCGAGAAAATTAGGTGGAAACTTTTTTCATAGATAGAGCCATGCTGTGTAGACTAACCCCTCTCAAACCGTCGATTGTAAAAAGAAAAGATTATAATAAATATGTCGGCGTTCTATACAGGTATAATTGGTTTAAATCAATAATTAAAATACTAAAATTGATTATTAACTCTAATAATGTATTTAAAAGTCTAATTAAAACAAAAAAAATGGCAAATTGGTAACAAAATAGGTGAATAATATACCGAAGTTACCAATTGCTCCAATTCTATGATAGGTACTGGTGGAATATAAGGTTTTTGAATTATTATATTATTAATTTAATTTAATAACATTTTAAAATTATTCGCCATGATCAATCTATTTTACGGGTATACTCTTAAGGTCAAAATATAATTCTCAGCATAGTTAACCTGGTTAAAAAAAATTACAATTGTATACAGAATATAATGGGCCCGCTGGGATTCGAACCCAGGACCTCACGGTTATCAGCCGTGCGCTCTACCGCCTGAGCCACGGGCCCGCCATAAAATATCAAGTTATCTAAAAAAACTTAGATAGCTCATTAACAACCCTAAAAGTAGAGTAGGTAGATGCAAGGTTTAAACTTCATCATATATATCCTTTTCTAAATTCAGTCCCGGTGAAATAATAGGGCACCACATCTTAAACAGCCACCAGTCACAGTCATTATCTTAAAACAGCTTCTAAGTGTTTTAAACAAGTTTGAAAATCGTCATTTTTGAGAATCATAAGATTAGAACCTAAAGTAGTGCTTATTGAGGACATTGAATATTTTAAAAGGGACATATGCTCTTTTACACTTTTATAATCCTCTAAAACTCTATTTTTTACTACATCTTTGCATCGCCTTTGAAAAATCTCATCATAGGATGCTTCTATGATGATAATAATCTCAGGAGGAATAATTTCAAAGGGCAGTGATATTAAATAACCCTCTCTTGTTAGGTCCACACCATGTAAATCAATGAGAAGATTTTTCACGTTCAGTATGCTAAAAGCTGCAGATTCCCATATTTGGAACTGTAATTCTGGTTTAAGCTGGAGCATAAACTCCATGGTGTGAGCTAAATCCTTTTCAATGGCTATTTCAAGCATCAACTCCCCGTAGTTAATATAGTGATAACCGAGTTTTTTGTTGATGGCTCTACATAGAGTGGTCTTCCCTACTCCAGGCACACCAACCACTGCAACTCGATTCCAGAGGAGCATTTACTTATTTACCATCTCACTGATGGCATCAGCCATCATGTGTCCTTCCACAACTATTTCAACTTTGTCAATGCCTTCCACGCCTTCGGCAGCTTGCCGGGCTTGCATGGCCATGCTAGCGGCACTCATGCAACCGGGGTTAGTTGGTTTTATCACTATTTTTGCGGTTTTATTTTTTTCATTGATTTCTATGTCATCTACAATTCCCATTTCCACAATGCTAATGCGCATGTGGGGGTCTAGTACTACTGATAAGGCTTCTTTAACCTGGTTCATTAAATCTTCGCTCATTTTTATACCTCAAAAAAATAATACAACATATTTTAAGTCTTTAAATAGGTTTTTATCTCATAAATGAACTTTTATAACTTTATATCCACCTATAAAGTTATTTTCTAATGTTTTAGTTCTGGTATTTAAAGTTTGTGAAGGATGAAAAAGATTTTCAGTGCTTCTGGCGGTGTCTGACCCGTACCGCCACTCCTTTTTTGGCTTTTTTCATTTCTTCCCCACTCATAACTGCTTTCCCAACCCCTATCACATCTCCTTTACGAATTATTACCACTTCATCTCGGGGTAATATTTTTGAGTCGGAATCAATAACTCCTGGGGCAAAAAGGGTGTTAGTTTCCAGTTTAAAATCGATTTCCACCCAGTTCAAATCAACTTCACTTAAAAGCTGACCTCCCTTAAGGTTAAGAGAAAACAGGCCAGTATCAAATTGTAAAGTGGCTACCAATTGATTTTCAAAGAACAAATGTTTATTATATCGACCTTTAAGACGATAACCGGAAGGTATGAGCACATCTGCATCTTTACTATTAAACTGATATCGTACTATGGATTTTAAACCATTTATTTCTCTAGCTTTACCTTTAGGTTTACTATAACTCTTCAAAATATTTTTCAAATTCTGCATTGACTCTTGGGAGGTGGTGCGGCCGTCTTCACAGGTAAAATGAGCTTGGGGAATATATTTTTCACAAACATCTTGATAACCTCCTGATACGTGGGCTACCACTTCTATTTCCCCTATGTAAGTTTTCAAACATTCTCCAGTTAGGCTGATCTCTTCTTGTGACCAATTTCCGGTGGTGGGGACATCATAAGATTGGATGGGATATGTTTTCTCCATCTCTCGGGGACATACTCCGAAAGGTGAGGTTAAAATGGCTTCTTGGAATCCTTTAGTTACATTCTGGAAGATACGGTGTGAACGAGAGTGGGAGTAAGGTTTTTTCATGCTGCAAGGTAAAACAACCACCACATCACCTACGGGATCCAAATGGGACATCCTATTCCTCCATCGAACTGCTTCGGGACGATTAAGAGAAGTTTCGGTGGTGCAAAGTACTTTGATCATATGATTCATTTCTTATTTTGGTGGGTATTTCAGATCCTGAAATTTAACACATATCTTGGTGCCGTGGTCTGAATTTATTTCTATTTCACCCTTAATTTGTTCGGTGAGACTATGTATTAGAATCATACCGAGAGATCCACCTTTTTTCTCATGGAGGTCCAGAGGCAAACCTATCCCATCATCAGATACTTCTAATAAAAATTCTTTGTTATCTTTTTCACTAAATTTAACGTTGACAATGCCATTTGAATCTCCTGGAAAGGCGTATTTGAAACTGTTGGTCAGAATTTCGTTGAGAATCAATCCCAAGGGAATGGCAGTATTGATATCCAGCATGTGCTGTTCCACTTTTACGTTTAGCTGGATTTTCTGAGGATCCTTGATGTAGGCATGATAAATATCCCTAGCCAAGCTCTCCATATAATCTTGTACATCTATTTTCTTAAGTTCTGCAGATTGATACAACTTTTCGTGTATAAGAGCCATGGTCTTGGCGCGACTCTGACTGTCCTTAAAAATATCCCTGGCTACTTCATCTTCTATGTATCGGGCCTGCATATTCAGCAAGCTGGCCATGATCATGAGGTTATTCTTCACCCGATGATGAATCTCTTTCATCAGCAAATCTTTTTCTTCCAGGGCCTGTTCTAATTGTTCCTCTATTATCTTCCGTTCTGTAATGTCCCTGGCCACATGTACACTTCCCATCACGTTACCATCATCATCATAGAGAGGTGTGGTGGTAATAAGGAAGAATCCGCCTAAATTTTCTTCATGTATCTCTGAATAGTGTTCTTGGTCATCATGTAAGAGCATAGCATGTGGACAAGTGTTAATGGGGTATGATGTGCGGTGGACAACTTCGTAACAATTTTTACCCATCAAATCTTCAGGTTTCATACCCATAGAATTTGCCATACTCTTATTAACCTTCACAACCTTATGTTCACGGTTAATAATGGCTATTGCATCTGGAATGGAGTTGAAAACTATTTCAAATAAATCTCCTGATTTTAAATTTTCTAATTTTATTTTAACTCCCTCCTATTCATATTAGTTTTTTTATAGCGTCATGGATGTTTTCCATTCAACCATTTAAGCCCAGTAAGTCGGGCCAAGTCATAGGTGGTACAGACCAGATCGGTGTGATCCAAGTTAGAAACATTATTTTTACCCACCACACGTACTAAGTTGTTTATTTCCTGATTGGATATTGTAAGGAAGTTTTTTAGCTTTTTGACACCTTCATCCAGATCCAGCTGTTTCATGAGTTGAGGGTTCTGGGTAGTCACTCCGGTAGGACATAGGCCACTGTGACAGATACGATATTGCTCACAGTTAATGGCGATGAGAGCAGCGGTACCCAGATATATGGCGTCAGCACCTAGTGCCAGACATTTGGCAAAATCTGCTGAACTACGCAACCCACCCCCGGCTATTAAAGAGATTTGGTCTTTTAGCCCCATTTTCAACAGGACCTTATAGGCTCGGGGAAGTGCAGCTACGATGGGAATTCCGACATTGTCTCTGATGTAAGGTGATGTGGCTCCAGTTCCCCCTCCAAAACCATCAAGAGCAATAAAATCAATACCTGCCTCTGCCAAAATCTTAACATCATCTTCAATGTTACCACAACCTATTTTGGCACCAACTGGAGACCCTTCAGCTAAATTTTTTAGAGTGGCTATTTTTTCTTGCAGTTCCTGGGGATTATTAATGTCAGGATGGTGAGCAGGAGAGTACGCAGCTTCCCCTGGTTTTAGACCTCTGATACGGGCCACTTCGGATGTGATCTTATCTGCTGGTAGATAACTACCTTTACCAGGATAAGCACCCTGACCAAATCGGATTTCAATGGCCGCCGCATTTTTCATTAGTTCTTCCTTTAAACCGAATCTTCCGGTGGAGTACTGGACTATCATGTAGTCAGAAAACTGATTTTCTTCCTCTAAAACACCGCCCTCACCAGAGTTGAATCCCAAGCCCAATTCTGAGGCAACTCGTCCAATAACAAGTCTAACATTCCTGGAAACCGCCCCAAAACTCATGCCAGAAATTAAAAGGGGTGATGATACTTTAAACGGTTTTTTTGCCTCAGGACCTATGACTACAGTGGTATTTACTGGTTCATCTGCGTTTACTGGAATACGGGATAACTGGGCTGGTATGAAATGCAAATCATCAAGTTTAAATGGCAGCTCCTTCTGGGACCCCATGGATGCCACCATCTCCATACCAGCACTCTTATCTTTAATATCCACCACTTCTTGGTAAGAAAAGGCATTTTCTCTCTTAGAAATTTTACGAATATTTGTTTTACTCTGTCCTGCTTCCATTTTATCGCAGTAATAGATTCCTTTTAGCCCATATTCATAATAAATGGTACACGTATCACATATACAACCATGAGCATTTATATCAGCGTCACTTGCCCCTAACTTGCAGTACAACAACTCACCTTCACATTCGTGAGGATAACTAGGACATAAAGGGCAGTGACACTTGGCCCGATTTTCAGGGGTATCTTCTATCTTACTCCTTAATCTTTGAGCATCCTGGACCATGTTGACTTCTCCTTTTCATAATAATAGAATTTGTTAACCTTTAATCACTCGCCTGTATGAACCTTCGGGGGTCGGTTTCAATATCCACCAGCACTGGTCCCTCCTTATTCAGAGCCTTAGAAATGGCGGCTCTGAGTTTTTCAGGATCTTTCACACGGATACCTGTTCCCCCACATTCCTGGGCGTAACTGGCAAAATCAGGGTTATGAAGTTGGGTCTGCCAGTTAGGATAGTTTTCAACCTTCTGTTCCTGCATGATCATGGCCAACTGGTGATTGTTCATCAGGAATACTTTCACTGGAAGTTCATATTTAACTGCCGTTAAAAAATCGGCCATGACCATGGAAAAACCACCATCCCCAGTAATACAAGCCACTTGTCTATCAGGATAGACTAATTGAGCAGCCAGAGCAGCGGGGAGCCCGAATCCCATGGTTCCCAGATAACCGGACATCAACATTTTCTGGGTCTTTTTCATCCAGAAGTTACGGCCAAACCACCATCCATTTTCACCGGTATCCAGTGTAATAATGGCATCTTCGGCCAGTTCTTCGTTAAGGACTTTTATAATGTATTGTGGTCTAACTGGAGTTAGAGTACCATCGGCCTCTTCCTCAAGAAGGTCTAGCCACTCCTGTTTTAGATTTTTAATCTTTTCACGGTACAGGGGACGTTTTTTCTCCTTCACCAATCCTAATAACTGGGGAAGAATTTCCGCACTGTTACCTAGAAGCCCCACTTCTACTGGATATTGCCGGGCGATCATCATGGGATTCAAATCTATTTGCACAGTCTTTTTAGGAGGTATCTGGGTCATATCTGAGAATGAAGAGCCAATTACAATTAAAAGATCACAATCATCCACCAGAACCGTGGATGCAGTGGAGCCTATGGTGCCATGACTACCTATGTAGAGTTCATGATCTTCATCAATAACTCCCTTGCCACGGAAGGTGGTGGTTATAGGGGCATCAATTTTCTCAGCAAATTTTAATAGGACATCTCCCTGGCCCATAGAACCAAAGCCAGCGAGTATAACTGGCTTTTTAGCTTTATTAATTGTTTGGGCTGCTTGCAGAACCAGAAACATTGGTTGGGACAGGGCTTTATTGGGAAAACTTCCTTCGAATGGAACGGGATGAGCCCGGAAGGGTTCCTTCTGCACATCATTGGGCATACCAATGTGTGATACGCCCCCTTCTAAGAGGGCATGCTTTATTCCCAGGGTAACCAGATTAATGGTTTGTTGAGGGGACATTAAGATTTTGTTGAAGACGGTGAGAGGTTCAAAGAAGGAGTGCTGATCGATTTCCTGAAAAGAACCAGGGCCTAAAAGCTGTCTTTGCACCATTCCGGTGATGGCCAGCACTGGGGCATGGTCTAATTTTGCATCGTAGAGTCCAGTTGCCAGATTAGTGGCTCCTGGACCGGCTACTGTTAAACAAGCTGCCAAATGTCCAGTTAATTTACCATAGGCAGAGGCCATCATGGCGGCAGTCTGTTCATGACGCACCTGTATGTACTTAATCCGGTCTTCTTGGCGGATAGCATCCACCACACCCAGTGAAGAAGTACCTGGGATGCCGAACACAAATTGAATACCCCATTCTGCCATCTGATCCACCATAACTTCAGAAACCGTGGAATCCACATCTTTGTATTCTAAACTAGCACTCAAAAGTACGAAGGTTGATAGTGGTGAATTGCAAACAGGGCATCGCCAGTTTTCGGGCAAATCTTCAAATTTAATTCCTTCCCGTTCTTCATCAAAGATGTAATTACATACCGTGCATCTGTACCTGGCCATTGCAATCCCCTCTCATCAATCTATAACTTATATATCTATTGGTTTTGAAACTAATAAAGACATCTTTTGGCAAAAAAAAACAATGATTTAAGATAATTTAGAGATTTTAAGAATTTTTTTATTTATATAGCCTAAAATAAAAGGTAAGTTATGGGGAATTTCAAGATTCACTGTCGGGATGAAAATGAAAAGTTCATCCCCACTCGATCCTACCAAGAACTACTAAGGCACTTTTCAAAGTTTAAAAAACAGCATGGCATAATATTGCATGTAGTTGGTGCTCCAGGGATAGGAAAATCTACTAATATTTACCAAGCCTCTCAAGAGATAGGTTTGAAAGTTTATGAGGCTTGTTTAATTCTGAATAGCGAAAAAATGTCGCCGAAAGTAGTGTTTGACCTTACTCTGGATTTTATGAAAAAAGATCTGGGTATTAAAACTGATCTGGCACTTTATCGTAAGCTAAAAGAATTTGATATGGTATTATTTGCTGATAGATTCCATGACTATCATCGTATAGATCCTGCTACAGTTGGATTCAGCCAGTGGACTGCTAATAAGGGATGGAGTGCAGTTCCATATTATTGGTACTGCATGAAAGAATTCTTGAAACAAAAAAATGAGTTTAGAAACTTAAATATTGTTTTCCAGACATCATGGAGTGTCCATTTAGGTGGGAGGAAACGAGACCTTTTCACGGAGCTGGGCCTTATTTCCAGAATTTCACTTTTTCTTTTAAAAATTCCATTTCAAGTGGTGGAGATATCTTATTCCCCATTAGAAACTATAACTATTGTGAAAAGCCATTTTCATAATGTTGATGAGGATAGAATTAAGAAAAAAATTGCACTCTACAATTGCAAGCCCAGATTTATATGTGAAGCCCTTAAAACTGGGAATAATAAGTATGGATAGGGAAGTAAATGAATGATGTCCTTTTAACCCTTCTCAAATCCATTCGGATAAGCTGGGCATCAAAAAATGTGCACATGTACTTACTGGCACTTACTTATGTTTATTTTGCTAATCAACCCATAAATAATCCCCTGCAAATAGTGGGGGGTCTACTTTTAGTGTCATTTTTTTGGGGAGCATTGTACACTCTTAATGACCTTACAGATCTTGAAATTGACCGTAGGGATCGCTTAAAAAAAAACAGGGCATTTATACAGAATGAAGTGGATGAAAAATGGATCATAAACTTTGTTGTTATCCTACTGGTAATGGTTCTCAGTTTAGCCGCGGTGTTCATGCCAGTTTCATTCACACTAATTCTGATTCTGATGTTGTTAAACCAAATAATCTACACACTGCCTCCGATGAGATTAAAAGAAACACCTTTTGCTCCATTATCTAGTACAGCCACTAACTCTGTTTTGAGATTGGCTTCCTGTGCAGTTTTGCTGGGTAATATTTTTATCGTACCGCCCATTGTTTATATTTTCATGTTCATGGCTGGGATGGCCACATATCTCATGTACAAGTCTAAATCGAGGGATGCAAGTATTGTGGGAGTGTTATGTGGATTGGTGTTGGTTTATATTATTTATTCCGGTGAAATGAATTTAATACAATTTATGGTGGCATTGGTTCCATCAATTGCCGCCGGAATACCCCTATACCTGTCAATATTCACCAGTCAGGAACGAATGCTCAAGTTGGCTGACATTCTATACCACCAGGTAGCCTTAGGTTTCTTCCTTATATGTATCCTTATTATCATTTTCTAAAAAAGGCTAAAAGTATTTTAGGAGTAGGTTAAAAATAACCCTAAAATATTATAAACAACATCAAATCCTAAAATATCTTTCCTAATTTTAAAAGAGCCTTAGGAGAAACTTTAATCAACTTTTTTATGAGTTCACTGGTGTTAATTACGTCAAAATCCGTCTTCTGAAATGCTTCTGCTATGGAATCCAATTCTTCATCGGACAAGTTTAACAAATATTCCTTGGCTTTAAGATACTTCTTAAAGGATTGGCCAACATCATCCTGGCAGCGTTTTTTATAGTCCTTCAAATCTTTGGCCGACCATGATTCGTTTTTGATAGCCCTTGCAGCTATTTCTCCCGCTATTCGTCCGCCAATCATGCCACTGGTAATTCCGCCACCAGTAAGTGGGTTTACCATCCCAGCTGCATCTCCCACCACCAAAACATTATCTGTTACCAGATCCTTGATCACTCCACCCACAGGATCACCGCCAATGTTCAATTCTACTGGCTGAGCATTCTGGGTGGCGGGGTTTTTATCCACAAATTCTAAGAGGTGTTGGTAAGCGGTTTTCTCGGTGAGAGTATTCAGGATGCCTAATCCCACGTTGGCTATGTCATCTCCCTTGGGAAATATCCATGCATAACCCCCCGGGGCTACACTACCGAAATAGAATTCGATACAGTCTGGTTCTGCCATTTCTACGTTAACCATTTCGAATTGGGCACACGATTCCATGTTTTTAGGTTTGGTGCCAGTTTTAAGACCAGCCCAACGGCCCACTCTTGACTCGGGGCCATCGGCTGCGATTATGATCTTAGCTTGGATCTCAAAATCGTGATCCATATGCTCTGCCGAGACTATTACTCTATCTCCATCTCTTTCCAGACCAGTGGCCAAAGTTTTAACCATAATTTGTGCTCCGGCCCGGGCAGCATCCATGGCCATAAATTTGTCGAAAACTTTTCTTTCCAGGATGTAACCTGCTTCAGGAAGTTTAACCTTGTCTTCATCCAAAATTACATCTGTACCATTTGGTGAGACCATACGCACCCCACTAAGTTCTTTGGTTATCCAGCGGGGGTTTGGTTCAATGCCCAGTTCGCTGAGGCCTTCTTTGGACACCCCCTCAGCGCAACGTTTGGGGGCCCCTATTTCCGATTTTTTATCGATGATGAGCACTTCCGCTCCGTTTAAAGCAGCGTGTTTAGCTGCAGACGAGCCGGCTGGACCGGCTCCAATTACCAGGATATCAACTACTAACATTAAAAAGCACTCCCTTATTTTTTTAAGGCGTTCACAGGACATATCTGGATGCAGATCTGACAATCTTTGCATCCTTCCTCCTTAAATCTTAGACTTAATTCTCTTACTTCGATGAGGTTGCGAGGGCATACTCCAGCACACTCCCCGCAGTACATACACCATTCCTTAACAATCATAGATATCATCCTTTAAAAGTTAGACAAGTAATTTGGTTATCTTAGTATTTAATGACTGGGATATTTATAAAATTGGGTTTAACAACCCGAATTTAAGGGGGTGAACGTTATCTGTAATCCAGATCTCCTCCACTGTAGAGTAGTTGGAGTTCAATGAAGTTTCCCAACTCGAAGTTTCGGTAGGGGCTGTAAATATAGGGAAAGATCATCCCTTTAATGATGTAGACGTAGGCAGGAATTAAACCATATTCTCTCCGGAGAATATCAAAATACAGTGGAAAACCACAACCCTGTACAAATATTGGGTTTCCATTACGAGCGTTACCATGCCAAGCTATGGGTAGAGGTCCTTCCTGTCCGTTTTCCCGGGCGACTTGCTTAACATGTTCCATAGCCTCTTCGTAGCTGTTGAAAACAATTCCATCGGATTTATATTTGTAACGCCCATCTGGGGCACCGAAAAGCGCTATTTTTAAAGAATCAGTGTAGTTTGTTGGCCCTGTGGCACCAGTTCCCTGGGTATCTATGAAGGCCAGTTCAATGATGTAAACATCTTCTTCCATGTAACTACGATAATTAGAACTTCCACCGAAATGGGTTATTAAAGCACATTTTGAACCCCTTTCCTTAGCGTATCGTGCTAAGAGCTTTGAATGAAGATGTCCAGGGTAAAAATCAGGGTTCATCACCTTTACGAAGGCTACACGTCCCATGGGTTCAAGATCACTGCTGGAAACCACAGCATAGGAATGTACTATCATGAGTCCTATTACAGCCATCAGGATAACTGCGCTGACAGTTTTGCAGTTCATTATCTAAACTCTGTTTTGATTTATTAAAGTTTGTTGTAAGAACATTATATGCCCCAAAAATAGTTAAAATGAATGTTTAAATCATTTTTGAGCTTTAAAAGTGCATGTTCCAACCAGCATTCTAACATAGGCAGGCCAGGAATGTATCTAATTTTCCATTTTTAGCAATTAAAATGTTCTTTTTTTTAAATATTTCATAATTTTTAGCTGATTCCAGAATTTGCAAACCCATAGCATCAGCTTCCAGGGCTAGTTCCACTTCCCCTTCCTCTAAGGCATGATCTAATATGTCCCTTATCTGGGCTGACTTCTCTGGATCAAGAGCATCCAGGTACTCGATACGATGGGGGATATGAATATCCGCTTGGAGTTCTTTATTTAAAATTAAAATAACCATTTCAGCTTGAACATGCTTTATTGCCTCGTTTATAAGATTATTTTTGATATTAGTGATTAATATGGGCATAAATACTCCTAACGTACTATTTGATCATGAGAGACATTATTCCGCCTTTTTTCACGGGTTTTAGGGATGGATCAGATGGCATCATATTAACCATCATCTCTTTGGTGGCTAGCTTGCTGATATATTCAAATATCATCTTGTAAGCCGTGCATTGAGGGTCAACGTTCTTTATATGACCTTCATCTGATTTTAATGCATTATAGGGACAGCCACCACGACACATCTTAATGAAACGACACTTCTTACAACTCTCATCAACCAAGTCCATGAAACTCTGGATGACCTTCCAGGCCTCTGATTTTTGCAGATCTTCCACAGTGGGTTTGTCACGCACGTTACCCATCACATACTCCGGCATCTCCACGAAGCGGTAGCAGGGATAGATGTTCCCCTCAAAATCAACAGCCAGAGTATCGCCCAAGCAGTCTGCCAGTACACAGACCGTACCCTTTCTTATGAAGTAGCTCTTACAGAAGTGGTCGAAGTCGCTGATTTTAATCTCATCCATATGCTCCAGGTACATGTCTAAAAGTTTTATTAAGAGTTCCCCATAATCTTCAGGGGAAAGAGCCCAGGGATCTGAGTTATCACCCCTTAATGATGGAAGGGCCGGGTGTAACTTGAGGTTGTATCCGCATTCTAAAAAATAACTGAATATCTCATCCACCAAGTCCTTGGAATAAGAAGTGAAGGTACAAATGAAATTCACTGGTAAATTATTTCTACGGGCAATATCATATCCCGCCATGGTTTTATCGAAATATCCCTCTCCCCGTTGCAGTTCGTTAATATCCTTAGGTCCATCCAGACTGGAACTCACTGCCACATCATAATTTCGCAGCAGTTGTGCTAGTTCATCGTTTAAAAGCCAAAGATTACTTTGTAGTGAGAAACCAGCTTCATTTTCTCCAAGCCCTTCTTTTAACATGGGAAGGGCTTTTTTATAGAAATCATATCCTGCCAGCAGGGGTTCTCCACCATGAAAAGTAAAGTGCACAGGTTCGTCCCGGTAATTTTTGAGCCAGTCCACCACTAATTCGATAATTTCAATATCCATCACGCCTGCATTATCCTTGGAACCCCAGCAGTAGCTGCAATTGGAAGGACAGTTCAAGGTTGGTACTAACATAACATGGTACATTTTTTATGACTCCATTTTAGGGATTGGGGAAGATACCTAGTGGAAAGCAATGGAAAATAACTTTAATCTGCACTAATCATCTTCGCCTTTTTTAAAGACGTAACCACATTCGCTACAGACAAAAGCCCTGGTGGATCCATGGGCGTGATATTCGGGATCCAGTTTTCGCTGGATCGTTTTGTCCTGACAGCCACATTTGGGACATTGTTCATCAAGTTTACCTAGTTTCATGGGGGGTGCCTCCACATGGTTTCTACTCTTAATCTTAGGCTAGTTGCTATAATAACTTACCCCTCAATTTTTCTACTTTCAACCAGATCTACCATAAAAATCTTGAGGCAATTGGCCCTGTTAATAAGTCCCAGTGTGTCCATAATCATATCGTTCTCTTTACCAGAAGCTTAGATCAATAGATATAATCTTTTATTAGTCACCATTGATAATTGTCTACTAACAGAAAAATAATATGATAGCTGTGTTGCAAATTCTGCCCCAACTGTGAAACTGTAGTAAGTGATGTAAAATTTTTTCCAAATTGTGGGGAAAGCCTAAGTATAACCTAGGAAACAGCATCCAAACCTAATCAGGAAATTATAGCTGAAACCATGAATATACAGTTAGCCAGTTGTGAATAACGCCATGCAAAATGATTGGGATTAGAAACTTTTGAACTGGAGAATGAATACATTATGAACATTAATTTTGAATGACAGGGTATGAAGGGAGGATACAACATTTTTTGAAGCGTTCAGTTACCAATCCATCATTCTCAATACAAAAATCCCGTTTTTCCCTGGTTTTTTAGATGAAATGATTTGCAGTGAAAAATGAAATAGAATTGTGAAAACATGATTTATAAAAATGAGAATTTATTGGATGTTCCTGGTGTGAAGGGAAGTTATATTTCTGGAATTGAAATAAAAAGTTTGAAAAAGATTCCAGATGAGCGTGGTAGCATTTACCATATGCTGAGGGCTGATGAAGAAATTTTCACGGATTTTGGCGAAATCTACTTTTCAAAGGTATATCCTGATGTGATCAAAGGCTGGCATCTACATCAAAAGATGATACTGAACTACGCCGTTATCCATGGGATGATAAAACTGGTTCTCTACGATAACAGGGAAGATTCAAACACCCATGAAAATTTAATGGAGATTTTTATGGGTGATGATAATTATATCATGGTGAAAGTACCCCCCCTAATATGGAACGGTTTTAAAGGAATAGGGAATACTCCGGCCATTGTAGCTAACTGTGCCTCCATACCTCATTCTCCAGATGAGATATTAAGAAAAAATCCTTTTTCTGAAGAAATTGGTTATAATTGGGGTTTAAAACACGAATAATCCATCAAAGATCCATTATTTGATTTATTAATGATTATTTTTTTGTTTCTTTACAGGATTTATCTGTTAAGCAATTATCTATAACTCTTTTTTACAAAAATTATTGCTTGTAGTTAACAATGTTTATATATTTAGTCAATTATAATGTTGGTTAGATGTGGGTGGGGTTAGTATTATCGATGAAAATTTGCCGTTAGTCAGTGTGTTAATGTCGTGCTATAACCATGACAAATTTGTGGGGGAGGCTATTGAAAGTGTTTTAGGCCAGACTTTCCCTGATTTTGAGTTTATTATTCTTGATAATGGATCAACTGATGGATCTACACAACTAATTAAAGATTATGAGAAAAAAGATGATAGAATTAGGGCCATATTCCATAAAAAGAATGTAGGGATTCCTAGAGCACTTAATCAATTGATAGATAGTGCCGGAGGAAAATTTTTAGCACGCATTGATTCAGATGACGTGTGGATGAAAGAAAAGCTTGAAAAACAACTAAAAATCATGGAACAGGATGATAACTTAATAATATGGACCGAAGCAGAATTAATAGATGCTGAGAGTCTCTCACTGGATCAAAAATTTACAGAACGGTACGAAAACCTGAAAAGGGATGGGGATATTTTCGATCAACTTTTGGCAGGGAACTACATCTTCTGTTCAAGTATGATGTACAAAAGAGAAAATTTGGAAGGAATCAGATATAATGAAGATATTAGGAACCTAAATGATCACAAATTTAACCTAGATTTATCATATCAGTATGAATACTATTTTATACCAGAAGTACTCTCAAAATACAGGTTACATGGCCGAAACACTATTTTTTCGGATATGGAAGGATGGTATAAAGATTATATGGCTATTGGTAAGTTCATTGCCAGAGAATACGGTGATAGACTTAGTTCTCGACAAAATAAAAAGAAACTGTTCCACTTGATCTTTACTACACCCTTTTATAGCGCCGTAAAACAAGACCCCTGGAACAAGTTAAATCTGATTTATGGGCTAAAACTTCCTCCTTACGCTATTTACACACTTATTAAACTATATTTTCAGAATCATAATGGCCAGAATGAAGTATATAAAAGCACTTCAAAATGAATTCTTAATAACCATTAAGGGGATTATAATCCTGAAAAAAACTTTTTAACCATGGAAATCACGTAATTCATTTTTTGTTCTGCTATTCCGGGATATACACCAATCCAGAATAGGTTATTCATCACCAAATCAGTGTTTTCTAAGGAACCAGCCACCCTGAAATTTACATCTTCATAAGCTGGTTGCCGGATTAAATTTCCTCCAAATAGCATTCTGGTTGCTATTTTATTATTTTCCAGAAAATTAACAATATCATCACGATTGAAAGGTGCATCTTCCCTCACCAGAATAGGGAAACCAAACCAACTGGGTTCTGCCCCTTTTTCTACTTGGGGTAGGATCAAATAATTCTCATGTTCCAAAAATAGGTCTTTAAGGATTTCAAAATTCTTGATTCTATCTTGAATAAACTTTGGTAACTTTTCCAGTTGTCTTAAACCAACTGCAGCTTGCATATCGGTGACTTTAAGGTTATACCCGATGTGTGAATAGATATATTTATGATCATATCCATAGGGCAGAGAACCCAATTGCCAGTTAAATCTGCGGCCACAGGTATCATCATGGCCAGGGTCACACCAACAATCTCTTCCCCAATCCCTAAAAGAGGCCACAATCTCTTTAAGTAGGGGGTCGTTGGTTAAAACTGCTCCTCCCTCTCCCATGGTTATGTGGTGAGCTGGATAAAAGCTGAGGGTAGACAAATCCCCAAAGCTACCAGTATACCTATTTTTGAATTTAGAACCCAGAGCATCACAGTTATCCTCTATAAACCAAAGATCATGTTTTTTAGAGATTTCAGATATTTTTTCAATATTAAACGGGTTTCCCAAAGTGTGTGGTATGCATATCGCTTTAGTCTTCTTTGATAAGGCTCCTTCAATGAGATCCGCATTTATGTTGTAGTTTCCAAGTTCCACGTCAACAAATACTGGTTTTAACTGGTTTTGTATTATGGGATTCAAAGTGGTGGGAAATCCACAAGCAGTAGTGATAACTTCATCTCCAGGTTTCAATCTCCTGTCACCCAATTTAGGGGAAGTTAAAGCTGAAATTGCCAGTAAATTAGCTGATGACCCGGAGTTGGTGAGAAGACAATGTTTAACACCTAAAAAATTGGCAAGTTCCTTCTCTAAACTATCAGCATATCTGCCAGCCGTTAACCAGAAATCAAGGGCAGAATCAACCAGACTAATCATTTCTTTTTCATCATAAACTCTTCCAGCATAGTTAACGCTGTCCTGGCCAGGATTGAATGTTTCCTTTGATTTCCTCAATTCGTAGATTTCGGCAACTTTTTTATGGATATCGCGTCTTATCTGTTCTTCCATTTTACTCCCCAAAACCGTTTTTTTTGGTTATACATACAGTTATAGTTTAATTTCCAGACCATCATAGGCGTATATGATGTTTTTGTATAATTTCTTCATGGACTCTTTAGATTCCAGTCTTTCTTCATGGGTTCTATAGATATTGGCATCAAAATGGGTGAGGGCTAATCTTTGGGCCTGGGCTTTTAAAGCTATTTTAGCAGCGTCAAAGGGGTTTAAATGGGGCCAACCAGGATAACTTTCTCCCATTTTCAGAGAACACTCGGTTATGAGTAAATCAGATTTATAACCCAGCTCCTCCACATTTTTATGGGGTCCGGTATCAGTGCAATAACTTATGATCCTTTCATCCACCTCAAAACGATAGCCTAAACATGGTGAGGCGTGTGGCAGAAATTTACATCTAACTTTAAATGGCAGATGATGAACGCCTTCTCCAATTTCATGTAAATGGACTTCAAAGGGTAATTCGCTGAAGGGAACAGTGTAAGGATAGTTAATGATCTTGTTCAATCTTTTGCGGGTTCCAGGTTGTCCGTAGATATGGAGGCTATTATCAAAATTGAATTTATTCAGTATGTGCAGGCCTTCAATATGATCCAGATGAAAATGGCTTAAAAAGAGATAAATAGGTTTTATAGTGTCTTTTAAATATTCATCCAGTTTATAAATCCCGTTTCCAGCATCCAGCACGATATAATAATCATTGGTCTCCAGTAGGGTGCATACTGTATTTCCGGTGCAGGTATCATACCAACCATTTGTTCCCAGGAAAATGACTTTCATAAGATGACCTTTCTTACATTAGTAATACTCTAGTGTATTAATTGATGGATAAGAAATTTTGGTACCATTGGATTGTTTTTTCGAGTCCTTCTTCCAATTTGTAGTGAGATTTCCACCCTAATACAGTATGAGCCTTTCGAGAGGATAAATACTGCTTTTCTATTTCGTTACTGGATTCATTGAGTATAATTGGCTTCAGATCGCTATTCATGACCTTTAAGATGGTGTTAACCATTTCCAGTACTGTCATTGGTTCTTCGTTACTGAAATTAAAGGCTTCTCCATGGATCTTTTTATCCATTTTTTCTCCCAGCAACATATAAGCTTCAGCTCCATCTTCGATATAAAAATAATCCCTTATCATCTGCCCATTACTGCGAATAATGGGTTTTTTACATTCTAATATGGATCTAATGGTCCCCGGAATGAGACGATTAAAATTCAGATCTCCTCCTCCGTAAAAGTTTCCACAACGAGTAATGCACACAGGAAGATCATAGGTCTGGTGGTATGCTCCGCATAAAAGATCAGCACAACTCTTGGAAACATCGTAGGGATGTTTTCCTTCTAGAGCTGTTTCCTCACTATATGGGAGTTTTTCCTGGCTTCCATATGCTTTATCACTGGAAGCTACCACAATTCTTTTTACAAGAGGAGATCTGCGAGAGGCTTCTAAGATGTTCCAAGTACCTTTAATATTGGCTTCAAAGGTAGAGAGAGGGTTGCGGTTGGCAATGGTAACGATGGTCTGAGCAGCTAAATGGAATACACAATCTACTTCATATTCATTGAGGATTCTCTCCAGAACAAAGTAATCTTCAATTTCGCCCCGCACAGTTACAATTTCGTCTTGAAATCCTGACCAGTTAAGGTTAGATTTTGGTACCGCATCACGAATTAGTCCAATAACGTTGGCGCCATTATGTACCAGTTTTTTTGTAAGCCAAGAACCTAAAAGGCCTGTGCATCCTGAAATGAAGACGTTTCGATCTTTCCAGAATTCGTGGTTCAATCATCTTCCTCCTTCTACCAAACCTTCCAAGGAGGATTTTTTCTTTTCCAATATTCGTTTAAATTTTCCAACTCCCTGTAGGTGTCCACACACTGCCAAAAACCTTCATTATAATAAAGCATTAAATTTCCGTCACTTGCCAGATTTTCAAGTGGAGCTTGTTCCATGATACAATCGTCAGCATCACTCAGATAATCAAAAAAACCGTTGTTGAAAACGAAAAATCCACCATTTATTAGATCAGCCTTAGTCTGTGGTTTTTCACTGAATCTAGTAATTTTATTTTTTTCCACAGAAAATTCTCCAAACCTTGAAGATGGATGAACCCCGGTCATAGTTCCTATTTTGCCATGTTTTTGGTGGAACTGTACCAGATCCTGAATATCAATACGGGCCACTCCATCCCCATAGGTGAGCATGAAGGTGTCTCCATCAATGTATTTCTTAATTTTCTTTACCCTGGCCCCAGTCTGGGCATCTTCCCCGGTATCGGCTAGGGTGACTTTCCAATCATCGTTTCCGTTTCTGTTGTGAATATCTAGTTTACCTTTGTTGGATAAGTCGATGGTAAAATCATTGTTCATGATTTCGTAGTTGAGGAAATATTCCTTAATCATATCTCCCTTATATCCCAAACATATCACAAAATCTGTAAAACCATGGTAAGCATAGATTTTCATTATGTGCCAAAGAATTGGTTTTTCACCTATTTTTACCATTGGTTTGGGACGATATTCTGTTTCTTCTCTCAACCTGGTTCCCTTTCCCCCACAAAGAATCACAACCTTCATTCTCATTCCTCCATACCTTTTATAAGATTTATTCATACACTTTCTTAATGATTCATTTTTTCATGTTTTCCATTATATTACAGATAAGGGCAGAATCAGAAATACCATTAAATTTGCTAGTCCGTGGGAGATGCTTATTCCTAATATACTGCTTGTTTTTTGGAAAACATATCCGTAAATGATGGAAACACCGAAAACGAAGATTAAGTAGGGAACAGAATTCCATGCAAGATACTGGGTGGTGAAAAGTGTTGACAGGAATAACAGTCCCCCTAATTTTCCCATTAAATCATCGGCTTTTTGTTGGATTATCCCCCTAAAGATCAATTCGAGAATAAATCCAGAACCTATGAGGACAATCACGCTTAAGATCATGTAAGGCATGTCTAAATTCGGTGTGATGGTTGCTGGTTTCAATAATATATACTCGATAAATCCTACCGCCAATCCCACCCAAATAATTACAAGCTGTACCGGCAGTTTTTTCAGGTTTAAACCAACATCAGATATACTAAGTTGCTGACCACGCATTAAGAAGATACATGAAACGATTAATGGAAATATTATTAGGGCTAGCCAATATACAGGCCCTATTTCTGTCATGGATATACTTAAACTCATAATTCTCAGGAGTGGAATTAAAATCAGGGCTTGTAAGAGATGGGAGAATTTGGCGGAGGCAGATAAGGATGATAGGACAACTAGTGATGTGATGATTACTATCAAAAATAATAAGCTCCATGATGGCTTAACAGTAGTTATAGCGATCTCTGCTGCAACTAAGGAGAGTGCATAGAGAAGTAGAATTATCCCCATTTTCCTTGTAAAATGAACTTCTGATTTTTCTACTTTCAAAGTTTCTATTTTCAGATTACTCAGTTGTAGGAGCTTTTTATGCTGTTCAAGTAATTTATGGGAATCTGGACTCTCTATAGTCCCTTTATCATTTTCTTTTAATCCCATAATAGGTCTCCTACCTTTATATGCTGATCATAGATTAATTGCAATTTTTGATTTGAAGTTTTCAGGAGTGTAGTTGTATCTTATTAAGTCATGATTCATAATAAATATTGTGACATTTCAACAGGATGCTAATGTGTGCACAATTTTTTATTTGCTAAAATATTTCATTAAGTTAATTTTCCCAGTCAAAATGAACATTTAATGATTGTTTAATTTTTAAAATAATAGAATAACTCAATTATGTGAGAAATAAACATCAAATTGAATAGGTGGTTATAAAATTAGCGATGTATGCAACTAAACATATCAAAACTAGTAACAATGGAATAATTATCATATTTAAGCTGGTGTCAAAATTTGCTAATTTAGTACTTTTATGAGTCTTGGAACTCACAATTACTTTTAGGGCCAAGATTAGAAGGAGAAAAATAACTA
The DNA here is from genome assembly GCA_029556335.1 of Methanobacteriota archaeon. Classification (GTDB taxonomy): domain Archaea; phylum Methanobacteriota; class Methanobacteria; order Methanobacteriales; family Methanobacteriaceae; genus Methanobacterium. Next base: position 326,915 of record JAKQFA010000006.1, read on the forward strand.
CAAAAAAACTATTGCCAATTAAATCTCCTATAAACACCGGATCAATTCCTGAGGATAATGTGGTGGAGTTAAAATAATAAATCATAAGAGAAATTATTCATTTTTTTTTATATAAATTGGGCTGAAGATTTGGCTGTGTTGAAATAATTTTATTGGTAACTCAACCTTCATTGTAATCATCGGTAAATTATTTATTCATCTACAGATGCAGTGAACGGTACGCGTTCTGGTCGTTTGGTAATTTGTAAAGCAAGAACTCTAAATTGTTATTTGGAGGGCTTGAAGTGAAAATAAATGTTATTTCTTTTTTTTGGTTATTGTCAAGGCTGAATATTCTGTTTTCAACGATATTATTGTTTTTTTTCACTATCAACTGATAATTAGTGGTGTTATGTTCATGGTTTATCACTCCAATTATCACTTTACCCTGTTGGCCTTCTATCAAGTTAGTGGGATAATTACCGGCTTTACCATCTGGCCCGAGCAGATAAAACTCAGTAAATGGTTCTGGTTGTACTGGACTTATTATCAGATACACGGTAATAGCTATGAAGACAAATAGGATGGCAACGAGGATTATTGAAATGATATTCTGGTTTTTGGATTTGTCTTTGAAGGCCTTTTGAAGTTTACTTTCATTTTTTTTCATGGTTCGTATTTTTAGTGTTTTAATTCACTAAACAGCTAATTTTTTTGCATATCCAAGAATTATGGGGTGGACACGATTATTTCATCTATATTATTGATTTTCAGAACTATTATCTCATAATGTTGATGGAGATGATTAGCTGTTTACTGCACAATAAGTACTAAATTTTTAGAGTATATCAATTTTGCTTTGCACTAACAAAATATTTAAAATAGGTAATCCAAAATATTTTTGAAGCTGAGGTTTTTTAGTATGATATTTGTTTATATCCAGTAATATTTCTTATTAATCAAAAATTAAATTTAGCTGAGGTGGTTTGGAGAATGAAAATGTTGGGGAGCACGTTATAATGGAGTGTCCTCTTGTTTCAGTGGTTATACCTACTTTAAATTCTGAGAAAACCCTAGAAGCATGCTTGGATAGTGTGGGAGGTCAAACCTATCCCAATATAGAGATTGTAGTAGTGGATGGTGGATCTGTTGACCGAACTGTAGATATAGCAACTGCAACTGGAGCTAAAGTAATAAATGCTAACGTACAAAGCATGACAAAACAGACAAACATTGGAATTAATGGCTCTCACGGAAAATACCTGTACAGGGTTGATTCTGATGTTATCTTGGATCCTGATATTGTAGAATCAAGTGTAAATAAATGTGAAACCGAAGGATATGATGGAGTATGCATATTCTGGTTACCTGATGAATCCATCAGTTTCTGGGCAAAGATTCGAAAAATCGAAAAGGAAAGTTACATTGAGCATCCCAATTATGTGGGTGCTACTAAATATAATAAAAATGTCTTAGGAGCTAGATTTTTACGCCGCGACGTTCTAGAAAATATAGGTGGCTTTGATGAAGAAATTCCTACTTTAGGGGAAGATTATGCTCTATACAATAAATTAGCTAAGAGTGATTTCAATTTTGCCCTTATTAATTCCAGGGAAAGGCACATAGGAGAACCCAGAAAGATCAAGGACATAATTAGGAAAAATTTCAGATATGGAACGGCACTAACCGCATTTATAAAGGAACAAAAAGGTGGTCTGAGACAATTTGCCCCTACAGGGAGAACATATCTAAAAACTGCATTTAAAAGAGCGTTTAAAAAGGATTTTAAACTTTTTTTGGGCCTTATCATATATATTTTCACTGTTTACGCATCAACGGCTACAGGAATGGTTTATTACCGAGTAACGAAAAAAACGAAACGAGTAGCCTAGATGGGGGAGTTGTAATGAAAATTCTTTTAGTAAACCATTCGGAGATCACCTCCCCTGGAGGCGTGCACAAAAATATTGTAGAGATATCCAAAAACCTTTCAAAGAGAGGACATCAAGTAACTGTACTCCAAAGTAACACTATGAACCTCCCAAATCACGAGTTTTATGAAGGATTCGAGATAATCCGGATCAAATCATGGCTGGCCGATGCATTTTACGGTCTAAATCCTAAAATCTTTTTCTATCTTAAAAGTCAGTTAAAAGAACTCAATCCTGACGTAGTACACGTCCATGGTTATCATACCTTATTCTCTCCAGAGGTAATGTATTTAATTAAACAATTTGATTTGAAAATCCCAGTAGTCTTTTCTCCGCATTTTGGAATTTTCAGCCGTACATCCTTTGCTGGAAAATATTTCTGGGAACCTTACAAGAATCTGATTGGTAGGAAAATATTTAATTACTGTGACTTCATCATTGCAGCATCGGAATTTGAGTTAAATAGCCTAATTACAAATTTTAACCTGACTAGAAAGAATATAAAAATTATACCCCATGGTGTCAATTTTACTTGGTCCAAAAAATCTAAAAAGACCGATGATAAATTAAATCTGTTATATGTGGGTTATTTACTAAAAATAAAAGGTGTGCAGTACATTTTAGAAGCAGTACATGAGTTAGTTTATAAAAAAAAGATGAATCTTTTACTGAACATTGTTGGTGACGGATCCTATGAATCGGAGCTAAGGAAATTGGCCAATGAATTGGATATAGATGAATACATTAACTGGAAAGGTTTTATTGATTTTTCACAACCGGAAAAGTTGATGAATTTTTACAAAGAAGCCGATATCCTGTTGCTACTCTCTGAATCAGAAAACTATGGAATCGTAGTTTCAGAAGCTTTAGCCATGGGAACTCCCGTTTTAGTTACAAAAACAACGGCGTTAAATGAATTTTTGAATGAACCTGGTTGTTTTGGTGTTGAATTTCCCCCTAACCCCCTGGAGGTTGCACGTTTGGTAAAAGAAATTTATAAAAATGAGGTACAAGTAGGTCCTTTCAGTTCTAAGGTCCAGAACTGGGAAACTGTTTCAGATGCCTATGAAAGCGTTTATTTCAGTTTAATTAAGGGAACATAAAATGGAGATTGATAATCCTCTACAAATGAATGATTGGAATATTAAGCCATTTCTTTGGCTTATATTCTTACTTCAATTCTCTTTGTTAATTTTGATATTGTTAGAATCGATAGACATTCAGATACCTATTCTAAGAGAGCTAATTTCTTTCATAATTCTTTTCTTTATACCGGGGGTTCTTATCCTGAGAATTCTCAGGCTACATGATTTAGGAAATACCCGAACGGTTTTTTATTCTGTAGGTTTAAGTATCGTAAGTTTAATGTTGATTGGACTATTCATGAATTCTATTTATCCATTGATGGGAATTTCAAAGCCATTCTCACTTTTTAATCTGTTCATTACAGTTAATTTATTTCTATTTTCCCTATGCATAATCAGTTATTTAAGAGATAAAGATTACTCATCACCGGAGATACTTCAACTTCAAGAAATATTATCCCCTTTGTTTTTAGTCCTGTGTTTAATTCCATTTCTTTCGATATTTGGAACTTATATGTTAAATGTATACGGAAATAACACTCTACAAATGATCCTGTTGTTGATTCTTGCTATTTTTCCATTAATTACCTTGAAATGGATTCCAAAAAAATTATATCCTCTGGTGATATTTGTATTAGCGTTATCTTTATTATTACACACCACTTTAATCAGCCCGTATATCTGGGGTTCTGACATTAATATTGAGTTAATTATGGCCAATTATGTAATTAAAACAGGTGTATGGTATGCTGAACTTAATATCCCCTATAATGCTATGTTAAGTGTAGTCTTGTTGGCTCCGATTTATTCAGTCATATCTGACTTAAGTCTAACATGGTGTTTCAAAATAGTTTATTCTGTACTGTTTTCACTGGTTCCAGTGATTTTATTTGAAATTTATAACAAACTGAGCAATGAGAAAATCGCATTATTAGCTTGTATATTTTTTATTAACTTAAATGCTTTTTTCACGGTACTTCCAGCGGTAGCCAGGCAGGAAATAGCATCAATTTTCTTAGCACTGATTTTAATAATGGTTTTGGAAGAAAAAATTAGCGGATATTACAAATCAATTTTATTGCTACTTTTTGGCTTTGGGCTGGTGGTTTCACACTACGGTATGGCCTACGTTTTTTTGTTAATCATCGGAGCATCGATTCTGATATTGATTTTCTTCAGGATTTTTAAGATAAAGCTGATAGAAAATATTGAATTTAAAAATTACAAGATTGTGAACATATATTTCGCCCTATTCATGGCGTGTTTTTCTTTAATATGGTTCATATACGTTTCAAACTACTCGATTTTCCAAAATGGAAGTGTGCTGGGATATTTAATGTTCAGTTCCCTCAATGATCTTTTTAACCCTACAACATCCCAGGGATACTACATCATTAGTGCCAGCATGTCTTATTATCAGTCACTGGAAAGATTTTTGTACATAATCGGAGATCTACTGATAGCCATTGGAATAATAAATTTAACCTTCGATAAAAAGATAAATTCAGAATTTAAAGCATTATCAATTGCAAGCTTTTTAATATTAGTCAGTGCCGTCATATTTCCTTATTTCGCTGCTGCCATGAATACAGATCGGATTTTTTACATTAATCTATTCTTCTTAGCAGTTTTTTTTGTGTCCGGGTTTTTATCTGCCATCAGAGTATTTAACAGAGCCCTTAAAAATGTAATTAAGTCCAGATCATTGATGATCAGTGCTAAAAATGCACTGTACATATTGTGCTTGTTTTTACTTGTGTTTTCTATTTTCAACACTGCATTCATATATCAAGTCTTTGATCAGCCTAAGATGGGCAGATTTGCTTTGGAAAACACTCAAGATTTTTACATGGTAAATAATCAAGAAATCAGTGGTATAAATTGGTTGAAAAAGAATAATGTCAATGGAATAGAGATCTACTCTGATGTCTATAAATTCTTAGTTTTAGAAAGTTTAATCTATTCTGATGATACAAAACCTCTCGAAAAATTCTTGGTTAACGGAATACCATACGATAATTCCTATTCAATAGAATACCAGACTCTTATGGCCTATGATAATATAATTAACTCCACCATCCTTCTTGGTGATGCATACGTGTTCTTTGGAAAGTTCAATATAGACAATAAGAAAATATTAGTGGCTGATAATGATACTGGTGAATTATACTACTTGAATGATACTCGTCTTGAGAATAAAATCTACAAATTATATGATAATGGAGATTCTTGGATATTGAAGGGCACAGGGGTTCGAACATGATAATTGGAATTATTCCACCAGTTACCCGAACTGGAGAATTTAAATATTGTGAAACTTTAGTCAGAGGATTGAATGAACGCGGATTGGAGGTTAAAGTGTTAAACAACCAATTTTTAGTTCACAGGTCCAACTTGAAAATATTTTTAGGTAGTTTACTGTTGAAGAGAATTATAAAAGAAGAAGTTGAAATCTTACACAATACAGACAACCTTGGTCCTTTCCTTTTCAGAAATTCTGATACTAAAATTAAAAGAATTTCAACTGTACATGATATTGCCCCGGTTGTATTACCAGATATTCATAGTAATATAATGAAATTTGATTTTAAGATTGTACTCCCTAGATTAATTGAAAACAGTGATTTGATAATCACAGATAGCTATTCTACAAAAGAAGATCTGGAGGAATACTTCCAAGTTAATGCGGCAAAAATAGATGTAGCCCATCTGGGAGTTGATCTATCCTTTTTCTATCCCAGAGAACATGATGATATTTTAATGAAAAAATACGGGATTAATAACGATTACATCTTTTATTTAGGCAATGATAATCCCAGAAAAAACTTGAAAAACCTTATCATAGCTTACAGCAAAATTTACAAGGATGTTGAACAGGATTTGGTTTTAGTGGGTCCTATTGATCAAAAAAATTTGCGAACTTTAACAGAAAAGATTGACAAGGGTGGAGATTTATCTGAAAGGATAATCACGCCGGGATATGTGGATTATGAGCACTTACCTCTATTTTACAGTCAAGCAACGTCATTAATATTCACATCCCTCTATGAAGGCTTTGGATTTGCACCCCTTGAAGCAATGGCATGTGGAACGCCGGTAATAATTTCCAATAATAGTTCTATTTCCGAGGTGGTGGGAGACTCAGGTTTGTATATAAACAACCCCTTGAATGTTGAAGAGATATCCAATAAAATCACTGAACTTTTAAATGATGAGAAACTCCAGAATAAATTGATGAAACGGGGTCCGAAAAGAGCTGAAATGTTCACCTGGGACAACACCATAAATAAAACAATAAAGGCCTATGAAAAGGTTTATTAGAAAGGGTAAAAATTTAAGTGATTTTTTCATGAATTCCATCTAAATATCCGTAAAATATCGATTTTAAAACGTTTTTATCTCCTTTAGCTGCAAAATAAATTATAATAAACAGTGTCCTTAACGAAACAATTAGACTGTATAAAAGTACTTTGATTGGTGTTTGATGTTTCCTGATAATAAACAATCGATTCCTGTACATATAATAATACTTCAGGGGGCTGATTTCCCCTGAGATGCCCTCTTTATGATAAATCACTGCTTGGGGATTAAAAAAAATTTTATAACCTGCTTTTTTGGCTCTGATACAAAAATCAGTTTCTTCCAGTAGTAAAAAAAACTGATGATCTAAAAGGCCACACTTCCTGATTACATCTGAATTTATTAGAATACAGGCACCCAAAAGACTATCAGTTTCTGATATAGCATCATATTGGCCTTCATCCCTCTCTCCTATGCCTTTATTTATTCCAAGCCCCATGTGCCACACTATTTTTCCTCCTGCTGAATTAATAACATGGGGTTGATGGTAATAAAGTACTTTTGGCCCGCAAATACCAATATGGGCATCGTTTTCTGATAGATCCACTAGTTTGGATAAGAAGTCTTTTTTTACAACAGTATCGTTGTTTAGAAGTAATAAATAATTTGAATCAAAATTTTTTAAGACAAACCTCATCCCTATGTTGTTCCCTTCAGCAAATCCATAATTATCGTCATTTTTAATTAGAATAAGTTTTTTATGAGAGTTCAGTGTTTGAATTAAGTTTAAATCACTACTTATGTCTTTTATATCATCGTTAAAATATTCAAATATCTTTATTGGCTTTTTAACATCAATTTCAAATAAATCAGACTCTATTTCTAATTTCCCCTGACAATAGTCCTTTATTTTTTGAATTGAATTATCTTGGGAGCCATTATCAACTACGATCACGTTATAATTAGGATAATCTATTTGGTATAACGATTCGAGGCATTCAACAGTATCTTCCCACCCATTCCAGTTGAGAACTATGATCGAAACATTTGGATACATTTTGCCATATTCTCCCTTATACTGTACAGATAATTGGGATGAATTTAGAATCTAAGATACTCAGGAATTATAAGGAATAATTTATAATATTGAATCAGTGAATTAGGATTGATAAATCTTACGAATCTCTCTTGAGAGCGAAATAACTGAAATTCAATATTCAATTATTGATAGACTAGCTAATGGCTGATAGATGTACGTGGAAAAATAACACAGCAAATAATTTACATAATTAGGGATGAATAATATATTACAATGGGTGTTAAAAAAACAGTTTTTAAAACGTTTAAATTCATTCTAAAGAATAGATTACTATTTTTTCTCATCCTCCTAATACTATTGGGTGCTCTAAGCTACTACTACAGTGAAAATTATTATCTACATGAAGAAGATCCATCTTCTGAAAACTTTCTGCTAAATTATCCCGATGGCCATGTGGTGAGCTTGGAGGGATGGGTTGTTGACGTATACCCCGGGGGATTCAAACTGTACATCTATCACCATGGCAAAGATACCATATTTGATGTAAGATCTAACACAAATGTCTCAGTAGGCGATAATGTATTTGTGAAGGGCAATTTAGATGATGAAAAGATAATAACGGCTAAAAAAGTCGTTTTAAAGCAATATTGGATGTATATATTCTTACTGGCCAGATCTGCCCTGGCCATTTTAATAGTAATTATTTTGTTACTTCGATACTGGAAATTCCACCTTGAAAATTGGGAAATAGTAAGGAGAAAGTAATGCCCGACTGGTTAACACATGTACTGGTAGCATGGAGCTTATGCACGGTTCTTGGCTTTAGATACAAAGAATTTAATTCTGAAAATACGGTCATAGCTATGTTAGGAGCACTGCTACCTGATGCAGTGAAAATAGCTATCCCCATACAGTTTTTAAGTGGACATGATCCATCGACTATGGTTGCTACCATTCACACTCCATTAGGGTCTTTGATTCTGGGGGCCATATTAAGCCTCCTATTTAAAGATAAAAAAACCGTATTTCTATTTCTCCTCCTGGGGATCTTAACTCACTTCGCCTTAGACCTATTAATGAGCTATTATTCGGGTGGGACATACTTACTTTATCCGTTTAGCTGGAACCAATGGCAGATAGGACTTATATCAACAGTTGATTATAAAATAAGTCTTTTGACCGTAATAATTTCTATCTATGTGTATCTGGTGGCACGTATAAAGAATTCAATAGATAATAGTTAATTTAACCAATTTCATTGATCATATTCTCATTTTCCGGAATATTTCAAGATCATCACTGGTAAACGTTTTCAGGAGAATTAATATTACAAAATAAGAAATAATAGCAATAATAACTGATAAAAACAATCCACTGTTAAGTTTGAAGATAATCAAACCTGAAATGGCACTGGCAACAACAGGTTTAATCATGATCTTCCCAATTTCAATTTTGCAGATAAATTTGGAAAGGAAGTAAAATTCAATTGGAAAACTGAATAGGGTAGTTATCACAGTGGCTAATGCGGCGCCGATATAACTGAATTGCGGAATCAAAATTAAATTCAGAATAATGTTAGCTATCATCAGGACAAATGTTAATTTTAGCAGTAAATTTTGTTTGTTGATGGATATGAAGATCCATGCATTAGTATACGATAAGAACATCAGTGGAATGGACCAGATCAGAATTTGAAGAGTTAATATGGATTCTGCAAAGCCAGATTGGTACAGGAGGAGTATGATCTCTGGAGCTAAGACAGTAATGGTAGTTGCTATGGGAATTCCTACAATGAAGAGATATTTATACGATTTAGCGTATATTAATTCCAAATTTTTCTTTGATGAAGAATAGAAATTCGAGAGCACAGGGAAAATTGCCACTGTATAAACACTGGGAACGAAGAGTAAAAGTTCAATTAATTTGTATGCTGCGTTGTACCAACCAACGGCTGATTCACCTTGAATCAGTGAAAGCAACACGGAATCAACTCTAAAGTAGATGGTTGATGATAGAGCAACCAATGATAGGGGAATAGCTGGTATTACTATTAATTTCCAGAATGATGGTTCAATTTTAATGGATGGAGGAGCAAATTTCAATAAACAGATAATTATACTGTAAATCAATATGATTATGCTTGAAATGAGATAAACAACTGAAAATTCAACTACATCAAATCCCAGGGCAATTCCGAGAAAAATACCGACAAAGATCAGTAAATTATTCAATACATTGCCAATAGATTGGTATTCCATTTTTTCGTAGGCTTGGAAAACTGAGTAGAACATCTGAGAGAATGATGACAGTATAACAGATAAGCCAATGAAATACACCACTTGAATGATTTGTGGTGGATAATTAAGAAGATTTATAATTAGTGCCATCATTCCAAATGTAAAAACAGCTAGAATGAGCTTCATCAAGGTTATATTCCCAATATATTTATTGGTTAAGGATTTATCACGGGCTAATTCCCTTACTAGCAAAGTACTTAAACCTAAATCGGCTAAAATTCCTAGAATTGCTGTAAATGACAGAGCAAATGATAAAATTCCAAAACCATCTGCTCCTAGAAATCTGGCTATATATATGGTGTACAAAAAAGCTAAAATGTAACCGATTACTTGGGCACCAAATAACACACCTATGTTTTTTGCAATTCGTTGAATGGTATTCATTTTACTTGTCTATGAACTGGTGTTCGTTAACTTATGGCAAAGGCCATTATATTGGTCTAATTTAACATATATTAGTTATTATTGATTTTTTGTTTGAAATAATTTTTAGTTAAGAGATTAAGAGCATAAGAAGGTAGAATGATCCCATAAATTAAGTTTAATTTGTTCCAAGGGTCTTCTTTAAAGCCTCGATATAAAGGAGTTGTGGAAATTAAATTAAATAATTTTTTTCGAGTGGCCTTTGAATTCAATCTATCCCCATAATTTTGGATTATATATTCTCCAATAACCATAAAATCTTTGTACCAACCCTCCATGTCTGAAAAAATGGTATTTTTACCATGAAGTCGATACTTTGCTAGGGGTTCCGGGATGAAGTAAAATTGGTATTTCGATGCTAAATCAAGGAAAAATTTATGATCATTGAGGTATTTGAGGTTTTCGTCAAATCTTATACCACTCAAATTAGCGCTTTTGCACATCCAACTTGAACCAAAGATAAAATTACCGCCTAGAATCTCTTCGAAAATGTTTCCACTTTTTTTACTGACCTTGTACATTTCAGTGAAATTTTTTCCTGTAGAAATACCCTTTGCGTTAATAATTTCTCCTTCAGTCCACGTGATTAAGTTTTCGTCCTGTTTTATTACTTCAAGTTGTTTTTTTAAGTTGTCTTTAACCCATAAGTCGTCAGAGGCAATTCCTGAAATAAATTTACCATTGGAAACGTCAATCAATTCGTTGAAAGTTTTTGTGATACCTTTATTTTTAGTATGGAAGGATGATTGTATTCTACTATCTTTTTTTTCATAATCTTCAATAATCTGTTGAGATCTGTCTACAGATCCATCATCAATTATGATAAGTTCAAAATCAGTGAAACTTTGTCCTAAAACACTTTCAATGGCATTTGGCAGATATTTGGCATGATTATAGGAGGGCATTATCACACTAACCAATGGCATTGGTGATCATCTCCGACACATGGATTATCTGTTCATCAGTTAACCAGGGATGATTTGGTAATGACAAAATTTCTGAACATATTTTATCTGTCACTGGTAGATTGTAATTACTTTTTAAGACAGAATAAGATTTTTGTTTATGAACAGGAATTGGATAATGAATTTGGGTTTGAATATCTTCCCTTAATAGTTTATTTTTTAAAATTTCTCTTTTTTTATTTCTTATCACGTATAAGTGATAAACATGTTTTGCATAGGATTGCTCGATAGGTAAAATTAAATCACAATCCAAAAGTAGTTCATCGTAGATTTTAGCAATATTTCGACGTCTATTATTCCAGGAATCTAAGTGTTTTAGTTTCACTCTAAGAATAGCTGCTTGTAATTCGTCTAACCTGCTGTTAATACCTATAAAATCATGATAATATTTTTCTGTCTGACCATAATTTCTAAGCATCTTCAGCTTAACAGCTAATTCATGGTTATTAGTTACTATCATGCCTCCATCACCATAGGCGCCTAAATTTTTGGTTGGGTAAAAACTAAAACAACCTATGTCTCCGACACCACCCACTTTATCTCCGTTATACTCCGCACCATGGGCTTGGCACGCGTCTTCTATTAAAAAAAGTCCGTATTTATTGGCTAGTTCCCTAAGTGGATCCAAATCTACAGGATGGCCATATAAATGAACAGTTAGTATGGCCTTTGTATTTTTGTTTATATTTTTTTCTATTTTTGAAACATCCATGCAGTAGGTTTCGGGATCAATATCCACAAATACAGGTTTTGCTCCATTTCTAACAATGGCATCGACAGTTGATATGAAAGTATGGGAAACAGTAATTATTTCGTCTCCTATACCGATTTTCAAGGATTTTATGGCTAAAAAAAGTGCATCTGAACCTGAATTAACGCCTATGGATTTTTTAACGCCTATATACTGAGAAAATTCCTCTTCAAATTCTTCAACTTCATTGCCCAAAACAAAAAAACCGTTCTCCAAAATATTTCTAATTAATGGATCCAGCTCTTTACATAAGAGTTGATATTCCTTTTTTAAATCAATAAATGAAATCATAGATCTCACATTTTACATTACTACTAAATTTCCCATTCATAAAAATCATGAACAACAGATCGGGCTCCGAATTGTTCTTTATAATGAATTAAGCCTTCATTCAAATAAAGACCGTTATTTTCTGTGGATATACCGAAATCAAAATATTTCTTGTCTTTGTAATAGTTATTAATTAAAAAATCAAAGATTAAATCTGTACCCCCTGATTTCAACCCTTCATCGTTTGCTGCTTGATATTGGCCATGAGCAACGTTTTTGCTTTCAAATATTATTACTCCACCAAGGATTTCTTTATTATTTTCGAGTGTGAACAGTTTAATCTGATCAGGAAATCTGGATGCCAGTAATTTTATCTCCTCTTTTGTATGGGCTGGTTTAACCCCGTATTTTTCAGCTAATCTTTTTTCTTCGATATCCATAAAATCTTCGAAATTCATGCTTTTTCTAATGGTCAATCCAGATGTTTTAGTATCCTTTATGTTTCGCTTCTTATTCCGACTGTAAGGTATTCGCTCATTCATATTGATGGTTGATGAAACATCTCTTCGGATTAGCTTCGCATTGTAACGTATCAAGGCATAAAGATCTTCTTCTGCAGGGAATGAATGGTATATGTGCGGTATTGCTTTGTATATTACTTTATCAATGCCATTATCTTTAAAATAGGCTTTTAATTCTTGGAATATCATCATCATTAAAGACATGGTCATTTTTTTATTTGATATGATGCCGCCAAATGTCAAACCCTGGTGACTGAAAATAATGTTATCTTTAATATTTGCAGGTAAAATTGCAACAAGCTTTTTTCCTTTGAAAATAAGTAATGAATAGTCAAAAAATCTATCCGAGTGATAATCCATATAATCTCTATAAAATAGAAAGCTACCATTTTTCGATCTGGATACAAAGTCATCCCAATACGGTTTGTTACTTGGATCATATTTTTTTATAGAAATCATGGTTTCAACTTTGATAGTACTTGAAAATATTGGATTTTTTTGGCATTCACAACTTTTCGACATCAAAACTACTTTTAACTGCCTTTGCTGGATGTCCGAGATAAACCATCCCTTTTTCAGTATTTTTTAATACAACTGCACCGGCTCCGATAATACAATCCTTTGCAATAGTTAAATTGTCTAATATACAGCTATTAACTCCAAAAAAACAGTTTTCTCCAATTTCACTAAAAGCAGACACCACTACATGAGCAGTTATGAAACAATTATCTCTAATTTTAGCTCGATGACCAATATAATTACCACTCCAAATAATTACATTATTCCCTATCTTGACATGATGTTGCAAAACATTATTTTCGAAAATGAAGCAATTTTCTCCTATTTGTACGTTATGCCAAACAAATGCATGGGAACTAATATAAGAAACTAACTGAAAACCTTTTGATTTAATCTCATGATAGATTCTTTTCCGAACTCTGTTAAATTGTGTGTAAGTTATTGCAACAAATGCTTTGAATTCATTAGGGTCATATTTTTCCTCTAAATTTTCAAAAGGAACTATGGGTAATCCGTATAATTCATCTTTTTCAATGTAATCTTTTGCAACACTAAAGGCAATGACGTCATAAGGGGAATCGTGAGTAAAATATTCATAAGCTATTTCCGCGAATTCTCCAGCACCCACTATTACAATTTTCTCACATTCAGCCATCGAAAACCTCATTCATTTTTTAAATCAATATTACACCTAGGGCCATAGGTTTGTCCATTCTCATGTGCCAAATCCCGGAAGCTTTGATAATCTCTAATATAATCTTCTTCATTGAAGGGACTTGAGGCTAGCACTAAACATACAGAACCTGAAGAAAAGTTATCTAATTCACGCCAGATCATATTAGGGATGTATAACCCATAATAGGACCGATTTAAATGGAATCGGTCTCTATTATAACCATCATCTATGATTACATCAAAACTTCCATTGGCCGCAATTATAAATTGTTCCAATTCCCGATGAGCATGACCTCCCCTACTCTCCCCACCTGGAACATCGTAAAGATAATAAACTCGCTTAATATCGAAGGGAATGTGTTCATTTTCTTCAATAAAGGTTAAATTTCCCCTCACATCTTCTATCTTCGGAAGATAAATTGTTTTACACTTTGCTATTCGTGGTTCTTTAAACATTTAATCACCCGATAATCATAAATCATAATCATTCAATACATCCACAACTTTTGATAAAATTTTGGGAGAGTATCTTTGATCAATGGGGATGGTGAGGATTTTTTTTCCTAAGTCTCTTTCATATGCGAATTTTTCAGGCACGTATTTCTCCAAGTCCCAGAGAACAGGAGGAAAAATAGCATTTTCTATAAGAAGATTTTTCATCTTATCTCTGTCGGTTTCACTATCAAACCTTAAAGGCAAAATAAAAGGACTTTTGATATCTTCTAAATTGAATAGGAATAGATTTTTATTTTTGATATTTTCATAAAGGAATATTAAATTTTCAAATCTTTTTTCAATTATTCGGCTTATGGAAATGTTATTTAGAATGTGAAGTGATAGGGATGGAATATTTTGGGGTTTACTTTCCTGTTTATATTTATCCAGTTCATATTCGTAGTGTAAAGATAAATAGTACCTTTTAATCTCTTCTAAATTTTGTTTAATACCCACTGGTTTCTTGGAGTAGAAATCTTCTAACATTGAATCGAGTTTTTCATCATCATCTTGAGGAGTACTTCTTTTTAAATTGAAATTCTCTAGATAAAAACCTCTCAATAACATTGCTTCAAGTTTCTTTTCGTAGTTTACAGGAAATTTGTCCGTAGTGGCGAATTTATCTTTATTATAATAAATTATTCCACCATCTGGGATAGGAAAAATTTTTCGCAAGCTAGAAATGATGTATAGATTCTGGTCTTGAATTGAAAATCTGTTTTGGTTGAGAATAGAGTGGCTTATGTCCAAAATTACTGAATTTCCTTGATCTAATAATTCTTGAATTTTATTGTTAGAAACTGCTTCCACTCCAAAATAATCGATAATTAGGATAACTGAATCTTTTATATTACCAAGTCTTGGTATTAAAGGATCATCGTGTCTGTAGAATTTCACGTTTAGATTAAGTTCATTAAATGGTTGTAAAATAGAATCGCACAGATATGATGTTAAAAAACAGGTTTTATCTTTAACACCCTTTATGTCCATTAGAGAAGACTTAATTGATTGTCTTCCATCCCTTAAGAAGTAGTATTTCTTATTCAGTGTGGTGAGATAATAATGGGCTGAATTTTTAGTATTTATTTTTTCAAAATCTGGAAATTCGAAAAATCCTCCAATCTCCATGAAATCATCCCCGCATAGAATTTTTCTAGTCTTAATTCCATTTTTTTTTATTTGGTCAACTCTGCCTTTTTCCATGATCAACAATATTGTTTTACAATGAGTATATTCTGGGTTATTAAAATAAGTTTCTTTTTATATCATAATTAAGTCTAATACTTCAGCACTTCAGCAATTATAATTTGAACTTATTATTATGGAAAAGGAGAACTTATCTAGAAAATCTAAAGCCGTCGGTCATAAAACAATAAATTTTAGAACCTACTCCTGGATATTCAAACTTATCTTTTTATGAACCTACATCAATATTCACCCTCTAGGGATCTGGCAGTTTTGGCTTTTTTGGTGATCAGTTCATTGTCCTTGATAACTATTTTGGATTTGTCGGCGTTAATTTGACTATTTTTCGCTATACGTTTGCTGTCTTTGGTAATTAGTTCAATATCTTCCGTAATTAGTTCAATATCTTCTTTGATCAGTTTTAGATCTTCAGCAGGTAGTTTAATATCCTCACTGTCAGCTTCAATTTCCTGTAGAAGTGAATGGTAGTCATCAGTGATTTTACTCCATAAATAATTCTTTTTCACGCGATAATATACGTTATTCTTAAGATCAAGGTAATTTTCACTGTATCGGTACACTAATTTTATCTTTCTAGATAGTTCTGTTTCGTTAGCAAAATAAACTGCTGATTTTCCACATACTTCACTGTTGAACTGGTTATCATGTGCTATTATTATATTACGAGAAATTGCAGCTTCCAAAAGCGAAGGATTGGTTCCTCCTACTGAATGACCATGTATATATGCAGTGCAGTTCTGTCGGAGCATATTTAACAGATCTTGATCATAGACCGAGCCCAAAAAAATAACTCCAGGGTGGACACAATTTTCTGCCAATGATTCAATCTGCTTTTTGTAAACTTTGCTGGTGAAATCACCTACAATTACAAGGGGAACATTAATTTCGGCCTTGCTGAAGCCATCCACTATGGTGTGAATGTTATTTTCCGGTTCAAGCCGAGCCACAACCAGAAAATATTTTCCCGGAATGATATCCTGGGTTGTGTAATTTTCAAGCCTTTTGAGGACTTGTCCACTCCAAGAGATTCGCTCTGGAGGGTTAATTCCATAGGAAAGATAGACAGTTTTATCCCAGTATTTTTTGTCCACATAGTTTTTCATGGCCTCAGCGTCAGCTATCACCTTATCTGCAAACTTGGTGGCTAAATCGTGATTTAATTTAAGAAGCCATCTTTCAAATCTGTTAAATTTACTTCTTTCCCACATCACACCATCTATATTTACCATAACTGTTGTTTTCCTGTTAAGAAGCTTGGGAATGAAAAGAAACATTCCCACTTCGATTCCGAGGAAGTAGATCATTTCGTTACTTCTACTAAGTTTAAGCAGGAAGTAAATATCCGAAATATTTTCGTAAAACTTTCTTAGTAGATAATTTTTAGGTGGTTTAATGGGGAAATATTCCAGTTTTGAACCTTTAAAACTATTTTCACGGGAATCTTCAGGTTTGTACTCGCAACTGACGGTTATATCATATCCTTTTTCCACCAGATTTTCGGTAAGTCCATGGGCAAAGGTTTCAAAACCTCCGTAATTGGCTGGTATACCTCGACTTCCTATAATAGCAATTTTCATTTCAAGCTCCCCTCCTCATCTTCAGCCAATTAGAAAACAATCTCATGAATATTTTAACTCCATCGTTCACTGAATTTAACTTAGGGGCATCCAATCGACTTTTATAGTTGATGGGAACTTCTAGAACTCTGAAATTATTTTTAGACACCTTGGAAAACATTTCAGCTTCTATGTCAAATCCATCAGAATCTATCCCATCCCGCAATAGTTGTTCAATCACACTCTTTTTGAATGCCCAGTAACCCGTACATACATCGGAAACATTGGAGTAGAGTAAACTAGCAAAAAAACTGAGTAGATGGTTTCCTAATAAATTAAATCGACTGATGGAACCTTCTTCGCGTTTACCTCGCAGTCTAGAGCCTAAAACCACATCGGCTTCGTCTTCCATGAGAGGTTTTAATAGTTTCTGAGCATCTTTAGGATCATATGTGTTATCCGCATCCAACATAACTGCGAATTCAGATTTAATATTTTCAAAACCAGTTTTCACTGCAAATCCTTTGCCTTGTTTATGTTCTTTGAGAACGTTGGCTCCAGACTTTTTAGCAATCTCAGCTGTTCTGTCATTGGAATTATTATCAATAACCAGGACTCTAGATTCACGACATTTTCGCACGTTCCTTAGTAAGGTACCAATTGATTCTTCTTCGTTATAAGCGGGTAGTAAAAAGGTAACGTGCTTCATTGAATGAGTATAATCTTTGTTCAGAACTTCACTCACAGTTAATCGGCTGTTGTTTCTATGAGCATACTCTTCAATATCTTTAACAAAATTAATAGATTGAATAGGCTGATTATCCTTAATATTTTCTATGTTCATCGATCCCCCCCCAAGAAGATACTGTTTTCTATTCTATAACTCTAGTCTTAAATACTTTCGCTATGAATATTTCCATCATACGATAACATTGTCAATCACAAAATTTATTGCCAAATTCCGGCGAATATCTTCTACATTTACAAAATTGACATTAATTTTGAGATAAATTTTTTTTGCTAATTCTTAGATGGAGTAAAGAGTAACGTTATCAAGATGACGAGGTCACCTAATTGGGCAAGATAGGGGTCAATATGATCAGTATTAAATTTTTACTATGATGAGACTAGATTTAGATCGCAACTACCTGAATAAAGGTTTACTTAGAACCATTAGGATACAATTTGTCCCAGAATTGTTAGATAAACAGCCCATAAAAGGCGTATTTTTTAATTTTTTTTATCATTAACCTTATAAAAGAAAGATAGATATGTCAATATGTGGATTAGCCGGCATGGTGTAATAGCATTGTTGAATTCCGATTTTCAAAATTTCCATCTTCGAGGGTGATAGATGATGGTTGATTAATAATTTTCAAATATTTAAAGCGTAATAATCCAAAAATAATTGCCGAAAAAGATGAATTTGTTACATAACGGTTGACATTTACATTAATTGGGTTAAATAGTAATCAAATTAATCTAAATCATAACATTTATATTGATTTATAATGATAAATATTTTATAATCAAATAAGTAGGGGTATTTTATGTTAACTTCAGTCCAGAAGGAAATCCTGCAAAGTCTTACTAATTTATACCGCAAAGCCGATGGTAAGTCCATTAAGGGAGAAGAAATAGCAGAGGTAATGAACCGTAACCCTGGTACTATTCGTAATCAGATGCAATCCCTTAGAAGTTTAGGTTTAGTTAAAGGAGTTCCTGGTCCACGTGGAGGATACAAACCTACTGTAAAGGCATATCAAACCCTTAATATTGATGAATCAGATAAACAAACTCTAGTTCCCATTTATAAGGATGGGAAAAAACTTAAAGATCTTTCTGTAACCAAGATCGAGTTCACCAGCATCACCCATCCCGGGGAATGTGAAGCAGCTATTAAGGCAGTGGGTAATATAAAACACTTAGATTTAGGAGATAAGGTTCGTATTGGCCCCACTCCTGTAAACAAACTGGTGGTAGATGGTGAAGTGGTGGGTAGAGATGATATGGATAACATCCTACTTCTGGACACCACTGCCATAAGGAGCATACCTAAAAAAAAGGTTATAGAAGTTGCAACGAAAAAATTAACTACACTCGATATATCAAAACAGATCCGAGAAGCTGCTTTGTTACTTTCGGAACGGGAAATTGAGGGTGCTCCGGTTAATAGGGATGGAGAGATAGTGGGAATGTTGACGCTCAGTGACATCTCCCAAGCCCTGGCTGAAGGTAAAGAGGATCTTAAAGTAGCTGATATTATGTCCACTGACATTATCACTGTAGAAGAAGAGGTTATGATTGCTGAAGCAATTGAAATCATGAACCGAAATCACATTGGCAGGCTTATTGTAGTAGATGAGAATGGTAAATCCCTTGGAATAGTCACTCGCACTGATCTTCTGGACAAGATTGCCGGAATAAAATAGAATATATTTTTCATGTAATTAATTACTCAAATATTTTTATCAAGGAGTAATAATACTTCTGATTTTAAACAGCCCATTTGAGGTCGTGATTTAATTTGAAAGTTCAACAAATGATTATTAGGGAAGGAATGAGTATAAATGAACTTCTGGAGGAGATGGGGAAGGCAGGGGTTTTAGGAGCGGGACGCATTCACCGTGCCACAAAGTTAATGGCTGAAGTCATGGCTGATGAAGATACAATTGTTTTCTTAAGTGTAGCTGGACCGATGGTGCCTGGAGGTCTTCGCAAGATAATAAGGGATCTGATTAAGGATGGGTATGTTCAAGCATTAATAAGCAGCGGAGCCAACATTACCCACGACCTTTTGGAGGCCTTTGATGGGGCGCATTACCGGGGATTAGATCATGATGATGAACAGCTCTGTGACATGGGTATAGGCCGAATAGGAGATATATATACCAGTTCTGAGGATTTTGAGTCTTTTGAAAGAAGGATAGCCCCCATAATTTCCACCATCTCCCAGGAGAAAAATCACCTCACCATCCAGGAGTTCATTAAGAAAATTGGACTAATCCTATCTGATGATGAATCAATAATACGCACCGCGGCCCTAATGGATGTTCCCGTTTATGCCCCGGGAATTGTGGATAGTATGTTGGGTTTGCAACTCTGGATGTACACCCAGGAGAATTCACTCCAACTGGATGCAGTGGGAGATATGCACCTACTATCTGACCAAGTATTTGAATCGAAAAAGATAGCCACCATAATTCTGGGGGGAGGATTACCGAAACACTATGCTCTAGCCTCAAATCTAATAAAAGGTGGTGTGGATGCAGCTATTCAGATTACCATGGATCGTAGTGAAACTGGAAGTTTAGGCGGTGCTCCTTTAGAGGAGGCAAAATCCTGGGCCAAGGCTAGGGCAGGATCCAATCTGGTAACGGTTATTGGCGATGCTACCATCATATTCCCACTCATGGTAGCCGGTGCAAGGGAAATTATGTAAAGAATCAAAAAAATGGATCCCCCGTGATCTTTAAAAAGATAAAATGTTAATTGAGGCTATTTTTTATCCGCTGGCCGGATTTTTCATGAAAATTTCTGATGATGCCCTGGATGAGAAGAAAAACATGGGATTAGCGGTTTTTTCCGGTTTAATATGTGTACTGGCCATAGGCTACTTGTCAGTTAACAGCAGTGATGCTGCCACCATATTCATTGGAATAATGGTGGGCACATTTTTGTCAGGGAAGGTTGATCGGCTGGCACACATCATCACCCTGATCATATTCCTTTCCATCCTGGTTATATTTGGAATCCCTCCACTGGGAATCATTGCCCTACTGATATGTACTATCGCAGCATATCTAGATGAAATGGGAAACGATTCTTCATGGTTGAAAAGTAAAAAGAAACTTAATATCTTTTTTAAATATCGATTAGCCCTTAAGTTAGCGGTACTTTTCCTGGCCATGGGTGGATTAATTCAATACCTACATCCTGAATACTCGGGAATTATTCTTTTCCAGCCGGAAACGTTCATCTACTTCCTTCTTTTCGATTTGGCCTATGAAGTGGCTGGTCTACTTTTCAATACTATCTATGAAGGACTCAATGGCAAATTCGGGATCTTCGGATAGGTAAACGCTGCGCCCAATGATGAGTGCATCTGCAAAATCTAAAGTATCTTTTGGATTTCCTCCCTGGGCTCCCACTCCAGGAGATATGAGGAAAGAGCCTGATCCAATGATTCTTCTAATTTTTTCCAAGCGATCCAGCCTTGTTGATGGTCCCACAAAATTCCTGATACCTAATTTAACACCCATCCTTGCTATTTCTAGTGATACAGGCTTTATAAACTTCAAAGCGCCGGGATGTGACATTTCGGTTAATAAAAATACTTCCCCCCCATTTTTATGTGCAGAATCCATGCAAGCTTGGGCACTGTCCGCCCCCACGAAACCGTGAACAATAACAGCATCAGCACCAGCTTGGAAAGTTAAATCAACTATTTTACGGTTAGTTTCAGGAATATCGGCCACTTTAAAATCTGCAATAACCTGGCAACTAAATTCGTTTTTAATGGTGGAAATGGAATCCAGCCCCTGTCCTAAAACCAGGGGGTATCCTATTTTAACTGTGTTTATTTCTTTTTTAACAGCATCCACCACTTCTATGGCTTTTTCCAAGTCCGGGAGGTCTAGAGCAACTATGATTCTATTTTTAACATCCATGTTCTTACTTGTTCACAAGATTTAATATGATTTTTGAAATCCGGATGAACTTAGAAGAACATATTATGAGATGGTCACCTAAAAATTTTGGTGGAAATAATCTTTATTAAATCTACAAACCAAAATAACAAGTTTTTTTTAAAAAATCCACTTATCTTCACACAAAGTATATACGTGGCGAAATTTATACGTTAAGTTAAGCCATTTGTCATGGCTAATTTGGAAAGTGATTTAATATGTTTAGAGATGAATACGGTAGTAAAGGTAATTCTGCTCCTATTAATGAAGGAGAAGAATATGATGTTAAAATTGAGGACACTGGTAGGGACGGTGACGGGATCACTCGTATAGAAGGTTTTGTGATATTCGTTTCTGGTGCCAAGGTTGGCGATGAAGTTAAAATTAGGATTAACTCTGTCAGAAGGAACTTCGGTTTTGCCGAAGTAGTGGAATAGGTTTATTCCACAATTTATTTTTTTGCATCTTTTTTTAGAAAATATCAGAACTATCCTATATTTGTTTATTTTTAATTTAATTGCTGATCAAAATTTCAACGAAAATTTCCAGTGGATATCTGATGAAGGATGACGAAACTAATCATCCGAGAAACCAGAAATACTTAATTATTTTAATGAGTTTAAACTGTTTATAGGTACAAGAAAAACTTGTAGAAGAGAGATACATCTATAAGCTCTCTTCAAGGTTCTTACGTAACGATCATTTTAGAAAAACTTACTGTCTGCCAAAATACTCATTCCATTTATCCTCACCGAAAAGGGCTATGAATTTTTCCTTATCCTCCTCTGAGTATTGGAAAGCGTCGGGCCTTTTATAACTTTGTGTGGCATAAATTTCCTCTGCTTCACGTATTAAATCAGGCTCTGGCTTTGTAAAGGGCTTGCAATAGGGGTGGGCTTTTTTAATAAGTTCCAATGTTTGGTCTGAATACCATATCTGTTTAGCATCATATGCAGTCAGGAAAGTTTCATGATCAAATATATCATCCCAAGACATCTGGAAATATTCCATAAAGACCTTTTCCCTTGCTTTAAGGATGCCTGGGTTGCATTCCTGTGTACGTTTAATATTATGCATAGTATAAGTGATGCCTCTCCTAGACATCCATCGTTCATCCCGGGGCGCGAAACTGCCGAAAGAATCGAGCCAGTCATATACATTTTCAATCATTTTCTCCCATAAACGTGA
The DNA here is from genome assembly GCA_029556335.1 of Methanobacteriota archaeon. Taxonomy (GTDB): domain Archaea; phylum Methanobacteriota; class Methanobacteria; order Methanobacteriales; family Methanobacteriaceae; genus Methanobacterium. The sequence continues at coordinate 349,803 of JAKQFA010000006.1, forward strand.
TATGATGTGCCACCGGTTAATCAGGGGAGTGTACTTCCATTCAATTTTTTGACGTTCCAGTCCAAATTGGAAGCTGTCAACCACGTTAAAGGGTGTCTGGGAGGCCAGTTGGTCGTGCATTTTTAGGATCTTCTCATGTTTTTCCACTTCCAATGGCAAGTGCATGAACTCACAAAACAACTTTTCAGAAAGTATAGCGTCCCTCACAACCATGTCACCTTGTAAAGTCTGATTAAGACCTTGTTCTTCTGCTATTCTCAGGAATACTGGGTAGGATACCCCTGACTTTCCAACTTCAATTAGTTCTTCAAGGGGAGCTTTGAGTTTTTCATAATGGGGATTGCCTTTTAAATTTTCAATGGCATGTTCATAAGCTTCTATGGTTTTTTCCATGAGTAGTTCATCACCACCATCTCCAGAATATTCACCTTTAACAAGGGCAGTCATAGTCTCTGTGTAAGCATTACTAAAATCCATGAAAAGGTTTTCTGTGGTTAGCTTTGCTGTAAATTCCGATACGTCGTTAGTTTCAAGAGCCAATTTTTCCATCCTATCCATGGTTTCACGCATAACTTGGAAAGATTCCCCCTCGGCCCCTTTGTCTTCCAACTCTTGGAACATTTTCCGAAATGTACCCAGAATTGAATCAGCCATTGCCTTATCCACTGGCATCTTAAATCCCCCTGTAAGTTTTAAACTGAGTTATCCTCTTTTTCAATATTTCATCTGGTATTGGGATTATTCTTCTGTGCCTTTCCTCCCAGATGAGGCTAGCGTTGTATTGCCAGTTAGGATCCCAATTCCGAGCATTGGGAACAAATGATTCATTCCAATCTTTAATCCCGTCATTAATCATTTCCTGAGGTCTTTCATGATTTATTTCCTTTTTCCATTCATCAGGCACTTCTGCCGTCTGGTAAACTTCTATTTCTTCCAGCATCATAAGATCGTTGTAGATTTCTTGAGTGAACAGATCCACAATGATCTCAATATTAACCTCACTTTCAATATCATTAACCATTTTAATTAGTTCTAAATCAGTTTTTACAGAATCTACGGCATCAAGAATCCTTAGGGGTGCATGAAGTTTTATTTCTTCCTTCAGCTCTTCATAAAATTTTTTCCGTGCAGTTTCCTGATCTTTTACCAGGGCAATGGCATTTTTAACTGCGAGATTTTCTGACTCCACCTTCTGCCCAAATTCTTCAAGGTCAGTTGAATTAGCTATGGCCTCATATAAGGCTTTTTCTGACTGGTAAGAATTGGCATACAACGGATTATTTTCGAATTTTTTTAATCTGGACTGGTAATATTCCACATATTCTTGCTGTCTTTGGTCCAATTAAATCCCTCTAATTGTATCAATTATAGATTTACAATGGTACTATAGGTTTATAGTTTTAATGATTGGTTTTTTTATTATCCCCTTGAGTTTTTATTACTACTTGATTGGGAGCATTGTATGATAATGATTTTCTAATCTATTAACCAGATAATCCATGACTTAATCATCTAAATCAGGCATCTTATAATTTAATTAAATAAACAGTTTTACGAGGTATTCGACTCAAAAATACTGTAAAATGATACACTCAATTCAAGTTAATGTGATCTTTTTTCAAATTTAATGGAAACATTTATATACTTTCCAATCTTACCCTAAAATGAAAATTGTCCCTGTGATGGGAAAGGTATGCCATATAGGATGGTATGCTGAATAAGTTGAATGAAGAAAATCGTTTTTATAAGTGGAAGGAGTGTTTAAATGCATATAATGGAAGGATTTTTACCATGGCAATGGTGTCTATTTTGGTATTTAATAGCAATACCTGTTGTGGTTTATGGTATTACACGGATTAAAAAAATAACTGACAAAAATCCAGAAACTAAGCCACTGTTAGCTGTATCTGGTGCGTTTATGTTTGTATTATCTTCTTTGAAACTCCCTTCTGTAACAGGGAGTTGTTCACATCCTACTGGTAATGGTTTAGGAGCGGTATTATTTGGTCCAGCAGTTGCCAGTGTTTTAGCGACAATCGTTCTTATTTTTCAAGCAATACTTTTGGCGCATGGTGGAATAACCACACTTGGTGCTAACATATTTTCCATGGGTATAGTAGGTCCAGTAGCGGCGTGGCTGGTGTACAAAGGTATTAAGAAGATTGGCTGGGGTTCTTCAATAGGAATCTTCTTTGCTGCACTCTTGGGTGATTGGTTAACATACGTGACCACAGCAACACAGCTATCACTGGCCTTTCCCATACCCACGTTTGGAGAAGCTTTCATCAAATTCATGGTAATATTTGCCTACACTCAGGTACCCCTAGCAATAGTTGAGGGTCTTCTTACCGTGGTCATATTTGAGTACATCATGCAGTTAAGACCAGACATTTTAAGAAAATTAAGAGTCATAGGCTCAGAAAAAGCACAAGATAGTCCCGAAAAAGTATTAGAGGTGGTTTAAATGGATAAAAAACCCCTGGTTTTACTAGCTTTGGTTGCAATAATTGTAATCATTCCCTTAACCCTCTACAATGGCTTGGGAGAAGATGAAGGTTTCTTCGGCGGCGCAGATGGTGCGGCTGGTGAAGCGATAGAAGAAACCGGTTATGAACCATGGTTCAATTCATTCTGGGAACCTCCAAGTGGTGAAATTGAAAGTCTTTTGTTTGCATTGCAAGCAGCTATCGGAGCAATTATAATAGGCTACGTTTTAGGATACTATAAAGGCCAAGATAGTGAAAGAAATAAAGAAGAAAATAAAAAAAATGGAAAAAGGATGTAATATTGGAATAGGCTGATGTTCCAATTTGCTATGAAGAGATAACGGACTGGGGATCAAATGTTTGAAAACACATTGGATAACTATGCTCACTCCAATAACCTTACAAATCTGAACCCGTATTTTAAGATTTTACTTGGAATTTCCACTATGATCGTGAGTTTAGTATCCACTTCCCCAGTGATACCTATAGTCATAGCACTTTTCATGTCAATCCTCATTATATTTAAGGCTAAGATTTCTTGGAATTTTTATTTAAAATTCTTCTTCATTCCATTTGGCTTCGGATTGTTAACTTTCTTTTTCATGGCTGTATTTTTTGGAGTAGGCTCCCCCATCCTAGAACTAGGATTATTTAATCTTACTGTGACTGTAGATGGCTTCAATCTCGGATTTCTTGTTTTTACCAGAATGTTAGGTGGCTTCACTTGTCTAGCATTCATTGCCCTTACCACGCCCATGACAGAACTTTTTTCAGTACTGGAACTAGTTAAAATTCCTAAAATTCTTTTGGAACTGGCAATGCTCATGTACCGCTACATTTTCGTATTACTGGACGAGGCAATTAACATGTATCATACCCAGGAAACACGTCTGGGCTATTCTTCACTTAAAAAATCTATTAAATCCATGGGCATGCTGGGCAGTAACCTCTTCATAAGAACATGGCTTAAAGGGGAACAAACATACATCGCCATGGAATCAAGGTGTTATGATGGTTCTATCAAAACCTTAAAGAAAAATGAAGATATAAAAGATATAGGAACCCGTAACTTGGCGGGTTTGATTTTGTTTGAAATAATACTTGTTCTTGGAGTATATTTTACCGGAAACTATGGTGTTCTTATTTTATAATTTACAATCCCCATATAGAATAATCTAAGGATTAGGCCATTAAATCAGTATCTTCTGGTTGTAGATATAAATCCATTACAGTTAGATTAAACTAAATATAAAAGGCAGTCTGGACTACTATAAAGAAGATAGCATGAACGTTATTGAAACCAGAGATATCACATATCGATATCCGGATGGAACGCAAGCCCTGGAGAAGGTGAACTTTAAGGCTCCGAAGGGTAAGATGGTGGCACTTTTGGGTCCGAATGGGGCTGGAAAATCAACTCTATTTTTACACTTCAATGGGATTCTGCGACCCACATCTGGTGAGGTACTGGTGGAAGAAAATCTACTTGGTTATAAAAAAAATGATCTGATGAAAGTCAGACAAAAAGTGGGAATAGTCTTCCAGAATCCTGATGACCAACTATTTGCTCCTACTGTTATTGAAGATGTAGCCTTCGGTCCCATGAACATGGATCTGGGCACTGAAGAAGTAGAAAAAAGAGTTAAAGATGCTCTGGAGAAAGTGGGTATGACTGGCTTTGAGAAGAAACCACCCCATCATCTCAGTGGAGGCCAGAAAAAACGGGTGGCTATTGCTGGTATATTGGCTATGCAACCGGAGATAATGGTTCTTGATGAACCCACCAGTGGGCTGGATCCTAAGGGGGCCTCCCAGATATTGCGCATATTGTACCAGCTCAACCAGGAGGGTATGAGTATAGTTATATCCACCCATGATGTGGATCTGGTGCCATTGTATGCATCCCAGGTGTATATCATAAGCGAAGGCAGGATAATTAAGGAAGGAACGCCTCAAGAAGTATTTTCTGATGTTAAAACCATCAGGGGGGCTAATTTAAGATTACCACGTATTGCACATCTTATGGAAATTCTGGGAAAGGAGGATGATCTTCCCTTTGAAAAACCATACCCCCTAACTATCGGGGAGGCCAGAAGGAAAATACTGGATAGCTTCGGATATTAGCAATTACTGTTTGCGTTTGAATAATAGAAGATAAATTTACAATTAAAAACTTGTTTTGGAGTTTTATGAGCACAATATCCATATCCCAATGTTCTACTTACGATTTAGGAAAGGTTAAAAGGGCTGTTAATAGCTTAACTGATTCATTAGGAGGTCTTGACTCATTTTTAGACAGGGGAGATGTTGTACTGCTCAAACCCAACCTTTTACAGGCACGTCCCCCTGAAGACATGGTCACCACCCACCCCCATGTCTTGGAAGCAATAATCATGGCTGTGAAAGATTTGGGTGGCACACCTGTGGTGGGCGATAGTCCCGGAGGCCCTCCCGGGGATCGTCAAAGATACTGGGACGTGAGTGGAATGGGGGCAGTGTGCCGGCGGCATGACGTAAATATATTGAACTTCGAGAAAGAAGGTTCCTACCACATGCAACGGAATTCCAGAGATTATTATATTGCCAAACCAGTTTTAGACTGCGATTTATTGATAAATATTCCTAAAATTAAGACCCATGGACTTACCATGCTTACATGTGCCATAAAAAACATGTATGGTGTTGTTCCGGGAGCTATCAAGATGGAGTATCATAGAAATGCCCCTAAACCATCCGATTTTGCCAAGTTGGTAGTTGATATCTACGCCCTGGCAAGACCTGGCTTACATATAGTGGATGGGGTGGTGGGAATGGAAGGAAATGGTCCTTCAGCTGGAGATACTCGTGATCTAGGAATGATATTGGCTGGGAAAGATGGTGTGGCCATGGATAGTCTAATCTGCCACATACTGGGACGGGCACCACTCCAGATACCCAACAATCGTGTTGCAGGGGAACAAGGACTGGGGGAAACAGATATAACGAAAATCGACATTTTGGGCAATATCCCAGAAATTAAAGATTTCAAATGGCCATCTAACCTTTCACAGGCACTGAATTTCATTCCTAGAAATTTGACTCAGGTTTTCATGAAATATTTCTGGACTAAACCTGTTATAGACAGGGATCGGTGCATTAACTGCAGAAAATGCGTAGAAAGTTGCCCTACCAAAGCCCTGAAAGGTAGTGCTCACATCCCCGAATTTGACTATGAGGAATGCATTAACTGCCTATGTTGCATGGAGATGTGCACATATAAGGCCGTTACCTTGGAGAAAAGTTTAATATACAGTATAGGATCGAAGTTTTCAAAATCACTGAACTGATCCAAATTTATCTTTTTACAGAAAAGTTCGATAATATATACGTTGAGTAGTCTGAGTACACAAAAAAAAGATTGTGATGGCAGATATTTAATCTACCAACTTAATAGCCCGGGTGGGGCATGATGATGTGCAAAATCCACAACCAATACATTTTTGGTCATCTAGTTCCACTTTCCATCCCTCATCAATAGTAATGGCACTCACGGGACAAAGTGAAACGCAAGCTCCACAATCCACGCATTTTTCTTCGTCTTTTTTAACCACTCTCTTGGCAGGCGTTAAATTGATTCCTTGTCCTTCCAAGAATTCAATACCATCCTGTGCCTGGTTTCCACGGATTTCAATGAGCATCTCCCCCCCTTTAGGGGTGATGTTAGCTTTTAGTATGTTAAAAGTGATATCAAAATTTTTGATAAGGTCTGATATGACGGCTTGGTTCACGATCTCTGGTGAAAAATTGAGCCATGCTTTCATTAGTATCCACCCCTCTTATCCTGGTGGGAACAAACCAGTCTGGAGATATCCTCAGCGGTGATCATCCCCTTCACCAGATTGTCCCGGTCCACTATGGGGACCCCTGAAATCTCGTACTTGTCGATCCTGCGAGCGATTAACTCCACCGGCTCATCCTCCATGGCCACAATTACCTTTTTGGTCATTACTTGGGTCAATTCCTGGACTTCTTTGGCTACAGCTTGAGCTATGTCCCATGATGTAACAATGCCCATTAATTTACCATTGTTGTCCACTACAGGAACGTGGTTGATGTTGTTTTCCACCATCAGTCGTGCCACATCATTTATATTATCCTGGGGGTTGGTGGTGATGGGTTCACTGCTCTTCAAATCCCTAACCAGGATGGAGGGACGTTTAATATGCAGTGGTTTCACAGTCTGACCTTTGGATGGAACTTTTTCCACGGGTTGGGTTAATAAGAATGTTCCACCTTCGATCCAGTCCTTAAGCTTCTCGGCTACTTGTGAAGCTTTTCGATGGGAGGACATGGGAGAGGTTTGAATTTCATGACCATCTATTTCTACTGAACCACTTTTCAACTCATGATAATTGGTTTCCAGAATTGTAGGACGGCTACGTCGAGATACCCCATAGTCGTAAACCAAACACTTGATTTCCTCGTCACTTATCCCTGTTTGTTGGGCTATTTTAGGGTTAAGTACGGGTATAGGTATACCCACTCCTACATACAAGGTGGGCCCATAAAAAGGCATGGTAGCACCTCTTAGAAACTCAACATCCATTTTTTTAAGGTCTCCCTTGAGCATCAGGGTACCGGCACTTCCCACTGGGACTCCATTTATCCTTTTAACTTCGGTGCTATGCTGGGTGCCCTCCCCCAGTATATAGCCTTCAGTTCCGCAGAGGAAAATACGGCTTCCCAGCCCAATGGTCTCAAAGAATGGGTCGTTTAAAAGTGGACTAAGCTCTCCAGCACTGGAATAGGTTACATTACCCATCCCAGGGAGTAAGGTTCCAAGATATGTGTGCAAGGTTTCTTCACTGGAGTTGGTGGCTGCAGCATAATTTTGGTACGAGTTTCGAGGATTCACCATTACAGCTTGATTGAGATCATCCAGTTTGATGTGGGTGTGAATATCTTTCAAAGGGTAACAATCGGTTCCATAGGCTTCTGCCAAAAGTTCCACTTCTTCACCCCGCACCAAATCCTCTATCAAGTGTGATCCTCCATATTCCAGTCCCACCTTGGGATCACGATGGGGCTGGGTGGCACCAATATAAGCATCTACCGCTGCTAAGCCAGAGTAAGCTTCCACTCCGTTCAAGTATGTGCGGGCCATTTTTATGGGTGGGTCGGAGTGGCCAAAATTTAAAAATGCACCGGAGGAACACATCGCACCAAAGGTTCCAGTTGTAACAACATCCACCTCTTTGGCAGCCTTTTCCGCACCGATATCCCGCACTATACGGGTCATATCAGCGGCAGTTACCACCACTGCGTCTCCATCCTTAATTTTTTGGTTTATTTCCTCTATGCTTTTCATACCGTCACATCCGGTGCGTTTAATGAAAAAAATTAATAATTCATCAATTATCCATGATTTATGTTCATAAGAATTGCAGCAATTTTTAGGAATGAAATTGACATGAATATCTTCGGATCTAGGATAGTCTTGACTATTTAGGATTACTTCTTATATAATTACTTTGGCCCAATTAGGAGCGGTTACCTAAATTCTTTATTGATGTAGGATCATAGGAATAGTGGTGATAACTCACATGATAGAAGAGTTGGATTTAAATCTGTTGGAACGAATCATCCATTCTCATGAAAAAAAGGCAGATTATGTGGATATTCGAGTTGCAGAGGCACAGAATACTGTTATAGTTATGAAAGATGGGAAGGTCCAGGAAATCCGTTCAGGAGATGACTTCGGGGCTTCGATTCGTGTATTAAATAATGGGGCATGGGGATTTTCTTACACAACCCAGATGTCACAACTGGAATCCATGTCCGAGGTAGCATTTAAACTTTCAGGAGCATTAGAAAGTGACACAGAATTGGCCAACGTGAATATTGCGGTTGACGCGGTTAAAAGTCGCGCCAAGATAAGGCCTCAGGATATCTCCATAGAAGAAAAAAAGGAAGTGATGGTAGAAGCAGAAAAAGCTGCTCAACTCCCTAAAGTAATAAGCACCACGGTAAATTATGTGGAAGGAGAGGGTAGGTCTTACTTTTTAAGTTCAGAGGGAACATCTTTGGTTCAAGAGGAAAGCAGGGTGGCCATGTTTATTAACGCGGTGGCAGCTGATGCAGGAGTCATCCAATTTGGGCATAAAAGTATGGGTGGAGCCCGGGGATTCGAAGTAATTCAGAGGGAGGATATAGAAAAATTCGGGAGAACTGCTGCTTCAAAAGCTGTCAGACTTCTTGATGCCAGTTCCCCACCTTCTGGAATATTTCCTGTACTCCTTGATCCAGAACTAACCGGGGTATTTATTCACGAGGCCTTGGGCCATGCTTCAGAAGCAGACCTCATTCTGCAAAAAGATTCCATTCTGGAAGGAAAAATAGGGACCAGCATAGGTTCTTCACAAGTAACTATTGTTGATGATGCCAGTATGGATGCTTTTGGATATTATGCTTATGATGCAGAGGGAGTTAAGACCAGAAAAAACGTTCTGGTCAAAGACGGTGTTTTGGTGTCACTTTTAAGCTCCAGGGAAACGGCTGCTAAGATGGGCCTTAATCCCAGTGGGAATTCCCGTTCTGCAGTAGGAGATCAGCCCATAGTGCGTATGAGTAACACCTACCTTAAACCAGGAGATATGTCATTTGAAGAACTTGTTGAGGATATGGCTGATGGAATATATCTTAAAGGATCCCGAGGCGGCCAAGTTGACACTGGTAAGGGGATCTTCCAGTTTAATGCTGCAGAATCATTCCATATAGAAAACGGTGAAATAGTCGATACTTTAAGGGATGTTTCTCTATCCGGTAACATACTGGAAATGCTTACTAAAATCGATGGGGTAGGCTCTGATTTCTATATGGGTGTTGGTTTCTGCGGTAAATCAGGACAGACTGCTCCAGTGGGTGATGGTGGACCTCATACCCGGGTCAGTGAAGCTACAGTGGGGGGTGCCGCGTAATGCTTACCCAATCTGAGGGAGATTTCCTGCTTAAACTGGCCAGAACAGCCATAGAATCCTATGTGCTAGACGGAAAGGTAATCATTACTCCAAAATCTCCTTCGCCAATTCTTAAAGAGAATATGGGAGTTTTCGTTACTTTACATATAAACGGGGAACTTAGGGGATGTATTGGTTATCCAGAACCGGTAAAACCACTTTTAAATGCCTTAATCGAGGTGGCTATTGGGGCGGCTACTGGTGATCCACGGTTTTCTCCTCTAAATTCTCATGAACTGGAAAAAATTCACGTGGAAGTTAGTGTACTCACTCCGCCAGAACTAATAGTTACTGATAGACCTTCGGAATACCTTGAAAAAATAGATGTAGGCCATGATGGCCTGATTATAGAAAAAGGGTTATTCCGGGGACTTTTACTCCCTCAAGTTCCGGTTGAGTGGGGATGGGATACGGAGGAATTTTTGGCCAACACTTGCTTGAAGGCAGGGATGACTCCTGATTGTTGGTTACAGGAAGGAGTTAAAATCTACCGCTTCCAGTCTCAGATCTTCAATGAGTGAGAATTTTTCAAGGAATGGATACTTAACTCATTAATCCATGAATTTCCACATAATCCATTAATCATATCCAATGATAGAATAGTATAATAAAAAATAACCAGATACTATACATATCTATCCAATTCATTTTCAGGATCTTTTATTTGCTGTTAATTTAATATTTCTTGAAAAAAATTTGTAGTATAGGAAAGTGATTTCATGTTTTTACCAACCATACCCACGCCAGATGAAGTGGTGGATAAGGCATTTCGGCGGGCAAAAAAGGCGGCTATGAGAATTCGAGGTTCAAAAATACGTGGACAGAAAAAATCTAAACGAATCGAGGAGGTAAGGGTGCAGACGGCTTGTCAAGTTATTAGGGATACCTACGATGACATCCTAAAAAAAACTCCTCGAGTTGAGGAACTATCTGAGTTCTACCAGGACTACATAGATGTGGTAGTAGGGGTAGATCAATTAAAAAAATCTTTAGGGGCACTTAAATGGGCCAGTGATCTTTTAGAAAAACTTCAGGGTCAGTATACCTCTAAAATAAGAAGATCACCTCCTGAAAATGCTTCTAAAATCAGACGTGAAGCTTATGGACGGATTGTATCGGTGGTCAATAGAATCGAGAATGAACTGGACTTTTTAACCTTTGCCAAACAGCAGCTGCGTAACATGCCCACAGTGGACACCGAGGCCACCACCGCCGTGATAGCTGGATTTCCAAATGTGGGAAAATCAACTCTTCTACGTAAAATTACTTCAGCAGAGCCAGAAGTGGCCGACTACCCATTCACGACTAAAGGAATTCAGATAGGGCATCTGGAAAGGCGTTGGAAGAAATTCCAGATTATTGACACCCCCGGACTCCTGGATCGGCCGGTGATGGATATGAACGAAATCGAACTTCAAGCCATGGTGGCCCTGGAAAACTTGGCAGATTTAATACTATTCATTTTTGATCCTTCCACTACTTCTGGTTATCCATTAGAAAACCAGATAAATCTTTATAATGAACTTAGACAACTATTTAAGGATGTAACTGTATTTCCCATCTTTAATAAGATGGATCTCCTGGGAGATGAAGAAAATGTTAAGTACATTCTGGAACGTATTAACAGAAGAGAAGAACCATTAATGGTAACAGCTTCTGATGGAAGTGGGGTATCTAAAATTATAGAGTTACTGGATGAATTTGATGCTTCAAAGGAGAAATATGATTGAAAAGATGTTTTCTAAAATGGTAAATGTCATCAAAGAAAAACGAGATAAATGGAGAAGTCCATAGCAGAAAATGAATCCAGCACCCCATCAAACTCAGCAGGGTTCAGATTACAATGGATTGGATCGTTTTAAATATGGATTAATTTTATTGAATTCGTTTTGCTGCCATTTTCTTCGATTTTAAATTATGAATTTATAAAAAAATGAATCAGTATCTAACCTTTCCTATGTGGCGCGTACTTCCAGGATCTTCTCCATTGTAATGGGCCAGGTAGTATATGAACCATTCCAGGGGCACAGCCAGTACGAATGGCGATAGTAAGGGATTTAAATTGGAGTAGTCTTGCATCCGGTAAATTATATTATGGGTGCCGATTTTCTCTCCAAACTGGATCGATTTTCGGGTTAACTCATCACCTTGATAACCGGCATCTAAAAACAATAAAGGCACATTTTTTTCAGCCCGTTCGATTAATCCATGTCGGAATTCCCCAGAGTATAACGGACAAGCGTGTTTAAGGGCACCTTCCATAAACATGGTCATGGCCAGTTTGTAGGCCAGTCCGTAGTTGGGGCCGCTGCCTAAACAGTAAAAAATTTCCTGGTCCTTGTAATTTTCAGCTAAAATACGGTTGTCCTGTTCAGTTGCCTTTAAAAGGCCTTCCACCACATTTGGAATCTTTTCCAGGTCGGTTAAAACGTCATGAGATGCTTTGGAATCATCCATTCCAAAAATTATTTCATAAAGACATAGCAACTGGGTCATGTAAGTTTTGGTGCCCAGAATAGCATGTTCTCTTTGGCACTGGGTTAAAACTGCATCATCAGATTCATTCATCATGGAACTGTCTCCTTCGTTGGTGATGGAGACGGTGTATAATCCCTTTTTTTTAGCCTTTCTTAGGGCAGCCAGGGTATCGGCAGTTTCTCCGGATTGGGAGGTTAAAATAACACCTGCATCTTCATTATCAATTTGTTTATGGTAAAAAAATTCGTAACCAGTGAAAACTTCCATACTATTTTTGAATGTCATGTTAGCGGCGTCTTTTGAGGAGTAACATGTGGAAAGAGAGCTACCACAGCCCACCAGATAAACCTTATCAAACTTCTTAAACTGCGATGCTAACTCTTTTAAATGAGATTTCTCTCTTTTAAGGGTGTTTCGCAGAGATTGAGGTTGTTCCATCATTTCTTGATACATTTCATATTCCATTATCATCCCTCAAGGTTAGCTAGTACAATTTTGTCTAGATAAATTGACCCTTCATAGGGTCAAAATGTTTTCTAGTCGTAATTTGAATGTTGTATGTAGAGTTTAGATATACAAATCGCAGTTTTCACTACTTCTAGGGGATTTTCACCTATTAAAACTAGGGAAGGTTCTTTCCCCCAAGCACCAGTATGATATATAACATCCGGTACACGGCCAATTCTTTCCACCGCTTTTTGAACACCCCATGGTATAGTTCCTCCTTCTTTATCCCTTATTTTCGGAGGTTCATCTTTTCGATTGTAGTATGAAGTTATTAATCCCAGTTTCTGGCAAATCTCAACTAAAGAGGGGTTGTATTTCATGTTAATGGCGCTGCGCTTCTCAGGGTCATGTTTCATTATACTCAGGATCAGCCTGGCCATGTGTGAGGAAGCACCATATTCTGGTGCTGCACATGTTTTTGGTTTTTGGTTTATGACAGTTATCCTTCCAGGAATTCCAGCCACATCTTCAATTCCCCGGGGAGATAATTTACTCATAACCAAGTTGCTCCTTACTTCTGGAATCAAGGAAGCAAATTCTGGAGAACTTTCCAGTATCTTCAAAGCCTTTCTAATGTCCTGTAGTTCCATTGTTCCCTTTTCTATCTTATTTTTTAAGCTTATTTTTTTTTAATTATGTTATTTAATTCAATCTATTATCTGGTGATGTTGTTAGTTTAGAAATTTTGATTGGTTTATTTTATATGATCTCAAGACGAGGTGTTTATCATTTGTATGGTAACCATATCTATTTTAAATATTATAAATTATCCCTTTAAGTCTAACTTTTATATTCTTTTTTTTATAAATTAGGGTTAATAATAACTAGTAAGGGAGAATTGGGGGGTGTATTTCTTAATAAATACTTTAAGAATCTTACTTTACTAGGGTATGGAATTGCTAGTACTTTTTCACTAAATACTGCTTTTAATTCCACAAAAACAGGCATTATAAATTCCTACCAGTAAAACCATAGAACACAACATGTGTTATGCTTTGCGAGATAACGGGAACATTTTTTTCTACTAACCAGCCATGGCAATAGGGATTCTCTGTCAATTAACGGACAATAGGTTCGAAGTGAATATAACAGTTTTTCTATTGCTTAAATTAGATGATCATAAAGCTAATTATTTTTTACAAGCTGTGAAAATCCGGAAAAAATTTTACCACTCTCCATTAAGAAGTTTGGTAGATATTCGGACTATACATGTCCTATCGTTGGTTTAGAGTTAGGGATTCCATGGAAACAGTGGGTTATCATCTTTTTTCATAACAAGATGGCAACCATCAACTGCTAGGTTCATTGGAGTTGCCGATTGGGGGGGTCATGATGATACTATCAAGGAGATTTTACTCATCAAGTGGCCCAAATATGAAAAGATTACAACCCATCAGGCGAAACATTCTGGTGGATAAAAAAAAGATGATAAGAATCTTTGAACATAAATACATGATTATAAAAGTTCATCGTGCTTGTTAGAAGTATGTGTGGTAGATTAATTCTAAATGCAATAAGGATACATATGGAAGGCGGATTTAACTTAAAATTTAGAATCTTTTTATATAAAATCTGTTGTTATATCGTTTTTTTCTTAAAGGATAACCGATAATAATTTTAAAATTGGAAATAATCAACCGCCATTATCTCAATGTTAAATAAGGTAAATGTTGTATTCTAAGAACAATATTGGCATTTAATACAAAAAATTTGAGAGATTTGATAAATTTTCCAAAATTAAACAGTTATTGTTCATGTTCTGGTGCATATGATATAAAAATGACACCTATAATAGATGAATAGGGATAAATAAATATTTAAAATGTTTTATTTTCTCTTAAAACAATTTAAAGAGCTTATTTGTCTGAATTTTCTATAATAAAATATATATGCTCCAAGATTCGATCTTATTGTGTCAGGAACTCTAATTGTTCCACTGACTTCGAAGATAGAGGGGGCATAGTGTTGAAGCAACATTTGTTGCTGATAATGTTGCTGCTGTTGGCAGTGACGTTGTCCGCACAGGATTTACATGCCACCCCAAATCAGCAAAGTCCAGAAAACTTCACGAATTCAATAACAAACGATGAAATTACAGTTAATACCACTTCATCAGTAAAAATCCTCAATTCGACCGTTAATGAAACGGTCAGTAATACTAATAGCGATCAGCCCATTAATACATCTTGGACATCTCAAACACTCAACTCGTCTCAATATTCGCCAAATGAAGAAAACAACAGCACAGCGAACATTCAGAACTCCAGCATTGCTGCAGGAGATGGAACCTACAATAATGTCCACGGAATATGGCTTAGTGTAGATGATGTGAAAAATGTGAAGGTCGAAGAATTGATCACAGCCGGAATAACGGATGTGTTCGTCAAGGCCAATCGAATATCAAACCCTACATATCAAAGTGTCCTGACAACTATAATTGGCAAACTACAAGGCACTGGGATAAGGATACACGCCTGGGTGGTCTGTTTCGTCGATAGTGATGGAAAATGGGTGGATCCCCAGGGTAATAATACCTACACCGTTAAAGTAGCCTACACAGAAACTGTGAAAGTAGCCTACACGACCTGGTCCAAGTCCTGGTACAAACAGTGGTACAAGAAATGGACCAAAAAGTGGTTCAAAGTTGGGAAAGTATGGAAATATAAATGGAGTTATGTCTGGAAATACTACTGGAAATACGGTAAAGTTTCCAAGACTCAATACAAATACGAAACCCGCACCTCTTATCGTGATGAAACATGCTACAACCAGAGTACAACGTACAATGATGCACTGGTAAGCTCAATAGCAGGTATGACGCGTGACTGTGATATTGATGGTATCCACTTGGATTACATTCGCTACCCGGGAACTGCATATCTCCACCCCGGTGGAACTGAAGCAATCACTGCCTTCGTGAAGAGAGTGTCTGAAACGGTTAATTCCATAAAACCAAAAGTAGCACTTTCAGCGGCATTAATGCCCGAAGGGAGTGTGAATGGGTACTACTATGGGCAGGATTATGGGCAACTTTCCCAGTACCTGGATTTCCTGGTACCCATGATCTACAAGGGTAACTATCGTCAAGATACCTCTTGGATAGGCCGCACAACTGCAAACATAGTCAGCTATTCCAATGGAAAACCTGTGATATCTGGGATACAGACCTATAAATCAGATGATAATCTCGTTGCACTATCCGCATCTGAAATTAACCAGGATATTCAATCTGCTCTTTCAAATGGAGCATCAGGATATGCACTGTTCAGATACGGCTGGTTAGATAAGACATTCTTCCAGAACAAAATAACTAACCCTGAAACATCAACCACCAGCTTCACTTTAAAACAATTAAGTGAAGCCGCTGGTCGGGTTAAAGCCTTTGTCGAAGCCAACAAGAAACTGCCTAACTATGTGCAAATTTCATCGCTACAGGTCAGCATGCCCCAGTTCTTGTACCTACTAAGTGCAGCCACCACGCAAGTCAATAGCGGAGTATCCTCATCGATCACCCCAAAATCCGTGTTAAGTCCTACTGGACCCACGGATGATATGAAAAATGGCACCATTTACAAGTCAGAGTATGTTGATATGGCCAGTCGGATAAAATCCTTCATAGATACCAACGGCTTGGCACCTAACTACGTATCAACCTCTCTTGGAAAAATCAGATACGAATCAATGATTTACCTTTACTCCCGGGTGATGGATTATTATGGAACCAACGCTAGACTACCTAATTACGTGAGTGTAAATACTTGGACCTCCAGTTCAACAGCAACTACTACTACAACGGATGTAACAGATCCAAATGCACCGACCAACCTGAGTGCGTATCTGCAATCCACAAAGAACTGTCAAGTAAACGATGTTAACATCGTAGCCCTGTCACGTAGCATAACATCTGGCGCAACTTCAGCCTATGACAAGGGACAGAGCATCTATAAATGGGTGCGAAATAACTTGGAATATTCATGGTACTACAATTCGCAGAAAGGAGCGGTAAACACCCTTTCCAGTCTTTCTGCCAACTGCTGTGACCATTCACATCTGATAGCCGCCCTTTGTCGGGCAGCAGGAGTGCCAACTCGTTATGTACATGGGACATGTAACTTCTCCAGTGGAACCTACGGACACGTATGGGCTCAAATATATGCCAATGGAAAATGGTACGACGCAGATGCAACCAGCTCCCGTAATGAGTTTGGAAGCATCTACAGTTGGGACACAAGTTCGTGGACTTTTAAAGGCATCTATGCAGAATTGCCTTTCTAAATCCTTTTTTTCTTTTTTTCTTTTACTTAAAACTAAATAGAATTATGGAAGATACTAGCTTCGGCTATATTTGAAAAACTAATTTAAAACAATTATTAACAGAAACTTCCTGCTGGGAAACCCGTATCTTTTATCTTCTTGATTATCTTACATGTGCTGTCCAGATCTGAATCAAGGTAACCGTCAATTTTTATTACCTCTGCCTTGAGGTTCCTCTTTTTAAGTTCTTCTTTTAACCATTCTAGGTCGAATTTCTGATCCGGTCCAATGGATATTATGTCTGGCTTTAATTTCTCCACGATCTGGAACATATCAGTCTCACCACCTAAATATGCCTGGTCAACT
Source organism: Methanobacteriota archaeon (assembly GCA_029556335.1). Classification (GTDB taxonomy): domain Archaea; phylum Methanobacteriota; class Methanobacteria; order Methanobacteriales; family Methanobacteriaceae; genus Methanobacterium. The sequence goes on from JAKQFA010000006.1 coordinate 366,889, forward strand.
GGTTTAAGCATAGCAACAACCTCTCGACGCTGATTTTCAGGGACAATTGGCACTCGTTTCTTGGCCCTAACTGTAGCGTCACGGGCCACCACTACCACTAACCGGGAATCTTTTCCACCTAACTTTTTTGACTCTTCCAGATAATATCCATGACCAGGATGGATTAGATCAAAGGTTCCAGTCGCCATTACAGTTTTAATTTTATTCACCTCATTATTATCTTCCTAACCAGAACAGCATGATATTATGGGTATTAATAATGAGAGGTTTAAAAACCTATCTTAATTACTCCATCTCATTGCATAAATTTTTGTAATCGGGGTTTTTTAGTCCAGTTTATATCAGACAAGTACCAGATTTAATGAATAGATAAGTACATTTATAAATAATGAAGATGTGAATTCATCTCTCTTTAGTTAAAGATCCTTTTCTTTGTAAGATTGGGGTATATTCTGTGAAGATTCATAAATAGACTACTCCTTGAAGGTGTAACATGACCACAAAAATAGCTAGAGGCAGTATTATAATGCTCTTTGGGGCATTCATATTCCGGATGGGGGGCGCTATTTATCGTTTCACCATGGCTTACCTTTTAGGGCCAATGGGCTATGGTATTCTCAGTTTAGCAACTCCTATGCAAGGCATACTGATCATGATAGCCTCTGGGGGAATGCCTCCTGCTATAGCCAAGTATGTGGCCCAGTATTCTGCTCAAGATAATGATGAAATGGTGAAGCAGGTCATACACACCGCCACAAAGATGGTGCTCATTCTGGGAATGCTTTTTAGTGTGGCCATTTTTGTATTAGCCGAACCATTAGCAGTGGGATTATTTCACAAACCTGAAGCCATTCTACCCTTCCAGTTAGTTGCATTTATCACCCCTTTCAGTGTTTTAGTGGGTGCCCTGAGGGGTACATTCCAGGGAAAACATCAGATGGGTAACATCGTAATTACCAAGGCCTTCGAACAGGTCTTTATGATAATATCCGCTATATTCCTAGTGATAGCTGGCTTTTTTGTTGCAGGAGCAATAATTGGTACGACCATAGGATTCATAGCATCTTTAATAGCTGGATACGTGCTTTACAGGAGAGGAATTGGCCTGGAACTTAAAAATGTAAAGTTAACTTTTAATTTTAGACAGGAGCTGTCCATAGCCAAAATGTTATTGATATTCTCTTTTCCGGTGGTCATAACTGGTCTGGCTGAACTGGCCCTTTTCGATTTTGTGGGTAACTTCGTGGTGGGTATTTACTTAGCCAGTGAGTACGTAGGGTACTATGGTATAGCCACTCCCATAGCACGACTTCCTTTAACCATTTCTACGGCTGTTTCCACTGCTCTGTTACCGGCAGCTACCGAAGCAGTTAGTACCAATGACAAAAATCTTCTAAAAACCTATATTAACCAGTCTTACCGTTACGTGACCCTTCTGGTCCTACCACTATCAGTGGGGACTATGTTTTTCGCTGCCCCTATCTTAAACATCATTGGACCTGCTTACGTAAATGCCACTTCCGCCCTACAGATACTTGCAGTGGGCATGTTATTCTTCACCTTATACACGGTTTCCAGCAGCATAGCCCAGGGTTTTGGAAAACCATATCTTCCCATGGTGGTTCTGGTCTTGGGAACCTTCCTGGATCTGGGGCTGAGCTTATATTTGGTGCCTATTTATGGAATTAATGGTACAGCCATTGCCACCACCATTTCAGGATTCTTCATCATGGCCATTTTATCATGGAAGATACTGAAAATCGCCGATGTATCTCTTTCCAGGGATAACTTCATCCGTATCGTGGCAGCTACATCAATACTTGGACTGTTTTTTTGGATACTACCTAAAACTCTTCCATTTCTTATGGTGGCCCTGATTCTGGCGACTCCAGTCTATGCTGTTAGTATCATAGCAGTAGGTGGAATGAAAAAGAGTGATGTTCGAGCCATCTACACACTAAGTAACAAAATGGGCCCCTTATCCTCAACAGCTAAAAAAATCGCTGATTTCATGGATAGATTTGCAAAGTGATGATGTTAATTAAGTGGCATAAAATAATTTCTTACCAACACCCTATTTTTAGAGTAATATAGGGGATTATATATTTCCAAGAGATTTTGTTACCTGTTTATCTGGCAAAAAATCTATTTCTACCAATAAATATAGAAAGTATTATACATGATCATTTTAAGGGGAATAGGTACCAGCCCCTACACAGGGGTGGGACGAGTTAAAAAGGTAGAAAACAAAGAAGACCTCCTTCAACTGGAAGGAGGTGAAATTGTGGTTTTATCTAGGGCCGCACGTGATATGTTGTCACATTTACAGAGGGCTGGTGGAGTGGTTACTGATTATGGTGGTTTAACCAGTCATGTGGCCATTGTACTGCGAGAAATGAAAGTGGCATGTGTGGTGGGTACGGAGATAGGAACCCAATTACTCGAGGAAGGTTCTCTGGTCACGGTGGATGGCCAAACTGGGAACATTTACCATGGTTTTGTTGAAATGGGGCAAGAAAATAGGTTAATGGAATTACACCGTCCAGCTACCAATGTGAAGGTGAATCTCAACATTCCAGAGATCGCTGGGAAGGTAGCACCATTATCTGATGGCGTGGGATCAATTCGAATCGAAAACCTCATTATACGTACTGGAACCCACCCCCAGAAACTTCTAGAACAGAATAAGCTGGATAATGTTATAGCTAATGGAGTTAGAACTATAGTTGATGCATTTTACCCTAAAAATGTCTATTTCCGAACTTTTGACATCCCCAGTGATGAACTTCTTAGTTTAGATGGGGGTGAATTTGAACCACATGAACACAATCCCCTGCTGGGCTTGCGTGGCATCCAGAAAGACCTTCAAAATAGGGGAATCTTGGAATCGGAGTTTAGGGCGATAAACAAACTTTTGGATGAAGGTTATGATAACATTGGCATTAAAATACCGTTTCTTAGGGATGTATCTGAATATAGGGCTGTGAAACTTATTATGAAGGATGTGGGGATCCGTCCACACCACGATATACCTCTTGGAGTGGCCCTGGAAACTCCTTCCTCATTTTTAATTTTTGATCAACTTTTAAAGGAAGGCCTGGACTTTGTGACTTTGGGGATGAGTGACTTGACCATGTGTTCTCTGGCCGTTGATCGACGGGGGGTTAAGGTTGCCAAACACTTTGATTTGATGCACCCTGGTGTGTGGAAGATGCTGCAGATGGCTATAGAAAAATGCAACCATCATGGTCTGGAAAGCTGCATTTGTGGACATGCTGCATCTGATCCCAAGATTGTAAAAAAGTTGATTGATCTGGGGATAAGTTCCATCTCCACCAATCCCGACCAAATTTTAAAGATGCGCAAGGTGGTATCCATTGCAGAAGATGCTGTTTTAGCTAAACATCTGAGATATTAAACATATTTGTATTTAACTGTTGGTGATGGTTACTGGTACTTAAGAGCTTGTTCAAAAATGATATTGCCTTTATAAAGGGCTGATCCAATGACAACTCCTGCTGCTCTTGTTTTTGAAAGTTTATTCACATCCTCCAGAGTACTGACTCCACCGGAATAAATTACAGGGATTTTTACTGCACTGAGTAATTCTTCCAGTGGTTTTATACTGAATCCCTTCATAAGGCCTTCATAATCAACATTGGTAAATAAGATTCCTCCTGCTCCCATATTTTCAAAGAATTTACCCATCTCTGGAGCGGTCTTATCTGTTTTTTCAGTCCAACCCCGAACCACCACTTGGGAATCCTTACTATCCAGTGCCACCACAATCTTTTTTTTTCCGAAACTGTTGGAAAGTTCAGGTACCACTTCCGGATTTTCCATGGCAATTGTTCCCAGAATTATCCTATTTATATCCATCTCAAGGAGATTTAAAGCATCATCCTTGGTTCTTATCCCTCCACCCATCTGTATAGGTACAGATACAGAATCTCTAATTTCTCTTACAATTTCCAGGTTATTGGTCTCACCCAGTGCCCCTCCCAAATCGATGACATGGATCATCCGGGCCCCTTTATCCTCCCATTGACAGGCAATTTTCACTGGGTCTTCCAGAATAACTTGTTCTGTTCCAGGTTTTCCCTGGACCAACTGTACACATTTCCCATTTTTAATATCAACTGCAGGAATAACCATCACTGTTTTTCACCTTAACGAGATTGTTATGGTCTAAACCATCTTATATTATATCATATTAACCAGTGGTGCCAATAACATTTTTTTATGACATACCTTGCAAGTTAATTATCGTGCCATTTTCTTTAAATCTCCTGTTCCTTGTTCACCGTTGAGATAGAAAATTAACACTCCTGCTAACATTAAAAGTCCGAAGAAAAGTTGCATAATTGTAAAAGGTTCTTTTAGGATGAAAAAGGCAGACACGGCTCCAAATAGTGAGGCCAGTGAAAACAAAGAACCAGCCCGTGTAGCACCGATAATCCTAATGGAAAGATAAATAAGGATTAACGCAGTCCCAATACTGAATATACCTACAAAGAGTAGGTAGGGTAAATAAGTCAGGGACATCTGGATTTTTAAGCCCATGTAAGCTGATAAGCTAAGTAGGAGCAAACCCCCAATAGCTGATTTTAAGGCGGTAATGAGGACAATATCACTCTTGAAGCTCAAAAATTTGCTTAAAGTGGTGTCTATGCTCCAGCAAAACGCGGCCAAAATGATTAACATATTTCCCCAACTGTAACTCATAAAGAGATTTTCTAAATTGCCTCCGGTCAAAAGAAGAACTGTTCCCAGTAGTAAAAGAAAAAAAGCCAATATATCTTTTCTCTGGAAACTCTCCTTGAGGAATAAAATTCCGATTAAGATTATAAACAGGATCTCCACAATTAAAAGAAACGAAGCATTTACTGCTGTGCTGTACTTTAAACCATTTAGATAAAGCAGGGGGGCTATTAATATCCCCAAAATGGCGGTGCTGAATAGGATAAGGTAGTCCTTGGGGCTCATGAAATGCTCCAGATCATGTCCTGTGTCCAGAAATGAAGATAATCTGTTTTTTAGGGGTGAATAACGTGCCAAGAACAAAAAAACAGCCGCCAAACAGTAAGAAAGTGCAGCTAAGTCTATAGGGTCCAGAGTCTGCAGCAATATCTTGTTGAAGGTATTGGAAATACCAAAAAAAATCATGGCCATCATGACACTGATATATCCCCATATACGATTCATTCAATTACCTCATAAAAATTAGCCAAATCCAGTCTTGGATATTTACCTTCTTGTCATCTGATAGCTTATATAGAATTAGTGGGTAGAAACTTAATTACTTAGTCTAGAAATCTTTATGATAATTTCTGTTCCAACGGGGCAGAGAACTTTACATAAATCGAGAATGCATAATATGTTGAAAATTGCATTAAAAATAGCCTATTTGGGATGTGACTACTACGGGTTCGCAAGACAACCTGACCTGCCTACTGTGGAAGGTGAACTGATCAAAGCCCTCACAAGATCAGAAATAATTGATAATCCTTCCGATGCTGGTTACTCCATAGCTGGCCGAACAGACCGTGGGGTTCATGCCCTGGGAAATGTGATTTCATTTCGCACTGAATCTATGATCAATGTAAATCAAATAAACGACTGTTTACCTGCTTCTATAAAGGTCCTGGCCCAAACCAGTGTGCACCATGGATTCAAACCTAGATTTGCCCGACAACGTCATTACCGTTATTTAATGCCCAAGAATCCCTTCGAAGAAAATTGGGACATGAAAAGTATGAAAGAAGCTGCCAAATTATTTATTGGTACTCATGACTTCAGTAATTTTACAAAAAGAAGTGAGAGAGATCCGGTTCGAACCGTGAACAACCTGGAGGTGAGGAATCAGGACCATGTAATATGTTTTGATATTAAGGGTGAGAGTTTTCTGTGGAATATGGTACGTAAGATGGTGACGGCCATAATAAATGTCGGCCTTGGAAAAATTGAAGTCAGAGATGTAGCTAAACATTTAAATCCACAAAGAAAAGTATTCATCACTCCCGCACCTGCTGAAGGCTTAATCTTGATGGATGTAACCTATGATACTGTAAAATTTGTAGAGGATCCTTATGCCCGGAGGTTATTCCTGTCGGTTTTGATGAAAAACTATATGAATACCTGTATTCATTCGGCTGCTTACCGAGAGATGATGGGGAGTCTTGATAATAATGAAAAATGTATCCTCCCTTTATATAATGAATTAAAAGTTTTAAAATAGTATTGAAGATGAATTGGCATCATTCTGGGACTGACAAACAATTAAATAATATGAAAACCATATTATTATTTGGGAATTAAATTTACCCAGGAGGAAAAAGTCTGTTTTATAGGGGCAGAGATGATAAAAACTTTAACTCTTCATATGGGGATTATAAGGACTTAAAAAATATTAAAGGGCTAATTGTTGGTTTTGATCCGGGACACACCGTAGGAGTGGCCATTATGGATCTTAATGGCCAGGTCTTATCAGTTAAAAGCTTTAAGGAAGCCAGCCGATCCGATGTTGTCAGTCATATAATTAGTTATGGTAAAGCAGTCTTGATATCAACCGATGTATATCCTCCTCCTAAGATGGTTAAGAAACTTTCTTCTATTTTGAAGTCGCGTATCGATGCTCCCTCAAGATTCATGTCGGTTGAATCAAAAATTGAAGCAGTGGATCTTTATTTAAATGAAAAATCTTCTTTTCCCAAATCTAAAGTGGTGCCATCTGATACAATACCCCAGAATGCTCATGAAAGAGATGCACTGGCTGCAGCTTTAAAAACTTACAAAAAATACCAGAACAAACTACAACAAATCACTAAAAAAGCTGATGAATTGGATTTAACTTCATTTGAAGTGGATACAGTTAAAATCATGTTTTTACAAGGGTCACCTGTTAGTAAAGCCATAGATCATATTTTAGAAACCAGAAAAAGCAAGAAAACTCAATTAGACATTGAACATACTCCTGAATTACAATTAAAACTTAATAGATCATCTTCTAAAGATGAATATGATTCATTAGGGTATTTGAGGCACATTAGTCGATTGAAACAGAGAATTAAATCTCAGGAAACTGAAATTAAAAATTTAAAAAAACTGAACCTTAAAATGGAAGAAAAGTTGGAGAAAGCTCAGCAGGAGGCCTCGACTTTGAATGAAAAAATTGAAGACCTCCATTACCAGTACTCCAAAGGAATTCTGGCAAAAAAAGAGTTAACATCCAAAATTGCTATTATAAAAAGATTACAGGCTAAATATCAACATGAAAAGGAATTAAAGCAGAATTTGCAGGAAAATTTAAATTCTATCAAAAATATTCAGGCCCTGGAACTTTCTAAAAATGTGGTGCCAGCTAAAATAATAGAATCCTTCACTCGGGAGGGCATAAAAGAAGCTTGTGACTACTGGAAGATAAAAGAGGGAGATGTGGTTTTCCTTAAGAATTCTAAAGGTGGAGGATCCCAAACTGCTTCTTTAATAATCCAGAGGGGTATAAAGGCCTTAATAATTAATGATCAGATGTCGCATACTGCTGAAGAAGAATTTGAGAAAAATATGATTCCCCTCATCCCCCTGGAAACGGTTGATCTGAAGATGATTGACAAATTTGCAGTGGTCAGTGTTGATTCACTTCGAACCCAAATTGAAAGCTGGAAAGCCCAAGTAAAGGATAGGAAGGCCAGTGAAGACAGGAAAAAACTTTTAAGTGTTATTGATGAATATCGTGCTAAGAGAAGGAGATCAGTTGATTCATAAAGTATCCTGCGATATCAATGTATTTTCTTAAATGAATAGTTTAGGTGTTTAAAATGAAGATTGCTTTTGTCATTGGTACCAGACCAGAGATCATTAAAATGTCACCCCTCATTGATGAGGTGAAGCACCGGGGAATTAACTACATTTTAGTACACACTGGACAGCATTATGATCATGAGATGAGTCAGCAGTTTTTCACGGACCTGGAACTGGAAAAACCCCATTACAATATTGGGGTTGGATCAGGAGCCCATGGAGAACAGACCTCCATGATGATTAGTCGTATCGAGGAAGTTCTCCTTGAAGAAAAACCAGATCTAGTTCTGGTAGAAGGAGATACCAACGCGGTTCTGGCTGGTGCACTGGTGGCAGCTAAACTTCATATTCCTGTTGGTCATGTAGAGGCAGGCTTACGTTCTTATGATAAAACCATGCCGGAAGAGATAAACCGGATGGTGGCTGATGTCTGCACCCAACTATTTTTTGTACCCACCCTCACTACAGCAACTAATCTATTATTGGAAGGTGTTAGTCCCAAAAACATCTTCATCACCGGTAACACGGTGGTGGATGCCTGTCAGCGTAATCTTAAAATTGCCAGGAAACATTCTAACTTGGCAGGAGAAATCGATCCCAGGGCCAACGTTTTAACTCTGACTCTGCACCGGGCTGAAAATGTCGACCACCCCTGGAGGCTGAGCCAGATTGTTAATTCTCTGTTAGAACTGGATGATTTAACTATAATCTTCCCGGTACATCCCCGTACCGCCAAGAATCTCCATAAATTTGGTTTGTATAGGAAACTGGATGAAGCGCCCCATGTACAGATTATTAAGCCAATGGGGTACCTGGAATTTTTACTACTCTTGTCCGAGTCTCATCTGGTGATGACTGATTCGGGTGGAATTCAAGAAGAAGCAATAACTCTTAACTTACCCTGTATAACCCTACGATACAACACCGAACGACCTGAAACAGTGGAAGCTGGTGGGAACATATTGGTGGGAACAACCCAGAAAAAAATTGTCAACTCCATTCGGAATATCCTGAGTGATGAAGATCTTTATCGTAGTATGAAAGAGGCTTCTAATCCATATGGTGATGGAACAGCATCAAAAAAGATCGTGGACATCATATCAGAAATAGAATCTCGTGGTGAACTCAAAATAGAAGCACCAGACTTTATAACTGGAGTTACCACCACTAAATTAATTAGTGTGGATCAGGACATTAATGTATCAAAATTTGAGGATAAATATCGGGGAATTGTTAAAATAGTATTTGAGGATGGAAAGATAATATTTCCAGAACCAGGGCTTAATTTAAAGGATAAACTGGTTTTAATATCTGGAACAGAGCTTTGATCACCCCTGTAATTTGTGACATAGATCAGGCAGGTCTCTTTGAATCATTTAATGGTTTATAGGGGGTTGGAATCATCTTTAAATAACCTTATGTCCTTAGGAATGATTAGCCCATCATAACAAATTCAGATCTATATATAAATCCAGATTATCACTATCCCAGACGAAAATGAGTGTAGAGGAGATTTCAATGGTATGTAAGATCAGGGAAGATACCAAAATCACCATTTATGGTTTGGGCCATATGGGACTGCCCACTGCGGCGCTCCTGGCTAGAAGTGGCCTGAAAATTTTAGGTGTTGATGTAAATCCCCACATTGTAAAAAAGATTAACCAGGCACAATCACCCATATTGGAGCCAGGCTTGGGTGAAATAATTCATGAAACTGTTAAAAACTCACGACTATCTGCCAGTACAAATATTGAACAAGCTTCCAGACAATCAGAAGTGCATATGGTTATAGTACCCACCCCTATTGATGAAAATAAGGCGGCGGACTTGAAATCAGTTGAAATGGCGTGTAGAAGTATAGCTCAGGGTCTGGATAAGGGTGACCTGGTTATCATCGAAAGCACGGTGCCACCAGGCACCTGCCAATACCTAGCCACCCCCTTATTGGAAGAAAGTGGATTAAAGGTTGGTTTAGATTTTGGTCTGGCTTACACCCCTGAGAGGGCATTACCCAACAGAACCCTGGATGAGATGGCCCATAATCCTCGAGTAATAGGTGCTATAGATGACTGCAGTTTTGAAAAGGCTTCATCTCTTTATCAGAGGATCACCAGCGGTGAAATCATTAGGGTGAAAGATTTACAAACTGCAGAAATGGTTAAGCTAATGGAAAACACCTATAGGGATACGAATATTGCACTGGCCAATGAATTCGCTTTAATATGTGAATCACTAGATATAGATGCCCTGGAAGCTATAAAAGCCGCGAATCATCATCCGCGGGTAAACATCCATGTTCCCGGGCCGGGTGTTGGTGGCCACTGCCTATCCATAGATCCCTATTTTCTGGTGGAAATAGCCAATGAACAGGGTATTGACACTCCGCTGATTAAAACTTCCCGGATGGTAAACGAGAACATGCCCCTGGAAGTGGCTAGAATGGCTCGTGAAGCGTTAATGGAGAAAGACAAGAAGTTAAGGGGCTCTGAATTTGGTATCCTGGGCGTTGCTTACAAGGGAAACGTGGCTGATGCCAGGGAGTCACCAGCAGAAGATCTGATCAGAGAATTATTATCCTCCGGAGGAGTGGTGTATGCTCATGATCCCTATGTACCTTCCGAGCTAGTGGAATCCTTTGGAGCTAAATCTGTGAGTCTGGAGAGGGTATTGGACTGTGATTGTGTTATTCTCATGACTGGTCACGATATTTATAGCCATCTAGAACCATCTATGATCAAAAAAGGCGTTTTTATTTGTACTCAGCCCATTTTAGAACCCGAAAAATTTCGAAATGCTGATGTTGTCTTTAGGGGTGTGGGAAGGTCTTGAAATTATTAATTATAGAGTACGCCATGGCCAGTGGAAATGAAGATCCTTCCATAGCTATTGAAGGTCGAACCATGCTACAGGGTCTATTGGAGGATTTCAACAATGAAAATACGTCATATTTAATCTCTTACCACTCACTTCCTTTAGATGGAGGAAGGTGTCATGCGAAGAAAATCTTTGATGACGTGGAGGAATGGTTAAAAGAAGATTTATCCCATTACGATGCATGTCTACCTATTGCACCTGAAGAAGATTTCATTCTCTACAGGATAACCCGGGCCATTGAAGAACAAGGATTAAAAGTAATAGGTTCTCTATCAAAAGGAGTTTTAACCTGTTCTGATAAATGGGAAACCTATCAGGCCCTAAAAAAAGTTTCTCCCCTGATAAGCACTGATAGAATATTTTTTGAAGATCTGGATGGAAACTCCAAACATGTAAAGGCAATACCTGATTTTGAAAAACTGAAGGTAGCTAAGCCAGTGGATGGTGTTTCCTGTTCTGGAATTCGGCTAGTTGATTCTCAAAGGAAATTAGAGGAGGCCGCTATACAGATCAGGAAGAACAGCTCTTTTCCCTTTTTTTTACTCCAAGATTACATAGAAGGAGATAGTTGTAGTGTTAGTTTGTTGACCGATGGCCGGAATGCAATGCCCATAAGCCTTAACTTACAAAATATCAAAATAAATGATTCATATTTGAATTATAATGGTGGAAAAACTCCTTTAGAACATCCACTTAAATGTGAAGCGTTTGCTGTTGCAAAAAAAGCTGTTGAATCAATAAGGGGATTGTGTGGTTATGTAGGGGTGGATCTGATACTTGGTGATCAGGTTCATCTGGTGGAAGTTAACTCCAGACTCACCACTCCCTACATTGCTCTTCGTAAACTAGTGAACTTCAATCTTGGTCAGGCTGTTATGGATGCAGCACAGGGCACTTTACCCTCTACTATTCAACTGGAGGGGAACGCTTATTTTTCCAAGAATAATCATGAAATGAATGTATCGGTGATTAAATGAAAATTGCGGGATTAGATATTGGTGGAGCAACCACTGATCTGGCAGTTGTTGAGTTTTCAGCCTCTGCTGATATAAAAAATGTGAGAGTGGATAACGAGTATCTGCCCATATGGATGGAGAAGGAAAATCTGGGTAATGTTATAAAAAACATGTTAGGATCTGATTTTCATGATTTAGATGCCATAGGGGTGTCTATGACCGCAGAGCTAGCTGATGCCTATGCTACTAAGAAGGAAGGTGTTTTGGATATAGTCAAAAGGATCCGTGAGCTTACCAGTATTCCCATGGGTTTTGTGGGGCAAAATGGTATAATGGGCCACCACGAAGTCCTGGAAAAACCCTTGGATGTTGCAGCTGCTAACTGGATCGCCACCGTTCCGTTGGCTGCCATGATCTCACCGGATTGTATCCTGATTGATACTGGCAGCACCACCACCGATATCATACCCATAAGGGATGGTCAGGAGTGTGCCCAGGGAAGGTCAGATTTAGAAAGACTGGCAACTGGAGAACTGGTTTACACTGGACTTTTAAGAACCAATGTAGCCACCTTGGTAGACCGGATGCCTCTCCGGGATATCTGGGTCAGGGTGGCATCGGAGTTGTTTGCCATAACCGCTGATATCCATATCATCCTGGGAAATATTGAAGAAAGGGAATATTCATGCCCCACTCCTGATGGATCAGGAGAATCTAGAACAGAGTGTATGCAAAGGATGGCCCGTGTAGTATGTTCTGATCTGGATGTTCTTGCTGAGGAGGAGGTGGAAGGGTTAGCATCTTACGTGTACCAGAAACAGTTGGAGAGGATCACTGAAGCCCTTCTAGAAGTTGCTGAAAGTAACGATCTGGAAGAAGTAGTGGTAACTGGATTAGGTATGGACCTTGTCGGTAGAGAGGCTGCAAACCTCCTGGGACTTAAGGTGACAGGTATGAATGAATTATTAACCAGAGAAGAGTGTATTTCGGCTCCTGCAGTAGGAACTGCCCTTTTAATGGAAGAATTTCTGAGAAGTAAAAGCTTTAATGAAAATATCTAATAAGGAATTGTATGGTGATGGACAAAAATCTCAAAATTCTCCTGCTCGCAGTGGTATTTCTGGCTGTAATTTTCTTATGGGCCAATATCAGTGAAAAATCCCAGTTAGGCTCCGATAATAGGGGATCCGTAACTAAAGATGTTTATTCACATTATGGAACTCCTACAGTCAGGATCGCAGTGGTTACTGGGATGCACCCCAGGGAGGGCTTAGCCACCAACATGGTTCCGCATGCAATAAAACTTTTTGCTCTATTAAACCAGGTGGAAGTAGCTGATTATCATGTGAGGGTGGATGATAAACCAGATGACTTCACCATAGGACGTAACAACGGGGAGGGGCTGGTTGCCCAATATGCTGTACCTGATATTGTTAAGTCTAATTATCAACTGGTAATAGTAAGCCATGACCATGAACCGGGTTATGGTGAAGGTTATTATATTGCCACACCCACCCATGACGTCAAATCAGTTTCAATTGGAAATGCAGTCCATCAGATACTGACCTATTTCAACTTCTATCCTGGATCCAGTGATGTTAAATCCCAGGCCAGTTCAATTACCCTGGTTGACTACCCCATCACCCTTGCAGGAATACCAGTCTTGGTCTACGAGATGCCAGAATGGAGTAACTTCTTTGAGGCCATGTACCATACTTACAAGTTAATGCAGGCCTCTTCTATGGCGCTGAGTTCTTAACTGTGTAAAAAAATAATAGTGATAATTCTTTTTTTAAATAGGTTTTTCTGAATAAAAATCATGGATAAAAGGAAAGTTCATAATCGAATTCTTCATATTTATCATCTCAGTACCAAACTTTCTTCATACCCAACAGGTAGGCTATTACATTCGCCCCCAAATGCAGGAATATACTTAAAACTATTATTAAAATTGTTAAATTTAATGGAACGACTACCACTAAAGATGCGAATATTAATGCTCCAATTACAAAATCTAACTGGTCCAGGAGGGGGGCTGGTCGTCCTCTTTCAATTTTAAGCCTTCTTTTTATAAAACTTCCGACGATGTCTCCTACAAGGGCACCAGTCCCCAGGCAGAGGCCCCGAATTGCTCCTTCCACCATGTTGCTGGGCAGTAGGGTGTAGTATAAGTTATCCAGGGAACTGTTAACATTAAAGCCTTGAATTACATAGCCAGATAATGCGCCTTGGAGAATTCCAATTCCTATTCCCACCATAATGCCTAGAATTAACCCTTTCCAAGTCTTACCATTACCAAATAGCCTCTTTCCATCGCGAAAGTTCCTTTCACCATCAATTGGAGTCCCACCACCGAAGATTAAAGCACTTACATTGGCTAAGTACGCTGGTAACATAAAGTATATAGCATAGGCTGATAAACAGAAAACACTGATAACAGTTGGGTCCATTTTTCTCCTCCCAATTAACTAAAGAAATAGTTATTTGCTCTACAATAAATAGTATACCTAGGTGAATTTATGGTTATTAAGAAAACCAAGAGCCTGTGTCCTCAATGTCTTCGAGTTGTTGATGCTGAAGTTTTTGAGGAACACGACAAGATTATGATAAAAAAGGAGTGTCCAGAACACGGTTTTTTTGAGAATACTTACTGGAGTAGTGAAGAAATATACGAAAAGGCTTTTGAATATGATTACGAGGGAGCTGGTTTGGAAAATCCTCAGACTGAAATTGTTAATGAATGTCCTCTTAACTGTGGATTATGTCCGAATCATGAGAGTCATACTGTTTTAGGTCTTATTGATGTTACTAATCGTTGTAATCTTCGTTGTCCTATATGTTTTGCCAATGCTGCTGTTTCTAAGTCGCTTTATGAACCTTCTTATGATGATATCCGGGAGATGTTAAGAAATCTCCGTTCTAACCGTCCAGTTCCAACCCCGGCCATTCAGTACGCTGGTGGAGAGCCAACGGTACGTAAAGATATTGTTGATTTAATTAAACTGGCCAAGGAAGAAGGTTTTACCCACACTCAAATAGCTACCAATGGGATTAAACTGGCAACCAACTCTCAATTGGCCATTGATCTTAAAGAAGCAGGACTTAACACTGTTTATCTTCAGTTTGATGGAGTTACCGAGGAGCCTTACCTAAAAAACAGGGGTAAGAACCTATTGCCATGGAAATTGCAGGCTATTGAAAATTGCCGTAAAGCAGATCTGGGGATAGTGCTGGTACCTACCCTGGTTAAGGGGGTAAATGATCATCAAATCGGGGATATAATAAGATTTGCAACAGAGAATCTGGATGTTATCAGGGGTATAAACTTCCAACCAGTAGCATTTGCTGGCCGAACACCTGCTAACCATGTGGAGGAGCAGCGCATCACCATACCTGACTTCGAGAATATGGTTGAGGAACAGAGCAAGGGCCAGATCAAAGTGGAGGATTTCTATCCTGCCTCATGTGTGATGCCAATATCTGACTTCATTGCAGCTATTGAGGGTGATAACCAAGTAACTTTCACTTGCCATCCTCATTGCGGTTCAGCTACCTATATCTTTATTGATGGGGAGAAAATTATTCCCATAACCCAATTCGTGGATGTTGACCGATTTTTTGATCTTCTTTCCAAGAGTAGTGACGATATTAAGGATGGAGGAATCGTATCTAAGGCGAAAGTCATAGCTCGAGCATCAATTGAGCTTCCAAAGACTGTACATCCATCAAAAACACCGGAATCGGTGGATTTGAAAAGTATACTACTCAACGTATTCAAAGACCGTTCTTATGATGCGCTAGGTGACTTTCACCATAAAATGCTATTGATATCCTGCATGCACTTCATGGATCCCTGGAATTTCGACCAGGACAGAGTTAGAAGATGTGTGATTCATTATGCGGTTCCTGATGGGCGTATAATCCCATTCTGTTCCATGAACGCTATTTATCGCCAGAGTATTGAGAAAAAATATTCTAAGCCATTTAAAAGCTGAGTCTGGTAGTAAAATTGATGATCAAAGCCCCTTCTAGACTGCACATAACTCTTATTGACCTTAACGGTTCTATAGGGAGGATGGATGGAGGTGTGGGTTTAACCCTGGAAAATCCGTACCTAGCTTTGGATTGCCATCCCGGAAATGATGGCGTCAGGGTAGAATTCGCTGACCATGATAAAATAAGCCCCAACCGCCGCAAAGAGTATCAGGACAAGATTGAAAGCGCATCCCGCAAGATGATGGAATTCCTGGGCATGGAAGGTGATTTCGACTTTTTGGTAGGGGAAACCTATCCTCCTCATTCAGGCTTGGGAACTGGAACCCAACTATCACTTGCAGCTGGGAAATTAATATCTAATTATCTTGGTCAGGATATTGATGCCCATTCAATTGGCAGAATAGTGGGCCGGGGTGGTACATCTGGTATAGGAGTTGCTGCCTTCCAGCAGGGTGGATTCATAATTGATGGTGGCCACCTTAAAAGTGAGAAATCAGAATTTCTCCCTTCATCGGCTTCTCAAGCTTCCCCACCACCAATAATTGCCCGTTACGATTTTCCTGATGATTGGAAAATACTGCTTGTAATCCCACGCTTTGAAGATAGAGTATGGGGAAAAAAAGAAGTTAACATCTTTCAAGAGTACTGTCCCATCCCTTTACAGGAGGTTGAGAAACTTTCACATCTGCTTCTGATGAAAATGATGCCTGCAGTTGCCGAGGGTGACCTGGACACCTTTGGTGAAGCAGTGAACTCTATACAAGATATGGGCTTTAAAAAGATCGAAAACAAGCTACAAAACATAGTCATTGGCAATATTATGGAATCGCTCCGGTCAGCAGGGGCAGCTGGGGCAGGTATGAGTAGTTTTGGCCCCACTGTATACGCAATTACTGATACTAATCCTAAAGGACTTATAAATGCTGTGGAAGATGTTCTAGGGTCCATTGATCGTGAAATAATCCTCACCAGGGCACAGAATCAGGGTGCAGTTATAAAACAAGATGTATAAGTTATATGAATAGTGAAGAGAATCTAATTATAGAGGAACCTTATCATGAAAATACTGGAAGGCCAAGTTTGGACGTTTAGAGATCATGTTGACACCGATGTGATAATCCCCGGCCGTTATCTTCGGATTCTGGATCTGGATGAAATGTCATCCCATGTTATGGAGGGTGAAGATCCTGATTTTGCCAGTCAAGTAAAAAATGGTGATATCATCGTTGCTGGTGTAAATTTCGGTTGCGGATCATCAAGGGAACAAGCACCAGTTGCATTGAAGCATTTAGGGGTGGCAGCAGTGGTGGCTCCCTCTTTTGCACGCATTTTTTATCGTAATGCCATTAATGTTGGTCTACCCGTTATCATGGCCGATGTGGAAGCTGAAAAGGGAGATATTCTATCCATTGATCTGGAAGCTGGAATCATACTAAATAAAAGCAACGGGAAAAAATTTGAGATACAGCCCTTCCAGAACTTCATGCTGGAAATTCTCGAGGATGGCGGCCTGGTTAATCATTTCCTAAAAAACAGGGGAAATAGTTAAAAAAATAAAAGATAAATGACATGATATCAATAAGGTTATACATTTTTTTGGGTGATGAATTCTATTTTTACGGAGAAAAATGATGAAATGTCCTGCATGTGGCTCCTGTGAGCATCAGATACTTAAATCAAAGGGTAAATTAACCAAGGAACTACTATTAAAGTGTGAAGAATGTGGAAATGTATACAGGGAAACCATGGAGTCCCCACGGCCCATGGAGGTAAGGATTATTATCAGTAAGTTCGATGAATCCCTAAAAAAATGGGCCAGTTTTAAACCTGATGAAATTCTGGAAGTGGGTGATGTACTGGAGATAGGGGATGAGAGAGTCCGCATCACTTCCCTGGAGAATAAAAGAAATGCCAGGGTAATGGAAAGTATGGTGGAAGATCTGATAAGCATCTGGGCTGTATCAGTAGATATACCGGCCCGGGTGGGTGTTTCCGTGGACCTCCATGGAAGAGTTTTATCACGTAAGGTAGAACTGGACCGAGACTTCACCTTCAAGGTAGGGGACGTGGTGAAAATGGGCAGAACTATCTTTCGAATAAAAACCATAAAAACTTTAGAAAGGCGCATGCGACGAGGATTTGCATATGCCGATGTTACAAAGCGTGTATATGGAATACCGGTATCGGAACGACGTTACGATTATGATTTAACCATGAATGTGGTAACATGACTTCCCAAGAGGAAATGGTAGAAAATTTGTGGAGCAGTGGATATCTGCATTCTCGGAAGGTGAAGGAGGCCCTCCTTAAGGTGCCCCGAGAGGAATTCGTTCCTGAAAATAAGCGTTCATATGCTTACATGGACACACCATTACCCATAGGGGAGGGTCAAACCATATCCGCCCCTCATATGGTGGCTATTTTATGTGAAGAACTTGCTTTAAAAGAGGGGATGAAAATCCTAGAGATCGGAACTGGATACGGTTATAACGCCGCAGTAGTAGCGGAAATAATTGGCGAGAAAGGTCATGTTTACACCCTCGAACGGATTGAATCACTGGCCCATAGGGCAATGGATAATTTGAAGCGCACTGGCTACGATAAAAGGGTGAAGGTGATCTTAACTGATGGGACCCAAGGTTACCCTGAAGAAGCACCATATGACCGCATTTATGCCACGGCCAGCGCCCCCCGTGTGCCGGAACCATTGAAAACTCAGTTAATCATCGGTGGAAAACTTCTTAGCCCGGTTGGTTCTGATCATTACTTCCAAGAACTGGTTTCAGTAATCCGAATATCCGAAGAAGAGTTCCAGACCAAAAAATTAGGTGGAGTGGCATTTGTACCTATGATTGGTAAACATGGCTGGCCTGAAGAGTGATGAGAATTATTTCCTCTCCATTTACCAATAAAGAAATTGATTAGAAATGAAATTCTATTTAGAAACCTATGGATGCACCTATAACCAAGCAGATTCACAGATCATGGCAGCTTCACTGGAAAAAGTAGGATACCAATTAACTGAATCATCAGAAGAAGCCGATATTTTTATCCTTAACACATGCTATGTTAAGCTACCTACACAGCAGAAGATCATAAACCGTATAAAACAGATAACCTCTTCTTCACCCCCCAATAAGCTTTTGGTGGCAGGATGTATGGTTGACATTGACCCCCAAGTCCTGGAGCGCATTGCACCACAAGCCAGCTGGATGGGGGCCCGTCAGATAAACTCCACCCTGGAAGTGGTGGAGGGGATGTTGAAGGGTGAAAAACTTAGAAAAACTGGTCACAGCTACGATGTTAAGGCTGGCCTTCAAAAAAAACGTTTCAACCCATTGATTCATATTTTACAGATCTCCGAGGGTTGTCAGGGGCACTGCACTTACTGTTGCACCCGCTTTGCCCGGGGAAAATTGCAGAGCTACTCCCCCGATGCCTTGTTGGAGGAAGTTGAAGGAGCAGTCCAGGATGGATGCGTGGAGATACAATTAACCGCTCAGGATACCGGTGCCTATGGTAAAGACACAGGTGATAGTTTAGCCTCGTTAATTGAAGATATTACAGAGATAGAGGGTGATTTCAGAGTAAGAATAGGGATGATGCATCCAGAGAGCATAATGAGAGACCTGAAAACAGTAATCAAATCATTTGAAAATGAAAAAATTTACAAATTTCTTCACTTACCTCTTCAAAGTGGCAATGACCAAGTTTTAAGCCATATGCAAAGGGGACATCCGGCAGATACCTTTAAAAAAATCGTTCATAACTTTAGGGAGGCAATACCCACGCTTTCTCTGGCCACCGACGTGATTGTAGGCTACCCCACCGAAGATGATAAGGCATTTCAGGACACCATCAAGTTGATAAGGCAAACAGAACCAGACTTTTTACATATCTCAAAGTATCATCACAGGCCTGGTGTGGCTTCTTCACACTTAAGTGAGATAGCCACCCCGATTATGAAAGGCCGGGTTAGGCAGATTAATGAACTCAAGACCAACATAGCCTACCAAAGTAACCAGAAAATTCTCCATACTATACAGAACATTCTAATAACACATAAAGGCCCCCGGGGGGGATGGGTTGGTCGTAATAATTCATATAAAACAGTAATCGTGGATGATGCTCCCCTGGGAGAATTCATCACAGTCAAAATTACCGAAGCAAAAAATACCTACCTCCGGGGAGAAGTAATCTGATTTTTTTCTAAAAAAATTATTAAAATAAAAAAAATGGGTTTAGAAAGGTAAGGATGCGTAGGTACCTTTCGGAGTGTAAGAACTCGTGTCCCAATTGTTTATTCTTCCAAAACTGTTTGCATTATTGCTGGCATCGGCATTGATCCAGTTTCCATCCACATAAACCTGTGCCCATACGTGTCCGTAGGTTCCGCTAGCGAAGTTACAGGTACCGTGTTTGTATAGACTTGGTATTCCTGCTGCTCGGCAAAGGGCCACTATCAGGTGGGACAGATCACAGCAGTTACCAGCACGGTTCAACAAGGTATTAACTGCACCATACTTGGTATTGTAGTAGAATGAGTAATCTAACTCATCACGCACCCAGTTGAATATGAACAGTGCCATCTCATAGGTTGAAGTGGCATTTGCTGTTATGTTCTGGGCTAAAGTGACAATCCTAGAATCAGTGGACTGGCAGTTGGTTGTGGGCTGTAGATACTCTTGTAACTCAGCTGAATAGTTTGTTACGGGTATTGGAAAAGATACGGGTACTGCATTTGAATCGGTAGTCTCTGAATCTGCAAATACTGAACCAGCACTTACTGCATCGAAATCACTGCCTTCAAAGAAGCTAGCATCTATCAAACCGAAACGGAATAGGGCGTAACCAGATGCACCACAATCCAGTGCCTTTTTGATATCTTCTTTTAATTCCGTTGCTGGCAAGAGGGTCAGATTACTATCTGAAGCATAGGTCTGCAAACCGACTATTACAGGTGTAGATCCCGCTTCACGAACTATGTAAGCAGTTTTCGTACCGATCCAAGTGTTGTTCTGTCCATAGTTACCTTTGTAGATCATGGGCACTAGGAAGTCCAGATAATTGGCAAGTTGTCCGTAATCCTGTCCATAGTAGTAGGCGTTAACGGAACCCTCCGGCATGAGGGCAGCTGACAGTGCTACATTTGATTTCACTGATTTAACTGAGGTCTTCACTCTGGCCACGAAGCTGGTTATGGCTGCAGTTCCACCGGTGTATTTATATGCAGTTCCAGGGTAGCGGACGTAATCCAAGTGAATACCGTCTACCAGATCACTACTGGCCAGTTTAGTGGCAAATTGAACCAACTGGTCGTTAAAACTGGTGTCAGTACCGTAACGGGTTTCAGTTTTATAGGTCGTGGTGGTTTCGTATTTGTGTTTCCAAACGTAGTACCATCCGTACTTTTTTTGGTATTTGGTAACTTTTTGCCACGTATACTTCCACTTGTACCTCCATTTGGAACCTGATTTATACTTATATTTGTACCATTTTTTGGTCCATTTGGTGTAGGGTACCTTATACCAGCCCTTGTACCACTGTTTATATTCTACCTTCACTGTTTTCTGGTAGGGTACCTGGGCGGTGTAACTGTAAGTTCCTAAAGGATCTACCCAGTTACCGTTGGCGTCTTTGAAACAAGTTATCCAAGCATGGATTCTAATGTTATTGTTTGAAAGTTTTCCTTTGACTTTTGCTAAGTTTTTAAGGGTGGTTTGGTAATCCACCAGTCTACTTACTTTAATGTATACGTCAGTGATTCCAGCCTTCACCAGATCCTGGACATTGATGCGGTCAATGTCATCGCTACGTATCCAGATTCCCTGTGGGTTACTGTACGAGTCATTAATGGTAGTTGCACCGTCTGATGTGGTTTCACCTGCTGCTAATGTATCTTCTTCTGATGTGGTGTTCAAGTCGCTGGCTATGTGGGTAGTGTTAATCAGTGTTGTATCGTTGGTTATATTTTCGCTGGCAACACATATGCCGTTATTTAAAAGGAGCAAAGCTCCAAATAGAACCAGCAGTGTAATCAAAAATTTTTTATTAATTATACCGCCTCCGACTCATATAATACCATTTGATGTTTTTTTCCTAAAATGGAAGGAACATGAAATTGTCATATTCCGGGTATTTCTGAGTATATGTGCCTCTTTTTACCATTACTTATAAAATTTATTATTTTTTTCTGGCATTAAAACAGTTCAAGAACTCTTTTTAGCATTAGGAGCTAATTTTCACAGATTTATTATCAACATTAAACGGTTTATTTCCTTGGTTTTCCCATTTTGGGTATTATAATCTTCTAAAACCCGTTAGGTTTTTTTAACCACTTTTAGGCCTTAAAAGTTTGATTGTGCTAACGATGGTTACTGTGGGATTGACTCAGAATCCTACCCAACAAATTGGAAAGTAATATTTTGGTTAAAAAAATTGTTAAGGCCATTAAGAAATCTTAACTGTACAATAAAACCTATTATGAGGTCATTATTTAGTTTTAAAATTAATGTGATGTTTCAAATTCGTTTTGGATGACTAGTGAGTTCAATAAATATATCTAACTATTGTCCATAGGTAATTCACTCAAAAAAATATTAAAATAGATTGATATCCTTTAAAATCCATTTAAATTCTCGGACAATTTTGGATTTATGTGCTGATATTGGTGGGAAATTACATTGTTTAGAGATATCAAAAAAAACACGGATTATACAAGTATCAGACCATTAGTTCAGTACAGTATAGAAAAAAATTGAAATGAAATTTTCAAAAATTTATATGTATTGAAGAATTTCAAAGGAGTATAAATGCCGTGGGCCGGACTTGAACCAGCGACATCCAGATCTTCAGTCTGGCGTTCTCCCAACTGAACTACCACGGCCTATGGGCCCGACGAGATTCGAACTCGTGATCACCTCCGTGTCAGGGAGGTATCATACCCCTAGACCACGGGCCCGCATTCAGTGATTATTATATTATTCCTATATAAACCTTTTCTATATCTTTTTTAAATCTGCTACCGCCTTTTTAGGATGTAATGGTGAGAGGATTTGATGGTAAAGTTTATTCCCTTCAGAAACATATTAAATATTCACTAGAAAACTACCCCGTGGAGGAATGAAATATGGATATCCAGGATCCAATAAAGACAACGGTCGAAGAAATACGCAAGGTTTTAAATATTGAAAATGTAATTGGTGAAGTTATCGAAACCGAGGATAAGGTTATGATCCCTGTGACCAAGTTTGGAATGGCATTTGGTGCAGGTATGGGTGAAAGTGGAACTAATGGTCAAAATGGCGGTGCTGGTGCGGGTGGTGGTGCTGGAATTGAGCCTGTAGCCATGGTCGTGGTATTCAAGGGTGTTTCTGGACCTGATGGAGTAAAAGTCCTGTCATTAAAATCAGCGGACCCACTTGCACGTGCCATAAGCGAGGTGGGCAGCACGGTGATGGATATCGTGAAAGAAAGCCGCAAGAGCAAAGATTCAGCTACAACAGAAAAGAAGGAAGAACCCACAGAATAGAGCGGATAGAATTTGACAACTATCCTGTTAGCCATTTTTCTGACCATAGTCTGCATTATTCTATCTTTTCTTATAATTCCATTCCAACTGTCTTTATGGTTCTCTAAAAAGGACAAATCTCTACAGGGAGATATGAAGATAAGTTGGTTGGGGTTAACACTAATTAAAAGAAGAATACCATCCACAAAAAAAACCCAAAAAGAAGAGAAAAAAGAGAAAGAAGAGAAAAAAGAGAAAGAAAAACAGAAATGGGACAGAGAGCGAATAGAAAAAGTTTTAAGTCTTTTCAATGAATCCTGGCCCTGTATGCTTCAGATTTTACACTCATTAATGGATTCTATAAAGATCCAGGAAATTAGGTTGAATCTCCAACTGGGACTGGAAAGTCCAGCCGACACGGCCATAGTAACGGGTTATATATGGGCTTTCACTGCATCCACTCGGTACATAACCCCATCTATCCCTGATATTTCCATACATCCTGATTTTGAAAAAAAGATTCTAGATGGATTTTTGAATTTGAAACTCAAAATTCGACTGTACAGAGTTACCAAAGAATTGATACGGGCCCTTACCAAGAAACCAGTCAGATCGCTTATTTCTGAAATGAGGGGGTAATTATTTTGGAAAAAATAGAAACCTGTCAAGGGGGGATGGAGGGAAAAATCGTGAAATTACAACCAATTGGAGTAGATGGAAAAGAGATCTATCCCCTGGTTAGAGTAGTTGAAATAGATGGGACTGGTTTTCATGCCCAGTACATTGAGCCCATTGCACTGGTGGTTGTAGAAAATGGTGAGAAGTACGTTATTTCCATAACTGGAGAAGATCTTTCTTCAGATCTATGGGACATGGTTAGTTAATATCCTATTCACTGTGCACACCATATTCCAACACCCTAAATAGTTTCACGATTTCCGATGAATCAAGATTAAGTAAATTATTCACAATTAACACAGATATTAGTTAGCATTAAAGAAAATAATTCTTAGCCCTATAGGAGTATTTAAATGGCTATGAAGGAAGCCCAACGTTATATTATCGAAGAAATTTTGGATGGGAATGTTAAAAGTAGGAAAGATCTCCAAAAACTAAAATTGAAGGTTTGCAGAGATTTTCAACTTGATAAATTTCCCAGCAACTCCTCCATCCTAAAAGAGGCCACTCTCCCAGAGCAGAAGTGGATTTCACCATTATTAAAGAAAAAACCAACCCGCACCATATCTGGTGTGGCAGTAGTGGCAGTGATGTGCCCCCCTCACCAGTGCCCACATGGAAGATGTTTTTACTGTCCAGAATGTGATACGGCCCCTCCCAGTTATACAGGTGAGGAGCCAGCGGCCTTAAGGGCCAGGATGTTTGACTTTCATCCCTACCGCCAGGTCTACAATCGTCTCTTGCAGTTAGAGAGCATTGGTCATCCACTGGATAAGGTAGAGTTAATAATCATGGGTGGAACTTTTCCTTCACAACCAATATGTTTCCAGGAATGGTTCATAACTCGCTGTATTCAGGCTATGAATGACTTTGGTGGTGATAGAGATAAAATGGAGGTTTCCACCGATGATGAACTGGATGTTCCCACATATTTCCGGTACTTAACTGATGCTCAAGTAGATAATGAACGATCCCGGGTGCGCTGTGTGGGCATGACATTTGAAACAAGGCCTGATTACTCTAAAAAAGAAGATGTGGATCGCATGCTCCAGATGGGTGTTACCCGGGTGGAACTGGGTGTACAAACCATTTATAATTTTGTGTATCACCGTATGGAAAGGGGGCATCGGGTGGAGGATGTGGTGGAGGCTAATCAGGTCCTCCGGGACTCTGGCTTGAAGGTGGCCATGCATTTCATGCCGGGTTTGTTGTCCAATCCTGAAATGGATCTTCGCATCTTCCGGCGGGTGTTTAGTGATGGGAGGTTCATGCCAGATATGCTGAAGATTTATCCCTGCCTAGTTACCAAAGGCTCCCGTTTACACCAGAACTGGGAGAAAGGGATTTATCAACCATACAGCACTGCCGATGCCGTGGAAGTCATCGTGGAAATCAAGAAGATGCTGCCTAAGTGGGTGCGAACCATGCGTATCCAACGGGATATTCCTGCTCAACTCATAGAAGCAGGGGTAAAAAAATCTAACTTGGGGGAGTTGGTTTATCGCAGGTTGGAAGATGAAGGTAGCAAGTGTCAGTGTATAAGGTGTAGGGAGGTAGGACATCAAGCTTCAAGAGGCATATACCCCGATTTAGATCGAGTTAGGTTATTGAGAGAGGAATATGAAGCTGTAGGGGGTAGAGAAATATTTTTATCTGCAGAAGACCCAGAAAATGATGTTCTCATGGGATTTTTACGTCTGCGCATGCCTTCCAGCGCTGTTCATCGTTCTGAAATTGATGTTAACACTTCTCTGGTGAGGGAACTGCATGTTTACGGCCCCGTGGTCCCCCTTGGTGAGAGAAAAGTAGATGCCGGGCAGCACCGTGGATATGGTGAGGAACTCCTAAAGGAGGCAGAGAGGATAGCCCGGGAAGAACACGAAATGAAGAAAATGGTAATTACCAGCGGTGTAGGGGTGCGTGAATACTACCGAAAATTTGGATATCGTAAAGAAGGCCCTTACATGTCCAGATCACTTGATTAAAAATCTTGGAGGTATTATGATATGATGGATGCTCAGGAATTGGCTCAGAAAATTGATCATACCAATGTAGGCAGGGATGCCACATGGAATGATATAGAAAAGCTCTGTGATGAAGCAGAGTTGTATGGATTTAGGAATGTATGTGTAACCCCCACCCAAACAGCCCGGGCTAGCAAGTTTTTAGAAAATAGTTCGGTGGGTGTTTGCACAGTGATAGGCTTCCCATTTGGAGTTCAGACGCTCTACTCCAAGGCCTTTGAAGTTAAAGATGCCATTGATAATGGTGCTAATGAACTGGACATGGTTTTAAATGTAGGTGCACTGCATTCTGGGGATGATAATCTGGTTTATCGTGATATAAGGGGTGTGGTGCTGGCTGCTGGTGGAAAAGTTGTAAAGGTAATCTTTGAAACTGGATTGTTAAGTTCCCAGGAAAAGGTCCGAGCTTGCCACATAGCCCAAAGGGCAGGAGCCCATTATGTGAAAACATCTACTGGCATAGGAACCACTGGTGCCACTGTTGAAGATGTGAAACTTATGAGGCAGAATATAAAACCAGAAATGAAGATCAAGGCTGCTGGGGGTATTAGGGATTTAGAAACTGCCTTGGCCATGATTGAAGCAGGTGCCAGTAGAATAGGAACTTCAAGTGGTGTACAAATTATGGAAGGACTGTCTAGAGTTTAGGATGATCCCATGGAAATAGAAATTGAAGTAGTGGGTAAAGGAGTGGCAAAGGCAATTCTGGATGATCGGAACCCGGAGACTGCTACTAAAATTTATAACATACTCCCCCTGGAAGGCGAGGCCCTGGAATGGCAGGATGAAGTGTATTTTACCATACCTTTAGTTTCAGGATACGAAAATCCATCTTCTTCATCTGAAAGTGGTGATCTATCCTACTGGCCGCCTGGATATGCCTTCTGCATATTTTTTGGTAACACACAGCCTGTCTCAGAGGTTAACCATATAGGGCGGATAACTGAGAATCTGGAACTGTTCAGTGAAGTATCCGGGGATGACACCATTCTACTGAGGAAAGTATGAGATTTTTTCTAAGGTAAAAACAAACAACAAAAAAATGTCTTTTCTGGCTAGGAAACCATTGGTTGACCAACTCAGCTAATAG
Source organism: Methanobacteriota archaeon (assembly GCA_029556335.1). Taxonomy (GTDB): domain Archaea; phylum Methanobacteriota; class Methanobacteria; order Methanobacteriales; family Methanobacteriaceae; genus Methanobacterium. The sequence continues at coordinate 393,817 of JAKQFA010000006.1, forward strand.
GGTATGTTAACCAGTTCACAAGCATAGACAGGCTATCATTTTGTAATCTAAGAAATTCGGATGATTTATTCCTGGTTCTTTCAATAGCCATGGTCCTACTGGTTATATATCGTTATCACCGATTCAGGCTCTTTTTTCATGAAAAATGGGGGTGGTGGAGAATTAAAATAATCTATGAACACAGAAATCGAAATTAAAACTCCTGAAATTCTCTATACAGGGTGTCACGCTCAGCAGGTATTCTTCCCATGTCTTCCACTATTCTACGAAGCTCTGAAGGAGGAGTATAAACTCCGTACTTAGACCCGGCGGATCTGGAAATATTTTCCTCTCCTAGTGTTCCACCTAAATCGTTTGCCCCTGCAGTGAGGCAAACTTGGGAGAATTTGAAGCCTAGTTTTACCCATGAAACTTGTATATTAGGTAACAAGTCCCCGAACATCAGTCTGGACACGGCATACACTTTTAAATCTTCAGTACCAGTGGTTCCAGGCCGGGATAGCCCCTTGAGGTAGATGGGGGCGTACTGGTGCATGAAGGTCAGGGGCACAAATTCGGTGAAGCCCCCAGTTCTTTCCTGAATCTGGCGGAGTATTTCCAGATGCTCCACCCTTTGATGAACGGTTTCAACATGTCCATACATCATGGTGCAGGTGGTGGGAATATCATGGTGATGCGCTTTTTCTATTACATCCACCCACTCTGTGGTGGAGAGTTTGCCAGGACAGATTACCTTACGCACCTGGTCATTTAATATTTCTGCCGCTGTACCTGGCATAGAACCCAGGCCTGCTTTTTTTAACATCTTAAGAGTTTCATCCAGGGATAACTCTGCTTGCATGGCACCATAGTAGATTTCCATTGGTGAAAAGGCGTGTACGTGTAATTCTGGAATTTCCTCCTTGACAGCTTGGAGAAGATCTTCATAAAAATAGGCATCTACAGCAGGATGCAGACCACCCTGGATGCAGACCTCCACGGCCCCATTTTTCCAAGCTCTCCTGGCCCTCTGGACTATTTCTTCAATGGCAAGGAAGTATGCTTCTTTTTCACCCTTCTTTTTGCGAAAGGCACAGAAGCCACAGGTCCCGGTGCAGATGTTGGTGAAGTTTATATTCCAATTCTGTATGTAGGTGACTTTATCTCCAATCAGATCTTTTCGAAATTTGTCTGCAGCTATAACTAGGGCATGAAAATTATCTCCAGTTGTTTCCATTAATTTAAGGGCTTCTTCAGTGGAAATAGGGTCATGAAATGCTTTTTCTAGTATACCTTCTATCTGGGGGTCAATCTCCAGACTCTTATTCATGACAATTCCTATAGCGTACAATAACCTTATAACTTTTGGTTAGATGATGAACTCATCTGCCCAGTGGATAGTGGGTATACACTTGCCCAGAAGACCATTAATACCGATATATTTAAATATAATAGTGCCCTAGCTAAATTAGGAGGTGAAAATATGGCTGAATTACCAATTGCTCCAGTTGGAAGGATCATAAAAAATGCTGGTGCACAACGGATTAGTGACGACGCAAAAGAGGCTTTAGCTAAAGCTCTCGAAGAAAAAGGAGAGGAACTGGCCAAACAAGCTGTTAAACTTGCAAAACACGCCGGAAGGAAAACTGTCAAAGCCGACGATATTGACATGGCCGTTAAGTCCGCTTAATTGTCTTCTCTTTTGTATTTTTGGGGATTAATCCCTACTTTATATTTTTTTTCTCCTTTTTTTTGCAAAACCAATTAAATACTAAATTGCATATTAGCTACTTTCATCTTCAACCAAAAATTTAATAGACTTCATACTTAAATAAATCTGTTAAATTATGGAAAGGAATGTATATGAGCACCATGGATAATTTAAAAGAAGCATTTGCTGGTGAATCTCAGGCAAACCATAAATATATGGCGTTTGCTAGAAAAGCCGATGAAGAAGGTTATACTCAGATAGCAAAGTTATTCCGGGCTGCTGCTGAGGCTGAAAGAGTGCATGCTCACAACCACTTCACCATTATGGGTGGTATCAGCTCCACCGAAGAGAACCTAAAAATGGCGATATCTGGAGAGATTGATGAATTTGAGAACATGTATCCCGATTTCATTGAAGAAGCTAAAAAAGATGGCAACAAAAAGGCAGTCTGGACCTTTGACGTTGCAAACCAGGTGGAACAGATACATGCAGTATTGTACAAGAACGCCCTGGAATCCATTGGTAACACAGAAGAAGTGGATTACTATGTATGTGGCTGTTGTGGCAACACGGTAGAAAATGAGGCCCCTGACATATGTCCAGTGTGTAAATGTCCTAAAGTTGAGTTTTTCAGGGTAGAATAAGTAAAATATCTTCTTATTCTCTTTTTTTTTCATAAAAAAATTTTTTTAATCTTTGATCTTGTCTTTGGACTTTCGTTCACTGGTATTGAAAAATATTTGTTTAAAATCAATCTGGGTATTGATGAATGTTAAAATTATATACAAATGGACACAGAAGATTATGTGGAGAGGTGTCATGATGAAGGTTACTGAACTTTTAGGAAAAAAAGTCCTGGATAAAGATGCAATGGGTGTTGGTAAAATTTCTGATATGGATATTGATGCAGTTGAAGGAACTGTTAGTTCAATTACCATATCTTCCAGTGATTTTAGTATTAACCGGGATGATTATGAGATCACCAATCAGGATATTGACCAAGTGGGTGACTACGTACTTTTGAAAATAGATAAAACAGAGTTGGATATCCGGGCAGAATCATCTCAAGAGACCGAAAAAAGGAAGTTTAAACTTTAAAAATAATTCAGAGTTAACTTAAGGGGTATAAACATATGTCAACCGACTTCAAGGGTAAAAACATAGTTAAAGGTACTCACGTACGTTACACTGGAACTGGAACTGCTGGTGAGGTCCTTGATGTCCGTGAAGACCAGAAGGCGAAGTGGGCTCAGATGGACAGCACCAATTTATGGTACAACATCAGATTCCTGGAAATCATGGATCCAGAAGAGTACCAGAAGGTGAAACACCGAGAATCTTTGCGGGAGAGAATTTCTGCTGAAAAATCTCCTGAAAAAGATGAAATTGCCCGTAAAACTGTGGAAAAATTAAAAAAGAAATTCGGTGAAGACGTGGATATGAGTAACGAGCTCTGTGACGGTGGAGGATAGATCAATCCCACATCTATCCATTTTTTTTATGTCTTCACAAAGGGTTCTTAAGGGCTTCAGGAACAGGAATGGAAATTGCTTAGAATAGCCAGGAGCACCCACCAGTCGAATTAACTTTGTTTTTTTTTACATTGTTGGTTTAACATCCATTTTTTTGAATCTAAATTAGGTTAAAAGTATTGTTATCCGTCTAAAACCATTGGGATTGGCTTCCAGTGGCCATATTATTCGCCTATCCGTTGGTTTGGAATTTTATCGAAAATCTTCTCCGGGTCCAGGGAACTGGGATTTTTATGGTGGATAATATGGGTGGAGTTCCTGGGGGAGTGGTAGGACCATGCACCGTAAGGTGAAGGTACGTGGTTACATTCACTTTGGATCAGGGGGATAGTCATGCCTTCCAATACACTCAACTATCAAGATCAGTGGACTACCAACCATAAAATAAAAAAAAGGACCAGGGAGTGCTGAGAATATGCTCATAGTTTCATGGGAGGAAATACAATATGGGAAGATTACCACTAATTTCTGACTTCATCTATTTACTTATCATCGTATTCTGGAAGATAAGAGTATGGAAATCACACCAGAGCTATCTCTAGTTGAAGCCCATCCCGAGAAATGCAGCTGGTGTGGAATCTGTGCTGAACCTTGCCCCACTGGCAATTTCATAACGATGGTTATTCCAGCAACTGAACCAATGTAATTATTGTCTATGTTATGTCTCCTTATGCCCTGCCGGATTCATTCCTTCTTTTGCAATGATAAAGGCAAGACTTATCTGGCTGTAATGGCCCACAGACTTGTTAAAAGGAAATAACATTTTTTTTCAAGAAAAAGAATATTTTATGGGCTAAAAAGGTGTAATAACTGATATTAGTGCTTTAAATTCTTAATAAAGCATTTCAACAAAGATTATATACTGTTTCTGATATAGTTAATAATAGGTGATCAGATGGATAAAGAAAGATTTCTTTTACCGGCTATTATCATAGTAGTGTTGCTGGTCATAGTTGCGGTGGCCACCTCACTAATCGGAAATACTACCTTCAAAACAGGAAATGTGGCCTTCCAATACCCAAATTCATGGTATAAGGAACAATCTATAGGAAACTTCGATGATCAGTCATTATATTCTGCGGTTACACTTAATAGGGATTTTCAATCTAATAACCAGACTGTAACTGCTTATATAATATTTCAAATGCAAATCACAACACAGGGAGTCTTACAACTACCCAGTACTGGGAGTATAACCACTAATTCTACCAACTCCACTGTAGGAACCATCAACATTGGCGATTTTAAAGCAACTCAACTGGGTAATCTGGGCCCAGAAGTGGCTCAGAAAGTAACTATAATACAAAAAGACAACTTTTATTACACGATACAATACATTTGTCCTTCCAGCGCTCTTAACGAAACAACGGAAGCATACAACATGATCTTGAGCACACTACAACTGTCCTAAGAAAACTGAATCTTAATATGGTTGGACTCTTCCAACCATTTTTCTATTTTCTTAATATTTTTGGTCTGAGGATAGATTTATTGATGAATTCCTGTTCTATTCCTGTTTCTTCCTTTAATATTCGGCTAATTAACCCTTTTTCTGAATTTAAATTGAAGGAGGCATTTATATTTATAATCCCATTTTGGCCATAGATTTCTATTAAGAAATCTTCAGGGTCAATTAAGGACTCTGGGTCAATCTCCAAGTATCGGGCAGAACCAAAGATCTCCAGGGCCACAGCTTTTCTTTTGGGATTCAAATCCACAGTCATATTATTTAACTCAATTGATTCCTGGTAATCGTACTCATCGAAGTTGAAAATAAAAATGATATCTCTTTTGGGATCATAATCCCAGTTTAACATTCGTTTACACATAACAATCAAACCTATCAATATGTTAATGTTAAAACTATATTATTAATATTAATCATTAAATAGTTTATGGTAATTCTGCCGATCACATCAGTAGGATCACAAAAAGAATCGGGGCACTTATAAATATTTTTGATAAGCTGTGAAGGAAAAAATACTATTTTCTGGGAATGTATATAAAGAATCTAAGGAATTTGGAAAATTGAGTGTTAATTCAAATCTCAACATTCAGAGTTACTTGTTATGTACAATATTAAACGAATAACATAGTTACTTAGGATATATTATAATATACTGCGATGTACAGAATTTTTAAGAACTAATATAAAAAAACACGAACTGGAGTAAAAAATGTCACAGTATGGCTTAGACCAGAAAAATATCAACTTGGATGAAATAACAGAAAATTCCCTGAAAAATTTGGCTTTATTTGAAGTAATAAAAACAGGTGTCCTGTCTAAAGATGATGTAACCCGATATAACTGTTACCAGATTTTACTGCGTTTGAGCGAAGAACATCCGGATTTTTTATATCTTCACTGGGATTATTTTTACAAAATGCTGAAGAGTAACAACAATTACCATCAGAACATAGCCATTAATATCTTGGCCAATTTAAGCATGGTGGATGTTGAAAATAGATTCGAAGATATTTTTGAAGATTATTACCACATTCTCGCTGGAGAACGGACAATAACTGCATCTCATGTGGCCCTTAATTCATCTACCATCTACATTAACAAGCCAGAATTACGAAGCATAATTATTGATCAGCTACTTAACATTGATAATATTCACAGGGGAAAACAAAAAGAACTGGTGAAGGCTTATGCCATTGAATCATTGCTAAAAATATATCCTCATGAGGAAGATAAAAAAAGAATCGATGACTTTGTGAAATCACAGTTAAAAAGTTCCAGTCCTAAAACCCGTAATATGGCGGCTTGTTTTATGGAAAAATGCCTTTAACAAAATATTAGTTGATTTGAAGTCGGATGCTGTAACTTTTTTTGTTTTGAATGGCTTTTAATTATTAGAAATAATTTTTTTATACATGGAATTATGTTAACACGTACCTATTAGTTTAATTTATTAGGAGTAACTCATTAGCAGTCCAGTTATGGTCTCCGAATCTGAGCAATCTCTAAAATAAAGAACAAGGAGTAGTTGAACTCAATTTTGAAATTCATCAAGTCGAAGTTTTTTTGGTTATCTCGGACCAAACGGGGCTGATAAGACTACCACCATCAGTTTTCTTCTTGACCATATCCGATGCGTCTCTGGGATTTATCGGTATTTGATCTTGTCTGGAACATTTTTTGGAGCTTTGACCCCATTTTTTTTACTTGCCCTACAGTGGGATCAGGAACTCAGTATGGGAAAAGCACTTAGACTGGGACTTTTATCTTACCTTTTAAATGCACTGGCTCCAGTGGTTACTGAACTGATACTTTACCAGGTTTATCTGTGTTTTATTATTATATAGGGAATGATCCACTCATCAAAGGGTTTAACGGGTGGTATGAGTCTGTACTTTTAATTTCCACCTTTTCACTGGTTTTTGTGGGAATTTTTGTAAAGACGTGATCTTGGAACTTGATCAGATTAATGAAATGAACTTAGAATTACTCTAGGAAGATTATTATTATCCATGAAGACTTTCTAAATCTATTCAACAGATTTGTCCTGTACTGAAACGCAGAACCGGCATAGGGCACTGGGATTTTTCAGCTGATGGTCCTTGACTGGACACAGATACTTTCCTCCCTCGTATCTCAGAGTGAAACCACCAGGAAATTTAGTCCCCACTGGATGCACAGGTTCTTCCCGGATAAAGGTGGTGTAGATGGCAATCACTCGGGCAATTTTTAGAAAACAGAGTTCATCTTCACTTTTTGCTTCACTACGCTGCCTTTCCAGAACATCCAGAAAGGCTTGCAGACGGATGGCATCCACCCCGCCCTGGTAATGACCTTCATCCTTTTTAAGGTCAGCAATTCGACCAAAAAAGGCTTTGCTGAAGTGTTGAATGTAATCTTCACGGTAACCTGCAGGCATGTACTTGGCATCTTCTGTTAAAAATGAGGTGGCCCGCATGATGTCCTGTATAGATACCTGACTGCTTTCCTTTTTTATAAGTTCCAATAGTTGCATCCTGGTTAATTTACCCGATTGAACCAATTCTTCCACACTTTTCTTCAATTAAACTCCCACCATTACTGAAAATTATTCCATGATTTAAACTTCTTCATCCTGTCTGGCAATGCAAAATGGACACACTGCCAGGGGATTATCCTCGTTGTTCTTTTTAACAGGACAAATAAAGCCGATTTTATCTTTTTTCACTTGGAAACCTCCTGGAAATGGTGTTCCTACTTGGTGAATAGGTTCTTCCCGGATAAAGGTGGTGTACAGGGACATGATCATGTATATCCTGAAAAAGGCTGGTTCAGTATCTTTCATGGTTTCCACTAATTTTTCCTGTTCTTCTAAAAGTTCAAGGGCAGTGTTGAGATCATCCTTATTAACTGATCCAGTATAATGATTTTTGTCCTCTTTAACCTCTTTGATACGAATTAAAAAACCGTTAACGTAGGCCCTGACAAATTCCTCACGATAACCAGCTTGCACGTAGACCGCATCCCTATGGAGATGAAGGCTGGAACGAATAATATCGTTAAGGCCCAGTTTGCGTGCCTCTTCCTGGAGCACGGCCAAGAGCTCTTTCTTGGTGGTTTCTTCGTTGGTGGTTAAATTTTTTAGTTTACACTGCATTGGAAAAAACTCCCATTAATGCACGCTACAAGAGGGTATCCTGTCCCCTTCGGAAATGTTTAATGATATTATCTGCAGTTTTAGAGCCCACTCCCTCGATTCTAAGTAGTTCCTTCCGGGAGACATAGCTTAAATCCGTTCCAAAGGCATCTACCAGTGCCCTAGCTCTTTTTCGGCCTAATCCCCGTACCGAGACTGTTAAGGGCAGTATATCCTCCCGGGCTCCGTAGTACATGCGGGCTGACAGAACGTTCAACTGGTCCAAGCCAGTGTAGATGCCCAGCACCTGGCAGATCTCCCGGTAAAATTTGATAAGTAAAGAAGCTTCGTAGGCAGTTCTCCGTGCCCCTGCAGCATAAACATGGAATGCATTTTCCATTTCATATTCACTCCTCTCGTTCATCCACTCCATCAGCACAGCTGCAGTGGCTTCTTCATTACGCACATCCACCATGAAGACACCAGCCCGGTTAAGCCTCTCCCTTACAGGTTCTCTGCTTTTACGTCCCTTGAAACTCACTTTGGGAAGATCTGGAGTGAGGCATATCTCATACACCAGCCGGGGTATATCAAGTTCCACAGAGGAACGGGCGAATTCTCTCAAACGCACGGCAGTCTGCACAGAGTAGTTGCTTCGGGCAATCAACATCCCCAGATCAGTGGTGCGCAATCCATCTGGAGTGGCTTGTATGATCCCATTCTGCAACAGGAACTCCAGAGCATCTTTAAGTTCGTACTCCATGGTGTCAGCTGATAAAAGGGAAAGATATTCACTGCCACTTATTTGATGGCCGTAGAAAGTTTTCTGGAAGAATTCAGTTAGTTCAATGGGGTTTTTTGCCAGGCCGGAGGCAACTTGGGCGATGATCTGACGGAAAATTGCGTCTTTATTTTCCAAGAGCCGGGAGTTAGTGGTTTCCACTTCCCCATGGAGGTATCGCTCCTGGAGGTCGAGTCCTTCATCCATGGTTTTGGCAATTAAGTAAGAATATCCTTCCGTGTCGTACCCTGGTCTTCCCGCCCTTCCCGACATTTGCTCGTAATCGAAGACAGGTATGGGTTGGAGTCCCTGGCTGGTCCAGCGGGTGTAGTCCCGGATAACCACACTGCGACTGGGCAAGTTCACCCCATACATAAGGCTGGGAGTGGCGATGATCATGAGTAAATTACCATCACGGAACTCTTCTTCAATTATGTCCTTTTGTTGGTCGAAGAGACCGGCATGGTGAAACACCAACCCATTTTCTGCTGACTCAGCCAGCTTCATGCACACTGCAGTGGGTAAGGAACCCCTCCTTTTCGGCACATCCAGGATCTTCCTGGCCACCCTTTTAAATTCCTCCTGTTTATGGTCTGGAAGGTTTTTTCGTATCTTTCCAGCTAGATAACCGGCCAGAGATTCGGTGAAGCGTCTAGTGGAAACAAAAACCAAGCTCTGGGATGATTCGTCCAGAGATTCCTTCAGAATCCGAAGTATCACATCATTTTTATTCTTAAGATGGAATTCCTCCATGTTGAGGACCTCTTTATGGAGGGGCACGGGCCGATAGTCATGCTCCACCACCCGGGCCTCCAGCCATCCGGAAAGTTCTTCCATATTCTGCAATGTAGCTGATAAGGCGATGATACGCATCCCCTTACTCAGGATCCGGCTGCGGGTAATGGCACATTCAATGGTGGGTCCCCGGCTGTACTCTCCAATCATATGGAATTCATCCACGATTAAAAGATCCACCTCCCTGAGGGTGTTCCAGGAAAACCGGGATAAAGCGTCAAAGGACTCAAACACCATCACCGACAAGTCAGCACTGGATGGATGTTTACCCACCGTGATTCCGAATTCTTCAAACTTCTTAAACTCCTTAATCTTTTCATTCTGAATAGATATTAGTGGCACGGTATAGACCACCTTACCCCCATCCAGGATGGTTTTTAAGGCGGCTAAGACCCCCAGTAAGGTTTTTCCACTGGCAGTGGGTATGGCCAGAATGTAGTTATCCCCACTTTCTAGAAAACCAGCCTCCACTGCTGCTTGCTGGGCTGGGTTAAGGTCTTCGATGTAGGGATAGCACTTTTTGATGATATCTCTGATTTTAGGGTCTATATATTTCATACAACCAGATCTCAATTTGTTTTAGCTTTTTTTAGTCCATTATAAACTTTAAAATGTGAAAATTTCAAGCTAATTTTTCCTTTCTGAGTACTTTTATATCAGTAATCTGTGTGTGCGGATATTGGCCATCCTCATCTTTCTCCACACTCTTCACCATATCCCAGATGGTTAGCAATGCCACGCTCACTCCAGTTATGGCTTCCATCTCCACTCCTGTCTGGCCAGTGGTGCGGACCTCCACCTCCACAGTTATGTGCTCCTTTTGGACATCGAATTCCACATTAATGCCAGTGATGGATAGGGGATGGCAGAGTGGTATTAAATGGTGGGTGGACTTAACAGCCTGGATCGCTGCAATCTGAGCAGTAGTTAACACGTTCCCTTTCTTAATTTCCTCATTAACAATGAGTTCTATGGTAATTGGCTCCAGTTTTATCTTTCCACTGGCCAGGGCGGTTCTTTTGACCAAGGGTTTTTCTCCTACTTCCACCATTTGCACTCCCTCCTGGGAAAGGTGGGTAAATTTCCTGTTTTCCATGGAATCAACTCGTAATCAAATATGATATATTTACCATTAATAAGGTATCTTTATCTGTGCATATTTTCTGGCTGTTTCACGGGCCCGTTTTTTAACTACTTTCTGGGAGATATATTCCTCCATTTGCATAATGGCCTGGGTTAAAGCTTCTGGTTGGCCGGGTTCCACCAACTGGACTATGGATCCTGATTCTATTTCCACCACTCCTCCCACATTGGTGGCCACAACAGGCACGCCTGATGCTAGTGATTCGAGAATGGAGATGGGAAAACCTTCAGAAATACTGGGGAGGACGAACAGATCCACTGCAGGCATGATCTTTTCCACGTCACGACGTTCACCCAGAAAGACCACATCCTTAATATCATCTTCCTGCACCTTTCTTTCTAGTGCCTTTCTCAGGGGGCCATCACCAACGATTAGGAGTTCATATTCACGGCCTGTACCATCATGCTTCAGATGATCATCCAGAATTTTTTTACCCTCCAGGAGGTACTTAACACCCTTTTGGGGTACTAGGTTGCCTACAAAAAGGAGGGTGGTTTTATGAGGATCCAAGTGCAAATCAGATGGAGGGGAGTTGTAGGGAGAAAAACGGTTCATATCCACTGCATTGGAAGTTAAGATTACTTTTTGGGGGTTTATACCCAGTTTCAGCACCTTTCTTTTCAGTGCTTTGCTGACCACCATAACGTGGTCTGCTCTCTCCAACACCCATCGGATAACTTGCTTCAAAGGTGGCCTCTGGCCCTGAATCAATAGATCAGAGCCATGGACGGTGACTGCTGTTGGGGTTCTTGTTAAACCACCAACCAGCACTGCAATGAGGCCCGGAGGGAGGATGTAGTGGGCATGGATAAGGTCCAAGTCCTGGCTGCGCACCATCCTCATCAATTTAAAAAAGGATGAAAGGAAAAAAAATAAGCCACGCAGACCCTTAATCGGTGGAGCCCAAGCCTCCTGGACCTGGATCCCATCACAATCTTTAATATGGGGATGGGGATAGGTGATCACCCATACTTCATCTCCACGAGCAATAAGTTCCTGGGAGAGGAGGTAGGAGTGGGAGGAGACCCCACCAATATGGGGAGGGAACTGGCCCAGCAAACAGATTTTCATATTCCCATCACCCTTAATCAGCCAATTAGTAACTGATGATTGCTGTTTAAGATGGTTCCATCCATTTCCATGATTAAAATCTCCGTCCTGATCATGTACACTTCCAAGATACGGTTATGGATGGATGTGGCGATGGAGTTGAACACCTCCTGCACCAGGCCTTCCCTCCGGAGGATGCTGATCATCTCTTCGGTGGTGTTACAGTTAAAAATAAGTTCCAGTACTGGTTTAGAAGCACCCATCAACCCGGCGTGGGCAGTTATCACTTCTCTCCGCCCGTCAGCCAATTTGTGCTGGGTGTTAAAAATGCCAGCTGCCAGCTTCACCAGTTTACCTGCATGTCCCAGGAGAATTAAATGATTTAAACCACGATCATGTGCTTCCTGGAGCATAAAACCAACATGATTCCCCATATGAATTATCTGGTCCTTATCAACACTTAGAATATTCAATGCCAGTTTTTCTCCAATGTTTCCCGGCACAAAGATAAGTTCTTCATATCCCTCGGCCAAGGCCACATCCAATTGGCACTTAAGGGACTCCTGGAAACTTTTCTGAGACATAGGACGGGCAATGCCTGTGGTCCCCAGTATGGACAGGCCGTTAATAATTCCCAACCGGGGATTCATGGTTTTTTGAGCCACTTTTCTGCCCTGGGGGATGCTAATGGTAACTTCTAATCCCTTACCTTCTGGTAGGATCTTTTGCAAGTTACTAAGGATCATGGTCCGGGGAACAGGGTTAATGGCTTTTTCCCCCAGGGACACCTGTAAGCCGGGCTTGGTAACGGTACCCACTCCGTCCCCACCCTTGATTAATATGTCCGGATCATTTGTTAACTGCACATCAGCTTGTATTTCCAGATTTTGGGTCACATCTGAGTCAGGATAGGGCATCTTTCTTACTGTGGCCCAGCCATGGTCTTTTCCCAGTTTTTTCGAATGTTCAACCAGCACATCCAACTTTCCCAGGGGAGTTTTAATGGGGACAGAATCCACAACTCGTTCCAGAGAAAGCAGGGCAGCCACTGCAGCGGCTGCTGCTGCGGTTCCCGTGGTGATTCCGTACTGTCCCTGGCCTTCTCTTTCCATGACCATTACTGTAATTCTTCTTTAATGGCTGATAATAGTTCATCTTTGTTGGGCGCGCCTACGAAGCGCACCACACCATTTAAGGCTATGGCGGGCACAGCCATGAGTCCGTACTCAATGGCCTTTTCCCGGTCAACCATTATATCAATTTTTTCAATTTCTAAATCATTTGGCATTTCTTTTTTCACTTCATCCACCACTTGTACTGCCATGGGGCAGTAAGGGCAGGAGGGGGATGTGAAGACTTCAACTTTGACAACCATTTTTTCACCTCTTACATGAGTATAATCACTATCTTATATTATATTCAACTGCGCCTTTCTCCATGAAACTTCCAATTCCTTTTCCCAGGGCGTAAGCTGCATTGGTGGAGAGACTGTTTATAACATCCTCAAAGTTTTGTGAGGGGGTGATGGTAATCACCCGGTATGAATCAGATAAGCCGCCCAGTCGAGCTGCCAGATCCAGGGCCTGTTTTTTCCCACCAGTTTCATCCACCAGTTTTAAATCTTTGGCTTGGCTTCCGGTATATATCTTTCCTTCAGCTATGCTTCGCACGTAACTTTCATTAAGATTTCTATTCTCAGCAACAAGGTGAATGAAATAGTCGTAGTCCTGATCCACCATTTCCTGTAACATCTTCTCTTCGGCTGCTGTGAGATCACGGTAACTAGCACCCATATCCTTGTATTCACCAGCCTTAATGGAGTACATGTCCACCCCAATCTTTTGGTAGAGTTCTGAAAGATCAGTTAAGCTCAGGATAACACCTATGCTACCTACGATGGATGAAGGACTGGCTACTATTTTATCGGCAGATGATGCCACCAGATAGGCTCCAGAAGCTCCCTGGTCACTGATCCAGACTACAACGGGTTTGGTGCAGTTTTTCACAGCGGACATAACCTCTTCACTGGCCACTGGTGATCCTCCAGGGCTGTTAATTTCCAGTAATATGGCACTCACACTGGGATCTTCCTCGGCCTGTTTTAAACTGTTCTTGATATTCTCAGGATTGGCCACCTTCCCTTCCAGAATATTGGACTCTCCATAAGCAATTTGACCTTCCAGGGGGATAACGGCTACTGTATCTCCCAGGAATATGCCCCCTGAAATGCCCAGAAGAAGGACTACAACGAAGGTGAGGAGTATTAACAGTAAAACTCCTCCTGCGATGAGGCCTAAAACAAGTTTATTGTTTTGATTCATGCTTACTACCTATTTTAGAAAATGTAAAATCCTTATTTTCGATGTATTTATTAATCTTCTCCTATTTAATAAATACTTGCAGGAGGTTTAAAGTTATTCCTTCTTAAGAGAGGATGATAAATTGATGTCTACAGTACAGTCACCAGGTTCCGCTACAGTTATAAATGCAATAGCCACTGGATGTGGGGCGGCATTCGGCATACAATTGTACGTGTACGCTGAGGCACGGCTTAAAGGTTCAGGGATTAAGTGCCAAGCAGAGGGGGTGGAAGATACATCCCTTATGGAAATATGTGCTCGTAAAGTCCTGGACCGATTCCAACTGGATACTGGGGTCCATCTTAAAACTACTAGCACCCTGCCAGTGGCATCAGGACTTTCCTCTTCCAGCGCCACATCCAATGCAGTGATTCTGGCTACATTGGACATCATAGGTAGAGAGGAACTGGTTGAAACTGATACACTGATCCCTATGGAAATCCTAGAGATGGGGATAGATGCTTCTCTAGAGGCAGGGGTCACCATTACCGGGGCACTGGATGATGCTAGCGCTTCCTTTTTCGGTGGTCTTTCCATCACCAACAACCTGGCTAGTAAGATTATCAGAAGAGAGAACATGGAGGGGCAAAATATATTAATATACATGCCCCATAGAAAGTCACCGACTGCCCAATCTAATGTGGCCAGGATGAAACTCCTAGCCCCCTGGGTGAAAATGGCCTTTCAGGAAGCCCTTCAAGGCGACTTTTACAAGGCATTAACCTTAAACGGATTGCTTTATTGTGCTGCCCTGAGATTTGAACCTATAATCGCACTGGAAGCCCTGGAAGCAGGTGCTTACGCAGCAGGATTATCCGGAACTGGCCCGTCCTTCGTTGCTTTAGCAAGAGGCGAAGGTGCTGATCAGGTGGAAGAGGTTTGGAAATCATATCCCGGTAGGGTTATCCGTACTGATGTGGATAACCAGGGAACCAGGGTGATTTGAGATGGATAGGGTAGAGGCTCTAAGACGGTTGGAAGATTCTCGGCGTCAAATTGACATTTTGGACCATGAAATCATGGAACTCATCGCCCAGCGCACCTTTCTAGCTGGAGAGATTGTCCAAGCCAAAATAGTCTTGGGTATGGATATTGAAGATAAAAAAAGAGAAGCACACATTCAAGAAAAAATAAAAGAAATTGCTCTGGAGAAAAAAATAGACCCAACTAGTCTTAGCCAGATCATGAAGATTCTCACGAGTCTCAGTAAGAAAGAACAGAAAAAACTATTAAAGAGGTAGAACATGGGCAATATTAGAACTACATTTGTTAAAAGAACTGCTAAAGAATTAATTGAAACTTATCCCGGTAAATTCACCACTGACTTCGAGGAAAACAAGAAAATGGTGGAAAATTTTTCCACAGTAAGCACCAAACACCTTAGAAATAAAATAGCAGGTTACATTACTCGTTTGGTAAAACAAGGATATGTTAGCCCGCTGATTAGATCAGAAGCCTAGCTGGGGGCGGGGAATGGCAATCGTTGTGGCCAAATTCGGTGGAACATCCATTGGGAATGGAGATCGGATCAAGAAAGCTGCCCAGTCAGTGGTAAAGGAGTACATGAAGGGCCGAAAAATGGTTGTGGTAGTTTCGGCTATAAATAAAACCACCGATGACATCCTGCAAGTGGTGGAGGGAGCTATAGGAGAATCTATAACCGAAAAACAAATGGCTGACGTGGTTTCAATGGGTGAAATCACCAGTGTACGTGTTTTCGCATCCACCATAGAATCATTGGGTGTCAAGTCAGAGTACCTGGATCCCCACATGGATAATTGGCCGATAATAACGGATAGTAATTATTTAAACGCTAGCATTGATTTTAAAGAAACGGAAAAAATGTCTCAGGGACTCCAGGAACTACTGGATCAGGGCATAATACCCGTAGTGTGTGGCTTCCTTGGTAAAGATAAGGAAAGAAATGTCACCACCCTGGGAAGGGGTGGAAGTGATATTACCGCCTTCCTCTTGGGGCATTGTCTCAAGGCAGAGGAGGTGATCATAGTCACCGATGTGGGAGGGGTGATGTCTACTGATCCCAACAAATTAACCTCAGCTAAGAAACTGGACAAAATTTCCGTGGAGGAAATGAGGGACCTGGCTACCCACGGAGCCCAGGTACTTCACCCCCATGCATTAAGATACAAGGATCCAAAAATCAACGCTAAAATAATTGGATTCGAACTGGGGGATCTGTCTGCCCCTGGAACTGAAATTATAGGACCATCAGGTGATGAAATGTTAAGAACCACCACCATTAACAATGAACCCATTGCTATCATCGCGGTGGTGGGGGAAGAGATGATGACCAAAGTGGGAATTCTAGCTGAACTCACTCAAGCCCTGCAAAAAAACAGCATAAACATCTATGGTATCTCCACAGGACAGAACTCCATAACCCTCTTTGTAGACAAATCCTCAGCAGACACGGCCCACGAAATATTACATGAAGTAGTGGTGGAACATCCGTATATGAGTTCCCTCTCCCTGGGGAGAGATATATCCATGATCACCGTTAACAGCCAGGATTTTATTGATACTCCTGGTATTATCACCAGAATAACCGAACCTTTACGAAAGAATAAGATCAATATCGTGGAAATATCATCCAGTCAGACTTCAGTAGTAATTTTTGTGGACTGGAATGATGGTAAGCGAGCTTATGAAATGGTAAGGAGCGTCTTGGAATGAAATTAGAAGGAACCACAGTGGCCATGATAACCCCCTTCACCACCAGTGATGAGGTGGATGAAGAGGGAATGCGAGAGAACATCAACTATTTGATGGATAATGGAGTTGAAGGCTTACTGGCTGCCGGAACTACCGGTGAATCTGCCACCATAACCCACCAGGAACAGAGGAAAATGATGGACATCTTGGTGGACGAAGTTAAAGGACGGGTTAAAGCCATTGCTGGAGCTGGCAGTAACTCTTCGAAGGAAGCCCTAGGATTGGTTCAGTATGCTGAAGACGCTGGTGCTGATGCAGCCCTGGTTATAACCCCTTACTATAACAAACCCCAGCCACACGGACTTTATGAACATTACCGGATGCTTAACGACTCTACAAATATCCCAATCATCGTGTATAACGTCCCCTCTCGAACTGGTACTGATATAGACGTAGATACCATTGGCCAAGTAGCCCAACTGGAAAACGTGGTGGCCATCAAGGAAGCAAGTCCCGACATGGACAAGGTTTCCCAGGAAATTCAAATCATCCGGAAAATTGGTTTGGAGGATAAATTCCAGGTCATATCTGGTAATGACAACCTCACCCTGCCCATGATCAGTCAGGGGGCCCGTGGAGTGATAAGCGTGGTGGCCAATGTAGATCCGGAGAGAATGAGTCGTATGGTGCGAATGGCACTGGAGGGTGACTTTGCAGGGGCCATGGATTTACATTATGAACTCTATGATTTGATGAAGGTATTGTTTGTAGAATCAAACCCGGTACCTGCTAAAGAATCCTTGAACATAATAGGCAGACCTGCCGGTCATGTCCGCATGCCCCTGGCACCCCTCAGGGATGAAAACAGGGAAAAGATTGTTAAAGTCTTAAAGAACCTGGAACTGCTTTAAACATCCCACATTGGGGGCTTAAATTCTTTTAATTATTTTTTATATTTTTTTATATATCCAGTGAGGAATAGGAGATGAGAAAATGATTGATGTGGCGGTAACAGGTGCCGGGGGTAGGATGGGATCCAAAATCATAAAATCCATCCTCCAGCAGGACGATATGAGGCTGGTAGCAGCAATAGAGGCACCCCACACTCCCCTGGAAGGTAAGGATGTGGGAGAGATCATTGGTGTGGGTAAAATCGGTGTTAAGATCAGGGGGGCAGAAAATCTGCCAGAAGTACTGAGGGAAAAAAAGCCACAAGTACTGGTGGACTTTACTATAGCCGGTGCAGCAATGGAAACCATAAAAACCACTGCCCAGGCTGGTGTGAACCTGGTGGTGGGCACCACTGGATTCAGTGACGAGCAACTGGAAATAATTAAAGGGATTATTGAGGAAAATTATGTGGCGGCAGTCATATCCTCCAACATGGCCATTGGAGTAAACGTTTTCTTTAAGATGGTGGAGGAACTGGCTGGTCTGCTCCCGGACTATGATGTGGAGATCATAGAGGCCCACCACCACCATAAAAAGGATGCTCCCTCCGGAACTGCAGTAACAGCCTTCGAACTCATAGCTCAACGCTTGGAGAGGAAACCTGATGATGTGGGTGTTTATGGAAGACAGGGGATGGTGGGAGAGCGCACCCGTGAAGAAATAGGCGTCCATGCCGTTAGGGGTGGGGATATCGTTGGTGATCATACCGTAATCTTCGCGGGTGATGGAGAACGCCTGGAGATTGTGCACCGGGCCCACAGTCGGCAAGTATTTGTTAGTGGAGTTATCAAAGCCCTTCGCCATGTTACTTACGCTCAAAAAGGGAAAATAAGTGACATGGGTGATGTATTGGGGCTGAAAAAATAAAATAAATTGTTTAAATGAGGGAAAATGAATAAATCCATGGTATAAGGATGTGAAAAAGATGGTAAATGTAGGTGTATTAGGAGCAACAGGAATGG
Organism: Methanobacteriota archaeon; assembly: GCA_029556335.1. Taxonomy (GTDB): domain Archaea; phylum Methanobacteriota; class Methanobacteria; order Methanobacteriales; family Methanobacteriaceae; genus Methanobacterium. The sequence goes on from JAKQFA010000006.1 coordinate 412,335, forward strand.
TGGGTCAGAGGTTTATAGAACTACTTTCCGACCACCCCAAATTCGAGATCACCGCCCTCACTGCCTCGGCCCGATCAGCTGGTAAAAGGTACAGTGACGCTGCAACCTGGCACCTGGACAGTCAGATACCAGAAGCTGTGCAGGACATGGTGGTGGTGGACACCGACCCTAAACAAGTTGAAGATGTGGAAATAGTATTTTCTGCACTCCCCGCTGAACATGCCGCTATAGTTGAACCTCAATTTGCAGCCGCTGGTATGGGAGTTGCTTCCAATGCCAGTGCCATGCGGATGGAGCCTGATGTACCCCTGGTCATACCAGAGGTTAACCCGGAACAATTGGAACTCATAGAAACCCAGCAAAAAAACAGGGGCTGGGAGGGGTTTATTGTAACCAATCCTAACTGTTCAACCATCGCCCTGGCCATGACTCTGAAACCCCTCTACGATGAATTTGACATTCAGAGGGTCTATGTGTCTACGATGCAAGCAGTATCCGGTGCAGGATACAATGGAGTTCCCTCCATGGCCATACTGGACAACTTGGTGCCCTTCATAGGGGGTGAAGAAGAGAAGATAGAAAGTGAGACCCTGCACCTCCTGGGAGACTTCGATGGAGAAACTGTTACCCCGGCTGGATTTGGGCTCAGTGCCTCCTGCCACAGGGTACCTGTGGTGGATGGACATACTGAAGCTGTATTCATGGAGATGGAACAAGATTTTGCCGTGGAGGATGTTAAAAGCGCCTTTCGAAACTTCAAAGGCCTACCTCAAAAACTGGGGCTGCATTTTGCTCCCCCTACACCAATAATAGTTCGTGAGGAGGATAACCGTCCTCAGCCACGAATGGATCGCCTCACCCAGAAAGGAATGGCAGTCACAGTGGGAAGAGTTCGTAAAGATGATGTTTTCCCAAAAAGCCTTAAATATGTTCTTTTAGGACATAATACCGTTCGAGGTGCAGCTGGAGCATCCATTTTGAATGCTGAACTTATCAACGAGATAATGTAAGTATCCAAAACTTTTTTATTTTTTTTGCCAATTAAAATAGGGAAAAATCCAATGTTTGAATCATTAACTGGGATTATCTATCAGTGGGATGTTGGTTTTTTATTATTCATCAACCTGGGATTCAAAAACCCGGTTTTGGATTATATAGTGCTAGTGGCTACCAACCTGGGCCTTCCCATTTTCTGGTTAATTGTTTGCACCATGATCTTCATTTTTGGAGGAGAAAAGGGACGTAAAGTGGCGGTTCTCTGTTTAATAGCCTTGAGCCTAGGGTGGCTTCTGACTGAATTTCTTAAAATTATTATTGACAGGCCCCGACCCTATTCTATCCTGGACCAGGTAAGGGCAGTTGCTACTGAAGATGGTCATTCTTTTCCTTCAGGTCACTCGGTGGCGGTGTTCATTGCTTGTACCATGTTTGGCTTGGAATATGGATATATCCCTATTTTTATGGGACTAGCAGTATTGGTGGCTTTTTCACGTATCTATCTGGGGGTGCATTACCCTCTGGATGTGATATTCGGGGCAATATTAGGCATTTCATGTGCCCTGATGGTTAGACATTGGGAAGGCCCTATAATGGGAAACATCCTAAAACTTAAAACTTATTGGGATGCATATAATATGAAAGTATAAATAAATTTAAGCGTGATAAATATGGCCTTTCTTAAGGATACCGAACGAGAACAGTTGAGACAGTTGGTGAAGGCCTGCCTACTGGAAATTAGTAAACTTAAAATTGAGCTTAAAAAGTGTCAGAAGGATTCATCTAAGTTTCAAAGCCAGGAAATGGTTCTGAAAGAAAAATACAAGGAAAACTATCTTGAGCAGATCCGCCTAAAGGAAGATAGGATAAAAAAACTCAACAGTATTATAGAGGAGAAAGATGAGGAGATCAGAGAACTTCTTAAGGTTAAAAAACTCTTCCAAGCAGTTACTTCCAAACCCAAGAAGGATCTGACTTCCTTTCAGACCCAGATATATCTCCTACTTCCTGATGGAGAGGAAGCCATGGAAAATCTCTACCAACAGATCCGGGAAATAGGATTTCATGAACTCACCAGTGATAACTTTGAACACGCCCTCCGTAACTTGGAACGTAAAGGCTATTTCCAGTCCACCCAGCACAATAACCAGATACTGTGGAAGAAGATATATAGGGATTGATTCTTTTATTGGAAACCATCGCCATTTTTTTTGTTATTTACCATTTACTCTTGGCTAATTTTTCATTTGTAGAAAACCACCAACTAATTTTTTTTTGAGGGTATCCTATTTAATCAGGACCTATCCTTTCCAGATTAGGATGATGTTTCCAACATCAATTTTTTTCCATGACTCCAAAAATTATATATGTCTGTTAATATTTATCTTTATTACCCGAAGTATCATAGAGTCATCATCAATTACTCTAGGGATATGGAGGTGGCACGATAAAGAAACAAAATGTAATTGGATTGTTTTTGGTTTTAACCATTTTTTTCTGCCTAACATCTGTAACTGCAATAGTACAAAACCAAAACAGGGTGAATACCTGCTGCAAGGTTGTTTCTATAGATAAAAGTCCATCGGTATTTGTTGGGGATTCTAACTACGTCACAGTAAACGCCGCAGTTCAACGCAAATACTACGTGTACAGATATGTGTACAAGTGGAAAAAGGCGGGAGGCAAATGGGTAAAGGTCCTTTACAGAAAGCGATATGTAAAATATGGTAAGGTGGATCCTATGAAAAAATACAGGGTCGCCACCCGCAACTGCCAATCAAATGATCCCAAGATCAGGGCATTGGCATACCAGTTAACCAATCCCACTTCCAACGATACTAATTCTACTTTAGGGCCTCTTAACGACTATCAAAAGGCTTTTAACATCTATGAATGGACTGAAAAAAATGTTGACTACTCATGGTACTATAACAGCCGAAAAGGAGCTGTAGAAGTATTGAACCAGAGGACGGCCAACTGCTGTGACATGTCACACCTGATCGTGGCCCTGGCCCGAGCAGCAGGACTTCCAGCCCGATACAGACACGGAACATGTACCTTCACCAATGTTACTACTGGACACGTCTGGGCAGATATCTATGTGGATGGAAGATGGATCATAGCTGATGCCAGTAATAATAACAACGATTTTGGAGTAATAAGAAACTGGAACACGAGTTCTTGGAAACTAAGGAATACATACATCTCATTACCCTTTTAATTTCCTTTTTTTTATTTCTTTTCTTGATTTAATTAATGTAAATCTGATCACAAATTATTTATATAACCTCTAACCCACCTTCGAGTACTAACAAAAAAATTTGAGGTGATTATTTGGCACAATTAGGACAAGGACAAGGACAACCTATCATTATAATGCCTGAAGGCTCTTCAAGAGTATTGGGAAGAGACGCTCAAAGAATGAATATTCTAGCTGGAAAAGTACTGGCTGAAACTGTAAGGACCACTCTAGGCCCCAAGGGTATGGATAAAATGCTGGTTGACGGATTAGGTGACATCGTGGTGACCAACGATGGAGTGACCATCCTCAAAGAGATGGACATTGAACACCCTGCCGCCAAGATGCTGGTGGAAGTAGCCAAGACCCAGGAAGATGAAGTAGGGGACGGAACTACCACTGCAGTTATCATTGCTGGTGAACTATTGAAAAAGGCCGAAAACCTGTTGGATCAGGACATCCACCCCACCATCGTGGCCATGGGATACCGACAAGCAGCTGAAAAAGCCCAGGAAATATTAAATGTCATCGCCATCGACGCTGATGACCGAGAAACCCTCCTGAAAGTGGCCATGACTGCCATGACTGGAAAAGGAACCGAGAAAGCACGGGAACCCCTGGCGGATTTGGTGGTGGGAGCCGTTAAACAAGTGGAAGAAAACGGTGAAATCGACAAAAACCACATAAAACTTGAAAAGAAAGACGGAGCCACCATAGACGACTCCAAACTGGTCAACGGGGTAATCATTGACAAGGAACGTGTACACCCTGGCATGCCTAAAAAGGTGGAAGACGCCAAAATTGCACTTCTAAACAGTGCCATCGAAGTTAAAGAAACCGAAGTGGACGCTGAGATCAGAATCACCGACCCAGCCCAGATGCAAGCCTTCATAGAACAGGAAGAACAGATGATCCGGGACATGGTAGCCAAAATAGAAGACGCCGGAGCCAACGTTCTATTCTGTCAGAAAGGTATTGATGACCTGGCCCAGCACTACCTGGCCAAATCCGGTATCATGGCCGTTCGCCGGGTTAAAAAATCCGACATGGAAAAACTGGCCCGCGCAACCGGAGCCACTGTGGTGACCAACATCGAAGATCTGTCCTACGATGACATGGGTGATGCCGGGTCTGTTGCTGAGAAGAGGATCTCCGGTGAAGAGATGATCTTCGTGGAAGAGTGTAAAGATCCTAAGTCTGTAACCCTACTCATCCGCGGATCCACTGAACACGTGGTGGACGAAATTGAAAGAGCAGTGGAAGATGCCATCGGAGTAGTTGCTGCCACTGTAGAAGACGGTAAAGTAGTAGCTGGTGGAGGAGCAGCTGAAATATCTGTGGCCAAAGGTCTGAAAGAGTATGCAGAAACCATAAGTGGAAGGGAACAGTTGGCTGTATCTGCCTTTGCAGAAGCCCTGGAAGTTGTACCTAAAACCCTGGCTGAAAACGCAGGACAGGACAGCATTGACGCTTTGGTGGACCTGCGAGCTGCCCACGAAAAATCCCTGTACATGGGGCTGGATGTCTTCAAAGGAGAAGTCACCGACATGTACCGGGCTGGTGTAATTGAACCACACCGGGTCAAAAAACAGGCCATACAATCCGCCGCTGAAGCCGCCGAGATGATCCTAAGGATCGACGATGTCATAGCCTCTTCTGGATCTAAGGAACCAGACATGGGTGACATGGGTGGAATGGGTGGAATGCCTCCTATGATGTAAGTCCCCCGGACTTACCTCGATTTTTTTTTTAGTCATTAATTCAGCACCAAGTAAGATTTTTATTATCAGTGTACCATGTTAGGTAGGTTTTTTTTGAATCCAATGAACAACAAGTTATTTCACCAACCTCCACTAAACTCTGTACAATCAAAATTAATCAATATAAGAATTTAGGAGTGATAACATGGCGATTGAAGATTTAGAACCTCAAAAATGTTTAGAATTAATTAAAAAGAACGAAAATAACCCTAACTTTATTATTCTGGATGTTAGAGGCCCAAAAGAACATGCTGCAGGTCATGTTGAAAATTCAGTGCTTTTAGAGGTCAGATCCCCCGATTTTAAGGAAAAATTAGAGGAACTTGATAAGGATAAAAAGTACCTTGTATACTGCAAGTCAGGGATGAGAAGTAAAAAAGCCACCAAGATCATGGAGGAGATGGGATTTTTGAATCTTTGCACCATGAAAAAAGGCTTTAAAAATTGGGTAGATAATGGATTGCCCCAAGAGTAGTCCCATAGAATCCATTAAAAATAGAAAGTTTGGGGAATCTTATTCCCCCATTCCTCATTTTAATTTATATTAACAGACTAGTTGGAAAATATATGAACCGTGGCGGTACCACCGGTGCCACCAATGTTGTGGGTCATACCAACTTCTATGCCATCAATTTGTCGTTTACCAGCTTCACCACGGAGTTGCCAGACAATCTCTGCAGTTTGCGCGATACCAGTAGCACCCAGTGGGTGACCACGTGATTTTAGCCCGCCTGAGGGGTTGACTGGTATACGGCCATCTCGTTCAGTCATCCCATCTTCGATGGCTGGTCCACCTTGGCCTTTTTCCACGAAGCCCAGGTCTTCAATAGCCAGGAGTCCGTTGATACTGAAGCAATCATGAACCTCCACGGCTTGTATATCCTCTGGTTCCATATTGGCCATCTTATAGGCAGTATTGGCTGCATGTACTGTGGCATCGATGGTGGTGATATCCCGGCGATCGTGTAAGGCAATGGTTCCCGAGGCCTGGGCTGAGGCCTTAACGTATACGGGTGTGTCGGTGTACTTACGGGCATCTTCGGCGGGACAGAGTATAACTGCCGCAGCTCCGTCAGTAACGGGAGAGCAGTCCAGAAGTCGCAGGGGATCAGCTACCAAGCTGGAATTTAAGACTTGGTCTACGGTAATTTCCATAGGGAACTGGGCCAGGGGATTTAAAGCCCCATTTTTATGGTTGACTACGGACATCATGGCCAGCTGCTCCCTGGTGGTTCCATACTCGTACATGTGCCTGCGGGCCATCATGGCATACAAAGAAGGGAAAGTAACTCCCTGTTGAGCTTCCCATTCCTGGTCAGAGGCAGTGGCAATTGCTGGAGTAGGATCCACCACGTCTGTCATTTTTTCCACACCGGCAGATATGACCACGTCATGGTAGCCAGAGGCCACGGCCATTATACCATTCCGGAGAGCTAGACCTCCTGAGGCACAAGCCGCCTCCACCCTGACACAGGGTAATGGTGTTAAACCGGTATGGTCTACGATTAGGGAGGCTATATGTTCCTGCTGGACGAATAAACCAGCAGACATGTTCCCCACGAACATGGCTTCTAAATCGGCTCCTTCAATATTTGCATCTTCAATGGCCTTTAATCCGGCCTCGGAAATTAGATCCCGAAATGAAATGTCCCAGAGTTCCCCAAACTTGGTCTGAGAAACCCCGATAATGGCAACATCTCTCAACTATGATTCCTCCATAAAATCTTATATTTAATGCTGTGTTAATCCTGCCATCCTCAATTTTCCCTTGAACTTGGCATAAACAGCGTAGTCCACGTAACACTTATTATCCACCAACTCCTGTACCTTAGGAGCAAGGTCCCGTTTTTGCTCAATTTCATCATTCACCGTGATGCTGAAGGCATCGCTACCGGCTCCGGAGCCATAGGAAACTGCCATAATCCGTTCCCCTGCTTGAGCAATGTCCAGTACAGCGGCTAGTCCCAGGGGAGTTGCACCAGAGTATGTGTTACCAATGTAGGGAGTTAAAAGTCCAGTCTTGTACTGATCCTCTTTAAAGCCCAGCTTACGGGCGGCCCGGATATAGAATTTCCCATTGGGCTGGTGGAAAACAACATGATCATAATCAGATGCATCGGTACCCATTTTACCAAACAGTCCCTTAGCCGCCGATAACACGTGTTTGAAGTAGGCTGGTTCACCTGTGAATCGTCCTCCGTGTCTGGGGTAGGGTTTACCCTCTCTTCGGTAGAAGTCCGGGGTGTCGGTGGTGAAGCTGTAGGTGCCTTCAAAGTCAGCCAGGGTGTTGCCTTTACCTATAATGTAGGCAGCCCCCCCAGCCGAGGCAGTGTACTCCAGAGCGTCACTGGGAGCTCCTTGGGCAGTGTCAGCACCAATAGCCAGTCCGTATTCGATGGCATCTGAATCAACCAGACCCATGCAAACTTGTATACCTGCAGTGCCTGCCTTACATGCAAATTCCAGATCTGCTGCGGTTAGTTCGGGGGTGGCGGCTACAGCATCAGCTACAATGGTTGCTGTGGGTTTAACAGCGTAAGGATGTGATTCAGACCCTACATAAATGGCTCCAATCTTTTGTGGATTTATTTTAGCTCTTTTAAGTGAATTTCGAGCTGCTTCTACTGATATAGTGGCGGTATCCTCATCAGGGGATGGTACAGACTTTTCCTGCACCACCAATCCCCGGGAAATGGCACGGGGATCATCACCCCATACCTTGGCTATTTCCTCTACCTTAATTCGGTAGTAGGGTATGTAAACTCCGTATCCTACAATTCCTGCCATGTAATATCACAACCATTTGATAAATTATTAACAAAACTCCTAGTTTAAGTTCAGCGATGAATAAATCCTAAATTCTCTTTCTAAAAAATACAGTGATAAAAAATATAGTGCACAAACCTTATAAAGCTTGACCCTTCCCACGACGTTGTTCCTTGCATCTGGCCTTGTACCCTATTTGATCAAGATTTACTTTCCTATATACACCGAACAGATCCTATCCTATCAATCATGAATTGGAAAAAGAGGGACTTTTTGCCTTGATATATGGGTTTCTTGGATGATATGAATTTATTTTTGCGTTGCAGCAATTTATAATACAAAAAAAATCAATATTAATGTGTGGGAAAAATGACCGAAACTGATATTTCTGCCCGTTTGAAAGCATGGGTGAAACGAGAAAAAGAACCATCAAGGGCTTCTTTTGCAGTGGCTATAATATTTAACCTGATTTTTATTTACATCATCAACCAGATCCCCTACTGGGATATATCCTTTATCACTCCCGCTTGGAGTGAAACCCTGTGGATACTGAACCTATCCCTGGTGGTTGCCATAGTGGGAAACTTACTCTTTTTGTTTTACCATAGGCAGTGGTTCCGTAGCTTGATCCAGATAGTAATGAATGTATTTGCATTCTGGGCTGTTAAGGCACTTTACACTGTGTTCCCCTTCAGCTTCAGCCACTCTTCTCTGAATCTAGTGGCCGGCCTGATCCTCATTATCATGATGGTGGGGGTGTTCATCTCTATACTGGTGGAGTTGGTGAAGTTGGTGGCTTCAGTGCTGGATTGAGATGATATTAACAGACTCCATTAGCCATTTGTTGGTACAAGTTGTTTTTGATGATGGGAATGACCATAAATCCACCAATTAGAAGTTATCATCCCTAACCATCCTGGTCCAACCCAATAGCAATTCCCCTTAGAATGATCATCATCAAAATAAGGTTTAGAATAAATCCTTCAACCTATCCCTCTTACGGTAGGCCATCCCCTGGAACAGGGCCACCAAGTCCCCAGCTTCATCATGGATCTCCACGGTGTAACTGGCGATTCTGCCGCCTCCAGAAACTTCACGGGCACTGGCCGTTAGAACTCCCGACTTTACAGCTTTGAAGTAGGATATACTGACGTTGATGGCCACCGTTACCTGGGGCCCTGAATTGGCCGCCATGGCAAAGGCAAAGTCAGCCAGAGAAAAAAGAGCACCTCCATGGACCGTGCCCACAGCATTTAAATGTTCACTGGTGAGTTCCATCCTGGCTTCTGCCCATCCATGCCCTATTTCCACTGTTTCAATACCATTTTTTGCTGCAAAAAGGTCTCTTTTAAAGAATTCAACTAATTCATCCATACCAAAAACCTCGGACTCTGGGTTATTGACAAATTGGCCATTAATTTCTTCCTGATTATAGGATCATTTTATTATTCTCTTAAGACCCAGTATTAAATACTTTCAAGGTGGTTGAATGAAGGCACTGTTGCTACGGGTGGGTATAGATAAAGGTAGTGATGGATTGTTAGCCCCTCTATTTGAAGATGGAAGCTTTGAATACATTCCTCTCTCCGAGAGGGATCCAGATTCTGAGGAAAAACGGACCTTCCAGAACCTACAGGGAAGATGTGGAAAAAAATTGTCGGAATACCTCCCTGAAAAGGTTGTTAACAGGAAAATCCACCACGACCCGGAATTTGAAACATTCACATACGCTGATGAGGGTCGTAAAGCACAATTCTTAATTAAACTAGAAAAAGGCGATTATTTGGTGTTTTATGCAGGTTTGGCATCTCGAAAGAAGGGTGATGGACTGTACCTTATTGGATACCTGGTGGTGGAGCAGGTCATAAAGTTAGGGAAGCTGGACCATGATAAGCAGCATACAATCCAGGAAGAGCATCCCACTAACTCTCACCTGAAACGCCATTTTAAAGAAGGAGTGGTGCTGGTGGTGGGGGATAAAAATAAGAGTAAATTATTGGATAAAGCCCTGCCCATAAGCAGTCCTAAACTGGATAGGAGAGGAAGGATCTACCACGCTGTGTCCCCTGCCATGGAGAAATGTTTAGGTATAAAAGGCTCTATCCAACGAAGCATCCCACCCCGATCTATTGAGGAGCCTCAGTATCTGAAAAATCTATTAAACATTCTAAAGCCCCATGATATGGGCTGAAAGCCTTGCTTATGGAGTTTATACTAGACTGGCTTTGGAATGGGACTAGAAACAACTCCTTCTTTTTGTCTTTTCAAAGTACTGCTGGTGGTAATCTTCCGCCTTCCAGAAGGTTTGGGCTGGTTCGATGGCTGTAACAATATCTCGGGGATAAATATTTGACTTTTGAAGTTCATCACGCATTTTTTCTGCCAACTTTTTCTGATCCAAGTCGTGGTAGAAGATCACGGAACGATATTGTACCCCTACATCGGGGCCTTGACGGTTAACAGTGGTGGGGTCGTGAATACTCCAGAAATGGTGCAGTAAATCGCGGTAAGAAACTTCATGGGAGTTGAAGATCACCTCCACCACTTCGCTATGACCGGTGGTGCCGGTGCAAACATCCTGGTATGAAGGGTTATCCAGATCTCCTCCCATATAACCGACAACAGTGGAAATCACTCCCTTTACTTCACGGAATGCGGCCTCAACCCCCCAAAAGCATCCTGCCCCAAAGGTGGCTTTCTGAAGTACTACTTCCTCTTTATTCATCATATCTATCCTCCTGGTTGAATGAAGATGGTGGTTGGTGTTTTTACCCATTCAGCACTCTTTTTGGTGTTTATCCCTTTTTTGTAGATGAACAGCTATAGTTATCTATATCCATAAATCACATTAAATTTTAGGTGAATCTATTTTGTCCAGCACCAATAAAAACTACGCCCTGATTGTAACTGTTATAGCATCATTTTTAACACCATTCATGGGTTCTTCCATAAACATTGCTTTACCCACCATTGCCCTGGAATTTAAAGCTAACGCGATTTTATTGGGATGGATACCAACTGTTTATCTTTTATCCTTGGCAGTTTTCCTGGTGCCATTCGGCCGAATTGCCGATATATATGGTAGGAAAAGGGTTTTCACCTATGGTATTATAATTTTCACCATATCCTCATTGGTAGCTGGTTTCTCCATCTCCACCGGGATGCTCCTACTTTTAAGGGTCTTCCAGGGACTGGGTGCAGCTATGATTTTTGGTAACGTGGCTGCCATTATAGCATCCCTTTTTCCTCCAGGAGAACGTGGAAGAGCCCTGGGAATAAGTGTAACTGGCGTATTTCTAGGTCTATTTTTGGGTCCTGTCCTGGGAGGGTTCCTGACCCAGAATTTGGGGTGGAGGAGCATATTCTTTTTAAACGTCGTTCTGGGCCTTCTTTCCACCCTGGCTGTCTTAAGGCTAAGGGGTGAATGGACTGAAGCGCAGGGAGAGAAATTCGATCTTCCAGGGTCCCTAGTATTGGGAATGTCCCTGGTGTCCCTGATGTATGGCTTATCAGAACTTCCCACCCTTCATGGTTTCTTCCTGATTCTGGGCGGATTACTGGGATTGGTACTATTTTTTTCAGTGGAAAGCAGGATGAAAAGTCCTGTTCTGGAAGTAAAACTCTTTAAAAACAAGATCTTCACCCTGCACAACCTGGCTGCCTTTATAAACTACTGTGCCGGGGTGCCTATAGTCTTCGTTTTAAGTCTCTACCTGCAGTACATCAGGGCCCTGGATCCCCAGAGCACCGGTCTTTTAATGGCGGTACAACCGGTAACCATGGCTATTTTCTCCCCTCTAGCTGGTAAGCTATCGGACCGGGCGGAACCCCGCCTGGTGGCTTCGGCAGGGATGGCCTTCACTGCCCTGGGCTTGGCCTTCTTGGCATTTCTGACACAAGAAACCAGTCTTTTCTGGATCATCAGTGGCCTCATAATACTGGGTTTGGGATTTGCCCTTTTTTCCTCACCAAACACCAACGTCATAATAAGCAGCGTCAATTCACGCTATTACGGGGTTGCTTCCGCTACTTTAAGCACCATGCGGGTTCTGGGCCAGATGTCAGGTATGGGGTTGGCAATTTTCACCCTGGCCATCTTCGTAGGTAGCGCCAGCATCCAGCCTGATAATTACGGCCGCTTCCTGTTAAGCGCCAGGATATCTTTTGCCCTGTTTTCTTTTATGAGTCTTTTGGGAATAATAGCCTCTTTATCGGGTAAAAAAGAAAACTAAAACCCTTACAATGGGGGAAGAAGTTTTTAGGGGGAACCACATATATATGGTCATGGAGAATAAGAAAGTTGCAGCTATCCTGGACCGGGTGGCAGATTACCTGGAAATGGATGGTGCTGATTTTCGTACCAGGGCCTACCGTCGTGCCGCCCATACCGTTGACTTCCTGCCCCAGCCCATCGAGGAGGTTCGAAAAGAGGGGGGCTTGGAGAAGCTGCCCGGTGTTGGAAAAGCCATTGCCCTTAAGATTAAGGAGATCCTGGATACCGGATCCCTCCAGTACTTGGAGGACCTGGAGAAACAGTATCCAGTGGACTTCGAGGGCCTGCTCCTGGTGGAGGGAGTGGGCCCCAAGACAATCAAACTACTCTACCAGGAGCTGGGAGTTAAAAACCTGGCGGACCTTGAAAAAGAGGCTAAAAGTGGCCATATACAACACTTGAGGGGTATGGGGATTAAGAGTGAGAAAAGGATTCTTAAAAACTTGGAATTCGCTAAAAAGAGTACTGGAAGGCGACTTTTAGGTGATATCATGCCTCTAGCCCTGGAACTTAAGGAAAAGATAGGTTCACTACCTGAAGTCGAAATAGTGGAAATTGCAGGTTCTATACGCCGAAAAAAGGAAACCATTGGGGATATTGATGTTTTAGCCGTTACCAGTGACCCCCAAAAAGTGATGGACTACTTCGTTAACATGGACTTGGTGGGTGGGATAATATCCCGCGGCCCCTCCCGATCCACCATCCGGCTTAAGGATGGACTGGAAGTGGACCTGAGGGTGTTCAGAAAGAAAGAATATGGTTCGGCCTTGGTGTATTTCACGGGGTCATGGGAACTTAACGTGGAGCTGCGAAAAATGGCCATAGGCCGTGGGCTTAAACTAAATGAATACGGAATATTCAGGGGGGAAGAGCAATTGGCCGGGGAAACTGAGGAGGAAGTTTTCAGGGCCCTGGGATTGTCCTACATTGAACCGGAGCTAAGGGAGAACCAGGGGGAGATCGAGGCGGCATTGACTGGTGAACTTCCGAAACTGGTTGAAACATCTGATATAAAAGGGGATCTTCACATCCACACCCAGTGGAGTGACGGCCGCTCATCCATACTGGAAATGGCCCTGGCCGCCCAGAAACTGGGTTACCAGTACCTGGCTATTACAGACCATGCACATGGCCTTCCTGTTGCCGGTGGATTGGATGAAACAGCCCTAATGGAACAAATAAGAGAGATAGATAGGGTGAATGATGAACTTGAAGGTATCCGGGTGCTTAAAGGCGTGGAACTAAATATTAGAGCAGATGGTACTTTAGATATTGATACGGTAGTCCTGGAAGAATTGGATATTGTGCTAGCCGCGATTCATTCAGGAGTACCCTTCCTACCTGGAACCCTGACCAAGATCATCCAGGACACAGTGGAGAATGAACACGTGGATATCCTGGCCCACCCCTCGGGCAGGAAACTTAAAAAACGACCCGCCTATGACATCGACTTGGAAAAAGTCTTTGAAACCGCTGCTGATACAGGAACCATCATGGAAGTGGATGGACAGCCCAATCGTCTGGATCTGAGTGATGAAAATATAAGAACCGCCCTTAAATATGGGTGTAAACTGTCCCTGGATACCGATGCCCACCACCCCCAGGACTTGCAACACATGGAACTGGCAGTATTCACCGCCCGCCGGGGATGGGCGGAAGCCCGGGACGTGGTTAACACTCTCCCCTTGAATAAGCTTCTCAAGACTTTGAAATGAATTTTATGATAAAAATCTTATATATCCTGCTGGATCAGGGATAATAGCCTTATCAGGGTAACCACATCCATCCGGTTATGTTCCAGGATGGGTACCAGGGGTCCTATATTACCCTCATGGAGGTAGGTGCGGTAGTAATCAGGTACCAAGTGGCCGGGGACGTCATCCACCCGTTCCAGATCAAAAAGATACCTTTCTAGGGTTTGGAGCTGGCAGTTGGGAAGTTGCGACTTCCAGTTGTACCTGGCTGGATACAGTAAATCCAGATGATGGGCTGGGTCAGGATAATCTAGATGGTGATGTTTCATCCTTCTTCTGATGAAGGGAGCATCAAAACTCCGACCATTGAAGCTCACCAGCAGAGTTTTGTCATGGTAAAGGGAAAAGTAACTCTCTAATGCTGCTTTTTCTTCGTTCAAATCTCTCAGGAGGAACTGAATAGTCTCTACCTTGCTTCCGGAGGTCCTGGCCACTCCGATGAGTATAAGGGGCACTCCATCCAGTCCCATAGTTTCGATGTCCATGAATAAGAAGTCCTCTGGATCTCGGGTTGAAATACACAGGGTGTTAAGGGGATGGGATGGGAAAAATACCCTGGTAATATGCTCGGAAAGTTTATCAAAGTCTTTTTCATCCAGTAACTTAACAATACTGGCAGCTTCCCCTCCGTATCTGTCATGTCCAACCAGATCTCGCAGGGTCTGGTAACCATTTTCCTTCAATTTAGACTCTTTGGTCTGACCCACGCCATTTAGAAGTTTTAAATCGGATAATATCTGTTTTTTTATCTTTTCAATTGAGGGGGTCTTAATTTTGATTTTTTCTTTCTTTTTAAAGGAGAAACATGTGCCATGGATGTTTTCAACCTCAGTTCCGTGGGATAAATCTTCTAGGGATTGATCCTGGTACTTCAAAAGTAACTTTTTTTTAAGTTCCTCTGGATTATCGGTCAGCTTTGACATCTATTTTTTACATCCCCTTTTCATATCATATTATACAGTCTTGTGACCAAAACTTTGACAAAAATTATATGTATAAAGGATATATATAAGCTAATTATTAGACTTAGGAGGAAAAACTTTGAAAAAATACGTTATAGCAATTACGCTGTTGCTGTTGGTAGTCATGGCCTCGGGGTGCACCACCACCAGCCAGAACACAACCAAGAGTTATGATGCCAATGGAGTATCTTTTGATTACCCAAACACTTGGCAGATCGAAAACACAACTGATAGTAACATTACCACGATCCAACTCTCAGATCCTGAATACAATCAAACTAATGCCAGTAAAGGCAGTTTTGCCGTTGTAATAATCGGCCCGGAGGCAGTTTCTAGTGATATGGCTGAATTCCGGAAAATCCTCAAGGATGAAGCCGGTACCAGTGGTGTGAATTCCACCACGAAAACCATAAGCATAGCCGGAGTACAAGCCAATGCCACCACATTTACAGGTAAAGATGATGATGGTAGTGAGGCCTACTTGCAACTAATTGACTTCACCAAGGCTAATAAGTCCATAATAATATTCATGGCAGCTGGTGGTGGAGCTAACATAGATGCGGCCAAGACTAACTTCGACGTCATCATCAAAAACTTTAAGGTGGCTTAATCCACCACCACATTACTATTTTTTTTCTGGAATTCATTTTATGGAGGTATTATATATTGGAATTTATAGATTGTGTTAAATTTGCAAATGAAAATACCACGGCCTGGATTGCAACTGTAGAAGGAGATCAGCCTAGAGTGAGGGCGTTTGGATTATGGTTTGCCGATGAAACAGGATTCTACTTCCAAACATCCACAATAAAGGAGATTGTATCTCAATTGCGGGACAACCCCCGAGTGGAGTTCGCATTCCACCAGCCAGATGAAATGACAGGTACCATGCTCCGGGTGAGTGGGAAGGTGGAGTTCCTGGATGATCTGGAATTAAAAAAGAAGGTTATAAATGACAGGCCCTTCCTGAAAGAATTTGGAATGACCCCCCAGGATGAAAGACTAGTTATATTCCGGGTGTCAGAGGGAGAGGCCCACTTCTGGAACTGGGAGAACAATTTACTACCAAAGGATATAATTAAATTTGGATAGCACTGATTTTTATGGAAATAGTATGCCTCATAGATAACCACTTGGAAGATAGCCGCCTGGCATCTGAACACGGCTTATCAGTGTACATTGATCAAGGTAAAGAGAAGATCCTCTTTGACACCGGAGCCACTGGTAAAGCAGTTGAAAACGCCATGACAATGGGTGTGGAACTGGAAAAGGTGGAATTAGCCATCATAAGCCACGGCCACTACGATCACGGGGGTGGCTTAGAAGCCTTCTTGGAGGTCAATAGAAAGGCCCAGGTTTACATGTGTCAGGGTGCAGCTAAAAAACACTTCCGTATCGACAACGACGTAGTGAAGGACATCGGATTAGATGAATCAGTTCTAAAGAAATACAGTGAACGTATCACCTACCTAGATGAATTTATTCAATTGAGGGATGATCTGTTTTTGATTACATCCATACGCCAAGTCCATGCTGTTCCAGAGGGTAATAAATTCCTGTATGAAGAAGAAGGTTTGGAATTGGTCCAGGATAGTTTTACTCATGAGTTGGTCATGGTTTTAAAACGAGAGGATGGTTTGGTGGTGTTAACCGGCTGCAGCCACAATGGCATACTCAACATCCTGGACGCGGTGGTGGAAAAATTTCCAGAAACCCCATTAATAGCAGTGTTTGGTGGCCTGCATCTCATGATACCACCCGATGACTCTGTAGTGGACCCCCGGGAGTTGGATATTATGGCCCGTAAGTTGATGGAGTATCCAATTGGCAGGATCTACACGGGCCACTGTACTGGAATCCGGTCCTATCAATTCCTGAAAAGGATCATGGGGGACCGTATCAACTACTTCGCCACTGGATCTAGGGTAACGATATAAAAAAAATGACAACTGGTTTTTGATCTCATCAAGATCAGTAGATTAAGAATACTCCAAGTTAAAAAATAGTAGGAATATTATTGATAGGAAATTAATTCATATCTTGCAGTTCTTGCACCTGACAATAGGCGGATCTATCCTGATATAGGGTGCGATGAACGGTGTCTACACCATTTTTTTTTGGAAAAGTCCAAGCCTGCCATATACTAATTCTGGAGTTGAGTTCAAGATATGCCAGTAAGCAATTTTAAGTCTTCTATTTTTATCAAGAGATATTCAAGGTGAACAGTGATTAGATCAGTGGTCATGATCTCCTTGAAAGTCAATTTTTATTAACAGTTTCTTCTATTTTATCAAAATCCCAATGGGTAGCAATCCCTGTCAACTATTATCATCCTCTAGTACCGGGAAACCCATATGTACCGCGTTTATTGTTACCAGTGATTAAGTAGTAATATCTTGGATTGAAAATAAACCAGTAGGTGGGATTGTTTGTTTTTTTTGTTCTTCTGAGCTGCAGAGGCGAATATTTAGTTAATACTTTCCCTTTTTTATATTAGTCTGAGCTTGGATTGTAATAATTACAATTTCATTTCTTTTCGCATCTAAAACATAAGTTAGTCTTGCGGTTAGTTTTAAAGACCTTTCCACACTTTTGACAACTAACTTCTTTTATGAGTGGCTTCTTATTCAGGTGAAACTTGGCGGCTTTAACGGAGCAATTGTAGTTATTGGATTGGATAGTTGCTCTTGCTTTCCTATCCAGAGCTTCTTCAGCGTATTTTCTTTCCATTTCTTCCCCATAATCTCTCCCCATAGTATTCCCCGTAACATTGTTGTGTTCATCGAAAATATATCTTTAGTGATATCATTTTTTAGAACCCCTGATCACTACGAATGAACCTTCTCCAAATCCTTCCTTTACAGGTTCAGGGTGTTTAATTTTGCTTAATGGCCGGAAAAGGGTTTGCCTAAACTGTAAATCATAAAAAGGTGTCTGTTTAAGGTAGGATATGACTTCTTTAACAGGATAAAATTTAGCATCATTGTAAAACCTGCTCTCAGATTTATGGTGTTGGTAATATTTCCCCAGGGGACTGTCAGCGTCTATGAATCCTATTATAAAATAGCCATCAGGTTTCAGAACCCGATGAACCTCTTCAAAAGCTTTTTTAACATTATCCAGGAAACAGAGGGTGGTAACCATTAAAACTAAATCAAACTGGGAAGTAGTAAAGGGCAGTGATTCAGCAACTCCCTTAACTACTTTTATACCTCTTTTTTGGGCTATTTTTCCCATATCCCGGGAGGGATCCACCCCTAATTTAATATTTAAAGGTGCAGCGAAACGTCCACTTCCCACACCTACCTCGAGGCCATTTCCATACTCGGGTAATAGTTCTTTTATTGCCTGAAGCTCTGATTCGTAGATAAATCTATTTTTATCAAACCATTCATCGTATTGTAGGGCAAATCTATCAAAGGATTTCAACGACATTTTTCCTCAGATTGTTATATTTAACCTTGTTAGTAAAAAAATTAGATAGAATTGTTTACGTTGCCTAGTCCATATAAAAGGACAGTTGGCTGTGAAATTAATTATAAATTAGAAGTGTTTTTCTGGCAGATAACAATACAGTAATAATCATTTGTGTGTTTGGTATAAAAATCCTTATTCTATTTACGAAGGGGAATCCTCCATAAACAAAAAACTTTTTTTATCAGTCAATTAGAAATAGTTTTATGGTAAATCAAGGACAGACTCGTATATTATTTTTACTTTTAGTAGGTGTTTTCATGGGTTCCCTTGATGTAGGGATTGTAGGCCCGGCACTACCTTCAATTCAACTATATTTTGGAGTTAATGAGAGAATATTGTCCTGGATCTTTACCATATACATCCTTTTTTACATGATTGGAACCCCATTAATGGCTAAACTGTCAGATATTCATGGCCGGAGATTTATTTATATAATAGACATTGTACTATTTGGTGTGGGTTCATTAGTTACTGTAACATGCTCATCCTACGAAATATTACTTTTAGGAAGAGCAATTCAGGGTATAGGTGCAGGGGGGATATTTCCAGTAGCGAACGCCTTTATAGGAGATATTTTTCCACCAGAAAAAAGGGGTGGAGCTCTAGGGATTTTAAGTTCAGTATGGGGCCTGTCCGGCGTCTTAGGGCCGATTTTAGGTGGTTTATTACTAAACTACGTCTGGCAGTGGCTTTTCATTATTAACATACCTATATCCATAGCTGTTGCAATAGCAGGTTTTTTTATACTTCCTAAAAGTAGAAAAAATCCAAAATTCAGTTTTGATTGGCAGGGTATAATCATTTTAGGACTGATGGTTACATTTCTCGCATACGGCATTAACCAAATTGAAACCCACAATGTGGTGCTGAGCATATTATCACTAAATGTTTGGCCTTTCCTACTGCTAAGCGTAATATTATTACCCATTCTATGGAAGATAGAGACCAGAGTCCAGGATCCATTAATTCAGGTCGATCTTTTCAAAAGTAAAGAAGTTAAACTTGTTAATAGCATAATGGTTGGAACGGGCCTGGTACAGGCTTCCACTGTTTTTGTACCGGCATTTGTAATTACCGCCTTAAGCCTCACCCCACCTAAGGCCAGCCTTATGTTGCTGCCAATCGTCCTAACCATGGCATTAGGTGCCCCGGTTATTGGAAAACTTCTAGATAAATTCGGTTCAAGGAATATAATGTTTACAGGAACATTCATAATGGTAATTGGCCTTTTGGTCATGGGATTATTCGCGGTATCATTTTACGTGTTCATAGTAGCCGGAGTTCTTATCGGCGTGGGTATGAGCACGGCTATCGGATCCCCCCCTCGCTATATCATGTTACTAGAAAGCCCACCCCAGGAAAGGGCATCAGGTCAGGCCATCCTAAACATAATTACCAGTGTAGGACAACTAATAGGGGGAGCACTTATTGGGGCATTTGTAGGCTCCTACGCCGGCAAACTAATAGGTTACCAGTACGCGTATATGTTCATAGGATTCGCAGCTATAATCATGACAATTTTGACTACAGGTCTTAAAAGCAAAGAGGAACAACTTAAAACAATGGAGTACAGTCTGAAAAAATAAATAAAAATACAGACCAACTTACCTGGCTCAGAATGCTGGATTAAATGTCCCTAATTTTTTGATAAACATTTTCCTGTAGCCCTGAAATAAATTACTTATGGATAACTCTGATTACTACTGTATAAGCTTTAACTCTCATTGGAATGGAGAATTAGCCAACCAGATATTGTTATTTTATTCCATTACCAATGCACTATTTGATGTTCTGATTCAGTGGCATACTCTGAACAACTGTGATCTAAGGATGTCTAGATAAAAAGAAAATAAATTCATAATAAAAAAACCCGCTCCAGATATGATAGGCCAAATTTAATGACAGCAACCACTGCACTGCACCCTTATCATATATTTGGGGAGATCTTTTGATATTTGCTGCAGGATGCTTCGATATGGGAAAAAATTGATAAGAGGAAAACTGTTACTAGTTTTCCAATTACCTATCTTTTATTTACCACTGCTGGGTATACGTGGGATCAGCCATGATAGAAATGCATCCTCACTTCTGGACTGAATCCAGGCCCTTCCAGGTCCAGTTAACTCTACTACCAGTCCTTCTCCACTGAACAATGTAGATTTAAGTCCACCTACTTTTGTAACTCGATAATCAACACTTTCATCGAATGCCACCATGTGTCCAGTGTCTACGATGTACTTCTCTCCTTCCTCCAATGTAACTGGGTGGATGGCACCAAAGCTGGAGGTAAATAGACTACCACTTCCTTCTACTTTCAACAGAAACAAGCCTTCTCTGGAGAAAAACGTTTTTGATCCTCCCCATTTAGTATCCATATTAATATCAGGGGTTGCGGCCATAAAAGAGCCAGATTGAACGAACAATACGTCATTTTCCAGATCTATGGCGTGTATATCTCCTGGTAGAGGTGGTGCCAGTGTTAACTCACCAGGGGAATCTGCGATGAACTTGTTGATGAAAAAGCTTTCTCCACCAAGAACACTTCTTTTCAGACCACTCAAAAGCCCTCCTTTCGCCTCTGTTTCAAGGTTTATTCCACTGGATTTACTTACGAGTGCCCCTGCCTCAGCATTTACTTGTTCGGATCTTTCTAAATTTAGTTTAAGCAGAGCATAAGATGGTTGATACAATATTTCGTAGTTCATTTTTTACCTCTTCAGAATTTAATTATAGAACATGTACTAAATTGTTATATATAAACATTTCCTATCCAAAAAATAACAAATAAGTGCTGTTGTAAGGTAAACTCCCCTATACCAGCCAATATGAACCTTTTTTCTCAAAGCTTGCTTGGTTGAAATCAGTTAATTATTAATCTATAAACTCATATAAACATAAAAAGAGAATGATTAAGGGATAATTTCTGAAAAAACGAACTATTAATCAACAAAAACCCTTGTCCACTGGTGAAGGGAAAGGGGAAAATGTGGTGCTCGTTAAGATCGCCGCGATGCCGGAGAAGTATCGAGCCCTAGGGAGCAACTCCACTTATCATCACAGCCAGTGTACCCACCATCTTCGCCACGACTCTGGTCCGGGGATGCCTGCCTATGCCCAAAATGGCAAGGTCATCTGTTTCTTTCGCGGAGCTGAAAATGAGAGATATATGACTCTGGGCTTCACTGAGAACGAAAACCTTGATGAAGGCCATATATGGCCAACTTCCTTTGCATTGAAAAACTTGACTTCCACTGAGGAGACTAGAATCACTGCACTCGTGAAGAAAGCTGTGAGCGAGGATTGAAAACATTATATCAAATGTCAAAACTTAGTCGAGTTGAATTAGTTCCTCATCCAACCTGTCGGTTGGTTCTTCTTCCATGGGTGTGTAGGTAACACGTTTCCATGGGATCTGCGGTGCTGGTCTATTTACTTGACATGTGACAACAGCTTCTTTTTGCAATGTTGAACACCGTTAAGTCCTGGATCTGACAAAGGGATCATCATATAGATGCTAAGTTCCTCGAGATCAAGGGGTATGATTTGGGTGAGAGCAGTGTATGCCAGTGGCCCGGCCCCACATGGTTTGACCAGCCGAATACCTTGTCTATGGCCTTCGGTTAGGTATGGACAGCATTGATGACGATGGTTTCGTTTGATGGAAAAACACGAAGCAGCCGCTAGCACTTAGCGGGGGAAAACATTCATGAATCATTAAGTCAACGCCACCTTCTCTTTTTTAACCTTCTTAGATTATATTTACGATATATCCATTCTATTAAGAAGGAAAACAATATGATCGAAGAGAAAAGATATAATGTTAGGGGTGAGTTAAAGATTTCATAGTATATTAGAACCGATAGTGAAAATAAACATCCGATTATAGCCAGCCATATTATATATTTGTTGGCATTGGTTTTTTTATATAATTTGAGGTGTGAAAAATTCACACTTGCATAAATAAGTAAAAATATTGAACTACCAACCATAACTACATTACTTAAATCCAGTAATGCTATTAAAAGGATAACTATGGCGCTGGTGATGATTAAACCTTCTTTACCATTATGCCAAGATTTCCTGTTAAAAAATTTGGGTAGTTCTCCGTTTTTGGCCATTAAATAGCTTACGTTTGCACCACCATAAAGAGTAGCATTTATAGCAGAAGATGTGGAGAAGAGCGCTGCTATCACTATAATACTGAACCCAATTGCACCTGCAAAGGGTGCTACTGCAGCTGCTAATGCATAATCAGCGGTTTGTTTAATTTCAAGTATTGTGAGATTACCCACCAAAGTAATAGAAACTACTACATAAATAAGCATTACAATTATTACCGCCAGATATAAGGCTCTTGGAATATTTTTTTGCGGATCATCAATATCTTCGGCAGTATTTGTAATTAAACCAAACCCTTCATAACCCAAGAAAAGCAATGCAGCTCCAGTTAATACATTATTTATCGAAATCAAATTGGAAATAACCAATAAAGACTTATTGATAAAGAATAGTCCTGTAATGGCGAAAATTAACAATATCCCTACTTTTAAAACCACAATTAAAATTTCTGATTTTCCAACTGCTTTAGCTCCTAAAAAGTTGATTAACGTAAAAATCAGGATAATAACAATTGCTATAACCGCTGCAGTTACTGCTGATGGGTTTGAAGATATGAAAATGGCCGCATAATTGCCAAAAGCTTTGGCGTAAACGCTTAAGGCAAAAATGTAGCCAAAATATAGTAGAAGATTAAATCCACCACTTAATACACTGTCTCCGAATCCCCTAACTAGAAATTCCACAGATCCTCCAGCGGAAGGATATTTAGCTCCTAATTTAGCATAGGAGTAAGCACTTAATAAAGCAATAAAACCTCCAACAATGAACGAAACATAAATAAGATTACCAGAAATTCCAGTCGCAATTCCCAAAATCGAAAAAATACCTCCCCCAACCATTCCTCCTATACCAATAGCAACAGCAGACCATAAACCCATAGCCCTATTATGCAGGAGTCCATTACTCATAAAAAAAATATGCCCCCAATTTTCTGGTGTAGTTAATTTAAACAAATATTGGATCCGGTAATAAATAAAATTTGAGATAGAAAATCGAGAATAATTTGAGAAATAATCTATATTCTCTTTTAAAAATACTTATGCTTATTCGTGTGGCGGAATTTTGACAATTTTCAGTTTTAACTCCCTTGTTATAGAATTATTACTTCAACCAAGTGGCAGATCAGATTATTAGAAGGTAATGATTAAGTGTTATTAATAAAATTGCTAGTCATACATAAATTTTCTATTTACATCATACAGTCTTGTGATTTAGTTGGCAATCACAAAATTATATCATCTTCTATGTTAAACTTCATACAATGTTCGAATCAATAGGGACCCTTCTGCATGGAGATCCAGTAGATAAAGATGAAATAGATAGGGTACGAGATGTTATATTATTCGAAAAACCGGATCTTAAAAAAAAAACTGGTAAGATTTTTCTCTCTTTTAGTTTTAGCAGCAGGTATTTCGACTTATGGACTGCTCAGTAATTCCGTGGCGACGATTATAGGGGCGATGATTGTTGCACCGCTCATGTTACCAATAATGGGGCTGGCATTCAGCATCAGCATTGGAGATGGCTATGCTATTAAAAATTCATTCCTTATTAGTATGGCAGGGATCGCAGTCGCAGTCGCCGTGGGTTATATTCTCGCATTCCCGATAAGTAACATAATTATGCCTCAAAACATTGAGCAAATAATGATCAGAACCTCACCAGGTCTTCTGGACCTTCTCGCGGCTTTGGTCACAGGATTAGCCGGTGCCTTTGCAATGTCACGGGATGATGTATCTGACACATTACCCGGGGTAGCAATCGCCATATCCCTCGTTCCTCCCCTAGCTAATACTGGAATTTTACTAGCAACTTCAAATTATAACCTGGCCATGGGAAGTTTTTTACTGTTTACAACCAACTTTTTTGCCATACTGCTGACTGGGGCTGCTCTTTTCGCATTAATGGGCTTTCCCAGAGTAGCGGGATTGACACAATATGTTAAAACATCAAAAAAAGGAATTGCTATTGTTATCGTCATGATCCTTTTAATTGCAGTTCCACTAGCATATAATGGTTCTAATATCCTTATTGATAACATTATAACCCAAAATGTTCAGGATGCATCAGGTACTTGGCTAAATGGCAGTCAATATAAGGTTGCATCTATTAATGCCCAAAATCAAAACAAAACAGTAATTCTAGTAGTTATTGGGCAGGGTGAACTTCCTCCCCTGGCCGAGCTGGAAGAGTTGCTAAAGGGGAAGCTTTATGGCAGAACCCTCCAAGTCGAAGTAGTACCTTCAACTGTATATTACTTGAACAAATAATGTATTTACTTCGTTAAACAATTCTATAACGAAGTAAGATTAAATATCTAATCAAAGTCAATCATTACCAAGATATCAGAATTTACTCTATAATAGAATTGAGTTGAAAAATATGGCCAAGGAAATCAAACAGTTAGTGGTGGGAATAACCCGAGAGGGCGATATAGTCGTCAAGAGTGCCAGGGGCAGAATGTATTCGGTTAAAAAATCGGCGGATTTAGAATTCAGTTGTGAAGATCTTTTTCAGGATGTGGAAAAAGAATTATATGCTACTATAGACACCGAAGCTGAGACATGGGAATGCATATTGATTGAATAATAAAAAAACCGGAGAATTAAATCCAAAAGAAAGAATTACTAAATAAAATTATTTTTAAATTTATTCTCATATTTTAAATCTCCATTCGGTGAAAGTAACAATTCTAGAACGAAGTTGATATGTTGCATCCTAAATTATAAGGCAATATAATACAGTGTAATACGATTAGTTAAATGTCAATATTTAACCCTAAATTATTTATATACGTGGTGATAATAATAATCTGAAGAATGGAGGCGGGGTTATTCGTTTAAAAATAAGTTTAAAATCAGCTAAAAATAACTATTTGATTCCTTTTAATTATAACCATATTCTATCTGCCATCATATATCGTAAAATAGCCGATTTGGACTTGGCCAGCGACTTACACTCCTCGTCTGACTTTAAATATTTCACTTTTTCTCAAATTGATGTTACACGTCGAAAGGTGATCCCTGGAAAGGGAATTGTAGCTCTTGATGGCAAATTAAACTTCTTAATTTCTTCTCCCCACAATTATTTAATCCAGAGTATGGTGGAGGGATATCTAGATGAATCTGAAGTTATTTTTAAGGGAAATAAGCTAATGGTGGAGCAGGTGGAACTCTTAAAACAGCCTACTTTTACTAAAAATATGAACTTTAAAACCATGTCACCAGTGGTTGCCAGAATCAAGCGTGAAGATGGCAAAGTAAGGGATCTGAACCCTGGTGACTTACGATTCTATACTGCACTGCAGCAGAACCTCCTCCGCAAGTACAATTCATTCTACGATACCTACGATGGTGATGAGTACGTTAAAATCGTTCCTGATGTGGATTCAGTGAAGAGAAAACGAATTACCATTGAGAAGAATGGTAACCAGACCTACCACCGAGCTTATTTGATGAGGTTTGGAATGGAAGCTGACCCTCAACTGGTTAAATTTGCTTATGACTGCGGTTTGGGGGAAAAGAACAGTATGGGGTTCGGGATGGTTGAAATGGAGGGTAAAGATGACTGAAGTTATTTATGATTTTACAGGTAATCCATTTGTAGATGGGGGTATTTGGGCTCTGAGTCAATTGGTTGGGAAAAAACCCGGAGAATTAAATAAAGATGATTTGGAAACTGTTATTGATGAAGTAGTATCTTTATATTTGACCCCTAAATGGTCAAAAAATTTATATCAAATCTTTCCAAATAACCCTATAACTAACAACGCAGTTAAAGATAAAAAAGAAAGATATTCTTTAATTTTAATAGATTTGATAAATAATATAACTAATTTAGGGGATTATGGGGATTGTATAGCATGTGGTAGGAGAAATGTTGTACATAAATCGGCTAAAGATAAAATACCACTTACTGGATCAAAAAAATTAATTAACTATTTTTCATATGGTTCAGAAGGAGCAGATTATTGCCCTGCATGCATTTTTGCAGTTCAGTTTTTACCATTGGTCACATATTTTTGTGCGAACATGCTTTTAATCCATTCTAATTCGGATAAAATAATGCATCACTGGTCCGAAAGAGCAATTACAAACATTCACTCACAAATAGCCTCAAATAACTATACTGGATGTTTAAATGAAGGTTTTAAGAATCCTAAAAATGCACTTTTTCATATTATACAAAATATAATCTTACATTATGATGAACGATGGTATCTTGAAAAACCTTCAATAGATTTTTATCATTTCACTAACTTCAATCAAGGGCCTAATTTAGTATTATACCCTGTTCCAACACAAGTTTTTAGATTTCTAGCTTATATTCCTCAACATGAAAAATTCACTGACTGGTTGAGGATTGTAAGGCGAGGTTATAAATTCGTGGACTGGGAAAAGGTAAAGGAAGAAAACGAGTATAAAAACAATCCAAATAATGTGTATGAAAGACTTTTAAGTGGAAAATCAATCATTAGATTCTTTATTGACAGAAAAAATCGGGAAGCTTTAGGTGGATGGGATCTTCTGGAACATTACCTTGAGGAGGTAAGAGATATGGATGAAAAAAGGATAGAAGCAATTAAAAAAGTTGGAGACGAACTTGCAGAGTACATTAGATCTTCAGATGATATTAAAACATTGAAAAAGTTGGAAATGGCAAATAATTACAGAAATTATCGGAATATTCTTAGGATTGTTATTAAAAAGAGGATTGAGAATGGAGCAGACGAACCATTGTTCTCTTTTGATGATTATGTTAAGAATTTGTTCCCAGAGGGAAATTTAACATGGAGGGAGACTCAGGATCTCATCCTTTTCAGGATTTATGAAGTTTTACATGATTGGATAATTCAGCAAGGAGTTTCAGAGGAATTAATTGTTAATGAAGATGAAGAGGAGGTAGTAGAAGATGTCTAAAACAATTGTTGGTTTTATGTTGGTTGATGCACCGCACTCCGCATTGAACAATGCTGGTGCTGATGCAGGAGATAGAACAGATAATATTGTGAGGGTAAAATCAATACGAAGAGGTAGAAAAGTTTATCCATATGTTTCAGGCCAAGCATTGAGGTATTGGTGGAGGGATACGCTTGAGAAAAAATGTGGATGGTCATTATCACCAATAGTTAGAGAGAAAAAAATTGCATTTACCCATGCTAATCCTATCGATTACGACGACGATGACGTTTTTGGCTATATGAGAGCTTTAAAAGCAAAAGAAGGAGGCACTGTGACTCGAATATCTCCCCTAAAAACTTCACCATTGATATCAGTTATTGGTCAAAGTCCAACCCAGGATTTTGGAGTTATGGCCAGACATGAGGGAGATCCAGTTCCATACGAGCATGAATTCTATTCTACTGTGTTAAAAGGTATATTCTCTCTGGATTTAGATAGTGTGGGTGTATTTTATGCTGAGGAAAAAACAGGTTACAAAAACATGTATCCTGATTTAGAGGAAAAAGCTGAAGAAGAAGGTCTATCTCACGATGAAAATTCTAAAAAATGGACAATGGCGGATGATGTTCGGATTAAAAGGGCTCAAGATGTAATTGAAACACTCCCGCATCTTCAGGGAGGTGCCAAATTAACTTCACATTTGACTGATGTTTCCCCAAAATTCCTAGTTTTAGCGGCAATCAATGGAGGAAATCACATATTCATGAACATTGCCAAAGAAATTGAAGGAGAAGCAACAATTGACTTTGATGCTCTTACAGAAGTAATTGAGGAATATTCGGACAGTTTATTAACTGATGTTTACATCGGACGTAGAAAAGGATTTTTAGACGATTTAAATGAAAAAATTGTCACTCTTTCCCAAAAAAATCCAAAAATCAAATCTGGAAACATCAAAGAAGTCGTTGAAAACTTTAAGGATATTATTCCCGAGCTGATTAAACAATGAAAACTTCAAGGATCCTGATTGAAGGTTGGGTAACCTCCTTCAGGTACCCTGCTTTTATAAGTGGATTTCAACCATCCCTACCAGTACCTCCTTTAAGCACAATATACGGTCTTATATCAACTGCTAAGGGAGATTTGGTGACTCCTAAAGATTTATCAGTGGGTTATGTATTCACTCATAGAGGCAAAGCCGTTGATCTTGAAACCATATACGAATTAGCTGGTCTAAAGGGGAAATCAAACGTTATTAAAAGAGAATTCCTTGTTGATCCTAAACTGTACCTATATCTTGATGATCCAGGTTATGAAAAATACTTCAAAAATCCCCATTATCCACTCTTACTTGGACGATCCACTGATCTGGTAACGGTAAGTGAAATAAAAGAGATAAATCTTGATAAGAGGATTAATGCAAAGCTTGGGAAAACAATTTTACCCTTAGGTGTTAATGGGGCATATGGTACTATTCAGGCCCTACCAACGCACTTTACAGATACAATACCACGTAAGGCCGCAGGAACTAAACCATTCATCATGATGAGTCAGTTTTTTGAATACTCAGAAGAATGTCATTATGATGAAGAAATGGGATGGGGCATCTGGTTCCATAGATGAGGTATTAACTTGGTAATATTAGCTAAGCCAAATGAAAGTTTGCTTGAACACACTGAAAATTCTCTTAAAGTATTTAAGAGTATTAAAGATGCCTATGAAAATGTGCCGGAATTGTGTGGAGTTAAAGATTTTTGGGAACATCTTTTCTACTCCCTATTTTTCCATGATTTTGGAAAAGGAGCGACAGGCTTTCAAACAATGCTTAAAGGTGGAAGTCGGAATGCGCCCTGGAGATACAGACATGAAATATTATCAGCTGGATTTATTTCTTCTTTAGAATGCAATGAGGATTATAAAAAAGCTATAGGTTTGGCTATTATAACCCATCATAAGGATATTAACCTATTACGAGAGCGTTACAACACTTATCCAAGCCCCAATGGAAAGAAATTATATACAAAAAAATTATCTGAATTAGAACCTCATTTTGATGAGATATTATCTTATTTTGATAAAATAGGAGAATGGAGCGAGAAATATCTGGGGTATGAACTAAAAAATTTTAATTTTATTTCTTTTACAGATCTAATGGATGTTTATAAAGAAATAGCTCTTCCTTACTTTATTGAATGGGAAGATGATGAGTATACATGTTTACATGGGCAATATGGGATTTTTTTGAAAGGTTTTGTGAATGCCTGTGATCATTTAGCTTCAGGCTCTAAATATGGTATTTTGAATGGTATTTCTAATATGAAATCCATATATAACTTCCCAGAGTTTCGTGGAATACAGGAAGAAGCTCTTAATACTAAAGGAAGTGCTTTTTTAACATCTCCTACAGGCAGTGGTAAAACAGAGGCTTCACTTTTTTGGAGTGATGCCAATCAAAATGCCCGAAACTCTAGACGTGTGTTCTATTTGCTTCCATATACCGCAAGTATAAATGCCATGTATAAAAGGCTTCAAAGGGACTTTAAAGAAGAGGATAAAGTGGGCATCCTCCACGGTAAAGCTTCTTATTTTCTTTACAAGGGATTATCGGATGATTTAGAAAAAAATTACACGAAATCAAAAGGTAATCCAGACGATTATAATGAATTAAAGAGGAAAATTAGAGATATTAAGGGTCTTAGTAAGAAGATATATAGGCCTTATAAAGTTTTAACACCATTCCAAATACTTAAATCATTTTTTGGATCCAAAGGTTTTGAGATGCAACTTTCAGAGATGACTAATGGCCTTTTTATACTCGATGAAATTCATGCATATGATGCACATGTAACTTCACTAGTTTTAGAAATACTTAAAATTTTAAAAAAAGATTATAATGCAAAAATCTTTATTATGTCTGCAACACTCCCCACATTCATCAAAAATTTATTTAAAGAAAATCTTGGTATTCTAAGAGAAATAAAGATGAAAAGAGATGAACTGCGAAAGTTCACAAGACATGAAGTTAATGTTGTCGATGGAAACATCCTTAATAACCTAGATATGATACGTAAAGATTTATATAATGGTAAACGTGTTCTTGTCGTTTGTAACACTGTTTTAAGGTCTCAGGAAGTTTTTGAATATTTGTCCGATGATGTGAAGAATAGTGCTCTTTTACATAGTAGATTCATGCTCAAAGATAGGGAAAAAATTGAAAGATCACTTGATAATCTGGATTTACTGGTTGGCACCCAAGCCATTGAAGTATCTTTAGATATTGATTATGATGTTTTATATTCTGAACCGGCTCCAATTGATGCTTTGGTTCAAAGATTTGGAAGGGTAAATCGAAAAGGATGGAAAAATAATATAATTGCTCCAGTAAATATTTTTTCTGAGGGTTCTAATAAAGATAAATATATTTACACTCCAAAGATGGTCCAGAAAACAGTTGAAAGCCTTAAAAAGGTCGATTTGTTAACTGAAGATTTAATTCAGAAACTTGTGGATGAAATTTATTCAGAAGGTTATGTAGGGAAAGATAAAGAAGCGTTTGAGAGGGTTGAAAAACATTTTGAAGCATTCAACAGGAGAATTGTACCATTTATCAATGATAATGAGAGTGAAACGGAATTTTATTCTCTGTTCAATTCTTATGAAGTAATTCCTTTTAAATACAAGTTAGAGTACTTAGATGAGATAGAATCTGGAAGATATTTTGAAGCTATGAGTTATTTCCTTTCTATTAATATAGGGCAATTTAAAAAGCTGGAAGCTGAAAGTCGTGTAGATTTTGATAATAAAACTTATTTTGTTGATGCTGAATATGATTCTAGGATAGGTTTGATGTTGAATGCAAGTGAAGATTTATTTTTGTAAGATATAGCTACTATTTCTAATAAAACTAATTGAAGTAGATAAAAGTATTAGGTTATACAGGTTATCGTATGCTCCCCAAAACAGAAAAACACCTCCATATCATGGGAACCCAAATCAGCTACTATTTTGTCTGTAAAACAAAGCTCTGGTTCTTTTCTCACCATATCAAAATGGAGCAGGAATCTGAACTGGTATCTTTAGGGAAACAACTACACAAAGAAACCTACGAAAGAGATAAAAGGGACAAAACCATTGATAACTTAATTAGTATTGATTTCATCCGGAAAGGTGATGTTCTGGAGATTCATGAGGTTAAAAAGAGTAAGAAAATGGAGGATGCCCACGAATTTCAGCTTTTATACTATCTTTACTATCTGAAAAAAGAAAAGGGAATAGAAAACGCAGTGGGAGTAATTGATTATCCTAAGATCAAAAAAAAGAAGATCATTAAACTTGAACCATCCATGGAATTGGAGATTGAAGAAGTAGTTAAAAGCATTACTTCTATTGTGGAAGGAGAACTTCCTAAACCTGTTAAAATTCCTATATGTCGTAAGTGCGCCTATTATGAGTTGTGTTGGGTGTGATGAAAAGTGGCTAAGAAAAATTACTATTTAATGTCCGACGGTATCTTAAAAAGAAGAGAAAACACGGTCTACTTTGTGAACAAGGATGGTAAAAGGCCTTTACCCATCAATCAGATATATTCCATCTATGCTTATGGTTCGTTAACTTTTTCCTCCCAAGTAGTTCATCTTTTAGCCAAAGAAGGGGTTCCAATTCATTTTTTCAACTACTACGGCTTTTATGATGGTAGTTTCTATCCTAGAGAAACTTTATTATCGGGAAACCTTTTGATTAAACAGGCCGAACACTACATGGACCATGATAAAAGAATGGTCCTGGCCAAGAAGTTTGTGGAGGGAGCTAGTAAGAACATGGAGAAGGTGGTGGCTTATTACAAGATAGACAACCAGATAAGCCACACTCTAAAAGATCTTGATTATTCCCAAACCATAACCGACGTTATGAATGTTGAAGCCCGTATACGTTCCCATTATTACACATTAATGGACGAAATTCTTCCCAATGGATTTAAAATGGAAGGCAGATCCCGAAAACCTCCAGAGAACATGGTCAATGCACTAATAAGTTTTGGAAACTCTTTAGTTTACTCCACGGTCTTGTCGGAAATCTACCACACTCAACTCAATCCCACCATATCTTATCTCCACGAACCTTTTGAGCGTAGATATTCTCTGGCCCTGGATTTAAGTGAAATATTCAAGCCATTCCTGGTTGATAGGCTAATCTTCTACTTGGTAAATAAGCGAATGCTCAGTGAAGACGATTTTGAACAGGACCTCAACTACTGTCTCCTGAATGAGGGTGGAAAGAAAATTTTCCTAAAAGAGTACGATGAACGTCTCAAAAAGACCATAAAACATCGTGAGCTCAATCGTAAAGTTTCTTACAGGCGTTTAATACGTTTGGAAGCCTATAAACTTACTAAACATCTTCTGGGATCTAAGGAGTATAATCCCTTTGTGATGTGGTGGTGAACATGTATCTTATAATTGTCTACGATATCAAAGTGGAGAGAGTCAACAAAGTCAAAGGATTCCTCCGTACACATCTCAACTGGATCCAAAACTCTGTATTTGAAGGAGAAGTAACTCAAAGTGAGATGGAAATCATAAAAAAGGGATTAAATAAGATAATAAAGAAATCTGAGGATTCAGTGATCATTTACCGCTTCCGTAGTGACAAAGCATTTGAAAGGAAAGTGATGGGGATTGAAAAAGCCCCTATCAATGCTATCATCTAATTATAATTATCTTTTTTTAATTTAAGAGATATTGATGTCTAACTAACTGTTTCCTTCAATTTTCTGCAGATCGTCTAATCCTCATTACTAATGTGATCATTATTATTACTCTAAATTAAATCTTCTCCATTAGTTTAAATGGGGGTAAATATAGCTTCAGGAGCCTATGATCCTTTTTAAAAAATATAGATCTGGTGTTTATATAATCTAAAGATTTTATTTTTCGCAAATAAAAATGAATAAAGTGTCGTCAAACCATATAAAGAAATTCCAACTTTATAGATCAACAATTTTAAGTGTTTGAGGGGCCAGATTATATGGTGTATTAGGGAAAATAGGGCAAATTTCAGCCCTACTAAAATCAGACCATTTTGGGATTGAAATCTACCTATACCCCTAGGTGTGATGTGAAGGGTTAATACTAAAATCAGACCATTTTGGGATTGAAATTTTAAAATAGAATGCGATTATAACATGACGGATAATCACTAAAATCAGACCATTTTGGGATTGAAATTAACTTCTTTGATGATGTAACCACTTATCAAGTATCACTAAAATCAGACCATTTTGGGATTGAAATGGGATAGTGGTGCGAATAAGATATTCAAACTATAAAACTAAAATCAGACCATTTTGGGATTGAAATATGTATCCTGCTAAGTGCTTGGTAAAAGTCAGTCATACTAAAATCAGACCATTTTGGGATTGAAATGTAGAGA